>CAOJSF010000029.1 GCA_948442695.1 uncultured Clostridia bacterium | reverse complement strand
CTGGGTAGCGATGTATGGAAGGGATAAATGCTGAAAGCATCTAAGCGTGAAGCCCACCTCAAGATTAGATATCCCATAACATAAGTTAGTAAGAACCGTTGTAGACTACAACGTTGATAGGTCGGAGATGTAAGAGCGTATATATAAAGGCTTTGAGTTGACCGATACTAATAGTTCGAGGGCTTAATCACGGAAAAACTTAGTAAAAGTAATCTTGTTTACATTCAAAAACATTATTCCGCAAGGAATAGCCAAAAATTTGGTTATATTATGTAGTCGTCAGGGCTCTATCAGCAACTAAAATATGATTTTTCACTTGACAAACAAGTCAAAATATGGTAAAATCATAATGAATTTCAGTAATTCCAAGTTTTATACTTGTAATTATACCATTTCCAGTGGCGATAGAGAAAAGGATCCACCTGTACACATACCGAACACAGAAGTTAAGCTTTTCATCGTCGAAAATACTTGGCTGGCGACGGCCCGGGAAAATAGAACACTGCTGGAATATCGAGAAACCAACCGCACGAGGTTGGTTTTTTGTTTTATAAAAGAGTCATTGCAGTGTTTTGTATGCTTTTCGTATGCGTTTTTTATGAAAAACATTTTAATGGGGGGATAAGGTCATATTATTATAAAAAGATAAATAGTTAAAAATTTTTCTATATGGTCAATGTTGGAAGAAAAAAACTTAACAATAGTGATGAAAAAGTTCTCGAAGAAGACAATGAAGGTTTTATTGTGTCAAATGAATTTTTGAATTTTATGGAAGAGTTTGAAAATTTCGAAGATGAGTATTGTTGTGATTGTGGAAGTCAACTTTTTGAAGATGATGAAGTTTGCCCTAATTGTGGAAAAAAGTTGACAACTGAAAATTGAAAAATATATTATAGAAATCTATATTAAAATTAATACAAAGATTAACATATCTCGTTTTTCAACTGTAATATATTTAAAAACGCTTCATTAAGTAATAGAGAAATGAAGATGAATTATATATAATGAATGAGTTTTACGACTTAAATTTGATAGAGGAAAAAAATGATTAATATCAAATTAAATGGATTTTGAATGCTTTAGAAAAGTCAAAGTTGTTGAGGTTATATCTCATGTTAATTCAAGAATAGGCGAAGTTTTTAGAGACAGAGCGTGGTAAAGAAATTGAAAAATTGTACAACTTAAGATTTTTTGTTGATAGTATTTTGAAATAAAGATAATGTTTTATATTAAATTAAATGGATTTTGAATGCTTTAGAAAAGTCAAAGTTGTTGAGGTTATATCTCATGTTAATTCAAGAATAGGCGAAGTTTTTAGAGACAGAGCGTGGTAAAGAAATTGAAAAATTGTACAACTTAAGATTTTTTGTTGATAGTATTTTGAAATAAAGATAATGTTTTATATTAAATTAAATGGATTTTGAATGCTTTAGAAAAGTCAAAGTTGTTGAGGTTATATCTCATGTTAATTCAAGAATAGGCGAAGTTTTTAGAGACAGAGCGTGGTAAAGAAATTGAAAAATTGTACAACTTAAGATTTTTTGTTGATAGTATTTTGAAATAAAGATAAAGGTTTCAACTTTTGTTCATAATAAAAGGGTGGAAGTCATTGATTGTGAAGTTGTGAAAATTAAACGTGATATAAGAAATGGCATGATTAATAAAGAAAAAAATCAAAATTAAGAGAAGAAAAATAGCAGTTAGGGTCATTGATTTTTATGAGTGTTTTGATGTTGAAATTTTGATTGAAATTATTTAGACGGCAAGACGCTGTCTTTTTTGTTGATTTATAATTTTACATCTTGATTAAATTTATTTTTGTGAAATAATTGTTTTCTAATGAGGTGAAATGTGAAATTGAAAGGTAAAAATGATTTAAAAATAAAGACTAATAAATATTGCGATTCAAATATTAAAAGCGACAGACTTTTTAAAATGGCAAAAGTATCTTTGTTGGGATTCATTGTTTCAGGACTGGTTGCAGTTGGATGCGGTTTTGAATATGCTGGAAATCTTGTTGATTATAACAAAGTTCATGATAGATATTTTGATGATATGCTATATGGAAACATAAGTTGTGAAGAATACGACGAGAAAATAAATCCTGTTTTAAAAACATCTGATGATTTAAAAAAGGCAATTTATACTGGTTTAGCACTTTCGGAACTCTGTTTGATATCATTCGGTGGTTCTTTAATCGCTTCTGAAACTGTTGGAGATAGTAAAAGAAATAGAAAAGAGAGAAACGAAAAGTTTAAAAAGAATAGTTTTAGCAAAAATGACAGATATGAAAGAAAGTAGAAGAAGAAATAGAAATTTAGATTTTTAAATCAATTTTATTGAGTAATTAAAATAAATAAGTCTTGACAAAATCCCCCCCCATAGTATAATAAAGGTGTAAAGATAGTCATAAAAATAAACAATAAAATCAAATATAAGTTGTATTAAAAGATAAATTATGTATATATAGGAAGTTTAAGGAGAAAATTATGTTAAAAAATAAGATAAAAATTTTTGTTATGGCTTCTATTTCCAGTGCTGTTTGTATGCTTGCTGGACTTGGATGTATAATAGGTTG
>CAOJSF010000028.1 GCA_948442695.1 uncultured Clostridia bacterium | reverse complement strand
TGAGAGACCGGTAAAACATTGTATAGTATTTTACACAGGATTATGGACTTGACTGGGAGTTGCGCTAATTGTTTTACTTCTTTATTTGTCTTTGGGATTAGTAGTAAAATCACAAGTTATGGCTCAAGTGGTTAGTATACCTACTATGCTAATTATTGCCTTCTTACCGATGTTGTCTGGGATGGATAAGACACTTTCTAAAGTGACAGATTATAGTTTTATGGGACTTTTCACTAAATTTTTCAGCAAATGGGAGAGTTTTTCTTGGAGTCACGCTCATCTACAACTTTATAGTTGGATTGTATGGCTTTTTGCCATAATAGTATTTACTGTTGTAGCAGTAAAACAACAACGAAAAGATTAAGTTAAAAGTAAAAAATGTAAGGAAGTGATTTTATGACAGCGATGATTATTATGCCAACATACTGGTTTATAAAAAAATTACTACGATAATTGCTTAGTTAGATGAAAAGGCTATTTTAGTTATTATTAAATTTGGTCGTAAATAAATTATGATGATTTGTTTTTGCTATAACGCTTTCCTAAATAGGGGGATAGAAAGGAGAAAATATGATCGGGTTAAATTTTGTTTTTGAAAAAGAAGAATTATTGTATTCATTGAAATTATCAACTCAAATTGATAAGAAATATAGCCTTGATTATTTTGATTTTGACACTCAAAATTTTGATGATTTGATTGATTACTTAGAATTTTTAGAGTTTGATCAATATATTTTTGTAGCTCTTGCAGAGAATGATCGTTTAAATCGTTTAGCAAACTATTTACAAGAACAACTTGATATGGAGATTAAAGTAGTAAATATCGAAAGCGTAGATGACTATCTTGAAAGTCAAAATTTACAAGAAATTAAATCAGAGTTGAAAAATCATGATATGTATCAAAAAATCGTCTCAATCAATGTAGAGCAAGTTTTTAAAAATGGTTTTAAAGCTTTTAAGACCGCTATCTATCCTCATTTGACAAGAGGAGTTTTGAAGCACCTTTACGTAGATGATATTGATAAGTTTGTAACAGAAAATGGTGGCTTGTTAAAATATTTGGCAGTTAATAGTGCCATTTATACGGAGGAAGAGTCCTATTTAAATTCACTACCTATTATCGTAAAATCGCTAGTTGACTTTGAAGAAAGACAATTTATGGCATTAGATAGTAAGGAGTTAAATAATGCTCTTCAAAAATTTATTCAGACTGGTCGAATAGAAATAACAGATCCAGTCCTAGATTATGGTATTTTACTTGGAATTTCCAATTTTAATTCATTATATTTTAAAAATGGGCAGTTCTATTTAGATTCGCAGTGTAATCTAAGCATTGGGATGTCAGGAGAAAGTCATAGTCAACTATCCAACCAAGTAAGTTTAAAAGTTTTGAAAAGAGAGAAAACATTGGAAGGAACAGATTTAAAGTACTTATTTCCAGTTTTGTTAGATATCACACATATTTATGGTGGGCTGAATTTTATTACTCCTTATAATACTTATAAATTACCTCCCGTTAATGTACCTTCCAGTCAACTATCGTGGATCGCTTTTTGGAATGAGGAGCGAAATTTTGCCTTAAATATTAAGTCAGGACGCCTATTTAAGGTAAATGAACTTGTTATTGAACAGTTAGAAATGATTATAAAAGATTATAGCGATACATCAGAGAGAAAGGAATTGCAGCAAGTAAAGGAGATGCTACAAATTTATGGATAAATCGCTAATTTTTGACAAATTACAAAAAAAATCAGAGAATTTAGAAATTATTGAAAATCTTTATGCGGACGATATATTTGCTAACTATTACCACTCAATTGTTGATCAAGATGCTTTATTGGAAGATGATATTGATGAATATAAACAATTTTTCGATAAAAAAATGGCAGTATTGGAAGTTGGTAGTGGAACTGGGCGAGTCTTTAATCCTTTGTTTAATGAGGGTTACAATATCTTTGGCTTGGAGCCAGCAAAAGAAATGGCGGAACACATTGCTTATGAGGGACGTGAAAGAATTTATAAACTTACCTTACAAGAGATTGAAAAATTTCCGCTGAAAGACATTGAAGTCATTATTATTCCAGCAACTTCTGTCTCACTTTTCAGTCATGAAGAATTTTTTGATTTTTTGAAAAAGGTAAAAGAGACACAGCCTAATATTAAGAAAATTATCTTTGATTTTTTGAAAGAAGAATTCTTTGAGGCTACATCAGGGACTATTCAAGCTACTTATGTTAATAATGAAAAATTTTATAGTGTTAACTTTTTTGATAAGTCTAAAGAACGTGTTATCTATAACTTAGTAAGCTCTCAAAAAATAGGAGTATCTGTAAAGTATTTATATTCCTACAGTGTACTAGAAAAAATTTTTGAGAGTTTGGATCTTAGTTTAAACCTTGTGAGGGAGTTGGATAATTATGCTATGGTAGAAGGTGTTTTTCATGAGTAATGGTAATTTGTTACTAATTGGTTCAGAAAGTCAGATATGTAAGGGATTCTTGAAAAGCTACTCTAAGAAATTTAACAAAATCGTTGGAATTGATCTCCCAGAAAAATCGAGTAACTTAACAACCTATCTTTCCGTTGATTTTCGGCAGGATATTTCTTTTAAAAAAATTGCAGATTTCCTAGAAGATTTAAATCTAACCTTTTCAAATATTATATTTACTCCTGGCATTAACTACATGA
>CAOJSF010000027.1 GCA_948442695.1 uncultured Clostridia bacterium | reverse complement strand
TGCGCCCTGTCCGCGCCGCCTTTATCGCTGCCCCAAAAGCCTTGAAGTCGTATTTTGGTACTGGTCTTTTTGCCATAGTTATTCACCCTACTACATTTTACTGTTCACCTTTCTTCTTGGATATGTCTACATAGTTCCAACCATTAGCTTAAATATTTCCACTATTTGTTCTTCAAGTGTTGATTACTTTGCTAAAACACATTATATTAACAATAGGTTACAAAAATATATATCATAAGTTAACTACTAGTACATGGGACGAGTAAAACAATTAGAGTACAATATATATGGAGGGATTACTTATGCAAAAATTAGCGGTAGGAAAAATATTGCAAGGGTTGAGAAAAGCAAAAGGTATTACACAAGAACAATTAAGTGAAATATTAGGAGTGTCATGTGCAGCAATTTCAAAGTGGGAAAATGAGCAAATGTATCCCGATATAAGTTTTTTTCCTATTCTTGCACGATACTTCAATGTTTCAATAGATTGCTTATTTGGATTTTCAAATGAATTAACAGAAAAAGAATACAACGATTTCAAAGAGGAATGTACGAAATTATTCGCACAAAAACAGTATTTTAATGGAATGGAAAAAATAAAAGCATTATGTTATCTGTTTCCGACAAACGATAGGCTGAAACTGGATTTAATAATTTCTGTTATTCCATATATTGCATTGGCTCAAGAAGTGGAGATAAGAGAAAAAGTAGTATATCAAATGATAGCTCTTTGTCAAAATTGCGCGTCTGAAAATGTGCAGGCACAAAAACATTTTGTTTTAGGGCATTTGTTTATGCTGATAGGACAGTATAAACATTTTCCATTTTCTTTTTCTGATAGTGAAGTAAAAAATTTTGCGGCTGTCGATATGACAAACAGCTTATTATTACGAACTGATGAACATGCCATAAATAAGATTGAAACCGCAATAATTTCTTTAGGGGTACAGTTATTACATGAGCTGCGAAATAAAATTTCATATTTGCAAAAAGAAAATGATTTGCAAGGAGCTTTAGCTGTTACTAAAAATCAGATTACTCTTGCCGGACTATTGGAATTAGACCATAGTGTTTATTTTATGCTCTATATGAATGTTTCACATTTATATTGTCTGCTAAAGGAAAAAGAAAATGCAGAACAGGCAGTTGAAAAATTTGTTAACTTGCTTAGGAAAAAGTCGATTGATGATAGTGTTCTTCTTCAAGTATATAAAACCGGATTTTCAGCTAAGCCATTTGATTTGATAAGAGATACGTTAATTTTTGCACAGTTAATAACAATGCTGAACAAGGAGGTTACCACATGAAAAAATATTCTTTTCTATTTTCTTATTTCAAAAAAGCAAAAATACTTTCACTATTTTTTTTGATGATTATTTCATCAGTATTGACACTTTTACCACCATATCTTGTTAGTTATATTTTAGATGAGGGTGTCGCTAAAACTTCAATAGAAACAATCACATATTGCAGTATATTCTTAGGATTTGTATATATTTGCAGTTTTGCTGTCAATTATTTTATAAGTCAAAATTTAACAAAGACAAGCAGCTATTTTATTGCCGATTTGAAAAACGACTTATTTACTAAAATATTGAAGTTACCTATGGAATTTTTTGACAAGCAACAAACGGGATATATTTTTGAACGAATAAAAGAAACTGAGTCATTAAATGTATTTTTCTCCCCTGTATTTTTGAAATTTGTAACAAGTATAGTTTCGTTTGTTGGTGCATTGGTTCTTGTATGTTCAATTCGGTGGGAATTATCTTTGATTTTATTGCTGTTTTTACCTGTTATATATTATTTCACTAATTATTCAAGCATTAAGATAAAAAAAGCGTCAAAGGCTTTGCTTGAAACAACAGCCCAAACATCGGGAAAAGTACAAGAAAATATAGGCGGCATTTCAGCAGTTAAAGAATTAAAAATGGAAAATCAACGCTCATCTGAAATATCCCGTCAACTTAAACAAGTTGCAGATAAATCCGTTAAACGCGGTAAGATGATGAATATTGCTTCCGAGGGTATAGTAGGAATTACAAATATTGCTTCCGTTCTGCTTATTGTTTTTTCCGGTATCTTTATCATTAAAGGAAAAATGTCTTTAGGAAACTATTGGGCAGTATCTCAATATGCTTTATTGATTTTTGCACCTATGCAACTTTTAGCAAGTATTAGTATTATGGTACAACCCGGTATTGCAGCTTTAACAAGAATTAACGAATTGCTAAAATTAAAAACCGAAGATGAAATATGTGGAAATAGGCAGGTTGGAAAGATAGAAAATATTATATTTTCAGATGTTTCGTTTGGTTATAGTGAAAAAACAGTTATTGATAATTTTAATATGGCAATTAGCAGAAATGAAAAAGTTGCACTATTAGGGAAAAATGGAAGTGGGAAAACAACGATTGCAAAATTGCTTTTAGGATTTTATAAAGATTATTCCGGCTCTATTCGCATTAACGATATTGAAATCAAAAATGTTTCTTTATCAGATTTGAGAAATCGAGTTGGGATTGTAGCACAAAATATTGTTCTTTTTTCGGGTACTTTATTAGACAACATTAGATTTATTGCACCACAGTTAGATGGACATGAAATTATATCAGCATTAAGTAAAGCAGGATTGGATATTTCTGAATTTGCAGGGGGACTTCAAGCAGTGATAAGTGAAAATGGTAAAAACCTGTCGGGAGGACAAAAACAGAAAATTGCACTTGCAAGAATGATTATAAAAAACCCGGACGTAATGATTTTTGATGAAGCTACATCAAACTTGGATATAGAAACAAGTAATTTGGTAAAGCAATCAATACATACTATTTTTGCAGAAAAAACCTGTATTATTATTACGCATGACCCTGATATGGCTTCTCTTGCTGATACTATAATTAAAATCTAAAGAAAGGATTTTGACAAAATGAAAGAAGAACAAAACTTGGCAATAGGAAGTGTACCCAAAAAGCTCATTATGTTTGCGCT
>CAOJSF010000026.1 GCA_948442695.1 uncultured Clostridia bacterium | reverse complement strand
ATTTCATTTTATCAAAATTAGAAAAAGTCTATTTTAAAATAATCAGTTAATATATTTTATATAAACTTAAATGATAAAAAGAATTTTGCAATATTTATAAAATCAATCTAAACAAAAAATATGTATTATGGTATAAACTAAAATATCTTAAATATTTTTTTATTTAAATTATTTAATGCAACTGAAAAAAAATATTATAATAAAATTATGCTTAAAGAAATTTACATAAAAAATACATGACTTAAAAATGTCAGTTAGGCTTAATACTTTATATAGTAGAGGTTATTAATATTTTTAGAACATGGTCTCGGTGTAAGAAAAGATTATCCACATATGCTTGTTTTGGAATAATTTTTTTTAAAATTTGGATACAACATAGTAAACCTTAATACACGCAATTCTAATAATTTCAGTGATAAAAGTAAGGAATGAATAACTTTTACTGGACATTATAAAGACTTATAGGATGTCATAAAATGGGCAAAAACACAGGAACTTTATACCGAACAGTTTGCACTTTTAGGGCAATCTATGGAGGTGTTGCAAGTGTGTTATTTGTCTCAAAATATACAAAACATGCATATTTGCTTTAAACAGCAAATTTTTCATGGATTGATGGAAAAATAGAAGCAAAATAATAAGCGCAACGAGATTATTACTAAACAAGGTTGTTTTGAACAAGTTTTTAAAAGCACTGGAAAGTCATTTTTAATTAAACAAAATGATTTGGATTATTTAAAAAACTATAACTTAGAAAACTTAATAAAAAATATAGAATATGATACTTTTATAATTGTATGTCTGACGGACACAGAATATCATATTGGAAACAGTAATAAGTTGTTAATTTAATAATTTGTAAAAAACAAATTTATTATCTATCAAATGTTCCTTATGACTTAGAAAACAATCCAAAGGCAAAGGAAATTTTTGAAGATTCATTAAAAAAGATTGTTACAAAAATTTAATGGCTTTTACAACTTTAAAAATTTGATTTATTAAACAAAGTGGTCAATATTAAAAAATTTGTAATTATCATTTATTTTATTTGGTAGTTCATATCTATTAAACATTTTTAAACAACTTAAAATAAAAAAAATACTTTATCTTAATTGATAAAGCATTTTTTAAACATCTTTCATATTATTTATATTTTTTTAAACTAATCGAAAACCTTAAAAATCATCATAATTTATTGCATGATTGTTATATTTTTATAATCTTTTCATAACAATCTTTTATCTATTTACCTAAACAGAATTTTGAGAAAATTAAATCAATTATATTTTCATTTTCGCAATCTCCAGAAATTTTTCCTAAACTATTCCACAATTTTTTAATAAGCATTGAAATTACATCCATGCTTTGATCATTATTTGATAATATCTCTTTGCAAATCTTTTTACATTCTTTTAAAATTTCTAGTTGTCGAGTAGAGGAAACAAAAATACGAGAATAATCAATTTTTTCGGCTTCAACCATTTTATAGATAAGTTCTTTTATTTTATTTATATTTTGGTCATTCAAAGCAGAAATAGCAATTTCATTGCTTTGTTTTTCAAGTTTTCTAGGTAAATCTATTTTATTTACTATTGTAATCACATTACTTTTATTTTTAAGCATTGTTTTTATCAACTTGTCATATCCGTCCATTTGTTTGCTTCCATCAAGCAAATGCAAAATTACATCAGTGCGCTCTATATATTCTTTAGATTTTTCTATTCCTAACTTCTCTACTTTATCTGCACTTTCTCTTATTCCGGCAGTATCTATAAAGTTTAACTTTAAATCTTTATAATATACGCTTTCACTTAAAACATCTCTTGTTGTGCCTTCTATATCAGTCACTATAGCACGGTTTTCACCTATTAAAGCATTTAAAGTAGAACTTTTTCCTACATTTGGTGCACCCACAAGCGCAATGTTTATTCCATTTTTTATTCTACTTGCATTTTTAGAATCTTCTAAAAGGGCGGAAAGTTTTGAATCTAACTCTTGAATACTTTGAAAAATACTGAATCTTGTTTCTTCTTCAAAATCCTCTTCAGGATAATCTAAAGTTGCCTCTATTTGTGCCAGACATTCTGTCAAACTTCCCTGCATATTTACAATTGTATGTGTCAATTTCCCGTCAGAAAGTTGGAGTGAAGCCTTAAGTTCTCCCTCGCTTTCGGCATTTATTTCATCTATAATGCTTTCAGCCATATCAAGTGTAATCTTCCCATTTTCAAAAGCACGTTTTGTAAATTCTCCATTTTCTGCAAGTTTTGCGCCATTTGAAATCAGTAAATTTAGCACGCTTTTTGTAAGATAAGTCCCTCCATGCAACTGAAATTCAACCATGTCTTCACCTGTATAACTAAAAGGTCCTTTAAAAAACACTGCAAGACAGTTTTCTTTACTGTTGTTTTCAAGGGTGATATTACCATAATACATATATCTAGGTTTTATATTGTTTTTATCCAAAAAATTTGAATTAAAAACCTTTCTCATTATATTTAGAGAATCTTTACCACTTAATCTTACTATTGAAATTGCACCTTTTCCTAAAGGTGTTGAAATTGCACAAATTGTTTTACTCATAATAAAATTATTATAACATCTACTAAAAAAAATAGCAATTTATTTTTGTATTTTTTATGTTTATTAAAAATTTTAAAGAAATAATAAAATTGTTGATAAATTGTGTAATTGTGGACTAATTTTCTGAGATATGCACAAGTTGTCCACAATTTTTCTTTGTATATATTGTATAAAATTTTTGTTTTTATTTTTTATTATACTATATATAGTTTTTTATTAAAGATATACACATATCCACACTTATTATTATTACTATTATTATTAATCAATAAAAAATATCTTACTATTAATGAAAGATTTTTCTTACTATTCACGAAAGACATTTCTCACTAAAAATGAAAGAATTTTTTATTTTTCTTAAGTTTTTTTTCTCTGATAAAAATGTGTTTTATATGCAATAATGTTGATTGTTGATTTTTTGTAAATGTTTATGATACTTTGAAATGATTTTATAATTTGATTAGTTTTTTTAAGTTTTACTTAAATTTATAAATTACAATATTTTTAAGTTTTGATATTTTATTGTTTTAAAGTGTTTGTTTATAAAGAAAAATGTTGCAATTTTATAGTTGTTGAAGAAAAATAAATAATAATTATCATTATTAAAACCTTTTGATTCTTTATAGTGAAAAATAGCAATATTTAGATTTTATATATTCTTTGGTATTAACTTTCTCTATATTGTGTAGTATAATGATTGTAGTTTAAGCAGTTTTATATGTTGCTTAAAAATAAGATAAAAATTTTTGTTATGACTTCTATTTCCAGTGCTGTTTGTATGCTTGCTGGACTTGGATGTATAATAGGTTG
>CAOJSF010000025.1 GCA_948442695.1 uncultured Clostridia bacterium | reverse complement strand
TTCAAAAAATTCGAATGGTCTTCTTTAAAGATAGAGACTTATGTCACAGCCTCTTAGGTATTAGCGATAGTCTTCCAATAGAGGAGCTAATTTTCTAATAGCTTTTAAATAATGGGATTTGACGGTCACATCACTCATTTTTTTGTAATGTTCAGAAATACAGCGAGCTGTTTCCTTATAGCTACATCCTTGTTCAGCCACCATTTCAACAATTTCACGGTCAATAGGTTCTAAAATTTCTTTAGCTTTATTGACTGCCTGCTCTGTTTCTTTTTTCTCAAGAACCTCTTGAGGATTCAAATCAGAACTTGCAACTATTTCATGGCGTTCACGTTGTTTACCGTAGTTACGAGAAATATTCTCTTCAAGGCTTTTTTATGGTGGTATCGGTCACGACGCTCAGCATTGCTTTGTTCTTGTTGGAGGAGACGGTCAACCTCTTTCCAGTTTTCAGCCTCAACTGCTTTTGCGATTTTAGCCTCTCGGCGTTCTTTAACTTTGTTGCTCATAGCGAGCCTTCCTTTCCGTCCTTGGACGGAAAGAAACGATATGAGCGAGCATTGAACGCCGAGTATGACAAAAGGCACACCAAAAACATGGCGGAACAATACAATGCAGAATATGACCATTACTGTCATATCTTCATATCTGTTTAGTTCCGTCCTTTTGATGCGCATCAATTTGGACTGTAATTAAATTTTAGTTGTCAAGATGTTTTCTTGATATGTTCAGTATAGTGCAAAAACTATCAAAATTTTTTACTCTCCGTTTTTCTACGAAATCCAAATTTGTAAAAATGGGTGTAAAAAAAAAGACTAAGCATTAATGCCTAGTCATTAGAGTGCAAATTTTCTTATCTCTTCCTCATTTAATAATTTAATAAAGGCTTGCTGAACCTTATCCAGAGAGTAAGCCATTTCAAGTAGTTCTTCGTTTAATTTCTCTTGGAAATAGTGTGTTACTTGTGTATTGTTCGTTAATAAACCTTCAATATGGCGAGAGACACTTGTATTGTCTAAATTAATATCATAGAGGTCAACTAAATCAATAAGTTCGATGTCATTTATTCCCTGAGATGCAGTTTCTTCTATTCTTTTCTTATCCTCTAGTGAAAATCTTGTTGGCTCTATTTGAATAGCAGATCTTTCCTGAATTGGTCTTGTTGCATAAGGATTAGAGACCCAACTGATTATTTCATCAAAAGTTCTTTCCTCAATCCTTTCTATATCACTGGATTTATGAATTCGAATACCTAAATTTGTTAGCTCTTCTTCAGAATATTTTTGGTACAAGTCTGTGATATCTTTACCTTGACTTACTAACTTCATAAAGTCATTATTTATCTGTAAAGTTTTTAATTCATCTATTTTTTGACTTCCAGTCACATTCAACGAAAAAGTTGACCTTGCTTTTTTGGAAATAACTAACGGAACGGACGTAAGGTAAGATTTTGGGATATTTTCTTTATACATTCGTTCTAGAATATCATCAACCAGGAATCCGATATTAAATAGTGGATTTTCTTTGAGTTTTTTATTAGGTTAGGGATAATTTCTGTCGAAACATTATCATACCACCATTTATTGATAAGTGGATCAATGTTTTCTTGCCTAAATGTTGAGGGTATGCCATTTCCGTCTAATTCAAATAGGATGCCACAGACATTAACTTCAAATGATTTAATTAAATTATCCCCTAACATCAACCAAAGAATATCAAACATTTCTTCAAAATCAATGACAGTTAATTCATTGATAGTGCTGGTTCTAAAACTTCTAGCGAGGTTATAACTTTTTTCACCAACAGTAATGTCAATGTCATCTTTCTTGTGAAAAGTATCCATTTCAGTTTCATCAGAAGCCAAAAAATTTTTTCTTTGAATATTGAAATTTGCGAATGTCTTGGAAAGTCTAAGACAGCTGGATTGTATTGAAATTAAATCATCGTCCGAAAAGAATACATTCTTTTATCTACAGTTTCCAAATCTCTAAATAAAATAGAGCTGAAGCAGTGGTAAAACATATTTTCAACAAACTTGGCAATATCTCCAAAAATAATTTCTTTATAGTCCGAGTCGGTTTGAGTATTCAAATAAAGCAATATTGAAGCGGTAACTTGTCGCTTTCCCTTTTCAACTTGGCTAACTTGACCTGCATTACCTAGGTCACTTTGCTTTAAATTATACTTTCTTCTTAAATATTTGATACGAGTAGGTATTTCTTGTGAATAATTTTCTTCAAAAAATTTCATATATAATCCCCCTATAATCATGGAAAAGTAGAAAGTAGTAAAAATAGTTGTTATCCTAGTTGATTAAAAAAATCTCTGATTTCCTCATCTTTTATAAAATAATATATAATTTTCCCCTCTCTTCTAGTGTCCAAGATGTTTTGATTGGCTAGTTTACGAAGATGGTGGGAGGCAGATGCCATACTGAGATTTAATAAACAGGCTATATCGCAGACACAGAGTTCTTCAACAGCAAGGAGATAAAAGATGATATTTATCTGTTTATTATCGGTAAATTTTGATAAAATACGAAGTGATTTTTGGACTTTTTCCTTTTCAAGGTAGTTCGTTGCGGTTGTAACATTTTGTTGATTTATAACATCCACTTGACAGATACTATCTTTTTTCATAATTTTTTCTCCTAGCCTAACACAGCCCATAGCATGTCAAAGCTGTTGTTTTCAATCAGGATATACATCCCCAATCCTAAATAGACAACGGCAATAAACCATCTGCTATATTTTTCCAAAGTTTCTCCAACAGAAGGGACTTGTGCCAATTTTTGGGCAGAAAAAACCAAGAGATAAATCATGACTAGAAAGGTAAGTAAAGCCACTATCAAATTCGCTAAATTTAAGGTAGTAAAATATGGGACAAAGACACCAATATTGTCAGCACCACAACTTGCAAAAGTAATCATAGCGACTAGAAAAATCAGGTTTTTATTATCTTTGCTCAAACCTTCTTTGGCAATAGCTTCTCCATCAGAATCTCCTAAAAGCAAAACTTTGAGGCCTAGGAAAATTGGAATCAAACCGAGCAAACCTAAAATCTCTTTACTAGGAATATAATCTAAGACAAATGCAAAAAGCAAACTTAGCAATATTAGACTAACAGAGCCTAGAAATTGTCCTAAATATATGTTAATGATGTCTTTTCTGCTTTTTCTTTTGGCAAAAAATAACATTAGGATAATAAGTAAGTCTACGGCTGTCCCAGAATACAGGATTATTGAAGCAACAACATTTTGAATCATAAAACACCTCATTCAAATATATTTTTGAATGTATTTTAACACTAAACTTTGTAGATGTCAACTTCAGCTCCACCAAAATATAGATAAAAAGTTAGTGTACCAAATATTAAAAAGCCCTGCCATCGAGATGATAGCTGAAGTGAACCCCCTAAGTTGGACAAAGGAATCTAACTTAGGGGGTTTTAC
>CAOJSF010000024.1 GCA_948442695.1 uncultured Clostridia bacterium | reverse complement strand
TTATTTATTTTTATCTATTCCTATTATTTACACGATACTCCCAAAGCCGTTGTCAACAATCACCCCTATTTTGAGTGCTTTTTTGACATTTATATAGGATTTCTTTTGTTGATTTTTAAATTTTTTATGGGAAAAATGTTTTATTGTAAATTTAAAAATTAAAAGAAATTACATTCTTTTTGGCAAAAAATATTACCAAACAAATGATTCATTGCAAAATTTTGATATAAAAAAATAATTAATAAATTCATTTTATAATCTATTATAATCCTTCATTGCCTGCCAACTTTTATATAATAATGCAATAAATCAATGCTTAATTTTATCGTCAGGATTTGTAGTCTATACATCCCTATTTAATATTGATTATAAAAAAAAACATTCATTTCTTTCCTGTCGTTCTTGCCGTCCCTAAAGAAAGCACTCTTTCCATTCTTATCATCCCTAAAGAAAGCACCCATTTCATCCCTATTATCTCTCCTAGTAAAAAAAACCAACTTAAGTTTTTTAAGTTGGTTTAACAATATTTTTAGACTGCTCACAAATTATTTGCTTTTTATTATCAAGGTTTATAATCTCCACCAAAATCGCAATGATTTCATTGTTGGAAAAATTAACATTGTTTGTATACACAATATTATCAAAGAAATCATTTAGACTAAGAAAGCCTCCTAAATCATGAGCCGTTTCTACAGCCCTTCTAATATTTCTTTCTACGGAAGCAACTTGAGTCTTATAATGTTTTGCAAGAACAGGATATAAATCTGTTGTAATCCCACTCAAATCCTCTCCTCTTTCCAAATAAAAAAGAATAGCACTTCTAATATAATCAAAACCCAACATCTGAGGAAGAAACTTAAAACTTAATAATAATTTTGTCACCTTATCGTAATTGTATATCTCCTTATCTAACTTGTCCATCAAAAACCTCTCCTTTGTAATTACCATATTAGATATTTTACAAAAATTTTACCAAATTGTAAATATAATTTTGCAATTTTATCAAAAATTTTTAATTTTTTTTGCTTTTACAACATAAAATAACAAATATTGCATTCAACAATGACAAAAAATGATAAAATTTGTTTATAAAAATCTTATTTTGTCGATAAAAAATATTTATAAAAAATTCAAAATTAAAGAATGGAATAAAAAACTCTAGAATTTACTAGAGTTTTTTTATTAATGCAAGTTTATATCTAAAGCATTTTGGAACCCTTCACCAGCAATCGCAATGCAAAGTTCTTCATTATATGGAATAAGTCCAACACTTCCCAGCCATGAAAATCCCTTTGGTAAAATTTCAACTTCATTCCCAGAATATATCCATCCTGACAAATCAGTCCTGACATCATCCACATAATCAAAATAAATATAACTTTTATATTGATAATATGAAGATTCCTCTTGCTCCCAAATATTTATTATGCAGTTTTTAATAATCTTTTTTACATCATTTGTTTCAAGGCCCATTCCAACCATATTTGATGCTTTGTTGTATTGAGAAGGATAACTAGCATAACGGCTTGCTCTTTCTCTCCCAAAAGAATACTCTATGCTTACACTGTTTGCATCTTCAAGTTTTCCTATCATGAAACCTATATTTTGATTTTCCAAATAGCCGACCTTATCAAGACAGGCAATAACTCCACATGAAATTATCTTAACACCACCTGAAGAAACATATCCGACAATGCCACCTAAAATATCACCATAAATGCTATCACCATCTCTATATTCAGAATTTTTTCCATAGTAATCTACATAACAGTTTTCTATTTTAACCTTACATAAAGGGTCATTGCCACCTATAAAACCTATTATTCCACCTACATTCATCTTGCCTTTTATAAATGCTGATTTTGTTTCAATAATAGTTTCATTATAATCGCCACCATAAATATAATAATGTCCTTTTTTATTTATACAAGATTTAACATACACACTTTCTGCATATCCTATAAATCCCACATTGTTTTCACCTTCAACATTTACGCCTTGTGAATAACAATTTTCTATCTTTCCGCCAAACACCCGTCCTGCAATTATTCCTACATTGTTTTTTGCAACAATCGTAGAAGAGACCACTCCGCAATTAACAACATTGCTGTTTTCAATCCTGTTTGCAAAAACTCCTATGTTTTCCGCATCAGCCAACTCTATCGCCGAATCTTTTACTAAACAATTTTTCACAGTAGAATCTACCACATCACCTAAAAGCGAGCACATTGATTTGTTCGACTTACAATTATCTATATTGCAATTGACCGCTTGCCCACAAATTGTCCCGTAAATTTCACTTGTATCATATAAACCGAAAGAAGCCCCTATTTCTATTTCAACATTTCTAATCTCACAGTCTTCAATAACCCCAAACAAACCACCAGATTTTTCCAAATCGGTTATGGCCATAAGATAACTGATATTATAACCATTGCCATTATATTTCCCCCTGAAAGGATTATAACTATTTCCTATAGGAAGCCAGATACTTTTTGTCAGTTCTTTCAATGGTTTCAAAGGGTCATCTGAAGTAGATTGTGATGGTCTACCACTAGAGGAATTCCATAAACTAATATTTCTTGTTTGAACGAAATTGATATCTTTAAAACCATCAAACTCTGCATCTGTTTTATAACCTAACTTGTGAAATTGTAAAGAGAGCCATGCAAGATTTTCACGAGAGGAAATATAATATGTCTTGACTCCATTTTTTTCGCTGTATTCTGGCTCAACATCTGCACCCCAGTTTGACGCCCATGTTGGAGTAAACTGAGCATACAAATGCACCTTTCCTCCCGGCGCCGTCGTAAGTTTGCTTACTTCTTGACCAGGACTATAAGTTTCATAACCTATTCCGCTTCCAGGTGTATTTTCCCGCCAGTCACTAAACACATATCCTACCTTACAAAATTCAGGGAAAAACCTTTCTATGCTAAAAACTTCATTATAATTAAATGGACCTTTTTCTTTATATTCTATTTCTGCACCATCATGATTTGCATGATAGACCACCCAGTATTGATTCATAGCCCATTGCGCAACAAATGTTAAAACTTCACCCTCAATATCAGTCAAGTTTATAAGTTCAACAGATTGTCCTTCTGTAGGTTTATATATTGCATCATTCCATATCCAGCCATCAAATTGATAACCAGTCTTTGTTATATTATTAAAAGGCAGATTATAAGGCACATCATATGTAAGTTCAAGTTCACTCATAGAGCCATTTCCACCATTGAGATCAAAGGCCACCTTGTATTTGATAGGTTCCCACTTTGCAACAAAAAGTTTATGTTCTTTTACTCCTCCTAAATAAGGAATTTCATTATTCCCTGGCTGAAAAACATAGTTATACTTTTGACCATCTTTATCTTCAAAATTTATCTCCCAACCTACAAACTTATAACCTTTTTTAAAATCCTGCTTATTCATACTTTCAATTGTTGGGAAATTGAAAGTATTTCCTACGAAATGATTTTCTGAAGAATATGAAACCCATGGAGATGAAGTCTTGTCTGGACCAAAAGAAAAAGTCCCATACAAATCCCCTTTCCATTTTGCAGGAATATCATACCAACCATTATAGAGAAACCCGTCTGGATAAACTCTTTCTATGTCCCAACCCGCAAAAGAAACACCTTTTTTTGTGCTGATAACTTCCTTGCCAGTCATGTCAGGCTCTTTTATTCTTTCACAATAAATGACCTTTTCAGTCAGAGTGGTTGAACCGTCAGCGAATTTACCCTCCCCCGCAAGACTGAAGGTGACATCATACATTCTAGGCATAAGATAGGCAGGCAGTATTTCAACATGTGCAAAATTGTCAGGAGACTCTATTTCATATTCAGTCATCACTGACCCAGTAACATCATTTGCATATATCATTTCTCCCAACCCTGAAGTAGATAAAACCGTTTTCCATTCGAAAGTTTGAAAAATGATTTCATTTGAATAATCAATGGGAAAGAAAGAAAAGCCATCTTCATCATTCATTTCATATTCCAAATAAAACTCTGCAGACAAATTATGTTCGCCTGGTCTAGATGAAGTCCTTACCCATTCCAAACTTACTGCATCAAGCCCATCAGTCACTGTAACATCAAATGATGAATATTCATATGATTTTGGAATAATTTTACTATTATTAATAAAATAAGGGATTATATTAAAAGCAACCCCTTCGGAATTTCTATAAACAGAAGAAAGATCAAACGAATCATTCAATATTTTTTTCATGAATTGTGTTTTATTTACCACAGTATTAACTGCTGGTAAAGTTTTAAACAATCCATTTTCATCATAAAAATCTTCTTTTATTGTTTCAATATTATCTTCAGAAAGATCTTCCCACCTAAAAGCCATGACACATGACTGTAAATGACAATCAAGTCTTGCACCACCGTCCGCCTTTGCGGTTTTGCCAAATCCACCATTTTTATCAAAATTACCTGAGAAAAGCATTAAGAGCCCTGACAATAAGACTAAGAGAGATAAAATCAAAGCAAGCATAATTTTATTTTTGATTACACCTTTCATAATGCCCTCCTAATATAATATATAATTATATATATTAATATTTATTATATATCTATATTATCTTCTTTGTCAGAGGCTTGTCAAGTAAAAGCGAAAACAATTCAAATAAAACTCATCTTGCCAGTTGATTTAAACAAAAATTATCATATTTTATCAAACTTTAATATAAATCACACAAAAAAAGAGGTTTTAAATCCTCTTTCATTTATTTATTAAATATGCTTAATTTTTAAACAATTTATTTTTTCAAAGTTCAACCATTTAAAAAGATTTTATTCAATACAATTTTGTTCTTCAAGTTCATCTATTATAGGCAGAGTTTTGCTGTTGTCAAACTTATAAAACTCATCTGAAAGTTCTTGCAGTTGTTCTGCAAGTTTCATAGTGCGATAATATCTTGCAACGATTTTATCTTTTGGCACATCATGTCCGCCCTGCTTTGCCCTAGCCTCAACTCTTTTGACATTGATTTCTGGGTCTATAGTATAAACAAGCACGCTTACGATTTTATAGCCGTTCTCTTTTGCCAACTTTATCATTTCAAGTTTGCTGGGATGTGACATTACAGTCTCATAACAAAAGGACCTTCCCTCTCTTATATTTCTATTTACTAAATCCATTGTGTAATACATGGATGTTTCATTTCTCTTGTTTGTGTCTTTGATATCACTAAATATTGTATTGCAAAAAAGGTCTGCATTGATATATTTTGTTTTAAGTTTGCCATCTATTACATCATTTGCAATAAGGGTAGACTTTCCACTTCCATTTGGACCAGCAAAAATATATAATGTTTTATCGTCTTTATCTTCAAAATTCCCTGCCTGCTCTAAAATCTTGTTTGTAATTTTACTGCTATACGCTTTCATTTTTCCTCCTGTACTTATTTCAATTTATTAAATTATATCATAATAAATGCATATTTGCAATAATAAACTAAAAAATGATTGATTTTTCAAATTGAAACAAGTATAATAAAAATGCAGAAATTGAGTTTTAGGAATTGCTGTCATCTAAAGAATCAATAAAAAACATCAAAACAATTATTGATTCAAATAAAAACAAAATAAAAATACAGCACAAATAAAATGTTTGTATGATGAAACTATCTAAATCATTTTGATTGCAAAAAATATGCGGGAGTGGCGGAATGGCAGACGCGCAGGTTTCAGATGCCTGTGGTGGCAACACTGTGTGGGTTCGACTCCCATCTCCCGCACCAA
>CAOJSF010000023.1 GCA_948442695.1 uncultured Clostridia bacterium | reverse complement strand
TTATTTATTTTTATCTATTCCTATTATTTACACGATACTCCCAAAGCCGTTGTCATGGATTTTATATTTTAAGTTCTTTTTATATTTCTAATAACCATTTTTCTTTGCAATGTATAGATAAATCATGTCAAAAATGATACAAAAAAAGAATAGATTTTCGCTATTCTTTTTCATTATAAATAAATTCATATTAAGGTGTTTTAATATTTTCAACATTATTTTCAAATACTTCTACCTGAGAAGTTGTTTTTTTAGATTGCGTACTTAAAAATTTTAAAACCATAACTTCCTTACAAATTCCATAAGTAGCACTTGCTAATGCTAATACGACAATACCTGGAATTGCCACATATTTTAATAAAGCCATTTTAAATTTATATTTCTTAACTTACCATTCGCCTTCTTTTCATTTTTTTCTTTTTCCATATCCTACCCTCCTTTATCTTTAACACTTAAAACTAAAAACAAGTATATTAATCTTTTGTTTTTATAAAAAGTGTCACATTACTGAATAAATGAATACTTATATAATACTCCGGGGGGGGGACCGTCAAGTCTTTTTTTAAAATAATTTAAATTTTCTATATAATAACAAAAAATTTTAATTTATTTTATCTTTAATTAAATTAACACAATAATCTATAGTTTCTTGTAGAGTCATACAACTGGAATCTACAATGATTGAATCAGGAGAAATTATCAAAGGTGCAATAGGTCTATGTTCATCATTATAATCTCTTTCTTTTAAGTCTTTCAAAACTTGTTTGAAAGATATATCAATATTTTTTTCTTTAAATTGTTCAAGTCTCCTTTTCGCCCTCACTTCAACTGAAGCAGTCAAAAACAATTTCACATCAGCATTTGGCAAAGCAACAGAGCCTATAGATCTGCCCTCCATCACACAATCATATTTTTCAGCAAAAGTTCTTTCAATAATCAAAACTTTTTGCCTAAGCGATTGAAACTTTGAAAGATTTGAAGTAAGTTGTGAAATTTCTTCATTTCTATATATATCACAATAGTTTTTGCCATCAATCAACACAATTTGATTGTCATTTTCAAAAAAAACTTCAATTTTTATATTGTTTATAAACTTTTCAACAATATCATCTGTTGGTTCACCCAACTTTTCCTCAAGATATCTGCAAGCAATTGACCTATAAATTAAACCTGTGTTCAAAACTTTAAAATTAAGTTTTTCTGCAATTGCTCTTGCAATTGTGCTTTTCCCACTTCCACCATGACCATCAATAGTTATATTAATCATACAACCTCCATTTTAATTATTATATAATATTTAAAAAAATATGACAATCAAATAAAAAGATTTTGAAAATTTTGTCAAAAATGTTATAATAAAATCATGGAAAAGATAGACACAATTGTAAATGAGCAAAATAAAATAGGTTTTGACGCTTTTATTAATGAAGATAGTCAAATTTTGATTCTGGGAAGTTTTCCTTCTGTCAAATCTCGAGAAAACCATTTTTATTATGGAAATCCACAAAACAGGTTTTGGAAAGTTTTAGCAAATGCATTTAATGAAGATTTGCCAAAAACTATTGAAGAAAAACAAAACTTATGTCGAAAGCATAAAATTGCTTTATGGGATGTATTCATTGAAAGCGACTTAAAAGGCTCAAGTGATTGCAACCTTTCAAAGTCAAATTATCAACTAAGCGACATCCCTTCACTGATAAAACAATATAAAAATATTAAAAAGATTTTATGTAATGGCGCACTTGCCTACGACACATTGACCAAAAATTTTGATATCAACCTACCCATTTTTAAAATGCTTTCAACCAGTCCTGCTTGCGTAAAATTTGATATTAAAGTTTGGATTGAAAATTTACAAAATTAAAAGAGGAAATATATGAAACAAGGACTTTTTATTTCATTTGAAGGCGGTGAAGCCAGCGGAAAAACGACACAAATTCAAATGTTAAAAGATTATGTAGAATCACTCAAAAACAAAGATGACTTTGTCTTTGTTAAAGAACCTGGCGGGACAATTCTGGGAGAAAAAATAAGAAATCTTCTTATGCATGACGAATCGGACCCTCCTGTTGCAAAAGCAGAACTATTTTTGTATTGTGCCAGCCGTGTTCATCTTGTTGAAAAAGTCATCCTTCCAGCATTAAAATCAGGGAAAACAGTGATTGCCGACAGATTTTTTGATTCTACTGTTGCCTATCAAGGAATGGCAAGAAATATATTCTCATCAGATGAAATTTTAAAATTGACAAAAATGCTTATAGGCGATTTAAAACCTGATTTGACATTTTATTTAAAAGTCTCTCCTGAGATTGCTTTTAAAAGAAAGAATCCAAATATTGCCCTTGACAGAATAGAAAAAGAAGGACTTAAGTTTCACAAAAAAGTATCAAAAGGTTTTGATTTTATGACAAAACTTGACAAAGATAGATTTTTTATTATAGATGCTACAAAAACGATTGATGAAATACATGAAATTGTCATTAAAAAATTTAAAGAAATTCATAATACACAATAAACAAATAATTTTTTGTTATTCTTAAATTTATAAATACAATACACATATATATAATTTTGTATAATAAAAATACAACCCCGACCTTATTATTGTTTCATATCAAAAAAAAGACGAATAATCGTCTTTTTTTAATTTTCAAATAATGAAAGATAAATTTCTTTTGATGTATTGATTGCTCTATACAACTTTGGCATAATGATTTTCAATACATTTTCATCATCAAGTGATGCCAAAATTGAACCAACACAAACAATTATTTCATTTAATGACTTTATAAGTTCGAAATTATTCGGATAATCATAATCATTTACACTTCCGTCATTTTCCCCTAATTCATCAATTTCCAAAAATGTGTCCCGAATAAGTGCATTCATAAGCACCTGTCCATCCCTGCTAAATTTTTGACAATCCTCAACATTGCCATCATTTAATGCCATTTCAGATTTGATAAAAGATTTGTTTGCATTTGATGTTGCTTCAATAAGTTCTGCATAAATTGATAATTCTTCCATTCAAACTCCTAATCTTTCTTTTTATTTTCTTCCTGAGCAAAAGTTTCTATTTGCTGAGCAGATTCATTTAATTCTAACTTTGTCGCTCTATCTTCAATTTCATTTGTGGCATTTGCAACAACAATTTCTTCAAGCGAATCATTCTTTTTCTTTGATTTTTTAAATTTCTTTTGTTTTTTATTGTTTTTTATTCGTTTTGTTGCAAAGATTTCGGAAAGGCTTGAGTTTTCAAGGTCTATTTTATTTTGCACCTCTCTCACCTTTTCGATGCGTTCTGGCAAACCATTTCCTATGACCGGCAAAACAGGACTATCTTTTCTCTCTCTAATTTCCATTTGATTGTATGGGACAGAAATATTGTTGCGTTTAAATTCATTAAAAACAGTTTCCATTGTATCATAGTATACTGTCCAGTAGTCTTCTTTATCACACCAACATCTTGCTGTAAACTCAAGACTGCTGTCTTTCATTGCACTAAGCCTACAAAAAGGCTCTGGCGACAACAAAACTTTGCCATTGCTTTTCATACAATCAATGATAAGACTTTTCACCTTTTCTATATCTGATTCATAAGCAACAGAGAATGTAAAGTTCACCCTTCTTGTAAGATTACTATCAAAGTCAACCACAGCACCATTGACAATTTTTGTATTTGGAATAGTTATTCGCTTGTTATCAGTAGTCATAATAGTAGTATAAAGGAAATTAATCTGAGTGATAGAACCTTCAACGCCATCCACTTGAATGTAATCACCCTTCTTAAACATTTTGCTTGAAACAATTATTATTCCATTTGCAACATTTGCAATATTTTCCTGCAATGCAAGACCGACAGAAAGTAAAATTGCACTAAATGCTGTCAGCACACCAGTTATTTCAAGTCCGATAATACTTAGAAGCACCAAAATTAAACACAAATATAATGCAAGTTTCAAAACCCCCACAATAAATCCAACAGCGATTTTTTCCATTTTGGTTTTGTTTAAAATTCGTCTTGAAATATTTATCAAGAGTTTTACTATAATTATACCAAATAATAAAACTGCAAAAAAGATGACAATGTTCCAAACATTAGTCTTAAAAAAATTTACAATATCATTCCAAATTTGTTTCCAGTCCATACTAAAATATTAACACTTTAAAACAAATAAATCAACTTAATTACATGAATTTACAAAAAAATATATAATTTGATAAATTTTTTAAGTAAAATTAATATCAATACTAGCATTCAAAAGTATAGTTGAAAAAGTTTTTACAGCATTCTTGCATTCTTTTAATATCAGAGTTTCCCATCATTTCAATGGATGAGTGCATGGCAAGTTGAGAAATGCCTATATCACAGGCATTCATGTTTAAAAGAGCACTTGAGAAAAGCCCTAAAGTCGAGCCACATTTTATATCAGAATTGCAATAAAAATCTTGATATTTAATTGAATTTTTATTCAGCATATTTTTTATTAAGCCTGCTGTATATCCATCAGTAGAATAAACAATGTTATGCTTTACAACAATTCCACCATTTAGATATATTAGATTTGCCTCGTCTTCATTTATTCCATCATTCTTTTCAAAATGACTAGGATGAGTGGCATGAGCATTATCAATAGATAAAATCACACCCCTTTCGCAAGCCTTAAAAATTTCAGACTCATCAAAACCCAAACTATTATTTATTTGATTTAAAATATTATTTAAAAGCATTGAGGATGCCCCTTGCTTACTTTTGCTTCCAACCTCTTCATTGTCAAAGCAACAAGCAACGCTTACACCTTTTGGATTGCAATCACAAATTGCAGTAATAATTGAATAAACACTTGCAAGATTGTCAAGCCTAGGCGAACAGATAAATTCATCATTTTTGCCAGAATAATATGGAGAAATATCAGGAACCACATACAAGTCACTATCAAGTATTTCATCTTTCAAATTAAAAATTGATTTCATATCCTCAACATCGCCAACCATAGGCAATAATTCTTTTTGAACACTAAAAACCGCACTATTATTGACATCTCTATTTTGATGAATGGCAAGTGAAGGAATGGTGACATTAAAATCACTTTCTACAATCTTACTCTCCACTTTTTCACCATTATTATAAGATATTCTCCCTGCAATTTTTAATGGCAAATCAAAAAGACTATAATTTATTGCCAAGCCATATGTTTCTACATTAAGCCTCTTGCCTTGAATAGAATCGAATAATTTATTTCCTTTTACTTTAAGACATGGAAAATCTGTATGTGCCTCTGCAATATTGAATTCATAACTTGACAAATCACCCACCACAAAAGCGATAATTGTGCTTTGGTTTTTTGTCAAATAATATCTTCCACCCTTTTCTAAATTCCACTTTTCCAAAAATGACAACTTTTGAAAGTTGTGTTTATTTAACAATTCTTCACAATTACAAACAACATGAAAAGGCGACAAAGATCTTTTTAAAAATTCTTCTAAATTCATATTTTTCTCCTTATAAAATCTTTTATTAATATTATGATAACAAATTAGAAAAAAATATAAAAATAAAAACACCAAATTTATTAAATTATTTTATATTTTGGTGTTTTTTATTTATATTTTTAAATTTTTAAAAGATATGGAATTATAAATCACTTATGCAATATAATTATTTTCTTCCAACTAAACTTTATGCAATCTTAACAATTGTCAAATACCCACATATTCCGTCATTATCAAAAAAGGTTGCTGGGCTTGAAGTAATTACTTGAATATTCAAAGTGCTGTTTGGAAGAGTTGTTTGAACAATCGCACTTGCACTTATCATAGTGTTATTTTCAAGTCCTCGTGAAGTCCCTGCCACTTCCACTCCATTTACAAATATTGCCAAACGATTATTTGCCGTAGCACTGCTTGCAACATAAAGACCATATTGTAGTTCATAAATTCCTACATCTGGCAGAGTTACAACTCCAGTCGCATTATTTATTGTCATTCCGCTGATATTTAAAGTGTTAGTAAGAGGAAATGATGTGTTGTTGACAGATTGAGAAGCGGTCGTATAAAAACTTCCATAACTTGATGCAATGGCAATGCCTGTCGCACCAGTGGCTCCAGTTGCACCAGTTGAGCCTGTTATTCCTGTGGCACCTGTCGAGCCTGTGGCTCCTGTTGGACCAGTAACTCCATTTAAACCAGTCGGACCTGTTGCCCCAGTGTTTCCATTTAAACCTGTGGCGCCCGTTGGGCCGACAGGACCAGTTGGACCTGTTGCCCCTGCTGGACCGGCTGGACCAGTGGCTCCAGAATGACAAGAATGACGAATTATTCTAGAATGACATCCACATCCGCAACCACCATTTGAGTGGTCAAAAAAAATCATAATATACCTCCATAAACATACTATGAAAATAAATTATTTTTGTGAAAGAACAGATATTTTATATTACCGGAAGTTTTGTCAAGCAGTCAGAAATACTATTTGAGCAAAACTGATGGTTATACATACTAAGTGATGGACTGCAAAGCAGT
>CAOJSF010000022.1 GCA_948442695.1 uncultured Clostridia bacterium | reverse complement strand
AATAATTATGAATTATTGGGAGGTAATTTTTTATGAGTAAAATATTTGATTGGTCTATATTTGAGGTAAAATCAGAGGATAGTGATAATTATCGTTCCATAAAAGGACAAATGTTTGAAGATCTTATTGAAATTTTATTAACTTGCCACCCCATGTTTAATAAAAAGGGTTATCAATGGAAAAGAACAACTAATAAAACTCATGATGGAAAAAGAGATTTCGAATTACAAAGCGATAATAATATAGTAGCTTGGGGAGAATGTAAAAATTATTCTTTTCCGTTGTCAATCAATTCGCTTTCACCAACTTTGATAATGAGTGTAATCGAAAATATTAATGAAATATACATTTTCTCTTTGAATAAATTAAATAAAACATTTTCAACTTATATAAAGAATTTTTCTAATTCTACTAATAAAAAAATATTATTGTTTGCAGACAATTTTCTAGAATATATAATCGCAGTAAAAGTAAAAGATTTACTTAAAGCAATAAAAGCAAAGGATTCACATAAAAAAGTTGAGAATGGTATAAGTATCTATTCCTTTTTAGAAGAGATTACCTTAGAACAAATAGAAAAAATAACTCTACAAATGGAAAAAGAAAGAAAAATAGAATTTTCTGAAAAATTAATTTCTTTTGAAGGAAAGGAAATAGATAGTGAGTATAAATTTTCTAACAATGAAAGATTTTTTTATACGCTAGAAGTTCAAAATTTGAACTTGAATCCTGTAACTTTAGTTTTCTCAATTTCACAAAAAAATAATGATTTTTTTATAGTAGATAAAAGCCAAGAAACTCAACAAATATGTCTAGAAACTGGAGAAATTTATGTTTTCAAAGTATGCTTACAAATTATAAAAAAAGTTAAAAATAAAAGTGTGATTGCGTTACCACAATTTCACTGCGAATACCTATTTGATAACTCGAATAATTTATATCTTTTGGATTTAAGACCAATTAAAATTAATTTTGTTGAATCTTCTTATACACCTTTACTTGGAATACATTGGAATTATAAGAATACATTTTTAAAAAAATTAAAATTAAAAGAAAAAATAGTTTTAAAAGGGATAAGTGGTTCGGGGAAGTCACGTCTTCTTGCTGAAATTTTTAGTGATTTATCATCAGAAAGAATCCAAGCAATTTATTTAGATTTGGAAAATGAAACTCTAAATCCATATTTGATTATAAAAAAAATACTATTGAACTTAATAGATATTAAGTCTAAGGATGTAGAAGATAAGGATTCCTTTAATATAATACATAAAAAAGACGATCAATATCTATATATGGTTCAATCTATTCTAAATTTTGATGAGGATAAAATGAAAGAGTCACAATATCTCATTTTAAATGTTTTTAATAGCTTTTTAGCTAACAGGGACATTGTTATTTTAATAGATAATGTGCAAAATTGCGTAGATCCCCTTTTCAATATATTATTAAGTATTAAATGTGGAACAATATTCTCCTTTAACACGGATTATCTAGATTCGCAAACAAAATATGCTTTTCAAAGTACTGCACATAATTGTGGATTTGAAAGATTTTTTTCCCAAAACAATTTCACTTTGCCTCTTTTTAATAAGAATTTAATTAAGCATTACTTCAAAGAAACTTTAGAGTTTAATTCTTTTGATTGGATGGACGAGAATATCCCTAAAAAATTTAGATGTACTCCGTTTTATTTGAAACACTTTCTTATTTTCTTGGAAGAAGAAAACATTATTTATAAATTAGAAGGAAAATACTATATTAGTGATAATCTTCTTTTCCAAAATTCTTTTGATATATCTATAAATGCAGAAGAAAGTATATTAGAAAAGAGATTTGAGAAAGTTATGCACAAATATCCGAATTCAGTATCGCTTTTTACTATATTATCCTTAGTAGGAATTATATCAGATTCATTTTTTAGTGAAACTAATACCATTTTAAAAGATTTAATTAAGTTAAATTTTATTAAAAGAGAAAAAGAAATAATAAAATATACTCATCAAAAATTACAAACTTATTTTTTAAATAATTGTGTTGATAAGTCAAGATTAAATGAATCTTTAGAAATGCTTAAATATAAGAATGCTATTTTGAGTATAGAAGGATTTACTTGTGCCTTTTATGAGGACTTATCAGAAGACCAAGATAAACAAACCTTATTGAATTTACTTGATTATTTATTTGATAATAAACCTTATTACAATTGTAATGAAACAATATTGAAGGTTCTACCTCAAGCAATGAAAAACGTCACTAGTTTTTTGATATCTAGTGACAGTTTATGCTTTGAGTACTTAAATAAAATTTTAGACTTTTATAAATGGCTTATTTTTCAAACTCAATCTTCTTTTGGATTTGGTGCCAGTTTAGAATTTTATGGTGATATTTATGATTTCATTTTAAAATCATACATACCATTTTATTTTACTGAAAATGATAACCGACTTACTTATGATATTGTTCGAGAATATTTCAATTGCTTAATTGAACAAAGAAAATTTTCCAAATTAAAAAATGAAAGTGATAGATTATTAGATATATTCAAAAACTATACAAAAAATGAAACACTTTATTTTTGGCTTAGTATGATTCATAATAGGAGATCTATTGCATTTGATAAAGAAGAAAACCCCAATACCTCAGATTATAAAAATGCACTTAAGGAATATGATTTAGCTAAGAAATATGCAAAAGAATCTAAAAATATTGTTCCTTTGTGGCAGGTTGAAATAGATAAGGGATATCATTATTATAATATATATACAATCTATGATTCCTCAAAAGTGATTGACCATTTTCAAAGGAGTATTGAATTGCGTAACGAAATTTTTCATTGTAGTAATGAATATCACAAAGTTTTAATAGCTTTTCTTCAAAAAAAATATCAAACTGCACATTCTATGGTTTGTTCGACTTTAAGTAAAGACAGAAAATTAATATATGATTATTATTTAAATAAATTATTGCTAACTAAAGTATATTTGGATATATTTCTTTATAATCGTAAAGAAAATAATATTACCAAAGAAATTATCAACAATGATCTAAATATAGCAAAGGAATCCATTTTTGAAACAAACTTTAAAAATAAATATCCTACAATATATTTTTTAAAAGGATATTATGAAGAAAAATTTGGTGATAAGCAGGTAGCTATCCACAATTATACATATTCTTTAAAAGTATTTTGTATGCAATCACAAAACATTAACTATAAAAATACACATCTTCCTTTTTATTATTCTATAATATCAAAATTATATTCTTTAGGATATAAAAGCTGGAATGAAATAAAAAAGTATGATGAAATTATAGAAAATATAGTTAAATTATTTAAAAATTCTACAAACAAGAAAAATTTTTTTCAATCAAGTCCGAAAGGGATACTATTTGATGAAGTGGATGAAACCACCTTTCCATCTCTATAAAATAAAATCAATATTATAATTTCGATCTATAATAAAATCACATTCGCATACACGATAATTAGTCCAAAGAGGGTCATTTTTAATTGATAAAAAATTATCTACAAAGTATATAATAGGTGTTTTCATAGATTGTATATTATAATCTAAGAAATAAGTTAAGTTAATGTAATCTGCATCTCTAGTAGTATAAGGTTTGCTATACACTGCTAAAATATTTATATTTAAGTAATGCGAAAATAATTTGACATATTCTTCAGCATTTGCTACTGTAGATAAATTAACACAAATATAGTCTTTTTCAAAAACAAATTCTTTTTTTGCCCACTTTGCATTTAGTTCTATATATTTTTTCATATCTTCAGATAAGGAAGCTTGGTGTTTAGCACAAAAAATACCTTTAGTATCTTCTTTTAAGTTTTCAGACATTCCACTTTCTATTGTAGAAGCTCCTTTATGAAAGACAATCGAATTAGCAACTACTATAGTTTTTAATCCTTTATCTCTAAGTCTAATACATAGATCTATATCTGAATAAGAATGAACGAGCTTTTCATCAAAACCTCCTATTTCTAAAAAAGTATTTCTTTTTATAGCAGAGCAAGCTGCACATGCACCATAAACTTCATAATTAGATGTGGTTAAAGAAAAATCAATATCCCTATTTTTAAAAGGATGAGGAAAGTTATAACTTGAACACGAAATCCCAAAATCTATAATTTTTTTTGTTTTTGGATTTATTAGTTTTGAACTAGTATATCCAATATTATTTGAATTAAGGAGTGGCGAAATAAGCTCTTTCTGCCAGTTGTTATTAATAAAATAAGTATCTGCATCTACAAAAATTAATATTTCCCCTCTAGCACTTTGGGCACCAATGTTGATAGCCTTAGGATAGTAGAGATTCTCATTAAATTTCAATATACTACAATCAAAAAAATTAACATCAAGATTGATGAAATTAGAATCCACATTATTTGCCACTATTATTATCTCTGTATCTCTATCAATTGTTTTTTTTAAACTATAATAACATGCTCTGAGTGCTTTTAAATTACTATGATATGGGATTATAATACTTTTTTTCATATATGTTTCACCTCAATGTTTTTTATATCGTTTTTTATAAAAAACTCTTTTTTGTTTTCTTTAATAATATAATTCTTTAAACTTGTATTCACGGGAATAATAATATTGTTAATGGCATAAGATTTTAATAAAGAATTTCCATCTTTAGAAAGCATAAACTTACTAGCTTCAAAATTTGTTTTTTTAATTTTAACTATATTAGCAACTCTTAGACATTCTTGTATTATCACTGATCCAAAAACTGGACCATAGATAAAGATGTTTTGAGATATGACTGCTTTTTTAAATGTTTTATTTTGAAAAGGGAGTGCAATTCCATATAAGAACAATTTTTCTACATTATTATTATTTTTATAAAGAATTTTTTGAGGAAAATCAATGTAGATAGCATCACAATCAATTGAGTTCTCGTTAAAAGTAGGAGTCACTTTATTCTTGTTTAAATAAATAATTTCTTTTAAAATCAAATCAACTTGTCCAAAATTATTGAATTTTATAGGGATTTCAAAATAAGAGTTTTTATAGATTGATAATAGTTTATAAATATTAATTAGGTTTGTTTTTAGATTTGCTTTTTGGTCTCTTTGATGTGGTAAATGAATCCCTCGAATTTCTTCATCAAATTTAACTTTATATTTTTGCGATAATCTATAACCAAATTCAATATCTTCAGCCCCCCAAGTTTTTAATGTTTCATTAAAACCGCCTACTTGCATAAACTTATCTTTATATACTGCTAGAATTCCAGAGTATAAATATAACCATTGCCATTCTTGATATGGTGCAATACTTATTTGTTTTCTAAAATCATGTAAAAACCAATCATTATGCAATTGAAATAAATCTTTTTCTAAGTAATATGCATAATCCTTTCCGATTAAAGAAAGGTGTTCTTCAGTAAATTCCATCCCCTCAATACTTCCTGCAATAGCAGCATAATCAAAAGAAACCATTCTTTCTTTTAATGTATTAATGGCATTAGGATAAATAAGTATATCGCCATCAAGAAACAATAAAACATCATTTGAAGCATTTTGAGCACCCAAATTTCTATTATGACTTCTACAGCCAAAAGTATCGCTGTTTATTAAGAAAACATTTTTTAAAATCAAAAATTCTTCTAATAAATCAAGATATTTTTTTTCGGAATGATCATTCACTATTATTATCTCATCATTGTTTTGAATTTGCATTTGTAGTTGCATTAGTGTTTTTTTGATATATTTGCAATTTTGAAAAAGAAGTATTATACTAATATCCATAATCTTGCCCTCCCATCTACTAAGAAAATGTATAATATTTTTGTTGTATTACGTTTTCAAATCTAGTTTTTATTTTATTAAGATTTATTTTTTTGGCTTTAATAATGCTATTAAAGCATTCTAATAAATATAAATAGTATTCATCTATCATATGTAGATTATATAATCCCCACCTATGATTTGAATTTGCAATACAATTTACAGGAGATTTTATTAGATGTATTTCATCTCCTAGATATTTAACGAATAATTTATTTGACTTTTTCATTATCTTATTTATTTTTTTTATATTGAAATCATTTTTAAAATTTAATAATTTATCATTGCTAGTATACAATTTTGCCATTTCAAAAGTATTTAATATTATTTGATGAGGTTCATAATATTGTTTTATAAGACTGGAAATATTTTTTATGCTTTTTTCTAACATATAATTTGATATTTCCTCTGAATAAATAATTCTTGGATAAAATCCTTGTGAACTAAAAAAATTCATCAATGCGTTTTTATTTTCATATAAATCAATAGACATCGTCAAATAAAACTTTAAAGAATTTTTGACTATTTCTAATATATCAAATGTCATATTATATGTGTCGAAAATTAGATAATCACTTTTATAATTTCTTAAAAGATAATCAAGATTAGTGGTGCACTCTAATTCAAAGCAAGAAGAATTCCACTTTGTTTTCCAAGGAATGAAATCCTTTAATTTAGTTATTTCTTTTGGCAATTGTTCTTGAAATAATAAATGAAATGAGTTTTGAGACACAAATTTATTTATTTGTATGACGGATTGGTTTTGAAAGTCAAGAAAGTCCCTACTCATACAACAACCCAAAATAATTACTGATACTTGATCAATCATTTTTATTTACCTCCCAATAATTCATAATTATT
>CAOJSF010000021.1 GCA_948442695.1 uncultured Clostridia bacterium | reverse complement strand
TATCTTTTTAATATCTTTTTAATATCTTTTTAATATCTTTTTAATATCTTTTTAATATCTTTTTAAACAAAAATATCTTTGCCAAAAAAGCAAAAATATTTTATATGTTTAAAAGTCAGTTCTCCCTAAGATTTGATGAAGTTTTCTTTCAAGATTTTTACATCTTTCTTCATCCATGTTTTCAAGCCCTTCAAGAGGGTATTTTATTTTTAAAGTTTTATATTTGCTTTCGCCTAAACTCTTATATGGCAAAAGTTCAATTCTTTCAACATTTTTAATCGGTTTTATAAAATTTGCAAGATGCTCGATATTTTCTTCATTGTCATTAAGACCTGGTACGATAACCTGCCTAAGCCATAATTTTTTGTTGAGTTTCTGAGTAAGCGACAAAAAGTTTTTAAATCTTGTCATAGGTTGTCCAGTAAGTTCTCTATATTTTTCCTCATCGCTCGACTTTATGTCCAAAATGACAAGGTCGCATAGAGACAAGATTTCACTCATGACCATTTCATCACTTATTCCAACGCCTGCTGTATCAATGACTGTGTGAAGAGAGTTTTCCTTACAAAGAGCCAAACACTCTTTCAAAAAGTCAGGTTGCAAAAGTGGTTCTCCACCCGAAAAAGTGATTCCTCCTTTGCTTCCAAAATATGGCTTGAATCTCAAAACCTTTTTTATAAGTTCATCTGCAGAAAGCATAAATGAAGGCTTTGTCATATCCCATGTTTCAGGGTTATGACAATATTTACATCTCAGTTGACAGCCCTGCAAAAACACCACATATCGAATTCCCGGCCCGTCAACAAGCCCCATACTTTCTTCACTGCTTATTCTACCTAAAGTCATCTTTTCGCCTTTTTATTTCGCCTTTTAAAAAGTTTTCTTTTGTATTATTATGTTTAATTTTGTTTTTATTATAAATTATTAAAATTAAGATAGATTATATATAAAAAGAATTTAAAAGTCAAATTTTTAAAAACTTGCGTTTCTAAAAGTAAATTTATACTCTTTCTCTTGTTATAACCTTCTTTTTTTGCTCTAAAGTCAATATGACCATTTAACGAAGATTTCATTTAAAATAAGATAATTTGCAAGAAATTTAACAAAATTTATCAAAAAACATCAATTTTTCATCAAAATTTGCCTATTTTTCACAAATTATCTTAAATTAAGTTTAATTATTATAATTTTTCATGGAATGTTCTTGCAATAACTTCCTCTTGATGAGCACGAGATAATTTATTGAAGTTTACCGCATAACCAGAAACTCTGATTGTAAGGTTTGGATATTTTTCTGGATTGTTCATAGCGTCAATAAGTTTTTCTCTGTCAAGGACATTGACATTAAGGTGTTGTGCGCCCTGCACGAAATAGCCATCAAGAAGTCCAACAAGATTGTTTACTCTCATTTCCATATCCTTGCCCAGTGAGTTTGGAATAATTGAGAATGTGTTTGAAACACCATCTTGACAGCAGTCACAATATGGAATTTTTGCAACTGAGTTGAGACTTGCAAGCGCGCCACAAGCATCACGACCATGCATAGGGTTTGCACCAGGAGCAAGAGGTTCTCCCTTCTTTCTTCCATCAGGAGTGGTACCAGTCTTTCTGCCATACATAACATTTGATGTGATGGTAAGTGCTGAAAGAGTATGTTTTGCACCTCTGTAAAGTTTGTGCTTTTTAAGAGTGCTGATAAAGTGCTGAACCACCTCAACTGCAATTTGGTCAACCTTATCATCATCATTGCCGTATTTTGGATAATCACCCTCAACATCAAAGTCAACAGTGATTCCTTCTTCATTTCTAATAGGCTTAACTTTTGCATATTTAATTGCAGACAAACTGTCAGTTGCAACAGAAAGTCCAGCCATACCAAATGCCATAAGTCTGTCAACGTTTGTGTCATGCAATGCCATTTGTCCTGCTTCATAAGCATATTTGTCATGCATATAGTGAATGATATTCAAAGCGTCAACATATGTTTTTGCAACAGTGTCAAGCACCTTGAAATAATTTGATTTAACTTTTTCATAATCAAGCACATTATCATTTATCTGCTCAATTCCCTCAACAACAAGTTTGCCACTTACTTCATCACGGCCACCATTAAGTGCATAAAGCAGTGATTTTGCAAGGTTGCATCTTGCACCAAAGAATTGCATTTGTTTGCCAACTCTCATTGCAGAAACGCAACAAGCGATTGCATAGTCATGACCATAAATAGGAGACATAACATCATCACTTTCATATTGAATAGAGTCTGTAAGAATTGAAATCTTTGCACAGAAACGCTTAAAGTTTTCAGGAAGTTTTGTAGACCAAAGCACAGTAAGGTTTGGCTCTGGACTAGGATTAAGATTGATAAGACTATGCAAGAATCTGAATGAATTTTTAGTTACAAGACTTCTCTTTTCATCAAGCATACCACCGATTGATTCGGTAACCCATGTTGGGTCTCCGCCAAAGATATCATCATAATCAGGAGTTCTTAGATGTCTTACAAGTCTGAGTTTGATGATAAACTGGTCAACAAGTTCTTGAGCGTGCTCTTCATCCAAAGTCCCGTTTGCGATATCTCTTTCAACATAGATATCAAGGAATGTTGAAACTCTTCCCAAACTCATTGCCGCACCATTGTTTTCTTTTACTGATGCAAGATATGCAAAATAAGTCCACTGGAAAGCCTCAACTGCATTTGTTGCAGGAAGAGAAATATCAAATCCATAGCGAGAAGCCATTGATTTAATTTTTTCAAGTGCTCTGATTTGCTCGCTTACTTCCTCTCTCATTTTAATCTTTTCTTCGCAGTCAAGATTCAGCATTGCCTCGCTGTTAAGGTCAGCCTTTTTTTCTTCAATTAAGACATCAATTCCATAAAGAGCAACTCGTCTATAGTCACCGATAATTCTTCCACGACCATAAGCATCAGGAAGACCTGTGATAAGACCTGCAGATCTTGCTCTTCTGATTTCTGGTGTATAGCAGTCAAAAACACCGTCATTGTGTGTCTTTCTTATCATTTGTTTAAACAAATTAACTGTGCCATCATCAAGTTTTTTGCCATAGGCACCAAGTGCTGTTTCAACCATTCTGATTCCACCAAAAGGATTGACAATTCTCTTAAGTGGTTTGTCAGATTGAAGACCAAACACAACTTCATTTTCTTTGTCGATATAACCTGCTGGAAAATTGTCAATTCCAGAAAGATGTTCAAGGTCAACATCAAGAAGATGAACTTTTCTCTCCTCCTTCAACAACTCTTCACATTTTGACCAAACCTTGTCAGTCTTCTCACTTTTGCCAACCAAAAACTGGTCGTCACCACAATATTCAGAGTAGTTTGCATCAATGAAAGCCGATACATCAATGCTGTTTTTCCAGCCTTCACCTTTAAAGCCTTTCCATGCTTCAAAATTTTTAGATTCCATAAAATAACCTCCTAAAAATCTATTTCAATTTACACGCTTATTATAACACAACTAATTTTTTTCATCAAACATTTTACGCCCAAAAAATGATAATTTTAAAACATTTTAAATCTCTTTTTTTTAAATGCCTGCGTATTACATTATATTCAATATTCTCGCAAAAAAATCATAGAAAATGAAAAGAAAAAAGTCTGACATAATTTCAACTAATTTTTACATAAAATCACAAAAAAAAGCAACCTTTCTCAAGGTCACCCTTTCTTAATATCTAAAATTAAATTTTGCGTCCTTATTTGGCAAACTATATATTACATATCTCTTTCAAATTCCATCATACAAAACTCATGCTTTTAAAAGATTGTTTATTTAATTATAAAACCACTGACAACTTTCACTTTTTCATAAATAAAGTTGTGATTCAAATATTTTGTTTTATATTTCTTTAAATTATATCTAAAAAGAATCATAATCAATTTTTTCTGACACTCTTTTTATTGCTAAAAAAATACCACTTAATATCAAGTGACATAAATTTTTAAATTGTGCAATTAATCTTTCTAATTATATCGCCTAAAGCCCAAACAAGCCTTTTAAGTTTTTGACTGCTTTTAAAAACCTTTTGATTGACAATAAATTGCAGTGCCAAAGCACCCGTTTGCTTATGAATTAAACTTACCGTAGAAGAGGTGTTGAATGCGTTGAAAGGATAATCCAACCCTATTTTTGAAAATCCATTCGCCGTCAATATTTTCAAAATTGAAGACATGATTTGAAAATTTCCACCTATTGAAAAACCTTGATTTGTAATCAATGAAATGTCTTCATATCTGTTTTTATTCATAATATGCAATTCGATGACAATCTTGCTTTTTTCTTCTCTTACAAGATTTACCACATTTTCTATATATTGTTGACTTGAATCGAAATCGGTTTTTAAACATTTACAAACATTACTTAAGTTATATTTTCTAGAAAGCGCCAGACAAAGCCCACCTGAAAAAGTTTCACGATAGCAAATTTTCCCCTCTTTAATCATTGATTGTGAATGTGGAGAGGTCAACAATATTTCACCATTTCGCCTTTCCACCAACAAAATCTTTTCACCCTCTTTGTCATCAGTAAATACTTTTTCAAGGTTTCGGACCTCTGTTATATCATTCCTATCAAAGCCTGGCATAGTTTTTATTTTTGAAACTATAGAGACAAACTCGTCAAAAGTCTCAATCACCTTTAAAACGCTCTCATCATTTTGAAACAACTTGCTGTTTATTTCAACCTGCAAAGTTTCTATTTTATTTCTGAGATTTATTGCAGTTGAATCCCTCTTTTTTGAAGAAGAAGCAAACGGAAAATCAATTCTTATCTTTTCAGCATCTAAATTTTTTTGTGCAATTTTGATAAATTGATGTGTAAGTTCAAAAGTATGATCAGCATTTTTACTAAAACAGGTGCCCAGTGAAAATAAAACATCTCTTTTACTTGACATCTCATGCAGATCAATAAGATATTTTATATTGTGCTTTTTGACCACTTAGATAGATAATATTTATAATCCGATTTCAAATCATAATTTGCATCATCACCACAATTTTTTGTTTTAATAAGGACTTTATAGCCCATAGCATTCAAAGCCATTCCCAGTGGTCCGATATCAGAATCGGCAAACTTGTCTTTTCCCTCTCTAAACTGAGTAACAGCATGAGGGCATGAAAAAATTATCCCCTCTTTATCTCCATCAAAAAATTCAAAAGATTGATTCTCAACAGAATCATATCCAAACTTTTTATAAGAATTTTTCAGCACATTAAAAACATATTGATTGTCAATTTTATTTTCCATAAAATCAGTATGACATAAGAAATTAAAAACAGAAAATATTTTTTTCTTTTTATAAACTTTCTTGATTTCTTTTTTTGACTTAAACAATATAATCAAATCCTGTCCACAAATACATCTTCATCATAATGATTTTCTATCGCATTTTTATAGAACATTATCTCATCTTTACTGCATGGATAACATTTATGACTGTCAACGCCAACATTCAAGCCAAATCTTTTGCACATATTCTTTTCATGAATATGACCAAAGAGATTAAAGCAATCTTTTTTGCACTCAAGAGGTCTGTGTGTCAAATAAATTTTTTCGCCGTTTAAATCATAAACTAAGCCTTTTTCAATCACATCTTCAAACCCTAGACTCAAAAGATGATTTTTATATCTGTCAAAATTATTATCAAAGTTGTCTTGCAAGTCTTTTTCCTCATAGTTTCCCATAATCAGGGTCACCTTGCCATTTAATTTCTTTATTTCTTCATAATTTCCAAAATCTCCCAAATGAAAAACTTTATCATTTGCTTTGACAATTTGATTCCATTTTGAAATTAAATCTTGATCCATTTCTTGAGCATTTTTATAATTTCTGTTTGAAAACTTTAAAGTTCTTTCAGAACCAAAGTGAGTATCAGAAGTGAAAAAATCCTTTCCTTCACACTCAAATGCCTTGCTGACACACTCTTTCAATGCATCTTCAAGGTTGTTGAAAGGCTTTGCATCATAATTTTTTGAGTAGATATAATCAAGGTACCTATTGTTTGGGGCGTCATCTGGACGACCATAAACAATTTTGCCAGATTTTAAATACATACCAAATTCAACATTTGTAGTAAATGCTGGCATTGTTTTAAGTTCTCTAGGCACCCAAAACAGAATTACATCTGCTCTCTCTAAATGCTCATGCTCCCACTCAATGATGTCAGAATATGCAAGGTTGTCGCTAAACTTTCCAGTTTTAGGCTCGGGAATATATATATCTACCCCCCCCCGCAATTCTAATTTTTTCAAGATTTCAATTGCCTCTTTTCTCCAACTTTTCACATCAGTAGAGCGAGGTGTTGGTCCCGCCAAAAATATTGAAAACTTATTATTGAGCATTTCTTTATCTTCATAATATCGTATTTGCATAATTTACTCCTCTATATTTCTACTATTAAATTACGACGACTTAAATCAAAAAGTGCAACAAACTTTTTACAATCTTTGAAATTTATTTCATCTTCTTCATCGTCTCATCTATATCTTCATCATCTTCTTCAAGATCAAAATCGTCAAAAATCATATCTGGCTCCCTATTAAAATTCTATTTTAATTATATCATTCTCTTTATATTAAGTCAATACTCAAAGAATGATCAACTCTTGTATTAATGAAAAAACAATCTTTTCATACGTGCTATTCCTGTTGTGTCTAAAAAAATCCTCATGCAAACTTTCACATGGGAATTTCAATTTGAAAATCAAATATCTTTTTAATTAAAATTCTTTATCAAAATCATTTTCAATATCTTGTTTTCTGCCATATGCGGCTTCTATAAGCAAAGAATGTCCTCTAATCAGCCCCATTATAAACTCTTCTTTTAAATTTGATTTAATTTTTTCTTTTTCATCTTGAGAAATTTTTGTTTCATAATCAGTCAACTTAGAAAAAAAGGTTTTTAAACTCATCACTTTTGACCATTTCTTGCCATATCTTAAGCAAATCACCATCAATGTATGAGTCATGAATTTGAGAATCACCATAATTTTTTGCTTTTCCTAAAATCAAATCTGAAGCACTGAGATATACGCCATGGACATATCCACCGACAGGTACAATATCACAAAGCCCATCATCTTCAGACTGAGCAACTTTAAAATCTCTAAGCCCTATCATGTCGTATTTTTGTGAATTAATGCAAAGCCCGAATCCTTTATCTGCAACTATATATAAATCTGACATCTTAACATATTTCATTTCTTCATCCATTCTTTTTATTATTTTAAAACAACACTAAAAATTTGTCTATACTTAATAATATTTTTTAAACAAATACTACATTAATCATAAACATATCAAAACTTTAATTGACTTTGTCAACATGACGATAGATTTTTATTAAGAAAAATCAATCTTTATAATATTGACTTTGCAATCTGATTAGAGATATACTGCTTGAAAGTGAGGTAATTATAAAATATAAATTTGAAAAATTAGTAGCAATTTATGATGAATCGGGAATTTGTGATGATGATATAGGAAAGGAAAGAGAATACTTTTTTGTCATGGACTATACGGCATGGAACAAAGGCGTAAAAATATGGTGATGGTATATATTAAGATATGTGGGGAGAGGTAGAAGATAATCTTTCTGTCTATTCCGACAAAATAGATGAATTAATAGAAAGAATAGAAGCCATAGGATGTAAATATGTTTGTATTTAAGGACTTAATTTTTTACCAAATAAGCCCTTTAAATCTATTGATGATTTGAAAGAACTTTTAAAACTATTCCCATGGATAAAAGTGGTTGAAAATTCAAGTAAAATTTACTCTAAGAAAGAGTTTGAATGTTCATTCGGCGATTACAAAGAAGAAAACAACTCAAACGAAATGTAAAAAATTGCACAAACCCTACTTTAAACTTTGCATAAGAAATCACAATTTTTTCGTGTTATTCTTGTGCCCCAAAAAACCACCCTAATGAGGGTGGTTTTTTTAAAAATAAATATATTTATAGACTCAGCATCTAAATGTCGAAAACAAAGTTTGTCAGCCCTTTGTTGATATGAAACCGCAATATACATTGCCTTTTTCTTTATGAATTTTATTACAAAGAGCAATCAACCTTTCAGTAAAAAAAAGAAACCGCTTACACGATTTCACTTTGGCTCCCCACATATTCCAGCATCCATGGATAATATTTTTAATAAATATTGTGGAAAAGTGGTAAATAAAACCTTTAAGACGGCAAACTTACAAAAACTGCCACCTAAAAATATAAAGCAATGCCTATGGGGCTTGTTTGTGGCTTGTTCTATTGCTAAAAAGGAAAAATTTATAAATTTAAAATATGTTAAAAAGAGTTGCAATGCTTATAATTGTATTGGCATATAGGAGGGATATAAAATGTACAAAATTGAATTTGCAAACGGAATGATTATTGTTTCAAAAAATTTTAATACTGAAAAGGCAGATAAAAAGTGAAATGGGTTAAGGCGTAGCGATAAGCCTAAACTAAATATGGATAGAAAAGATTATAATAGAACAATCAATCGCAAAAGGTATGAACTATATAAACTGGACTTGACAAATTATTTTGCTAAATGAATTACGCTTACCTTTGAACATTATATAGAGTTTGATAGAGTGTTAAATGCCTTTAAACAATTTATAAAAAGCATAAGGCGAAACTATGGCAACAATATTAAATATATAAGGGCTATTGAAGTGCAAGGCACAAGCCACTTTTTCCACATACACATAATATTATTAAGTGAAGAAAAATTAAAAATAGGTTACCATGATATTAAAAAGTTTTGAGATTATGGATTTGTCAATATTAAAAATGCTTACGAAATACGAGGTTTAATAAAATATATTACCAAATATAAAGATGAGACAATCCAACAAGGCAATCGCTTTTATACTTATTTCCCATTAGGTGCAAGAATAATAACTTGAAGTCAAGGGTTTAAAAATATTGATGTAACAGCATTTGAGATTGACGACAACTTATTATATAGTATTTTAGAAGAGCAATATAAAGAATATATAGGTGTACTTGACTACAATACTTTTGAAAATGGGCATTACTTTTTAAATAATGATAATAAATTAACATATTATTTGGATAAAATATATTTACCTAGTGAAAAAGATTTTATGCAAAGGCTAGTTGAAAGGCTTAAAACATCTAATATAGCAATGGTAGATAATAAACAAAATAATACTTAAATATGATTATATCGTTAAAACACAAACTTTTAAGGCTATAATTAATGTAGTTAGCAAAAATATTGAAAAAATAAGAAGGCTCAGATTTTAAAAGCCTTCTTTTTTATTGTTTTAATTTTAATAATGAAATGATTGCAGTTTTCTTT
>CAOJSF010000020.1:0-12500 GCA_948442695.1 uncultured Clostridia bacterium | reverse complement strand
AATCAGAATGTTGGGGTGAATGCGTTCCCGGGTCTTGTACACACCGCCTGTCAAGCCATGGGAGCTGGGGTGACCCAAAGTCGGTGAGCTAACCCGCAAGGGAGGCAGCCGCCTAAGGTAAAACCAGTGACTGGGGTTAAGTCATAACAAGGTAGCGGTATCAGAAGGTGCCGCTGGATCACCTCCTTTTAAAGAGAAAGACTTAAGTCGACAGTGAGAACTGAAGTAAGGTTGGGAGAAAGACCCAACGAAGTACAAGGCAAACAAAGTTTGCCACCGATCAATAACTTTAGGAAATACAAACTATTTAATTGATAAAAAGAGACTAGGAATATTCCTAGTCTTTTTTTGTGCATTGTGTAGAATTAAAACAAATGAAAATAATTAAACAAATGAAAATGCATGATAAAAAGAAGTAGAAGAATATTTAGAAATATATATTAAAAATATTCAATAGGTCATATTAAGAAATATTAAGTCAACAAAAAAATATATATTATATATATTCAGTAGGGGTTTAAAAAGTATATAGGCTAGAAGAAAACAATGATTAAAAGAGACCATGCCACATGTATGACTAAACACACTCTTGTTTATCTAATTTATTAAGTATATATTTGACATCTCTTTGATATTTTGTTGTAATAAAGTAATGGAAAATCCAACTAAAATAAAATAATACAAGATCTTGCAAAAAAAAATTATCGGTTTATATTCCTGCTATTGTGCAAAAATATGGTCGTTTTATGAATGACATTAAAAGAGAAGAATTACAGAATATAACTGATTATAAAGAATTGTTACATTTTGACTATAGTGGAAATGTTACTGCATATGCTAATAATACTGGTATAATTATTCCTATAGGTTCTTTTCACGCTTTTGAAACAATAAAAAATTTACCTTATGCAGGTTCTGATAAAAACCATAAATGTTTTACGCTAGAAACATTAATTGAAAATGATAATACTTTTGAAGAATATATTGAACATTTAATTTTAATAAAAGCAGATGTTTTAACTTATTTAAACGATTTATTACTTCATGAATCTATACATTTTTGTGGTAGTGGAGGGAGTAATACTTTGGGTGCTGGAGCATTTAGGGAAGGCTTAAATGAGTACTTAACCAGACATATTGCTAAATAAAATCACTTTCAAACTAGCGGATGCGGTTATCCAAAAGAAATTAAAGTAGTTTTTGCTATGGAAAAAGTTTTAGGAAGTGAAATTTTAACTAGAATTGCTTTTTTAAATGATATGTTTGAAATAAATGAATATTTAACTAAAATGGTAGATGCTGATAAAATTAAACTTTTCAATAATGTTGTATCGGCAATGGAAAGTCAATTTCATGATAAATATTTTTCAAAAAGAGATGATTTTGTTGGATTTAATAGTGCATTAAAAAAAGCTGAAAATAATAATAACATTGATTACTCAGAAGTTTTTGATATGATTGAAGATTATTATGATGTTATTGAAAATGATTTATTATGCTAGTTTCAAAATTTATAGTTCTTATTTAGACAATTATTTTATTAAAAAAAGACTTGACAATTTTTTTTTCCCCCCCCCATGTATAATTAAGGTAGAAAATTATGTTGTCGGAGGAGAATATGGCTAAAAAAGAAAAAAACTTTATTGATAATTATGATCAAGGTAAAAAACATAAACCTATTTTAAAATCTATGATAGCATTTGGGAAAGCTATGATTGAAAAAACAGGAGAAGCTATTGCAAAATTTCTTTTTTGGTTTATTCCTGATCATAAAGCATCTTTATTTTTTGCTACTATTGCTACTGGATTTGCAATCGGTACAGGCCTTGTAGCAAACCCAAGGGTCGCTTTTGCTATGGCGGTTATTTCCGGAACATTTTTGTTTAATGCAACTTATATGTTTGCAAGTGAAACGGTTGCTTTAAAAGAATATAAGGAAGAAAGAAAACAAAATTATGAAGATTTTAAAAGAACAACAGAATTAGAAGGTCGTGAGTTTGAAGAAGTGATTGAATATTGTAAAGAAGAAGATTTTACAGCTCGTAATAGTTAATGATGTTTTAATCGTTTCATAGAACTAAATAATCATTAATGAATATAAATTAAAAACTTAAAATAGAAAAAACTAAGATTTGTATGTTAAATAGGGGACGTAAGATTGTTTCTTTTTAATTAATTATTGAAAAACTGATTGTCGTTTATACTGAGTTCTTTTTACCAAAAGACAAATACTATTTTCCGAATTAAACATATCAAAAAAAGACTGACTTAATGTCAGTCTTTTTTAGGAGCGAGAGGAATAACGTGAATGTAATAATAGTATTTCTTTATAAATTTAACTTCTTTCTATGTCTTCAAAGTTATCATTATCTTTTTCTTTAGTTTTCTTTTTGAAACTAAACAATCCTTTAAGTTTTTCTTTAAATGGTTTCTTTGGATCTGCCATTTGAAGATCTTTGACTTCAACTTTTGCAATAGGTTTTAATGTTTTGTTATCAAAATCATCAAATATATTTTTATATTGTGCTGATTTTATACCTAGTTTTTTATCTACAGCTTCGGCTATTTTTTGTTCATTTTGTATTTTTTTATCTATTGAATTTTGTTCATCTAATTTTTTTTGTGCGTCATAATTGTCCATTCTATTTTTAGCCTCGGCTTCTACTTTTTTGTATAAGTTATCAATTCTTTCTTTGGTAATATCGTTCTTTTTTATCCAGTTTTCAGCGAAAGATTGCAACAGTTTACTATCAAGTTCTTCACTGTAAGAAGAATATATGTTAGCAAAAGCTATTTTGCCTTGTGCATTGCAAATGTCTTTGACCATTGCTTCCACTATAGATTGTTCAATATCATCATTTGTGACTTTTTTATCAAATTTATTATTAAGATATGCTTCAACATTATGAATGTCAGAAAATTGCTTTAAGACATCAATATATTTTTGTTCTGTTGTTTCGTCAACTGGATATTCCTTATAGTATTTTTTAAATTCGTCATTATTTTTTTCTATGCTGATAAAATAGTCTCCATCAATAAAGTTTAAAAGAAGTGCACTTTTGTCATTTTTATAAAGTAAGAAATCAGTTCCGATTGAAAAATTTGAGTTGGATTTTAATCTATTTCCTACAAAATCTTTTTGAGAAAATGCTTCAGTAAACAATACAAAGTTGGCTGGATCAAGAAAAGAGTGTGAGAAATTTAAAAAGCAAGTTGTACCGTTCTCTATATTCACAATACCATTTTCATCTGCATATATTAGTTTTGATATTTCGTTTGATAAGCTATAGTCGATATAAATTTTATTTTCAAATTTCTTAATTTTATCTAGATATTTTGATTTTTCTTTAACATCATTCTTTTCTTTCTCAATTTTTTGTAATTTATATTCATTTAGATCAGCCTTTTCAGCATTATTTTTATTTAAATTTTCGTCATAGACTTTATTAAAAAGTCTATCTTCTTCTTCAAGTTCTTCGGCTGTAAGACCTGATTTGAGATCTTCATAAAATTCTTTTATAATAGGCAAATCTTCACTTGCTTCTTGTAATTCATATTCATATTCACTTTTTTGATAGTTAACCATATTATATGCATATCTATCCCTAACATTTTTAATTAATTCTTGTTTGTTATTAAGTTGATTATGAAAATCTTCAACAACAGCATTAATTGATGTTTGATATTTTTCGATTTTATCCATTACTTCATTAGAAAGTTCTATCTCTTTAATTTCATTCTCAGATAATTCTTTATAATTGTTGCTTTTTTTCAAATCAACTTTATTTAATGAAATGTCATAAATTAATGAAATATTGTCGTTTTGATATAGTTCTATTATAGGATGAGAAAAATAATTATATGTTTTGAATTTAAAACTAGGTTTAAACTCGTCAAGATTATCTTCTAACACTTCCTTTTCGTATTGTTTGGAGTAAAACTCGTCATTTCTGGAAAGTACATAGATATCATTTGATTTAATTTCTGTTGAAACAATCATTCCTTTATCATTAATTTTGTAAACATATTCAGCACGAACATCTAAAAAATCGACCGGTTTATAATATAAAATTTTTCCTTTTAATTTATTTGCAAGTTTTTGCTCATTTTCACTTAGTGCCATACACACCTCCTTAAATTTCTGTATAATTTTATTATAGTCGGGGGGGGGATTGTCAAGTCTTTTTTTTTATAGATAAGAAAATTGAATTATAATATTAAAAAAAAATAATTTAATTTTAGGTTATTTATTAATAAAAAGAGGATTGACAAAGTGTTTGAAGTGTTATATTATCATTTTGTAAATATCAAGGAGGTAGTATAAAGATTTTTCAAAAAGGAAGTAAAAAAGGAGTTTGGAGAAAACAAATTACATGTTTGGGAAAAGTTTGAGAGCATGAAAACGCATATAATAATATTGTTCCTTGCGGTGCAAATCTTGAAACAAATGCAAGAGATATATTTACAATCAAATACGAATGTTGGAGAGAACCTACTTCTTATGAATATTTGATAGAATGTCCATGTTGTGGTGCTTTGACAAAGTTAAAAGAAAAAGAACTGCCTGCAGATGTCCGTGTTTTTGCAGAAACAAGGACTAAATATGATGTAAAAATGATAATTATAGGTTTGAAGACTACACAAATAAAGAAGAAAACGAAGTCGAAAATCAAGAAGATGAAAGTGAAATGTAATAGATTTAATAAATATTACTTAAATTTAATGAAAACAACTTTAAAAAATGAAGCAGAACAACATCTGCTTTTTTTTATGAAGGAAAGGAATTACACGAATTTAATGGGAGTGTTTTTTAAAGACGAGAGGAATATCATGAATGATCATTAAGTGCAATTATTATTTTATAATTTTTTATTAATATTGTTCTAATTAAGTTTTAATAAACATAAGATGTAATATGAAAAAAATCCATATTAAAGTAGTTAAATTGAATAGAGTCGTCACAAATATTGCCATTGTTTTTATGCTTTTGGTTGTTGGTGGATTCGCTGTTTTTGCCGGAGTAAGAAACGCTTCGCCAGTTTCTTCAGTTGTCAATGGTGTTTATTATAGTGGTGATAAGTCAAGCAATAAAGTTTCTCTTATGATAAATGTTTACTGGGGGACAGAGTATATTGACCAAATTCTTGATATTTTGGATGAAAAAGATGCCAAAACAACATTTTTTATCGGCGGGACATGGGCTGTGCTGAATGATAGTTATCTTAAAAAAATCAAAGACAGAGGTCATGAGATAGGAAACCATGGTTATCATCATAAAAATCATGATAAAATCAGTAAAGAGGAAAACATCAATCAAATAAAGAACACGCATACCATTATAAAAGAACTCTTAGGTGTGGAAATGAATTTGTTTGCTCCTCCTAGTGGTGCTTATAATAAGACAACTGTTGCATCGGCGAAAGAACTGGGCTATAAGACTATTATGTGGACTCGGGACACTATAGACTGGCGTGATCATGACAGCGATCTAATCTATAAACGTGCTGTAAAAGATGCGAGTGGTGGAGACCTTATACTTATGCATCCAACAGAAAGCACAGTGAAAGCACTGCCAAAAATCATAGATGAAATGCAAGAAAAGGGCTTGAAAATCACTACAGTGAGTGATGTGATAGAAGGTGTAGTCGCCTAATCAATAAAATTCCATTAAAAGACAAAAATATTCTCAAAATTTTAATAAGTTACTTGAGAATATTTTTTATTTATGCTACAATAGAAATGTATATTTGAATTTATCACTTTTGTTTTAGATAAAATTTGATTTATATAATATTTTTTTTACTATAATTATATATAAATATTTTTTAAAAGGAATTTTATGGCTACATTTCAAGTATCTAAAAAGAATAAAAATAAGACAACTAGAAATTTAAAAATGCTTTTCGGATGGGTTTTGCTTGCTGTTTCAACCTTTGTATTTTTATTTTCAGCAACAAAAATACTGCCATTTCTTCAATACTTTTTCTTAGGAGTGTTTGGTATATTTGTTTATCCTTTATCAATTTTGGGTTTTATTATTGCACTTGCACTTTTAAACAATAAAAGATATGTTATGCCTAAAAAATATGCAATATTTTTGTCTTTGAGTTTGATTTTATTTCTTTCTATAATTCAACTTATAATTGTTGGTTCACCAAAAGGATTGACTTATGGTGAATTTGTTGCACTTAATTATACAAAACAAATTACTGCAGGTGGTATGCTAATCGGATTTTTGCCAACAAGCATGGCGTCATTAATGGGCTTGCCTGCAACATATATCTTGCTTGCAATCGCATTTTCTGTATGTGTTGCATTCTTTGTTGAAGCAGTAATTTCTCTTCGCAAGACTACTCAAACTGAGAGGCCTATAAAACTTCAAATTAAAGAGGATGTAAAGAAAAAACCTGTAAATCCTAGAGAAAAACAGGTTGACCAAAATCCTGTTGTTGCAAAAAATAGGGAAGAAGTTGCTGTTATGTATGACGGAAACGTTAAGGAAGAGGAAAAGCGAGAACTCACGGCTCGAGAGAAACTGGGGCTTGTGGGCGGATATAAAAAACAGGTAGGACAACCTTATTATCCACAAGAGATAAGGTTGCCAGAAGAAAAACCAGAAGAAAAAGTTCCTGCAGGAATGAGCATGAGGGAGTATTTACTATCTCCACCAAAAGTTGACCTTGACAAGTTTAGAGAACAGTCACGCACTCGAATTTCAAGAAATGAAACTTTTTTAAGTAGTGAGCAAAATATTCTTTCTAGAAGACAACCAGAGACAAATTTTTCAAGAAATGAAATCAAAAACAATATTGAAGAGTTGAAACAAGAGGAAATTATTGCTCCTGAGCCAGTAATTCAAGAGCCTGTTCCTGCTCCAACCAGCAATTTGCCTGATATAAAACCTGAAGAAATCACAAATGAGGCAGAAGATATCATTCGCTCAGTTGTTATGCAAGAAAAAATGGAAAGAGAAAGTCAAGAGAATCTTGAAGATAAAGAATTTATAAACTTTGACGACGTTGAGGTGAATGAAGAACCTCAAGTTGAAACTTCATCTTCAGAAATATTTGGTCGAGATGAGAGAAGAAGCGATTTCGCTAGAGAGGAAAAAATTGAAACTTCTGATTTGTCAAGACAGAGAAGTTTAAGGGATGACTTTGCTAGGGAAGATCGAACTATTAAACATGAGGAAATTATTTCTCATGATGAAGTTGAAGAAGACAATTCAATTGAAGTGAAAAGACGCAGTGACTTTGGCGGCTCGCACAATAGAATGGAAACAGAACAATCTCCTCGTTTTGGTGGTCGTGAAAAGGTTGTTGATGAAATGGAAAGAAGAAAACGTTTTGTTTCTCTTGACGATGACAATAAAAAACCTGAAAAAATTGTGCCTTATAAATATAAAAGACCATCTCTTGATCTTCTTACAACAGTTTCTGATGACCCTGCAACATTCAATCAAGATATGCCTATGAAAAGGGTGGCCCTTGAAAATGTCCTTGAAAATTTCGGAGTGCCTGCAAAAGTCCAAAATGTTGTTGTTGGTCCAACTGTTACAAGATATGAAATAGAAATGCCTGAAGGTATTTCTGTCAAGAAAATCCTTTCACTTGACGCTGATATTGCATATGCACTTTCAGCAAATGGTCAAATCAGAATTGAAGCACCTATACCAGGTCGAAGTATGGTTGGTATTGAAGTTCCAAATTCAAAAGTCGCTAAGGTCAGCGTAAAAGATATTCTTTCAGCAAAAGAATTTACACTGAGTCCTTCTGCTCTTACATTTGCACTCGGTAAGGATATCACCGGAAATGTCAAAGTGTGCAATCTTCAGAAGATGCCTCATCTTTTGGTTGCGGGAACAACTGGTTCTGGTAAGAGTGTATGCTTGAATACTATTATTACATCACTTTTATACAAGTCTTCTCCTGATGAAGTAAAATTCATTATGATTGACCCAAAACAGGTTGAACTTTCTATGTATGAAGGTCTGCCACATATGGTTATTCCAAAAGTCATAACTGACCCTAATAAAGCGGTAAATGCTCTTCAATGGGCGGTTGATGAAATGGAAAGAAGATTTAAACTTATCTCTGAGGAAAGGGTAAGAAATATTGATGAATACAACAAAATCGACAGGGTTTTACAGAATAAAGTCAGAAAAATGCCTTATATTGTGGTAATTTTTGATGAATTTGCCGATTTCATGGCTGTTGCCAAAAATGAAATTGAAGATAAAATTCGTCGTCTTGCAGGAAAGGCCAGAGCAGCAGGAATACACCTTATTCTTGCCACTCAAAGACCTTCAACCGATGTTGTTACCGGGACTCTTAAAGCAAATTTGCCAGCAAGAATTGCATTTAAGGTTGCAGGAAGGGTTGATAGTGAAGTTATCACTGGCGCACCAGGTGCCGAGAAACTTTTGGGTTATGGTGATATGCTTTATAAACCTGCTGACTCTTCAGCACAAAGATTGCAAGGATGTTTGATAGAAACTCAGGAAACTAAAGATATAGTAAATTATATCATCGAAAACAATGAAGAAATCTTTGATGAAGAGGCATTCAATGCAATCAATAATCCAAACAAAGCAAATGGTGGAAATGGCGGGAATGACAATAATGGAGTTGACCCACTTCTTCCTCAGGCTTTGAAAATCTGTATTGACAATGGTGTGGCTTCGACAACTATGGTTCAGCGTAAACTTTCAATAGGTTATCCTAGAGCAGCAAGAATTGTTGACCAAATGGAAGAGAGAGGTTATATTGCAAGTGCTGAAGGCTCAAAACAGAGGGCAGTTTATATTTCGATAGAAGAGTATTATACAATTTTCGGAGATATCTATGACTAATGAAGAACTTAAAACCAAAGTCATATCGGCGATAAGTCTGGGATGCGACAAAAACAAGGTTGACCTTGAAAATATGCTGGGCAGACTTAAAGCCTATGGCTTTACGATTTCAAGCGATGTTGAAAATGCTGACATTGTGATAGTCAATACTTGTGCATTTATTCAATCTGCACAAGAGGAGGCAATTTCAAATATTCTTGAAGTAGAATCTTATAAAAATAATGGAACAATTGAAAAAATCATAGTTACTGGGTGTTTTTCTGAGCGAAATTACAATCAAATGCAGGAAAATTTCCCAGATATTGATGCTTTTTTGAAACTTAACGAGAATGAAAAAATTTGTGAAATAATAGAAAATTTGTATGATGTGCCTCATGCAAAGCCATATAAAACTTTTGAAAGAGTGCTTACAAACAATCCTAGTTATGCATATTTAAAGATTTCTGATGGTTGCAATAATGTTTGTTCATATTGCACAATTCCTAGAATTCGTGGTAGATATAAAAGTTATCCTATTGCAGACCTCGTTGAAGAAGCGAAAAATTTGGCAAGTAGAGGAGTGCAAGAACTGATTTTAGTAGCACAAGATACCACCAGATATGGTGAAGATTTATATGGTGAAAACTCTCTTATAAAACTTTGCGATAAACTTTCAAAAATTGATGCTATAAAATGGATTCGTCTTCATTATGCCTATCCAGAATGTGTGACTGATCAACTTTTAAGTTATATCTCAAAAAATAGTAAGATGTGCAAATATATCGACATTCCGCTTCAACATATTGATGATGAAATTCTCATGTCAATGCGTAGGCGTGTTGGTGAAGATGGGACAAGGGCTTTGATAGAAAAAATCAAAATGCAGTTTCCTGAGATTGCAATTAGGACAACTTTTATGGTTGGCTATCCTGGTGAAACGAGTGTGAAATTTAAAAAACTTTGCAAATTTATTGAAGAGTCAAAATTTGATTATGCTGGTTTCTTTGCTTATTCAAAAGAACCAAATACTGCAAGTTTTTACATAAAAAATCATCTGTCACGTTTTACAAAAAAGCATAGACTTAAAAAGATTGTTTCTATTCAAGAAAAAATTATGACAGAAAAAGCAAAATCTATGTTAGGACAAGAAATTGTTGCTTTAGTTGACGATTTTGATGAAATGACAGGTGAATATTGCGGACATTCACAAAAACTTTCTCCAACGGTTGACTTTGGTGTCCGTTTTGTAGATAATAATAAAGTAAAGGTAGGAGATTTCGTCAAAGTGAAAATTTATGACTTTGATGGAAATGATTTTAAAGGAGAAATATTATGAATTTACCAAATTCAATTACATTAACAAGACTTATTATGATTCCGCTTATTATATTTTTCTACCTTGCAAATTTTATTCCTTTTGGAAAACTTGTCGCAGGCATATTATTCATAGTTGCCTGTCTTACAGATTTTCTTGATGGTTATGTTGCCAGAAAATATAACAAAGTCACAACTTTAGGAAAGTTTTTTGATTCCATTGCTGATAAAGTTTTGGTTATGACAGGACTCGTTTTGATAGTTTCAGCACCTATTATCGGCGCAACACCACTTGTTTATCCTGCATGGCTCGGAATTGTTTGTGCTATTATCATTTTGGCAAGAGAATTTATTGTTTCTGCTCTTCGTCAACTTGCTGCTGCAAAGGGGATTGTGCTTGCTGCAGACATGGGAGGCAAGGTAAAAGCAACTGCTCAGTATATTGTAATTACGCTTTATATGATTATGGCTTTTGTTAAGACAGATTTGATTGACCAAACTGCAAAAGAACCACTTTCAATTTCAATTATAAACTTTGCATTTATGATTCTTTTGATTGCAACAACTTTCCTGACTATTTATTCTGGTGCAAGTTATATCATAAGAAATATAAAAGTTTTTAATGATAAAGATGAAAAAATCAAAAAAGATGAAATTGAGATAGAAAATTTTTCAGCCCAAAACGAGACTTTAGAAAACGAATTCAACAATGATGAAACTGAAAAAGGTGAAGATGTTTTGACAGAACAAGAACAAATCAACAAAAATAAAAAAAATAAAAAGTAAAATTAGAGGGATAATATGGCAAAAGAAGTAAAAAGTTTAAAAGATACTAAAAAAGACGCACTTGATCAGGCATTACTTCAAATTGAAAAGCAATATGGCAAGGGTGCGATTATGAAACTGGGTGACAAAGTCAATGAACCTATTGATGTCATCCCAACTGGATGTCTGACTTTGGATATCGCACTGGGAATAGGTGGAATTCCTAGAGGTAGAGTGATTGAAATTTATGGACCAGAATCTTCTGGTAAAACAACAGTGTCATTGCATATTATTGCAGAAGCACAAAAATTAGGTGGTACTTGTGCATTTATTGATGCAGAACACGCTCTTGACCCTTCATATGCAGAAAAATTAGGAGTTCAACTTAAAGACCTCTTTATTTCTCAACCTGATAATGGTGAGCAGGCATTAAATATCAGTGAAATGCTTGTAAAATCTGGTTCAATAGACTTAGTGGTTATTGACTCGGTTGCTGCTCTTACGCCAAAGGCTGAAATAGATGGCGAGATGGGTGATTCTCATGTTGGTCTTCAGGCAAGAATGATGAGTCAAGCACTTAGAAAACTTACAGGTGTGATTAATAAGAGCAACACAAGCGTAATTTTTATCAACCAACTTCGTGAAAAAGTTGGAGTAATGTTTGGCTCTCCAGAAACAACAACAGGAGGAAAGGCTCTTAAATTCTATTCAAGTATCAGACTTGATGTCAGAAGAAAAGATTCAATAAAAGACGGTGCTGTTATCGTTGGAAATAGAACTGTTGTAAAGGTTGTTAAAAACAAACTTGCCCCTCCATTTAGAACTGCCGAATTTGATATCATCTATGGACAAGGAATAAGCAAATATGGTTGTGTCCTTGACCTTGCGATTGATAATGATATCATCAAAAAATCTGGTTCATGGTTCTCTTACAATGATGAAAAAATCGGACAAGGAAAAGAGAATGTAAGGGCATATCTTGAAAGTAATCCAGAATTTTTTGAAGAAGTGCTTGAAAAAATTAAATCAATTTATAAAGATTCAGAAAAATCAGTTTCTTCAGATGATGAAAATGAAGAAGAATAAATTAAATAAAAAATCAAAGGTAACTTTGATTTTTTTTATTTAAAAAAGAGGACTAATAAAAAAGAGCGAGCAAACTTTTTTAGGAAGAAAGAATTTTATATTTACAGTATTGAAGTAAATTTTTTTATTAGGGCAGAGTTTTTAAATCAAACAATTTTTGAGTATATTACACAAACTTATTTAATTAATTTATCAATCATGAAATAAAAGTTGAGGAAAATTTGAAAAAAAATTGTAAAAGGTAATAGTTATGCTAATTTAGATTTTTTAAAAATTTGAATAGTGTTTTTGCTTTATAATTGCATGGAAAATGGACAAAACATATATTTTTTTAGAAAATGCATAAACTAAATAAATTTATAAAATTCAACAAATTATGATACAAAAATAAAAAATATAAATTATAATATAGAAAATTAAAAATAGATGTGGATTACTTGACTTTTTGCTGGGGGGGGTAGTAAAATATTTATATATATTATTTAGTAAAGATTAACTTATATAA
>CAOJSF010000019.1 GCA_948442695.1 uncultured Clostridia bacterium | reverse complement strand
GCACCAACAAACTTAGTTTGCATCAAGTTAATACTTGCAAATATTATATTCCTCAATTATACAAAGTTTAAACCATGCTTTTCATCTTGTTTAAATATCTAAACAATAAAAACAATGACTGATAATTGTCAGTCGTTTTTTTATAATTTTTAAATTTGTTAACAATTTTTTAATATCCACCTTCTAAATAAATATCTTTAAAAATTTCATAATTAAAAAAATCAAACAAACTAATTTCAAGTGCTTGACAAATGTCTAAGATAGTTCTTGTTCCTACATTCTTACTTTTTCCATAAAAAATACTTTTTAAAGAACCCGACGGCATCCCTGCAAGTTTTGCTAATTTGTTTGGTGTTATTCCATTTTGATCACATAATTCAAGAATTCTTTCAGTAATAGCCTCATCTAAATACATAAACACTCCTTAGTTGATATATCTTCTAAAACTTTATAAATTTTTTAAAAATATGGAAGACATATCTTCTATTTTGTGTTAAAACAATCTTATTATTAATGTTTAAAATTAATGGAGGTTTTTATGAATTGTTCATTTATAGGACATAAAAATTATGATTTCAAAAGAATTAATAAAAGAACTAAATGAATTTATAAAAAAACTAATACTTGAAGGCTTTGATACTTTTTTCTTTGGAAGCAAGAGTCTGTTTGACAGCATCCGTCATTCAATTGTTACTGAACTGAAAAAAAGTATACACATATAAAGAGAATTGCTTTTACCTGCAAACAAGAAACATGCATTCTTGAATCAGAAATAAAAATATGGAAGCAAATTTATGATAAATATACTAAGAAAAATAACAACTTATTAGGCGTTGAAGAAGAGTATGAACATAAAACAAGTTTTACAAATAGTAAAGCAAGTTATATAGAAAGAAATAAAACTATGATTAACCTAAGCGACATTGTTATATTTTACTATGATAAAAATTATTTACCTCCTAAAAGGTGCGGGCGTCATTATGACTACCAACCACAAAGCAGAACATCTATTGCTATTAAATACTCATTACAAAAGAAAAAGCGTTATGTAAAATTGTACAAACATCCTCTCATATTTAATTATTCTTGACAAATAATTTTTTTAAATATAATCATAATTTATAAGGAATCTTTTAAAATATCAAGGAACAATTATAATGGAAAAATTATATCTCGATAATTCACCTATTGCCTATTATATAGATGACACCGCAAACAATGAATGGATAGTTTTTATTCATGCCGCATTTGTTGATCATAGAATGTTTGAAAAACAATATGAATATTTTGCAGGTAAATATAATTTGCTTGCCATAGATATATTAGGACATGGAAATTCAATACACACATGCAAAAATGATAAAATTGAAAAGATGTCTGAATGGATACACAAAATTTTTGAAAAGCAAAATATATCATCTGCACATTTTGTTGGAATTTCTTTAGGGGCAATTTTTATTCAAGACTTCGCAAACAAATATGAAAATAAAGTATTATCACTTGCTTGTTTTGGTGGCTATGATATAAATAATTTTGATATAAATAGGCAAAGGGCAAATTCAAAAGGTCAAATGAAGATGATGTTGAAAGCATTATTTTCTATTAAATGGTTTGCAAAAGCAAATAAAAAAATTTCTGCCTATACAAGTGATGCACAAACAACATTTTATAACATGAATATTAAGTTTAAAAAAAGTTCTTTTAGATTTATGGCCGGCCTCAATAAACTTGTAAACAAATATCAAAAAAAACAGCGTCAATACAAATTATTAGTTGGCTGTGGCGAGCACGACACACCTATGGAAATCGAAATTGTAAACGAATGGGCAGAATATGAAAAATGCGATAAAATAATTTTTAAAGGTGCAGGACATTGTGTGAACATGGACATCCCACAAGAATTCAATATTTCTCTGGAAAACTTTTTACAAAAATGCAAAAGCAAAAATTTATAATCATATTTTTATATCATCAGATAAAATAATTCGAAAATTCTGAGTTCTTGAAAACTATTTGTTGACAACCCCCCCATGCTATAATAACAACTCATATGGATACTTAAAAAATGATAAAAGAATACAATATCAAAATTGATAACGCATTTGCAAGTGCGATGATTATGAAAATGCAAGTCACTGGAGAGAGAACTCTCACCAAAAACGAAATGAAAAACACTGCAGGATTTTTATTTGGCAAAATGAAAGAAAAAGGTTATGATGTTTTTATGTCATTCACCCGCAATGAGACCGAAAGATTTATAGATGAAAATAAAAATATTTTCACATTTGACGACAACACATTCTCTTTAAAAGACAATGTAAGCGTGACAGATTTAATTAAAACATTTGATTTATCACAACCTTCTGTTGTCATGATGATTCTCGATGAGCAAATAGAATCATTGCGTGATGACAAATTAAAAACCATCGAGGACATTTTCAACAAAAATATATCTTCTACAAAAAACAATATCAACATAAAGAATATCAATTCTTTAAGCGATGAAGATATAATGCTTTATATTATGGCAAAAAATCAAGTTTGCTTAAAAGAAACAAAAGACTGGCAGGCACTTGTAAATTATGCTGAAAAAATATTTGAGAAAAAGAAGAGTTCTTTTGTGGGCAAAGATGAAATTTTATCATCTATTAATGAGGTAATAAATGCTGAGAGAAGAGAAAACACCAACTCTCAAATTGATACTTTAATTGATCTTGATAAAAAGATATTGTCTATTCAATCAAAAATGATGAAAGCCTATGACAAGAAAAAGCCAGAAATTCCAGATGAAAGAAAAATTGCACAGGCAGTCTATTTAATACATTTAGGAGTGCTTAGTCACCTTAAGAAAAGAGGCCTTGTAGATAGAGTCCTTTCAAACAAAAACCTTAATGAAGGCAATTTTGAAGAATGCGAATACATTTTCTGCTAATAAAGTTTTTAATTTGATGTTGTCAATTAATACAACTTTTATAGGCACAACAAAATATAAATTTTATATGTTGAAAAATAAATCATAAAATTTTTATTTATAAACTTAAGTATATATAAAGATATCAAATTATAGAAAAATACAAGTCTAAATATGGACTTGTATTTTTTAAACAATATTTATATTTGCTAAAAATAAGTTTAATTAAATCTTTAAATAAATTTTTCAAAATAAACAATAAAAACCAAATAAAAGGCAAGATTGATTAAAACAATTCATCAAATTTTTGGTCAATCTCTCTTACTTTATTTTCACTTTCTTTAATTTTGTCAGATTTTATCTTTTCTTCAAGACGAATTCGAGCCTGCCTGAGTTTTCCTTTAGTCATTTCTGGAATATCATATTTTTTTAATCTAGTAGAAAAAATTCTACCTATTTCATAATCCCAGTTATCTCCGTCAAAAATTTCAATAGATTCATAATCCATTTCAACTTCAATATAACTTTTAACAAGTTTGTCGATCAACTCTTTTTGCTTATAATCTTGAGCATTTTCATAAATGTATACTATATCTTTTGAAGATAAATCATATGGATTAGTTTTTAAAAATTCAATCACTCTTTTAACGCCTGCTAATCCAGTCACCCTTTCTATATTTCTTTCATATCCATTGTAATTGTGTTTTTAAAAAAATCCCATACTCACCTCTTTTTTATAATTTAAATCACGCAATACTCTTTGTCAATATATAAATAAAAAATATATAAAATAATTTTTTTATTTATCAAATATTATGAAATATCATCTTTTCTTTGAGCAAACATCTTTGAACAGCCTTTTTCTAAATTTCCTTTTTAAAATTCATTATAAATTTTTAAAGAGTTTATTCTTAATAATATTTTACTACTTCTTTTTAAATATTATATTTAAAAATCAAATTGACAAGTTGCAATATATATATTATAATATGGGGTATATTAAATAAGAAGATTTATTTAGTATAATAAACAAAATAATAAAAGGAGAAATTTATGGCAGTAAACAATACTAGTCCTAAACCAGCGTCTAAACCTGCAAACACATCAAAGACTGTTTCAGCATCAAAGTCTGTCGTCACATCAAGGCCCGCTGTCACATCAAAACCTGCAAGTCCTATTAAAACAGCGTCTGCTTCAAAAAGTGTCTCACCTTCTACTGCAGTCTCAGCAAAAACGCAAACAAGCGCAAACAGAGTGGTGACAAAAACTGGTGCGACAAGCAAGCCTGTTTCCAGCGCAACGCAAAAAACAACAAGCGGAAAGACAAATATCATTCAAAGTAAACCTGTCTCAAAAAAGACATCAAATGCGAATTCCGCAGTTAAAACGCAGACAAAAAAGCCAAACAAGTCAAATAAATCTGGAAACAATAAGAAGAGAAATATCATAATTTCTATTGTTGCAATATTGCTTATAGTTGCCATTGTAGTAGGCGTTATAGTTGGCACAACTTCAAAAAACAGTAAGCCACCTGTAAATCCACCACCGGCAATGTTGCCATCAAACACAGTGGCAAACGACAACCCTAGCATAAACAACAAAAATGTTTCACTTCTTCCACCTGAAAATGTTGAAGGCGAAATATTTGAAAAAGAATTACCTTCAACAACCGCTGTCGGCTTCCATGGAGAAGTTGTCGGTGAAGTTGAAAGAGTGAAACCTGTTGAAGAAACCAAAGATGAAGGTTTGCCTTCTGGCTATCCTAAATTTGGTTATACCCTCTCTGGCGTTATCGGTTCAACTCCTGACAAAATTGCAGCAAGAAACGCTTTGATTGCAGAATCAAATTATCTCTGTGCAAATGGCACACACAACAATTCTGGAAATGGTGGCGGATATACATGGATGGACCAAAATGGTTTCCTTTATACTGGCACAACTTCAGAACCTGTTGAAGCACTTGACTCAAACAATCAACATCGCCAACTTTATAAACACTCGGCATCAGTTGGGATGTATTTTGGTGATGTAAGTGATGACGAACCTCGAATTATCAAGGAAGTTTCAATGCGTCCTAGAGGTTATAATAGTTATGGCGTAACAGGACTTTATGCACCTGCAGGCGAAGTCATCAAAATTGAAATTAGTCAGGCTGATATGGAAACAACTGGTGGAATCACCATTCATATAGGTCAGGCACTTTATAATGGTCAGGCAAACAACATTTGGACTGCAAAAGGCCAGATGCAAAGATTCCCTATCATACTAAACACAATGAGTGTAAACAAAAACACTTCAACTTTTGATGAGGCAAGAGGTGTTTACACTGCTTATGTTGGTTCATTCATCGGTGGACCTTTATACATTAGAAACACACGTTCTTCTTTTAATGTAACAATATCAGGTGGCGTGACTTATTCACACTTCATCCTCGGCTATACTACTAAAGAGGAATTTGAAGCAAACAAAAATTCAACCGCTCCATACTTTGATTTGGAGGTTTGGAACTATGGCGTGCTTCATTCTGGTCCAAAAAATCAGGCTCAAAACTTCTCTTATGAAGACATCTACAAAGCAGCAGTTCTTTGGGAAAAGGTTTCAAGTGTAACAACAACTGGAAGCAGTCAGGGAATTGTTTTCCTTTATGAGCCTTTTGTTGCAGCAGGCGCTGCCGTTGCATTCCCAGGAAGAAGTTCGGTAAACTGCCCTACAGGCTGGATGAGATCTTCACTAAATTACAACCAAATCGTCAGATCTGGCGCATGGGGAAACTTCCATGAATATCACCACAATTTCCAAAACTATGGTGTAGGAAATGGTGGAGAAGTCACAAACAATGGTATGAACCTTGTTTCATATGCCCTCTTCACAAAAATTTCATCAAATAGAGGCATTGCAGGTTTCGGTTCTGCAGGTCTGGGCGGATGGAACAGTTATACAAGTGCAACATGGGCACTTTCAGAAATTTTAAAAATTCCTCAAGGTGGGACTCCTAGCAACGGAATGCAAGGATTGACAATTTATTCAACACTTCTTCACAACTTTGGCGCAAACAATTATATTCAAGCCAAAGTTCAACAGCAAAGAAAGCATTATGGTCAAACTTACTCCGGATATTTAAGAGCATGGCAAGATATTACTCATAATGATATGACTTATTTCTTCAAAGACCTTTTAAAAGGTATTGACAAAAATGTCGCAAATCAGTGGAAAAATCCTGACTACCCTACTTTCGTTCCTGTTTCTTCAGTTTATCAAACTGGAAGAAGTTTCATGTATGATGGCGTAAATAAATACTTTAAAACAATGCAACCATATGTAATTCCATTTGGCGAAGAATTTAATATTGACCTTAGCAAATATACTGCCCCAGGCGGATTGTATCAAAGCGGAAGTATAGTAATTCCAGAAGGATTTACTTACAGAATAAAAAGCATTTCAAAACCAGAACATGGCACTCTTGAAATCGTTGACAATTACAACTTCAAATACAAACCAGGAAAAGAAGCGCTCTCTGGACAAATAATCGTAACACTTGAGATAAATAAAAAAGACAAGGCATTTAAAGTGGACGATATTGATTTGATTCTTGAGTTTGAACAATCTCACGAAACAAACAAAAACAATTTGATAAGAACAACATACACATATTCACAAGAAAATATGTATACTGATGCACAAACCGCTTATGAAAATGCTTTTGAAGGATATGAAAGTGAATCTACCATTGATCATTCAAACCCTGTTCAAAATGCAAACACAGATATTTGGTTCTATCCAAACACAGAGGAAAACCATACTAAATATCCAAATGCTCCAGACCATCATTTCTTTACTGAAAACACCATAGTAGAATTAAAAGGAAAACTCCACTTCACTGAAGCAGGTAAATATCGTATATATCTTCGTGGAAGAAGAAACTGCGTTGTTTATTACTCTCTTGACGACGGTCAAACATATTCACTGGGTGCTAAGATAAACGATACTTCATCATCTGCTTCATTTAGACCAAATGATTCAAACACCTATTTTGATGTAACACTGAAAGAAGATGCATGGATTTATTTCAAAGAAGTTTTACTTGTTCAACCTCAATTCAACAGTTTCTTAGGTTTAGGTTATGCAAAATGGACCGAACCTATGTTCACAATAGTTACAAAATACTATGACGCCAACGGAAACGAAGTGGCAGAAGGCTCTGCTGATGCAGTTCGCTCAGAAACACACTATTATGACTATCAAGGCAATGAAGTGACTGAAGAAGAGGCAAATAGAGCAGAACTTATACCTCCTACTCAGGCATCTTATGCAAATGCTTTTAGAGATAATTATGAATTCCCAGTAAGCACAGACTTTGAAACAGATTATTTCTATACAAGAGAATATATTTACAACTATGATGACACAAAAGTTTCTGACGCTCAACAAACTTGCATAGCGTCAATCTACACTCCATGGGATAACTCTCCAACACATTCATTAAACAATTTGTTTGATGGTGATGACAAAACTTTTATTCATAATAATAAAAGCAACATTTCAGAGTCAAATCCTTTTAGTGTGACAGTAAGACTTGATAAAAAAGTCACTGCAAACAGACTTATATTCCATGGTTCTTCAGTCAAAGGACAATACAGAACTTATCTTCCAAAGACATTTAAAGTTTGGGTAAGTGAAAATGGAGATGAATGGACTCTCGTTTGCGATGAAGCAAGTTCCAAATTAGGCACACTTCAAGTTGTCGCAAACTTTGATGATTATCACTCATTTAATTTTTATAAAGTGCTTGTGACAGACACTCATTCAAAAGAAGCATACAAATATATCTGCTTGAATAAGATAGAACTTGCATGGTCTCTTTCAGTAAATGGTGGAAAACAAATCACACCTGATAACGAAACCTTTGTATTTACCGGCAACTGGGATATAGAACAAACATTCTCTACTTTCGGTCATGTTTATGCAGGCGAAAACACTTCTTCACTTTATTTCAAATTCAACGGAAATAGACTTGCACTCACCTCATCATTAAAATTCGGAACAAGTTTTGAAGTTTATATCGATGGCAAGAAAGTTGATTCAATCGACCTAAAAGAGCAATCTGGTGACTGGGTGCTTACCTATATGTCAGATGAACTTGAAATGAAATGGCATGATGTAGAAGTCAAATGCACAGGCAAAGCAAATATTGATTCAGTAATCATATTTGACTAAGTTTAATGTTTTGATTGAAATATTTAAACAACAAAAAATGCATCTATTTTAGATGCATTTTTTTATTACATTTTTATTTTTGTGTTTTAATCATATTAAATTTTTTTAATATTGATTTATTTTTAATTTTTAGTTGTTTTTTACTTAAAATATAATTTTATTCATTATTATTTATCAATAATAAATAAATATTTTAAATTATTGACTTGAAATTTTTAGAATAGGCTTATTTCATCCTCATCATATTCGCCTAGTTCTGGAGTAACAACATCAACCAGTTCTTTTTCTATATCTTTCAAATTTCCACTTCTTTGAAAAGCCGCAAGCGAAACAGAACCACCGCCATTAAACTGCTTTGCAATATCGCCAACATTTACCCTGCCCTTACTTCTGAGACTGACATAGACCTTCTCAGGTTCCGATTCAATCAAAATTGCAGTGACCTCTGCACCAGTGACATTTATTCCATTGTCAACAATTCCCAAAGTATCTTCAAAACTTGCACCCAGTTTGCTGAAAAGTTCATTTGGAATTTTCATAGTTGTAAACATATTTCCATTATAAAACTTCATAGACAAAAGTGTTTTGGAAATAAGTTTTGTTTTAGCAATCGAATTGTTTTGAAAATAATAGGCTTTGATTGCATCAGAGTCAAACTTATAATTTAAAAGTTCGCTTATCACCTGATGTGTGCGCTTTGTGATTGAATTTGATTTAAAACAATTTGTGTCAGTGATAATTCCTTGATACAACTCTTTTGCAATTAGATTGTTTAATTCAAAATTGCCTTTTACTGCCATTAAATACACTATCTCACAGGTACTTGAAACAGCAGATGAAACATAATTTATATCCCCAAATTTCTCATTTGTATCATGATGGTCAATATTTACAATCACAGGAGTGGCAGAAATAAGGTCTTTATACTTTCCAGTTCTTCCCAAATTTGGACAATCCAAAACAAAAACCATATCGTATGAATTGTAAGGAACTGGATTTACAACCTCATCCCTCAAAATAGGGTCATAAAGCGAACCTATTTCACCGTCCATAAAGACATCCACATACTTAAAATCAAAATTGTTTTTGATGATATTTTTAAGTGCAAACGAACTGCAAAGTGCGTCTGCGTCAGGGGCAATGTGCGAAACTATCGCAATCTTTTTCACTTCATTTATTTTTTCTTTTACGATTTTACTCATTGTTTAATCCTCCTTTTTTTAGGATCATTTTATTATAACATAAATGGTCGCAAAAGTCAAGTTTTATACGTTCTCATACTGCCCCCCTCTCATGACTTTTGAAACAAAAATATTCATGCTGTCATAATATCTTTTACAATAAAAATCATCATGGTTTCATAATATCTTTTACAATAAAAATATTAAGCCCCTTTTTACTTTTTAAATAAGAATCATCATAAAATATTATTACTTTTATAACAAAAATTTTTATACTATAATCGTGGATTTTATAAAAAATTTCATGACTTGATTATGCTTTTTGCCATTTAAAAAACTGTTTCGTTTGCTGAAAAGATTCTTAAACTCCTTTTTACACAAATCCGCTCTTTCGCACCTGTCAACTTACAAAAAAAGGACGAAAATTTCGCCCTTATGCATTTGCAAGTTTTTCCGCCCTATCTTTGAGCGTAAGCGCTTCGATAAAGATGTCAATATCTCCATTAAGCACATTTGTAAGACTATATGACGTCACATTGACACGATGGTCTGTCACTCTGCCTTGTGGATAATTGTAAGTTCTCACACGTTCTGAGCGGTCACCTGTGCCCACCTGACTTTTTCTGTTTTCTTTATACTCGCTTTCAATCTGACCTTGATAAAAATCATAAAGTTTTGAGCGGAGGATTCCCATTGCCCTCTCTCTATTTTTTATTTGAGAGCGTTCATCCTGACAGGCAACTACAATACCTGTTGGAAGATGGGTTATGCGAATTGCACTTTCTGTTTTATTGACGTGCTGTCCGCCCGCACCAGAGGAACGATATGTATCAATCTTTAAATCTTTATCTTCAATTTCAAATTCAACTTCTTCGATTTCAGGAAGAACTGCAACAGTTGAAGTTGATGTGTGGATTCTGCCCTGACTTTCAGTTTCAGGCACACGCTGAACTCTATGAACACCACTTTCATACTTAAATTGACTATAAGCACCCTTGCCCTTGACCATGAAGGTAATTTCTTTGATTCCACCCAATTCAGTCTCGCTGATGTCCATCACCTCAACTTTCCAGCGTTTTTTCTCGGCATACATACAATACATTCTGTAAAGTTCTGTACAGAACAGTGCAGATTCTTCACCACCTGCCGCCTGTCTAATTTCGATGATTACGTTGCTGTCGTCATTTGCATCTTTTGGCAAGAGTAAAATTTTGATTTCTTCAATTTCGCTCTCAATCTGCTCTTTTAATTGAGCCATATCTTCATAGAACATATCTCTAAGTTCACTATCGCTTTCATTTTCATAGCCCGATTTACTTTCATTATAATCACTGACAAGTTTTTCAAGTTTGACATGAGCATTTGCAACATCTTCAATGGAAGAACGCTCTTTGACAAGCCTCTTCCATTCACGATTGTCGGCAATGACTGCTGGGTCACTGACCATTTCAGTCAGATTATCAAACCTTGCCTTTGCTTTACCTGTTTTTTCCAAAATTTCATTTGCTAAGTCTACCATAAATCACCCTTTCTATCTTATTGTAATCTTTTACCTGCGAGACATTGTCAAAGCCCTCATTTTGCAAAATTTCGCTTACAGCATCACTTTGCCCCTGACCAACCTCAAACATAAGCCAGCCCTTTTTGTTGAGTTTTGATTTTGACTGTCTGACAATCTCTCTATAGAAGTCAAGCCCATCCTCACCACCATCAAGAGCAGAACGAGGGTCATATTTTTTGACCTCAATATCAAGTTTTTCAATATCGCCACTTTTTATATATGGCGGATTTGAGACTATTATATCATACTTTCTGCCTTTTTTCAAACTTTTAAACAAATCTGATTGACTAAATTCAATTTTTACATCATTTTTCTTAGCATTGCCTTCAGCGACAGACAAAGCCGACTTTGAAACATCGCTTGCATAGACCTTGCAGGATGAATATTTTGCAATCGCAATAGCAATCGCTCCCGAACCTGTGCAAAGGTCCAAAACGCTCTTCGCATCAAACTCATTAATCTTCTTAAGTGCCTCCTCAACCAGAATTTCAGTGTCCATACGAGGAGAAAGCACCTTTTTATTCACATCAAATCGAAGACCATAAAATTCAACAAATCCAAAGATGTTTGAAAGAGGCTCACCTTTTGAACGCCTGTCGCAGGCACGCATAATCTCTCTATATTCTTTGTCACTTACACTTCGTTCAAGTTTAGTCTCCGCCCTATTCTTGCCTAAAACGGTGCTGATAATCCAGTCACAATCACTCACTTCAAATTTGTCACTTGCCTTGAGTTTTGTCTCCATTTCAGCATAAAGGCTGGACATTGCAACCCTGCCCGTTTTGACTTTTTCAAAGTCAGCATAATTTTCAAGTTCTTTCTTTGCCACCGACAAAACCTCACTTTGCGTAGTATTTGGTCTTATACTCACCAGCCAGTTTGTGACAATGGCAACATCCTTTACCCATACCGCTTTTGTCTTGCTTGCAAACAAAAGAGACTCATAGACAATAGGCACAATAGCCAAAAATATCAACAGATTTATCACAAAATTCACCGGCCAAAATATATTTACCGCAACTAATGATATCACAAAAGTTGAAAAAAGAAAAATATTTAAAAGAAAATTTAAAAAATTTAGCGGATATGTCCTAGGTCTAATCGCATCTTCCTTTCCAGAGAGATAAACATTGCCAGCACCATTGAAAGAATATAATCCACTCATAAAAGGCACAAACCTAAGTCCTGTAAAAATCATGTATAGAATGGCAAATCGCATAAGAGCAACGATAAAACTGCGAAAATAATAAGAACTGTTGTCAGGAAATGCCCTCTTAAATAGAAAGGCAGGCAAAACACCCAAAACCAAAAAGCCAAACAAAAAACCGGCTACAAGCATTGCAATCAGCACAATATAACTTGAAGCAATGGTGATATTTTTGGCAATTTTAAAACTTTTATTTTTTTCATTTTCCGCCCTATCATCAATGTCATTTAAAAGCACAAAAGACTGAATATACAAAATCAGTCCATAAAACAAAAAGGTAAAACTTCTTATCACAGGCAGTGACAAAAACTTGCCAACAGATTTTACAAATCGTCCGCCCACCTTTTTGTTGCCATCTTTATCAATCAGACTTACACATAAACGCCCCTTATCGAAAATGCTGATTCCATTTCCGAAAGGCAAAATAATCTTTTCCATAACTTAATTATTGCCTAAATTTTTGGTTTTAACAACAAATTATAATTTCTCTCGTATAAGCCTCAATATGCCTTTCAACTTTCTATCAAATTAAGTTTCAACAAAACATTCATCTTTCTTTCAAGTATAAACCTTAAAAAACATTCAATTTCCCCTCAAATATAAGTTTCAATAAATATTTCTTTCTGGCATTATAATTTCCTCACTAAAAGAATTCTCATAACAACCTTTATATTAAACAAAAAAAACTCTAAACAAAATAAGTCTAGAGTTTTTTAAATTTTTATTTAAATTGAAGTGAAAGATTGTTGGTCGCAAATCCATAAATAATTAAAGCAACAACCAAAAGATAGAATATAATCGAGCAAACACCATTTACTCTGTGCCATGGGTTGCCCACCTTCATATCTTGTATAAAACTGTTTGAAGTAAAAATAGAGCCCAGACAGTATGCAATCAAAATCATGCAAAGCCACTCATTGATAAGACTTAAATAATAGACCGCAATGCCGGTGAGTGCCAGCAAACAGGCAAAAATACCTATTACTCTTGAAATAGTCATTCTCTTTTTTAAATACTTAGCCTCTTTCTGCAAAGCATTCATTTGCTTTGGCTGTGTTTTACTTGCAGATTTCATATTTCGCCCCTTTATAATAGTTTAAAAAATTCAAATGCCTTTGTCAAACAATAATCTCTATTTATTGTTTTTTATAAAAATTATTTTTAACAAATTTAATTTATATCATAAAAATTTATCAGAATTGAATTTGATTTCGTTTGTGATATTTATTTATTCATAAATACACACAGAAAAACCGACAAATCCGTCCTCATTTTGATTTTTATAATGTTAAATAAAACTTTGATAGTTTATTGACAACTAAAAGTCTGGGACAAAACATTCATTGGCACTGCCCAGTTCTTGAAAATATCCATTCGTCAGCCCCAGTTTCTCAGCATGAGCCAAAACAATCTTATACTCAAGAGGTTTCAATCGACTTTGCAGTTTTCCACCCATAGGCGTAAATTGCCCCATAATGCTGACAAATGGTTGACTTATATTCTCAGAAATAAACTCCAAAATTTTTTTGCTATCATTTGTCTGCCCAGGCAAAACCAAATGCCTTATTAAAACCCCTTTTGCAAGCACTTCATCATTAAAAATATTCTCAGGCATAACCTCTCGCATTGTCAAAATCGCCCTGCTTGCCACCTCGAAATAGTCTTTCGCCTTTGAAAGATTGTGCGATAATTCTCTGTCATAATATTTAAAGTCTGGCAAAAAGACGTCCACAAAATCTGCCAACTTTTTTATCATTTCACTGTTTTCATAACCACTGCTGTTCCACACTATGGGAATAGGACTTTTAAAGTCAGCAAGTGCTTCATGTAAAAGTGTAGAAAAATGCGAAGGAGTGATAAGGTCAATTGAAGAATACTTTGAAATGTCAAAACTCTCAAGCAGATTGCGAAACTGCTCAGCGGTGTATTTTTCACCTTTCCCTAGATGTGAAATCTGATAATTTTGACAAAACTCACAACGCAGATTGCAACCTGAAAAAAATATTGCAAGTGCACCCTTATCACCACTTATGCAAGGCTCTTCCCACATAAAATTTTCAATGATTTTTGCAATTCTTATTTTATCATCTTCTTTACAGAATCCCTTTGCAACACCTCTGTCTAACCCACATCGGCGAGGACAATCAAAGCATAATCTCCCCATTCTTTCCTCTTAATTTATCTAATTTGTTTTTTCTGATTTTTAAGTTATATTATTTCTTAAAAATATTTTCAATCACAATATTTTACTTTTAAATATTGAAGCAATTTTAAATTCTTTTTAATATCTTTTTAATATCTTTTTAATATCTTTTTAATATCTTTTTAATATCTTTTTAA
>CAOJSF010000018.1 GCA_948442695.1 uncultured Clostridia bacterium | reverse complement strand
AATAAAATAATAAATAAAATAATAAATAAAATAATAAATAAAATAATAAATAAAAAATAACTTTATCAATATTTGAATAAAGTTATTTTTTCTAAAAACAAAACTTATGATTTTTTAAATGCTTTTTATAAAAGTATGCAAAGCACCCCACCCTTTCCTTCATTGACAATTCTAGAAAGAGTTTTTCTCATCTTGCGTTGCGCCTCAACTGGCATAAGCACAATTTTTGAATTGATGCTGTCCCCAACAAGACTATAAAGACTTTTGCCTAAAATGTTTGTATCCCAAATTGATTGAGGGTCTGTATCAAATTGTTCAACCAAATTCTTAGCAAGATCCTGACTTTGGTCTTCATTTCCCACAATCGGAGTGACCTCTGCAGAAACATCAACTCTCATAATGTGAAGAGATGGTGCAGTAGCCTTAATCTTGACTCCATAACGATTGCCCTGCTTGATAATTTCAGGTTCACCCAGTTCAAGATCCTCTCTGCGTGGTTCAACAATTCCATAACCAGTTTGCTTAACCTCTTCAAGGGCACCTTTAATCTTATCATATTCAACCTTTGCAATGGCAAGTTCTTTTATATAACTGATAAGTTGAAAGTCATCAACAATTTCATAACCACATTCTCTAGATAAAACTTGATAGAAAAGACCGTCTTTTGGAATGATGTTGAATTTGACAGTCCCGTTGCCCGCTTCAATGGTAGAAACTGTGATAGGCTCAAAAGCAGTGCTTTCAGCAAAGGCAATTTGATTTTTATCGGCATCACTGAGTTTGTTGATATTTGCACTAAGCCTTTTCATTTCGCTTGCAATTTCAGAAATGATATCGCTTTCATAGTCAAGTGCTCTAAGCCACTCAGGCATAGAAATTTTGATTGATGTGACAGGAAATTCCATCAAAATCTTTTCAACAACTCTGTCAACATCCTCATCTTTCATTTCAAGCGCATTCATTGATACAACTGGCACTTCATACTTTGTTTCAAGAGAAGTTGCAAGTTTTTTACTATCTGAAGAATTTGGATTCTTGCAGTTTAAAACAATTACAAAAGGTTTTCCACTGGCTTTCATCTGGGCAACCACCCTCTCTTCTGCATCAACATAATTGTCTCTGGCAATGTCAGTCACCGACCCGTCAGTTGTCACAACAACCCCGATTGTCGAATGCTCATTGATGACTTTATCAGTGCCCAGTTCTGCAGCCTCTTCAAAAGGAAGTTCATTTTCCGACCATGGCGTTTTGACGAGACGAGGTTTGTCACCTTCGGTGTGTCCCATAACGCCACCAACAACATAACCAACACAATCAATCATTCGCACTTTCATTTCAGCATTTGCAACCTTGATTTTGACTGCCTCATTTGGCACAAAGTGAGGTTGTGTTGTCATGATAGTCTTGCCGTCAGCAGATTGAGGAAGTTCGTCAATCGTCCTCTTTTTATTGTTTTTTTCTTCGATATTTGGCACTACTAACTTTTTCATAAATTCTGTGATAAAGGTGGATTTGCCAACTCTGACAGGTCCAACCACACCTATATAAATATCGCCATTAGTTCGCGTCTTGATATCTTCATATATTTCAAATTTTTCCATTATATTTCCTCCATGCGACACGATAACTTATGCGGAGAAAATTAAGGATAGAACAAAAGAAAAAAAATTTTACTAAATAAATCAATTTTTTTTAAATGATAGGAATTTAAAAAATCAATTTATATTTATTATATTATTAAAAAATTTTTTAATAAAATTTCAAAAGGCATTTTGTTGAAAAAATCAATAAATATTTGTTTAAAAATTGAATTAAATTTTTCAGCCTAAATAGTATTAAGATTTTTCAAATTTAACATTTATATAAAATTATTTTAACAATAAAAAAGCATATGTATCATATGCTTTTTATTTCAATAATTCATCAAAATTACGCTCAAATTCTCTTTCGCGATTTTTTTGAATCTTTGCTTGTTTTCTTTCTTGTTTAATTTCCATCTTTCTTTTTGCAATGGTTTCTTTAATAAACTTTATTATATACTCAATATATTCTTTATTTACTTCATTTTCTGGAAGTGCTTTTAATTTATCTTTGATGATTTGTACTGCAAACTCTAAATATCTTCTATTTTCTCTTATAAAGAAATCATTGTCAAGCAAATCAAAATTTTCAGGATCTTTACAAACTTTAAGCCAATGCTTAAGTGTATCTTCATTTGCCGTATTCAACGCCTTGTTAGAGTAGAGCCTGTCTGAAGCATAACGAATCACATTTCTATCTTTAATCAACGCAGAAATTACAATTCCTATATCATCTTGCAATCTTTCTGATGCATATCTAAGTGCACCTGGATAAGTTTTTAATGCCTCATTAATAATATCATAATCATCAAGAAAATCACCTGCAAAATATTTTATATATTCCCCATTTTCTCTCAGCAATTCTATTGCTTGCTCTTTTGATAATCTTATATTCTTCACGCACTCTCCTAATTTTTCAAACTAATCAAATTTATCAAACTGTCTAATTAGATAGTTGAATTGAAACAACAATCATATCTTTTTGCTTCTAATATTATATCAAATCAAAGAAAATTGTTAAGCCTTAATAATTTATAAGTTTCTCTCATCCATGAAAATGTGATTTTATTAAAAGGATTCATTTTAAACGAACATATAAAAACCTCAAAAAAAAACACAACTTAAATCTAAAATCTTTCAAACAACTCATCTTCACACAAAAAAAATGCCTATCAAAATAGACATCTTTTTATTTGTTTTATTAATATTTTTATTCATTTATATCATTATTTGAAGATTTATTATTTTCCTCATCAACAACATCATCTGAAGTTTTTTCATAGTCATTTTTCTCTTCAATCACAATTTCTGCCTCAGCATCACTTTCAACATTCGCTTCATCAATAATTCTCTCACCTTTATTGTGCTTGAAAACTTTTTTGACTTTATCTTTAAATCCAACCTTATTTTCGGTGCCATTAAACAGACGCTTGAAGTTTGCCCTATGTCTTATAAGAATAAGAATATAAAGTGCCCAAATCATTGCAGTCACATATGATGCCACCCAAACTGAATATCCCTGAAGCCAGAAATAAATTGTTGTTGCAATTGCAAGACCACCTGTGAAAGTGAAAGAAATCACCGAACCTATATCAATAATAAGGAATAGGAAAAAGCAAATCACAAACCAACCCAAACTTACATACCAAATAGGCGAGAAGATGAAAATACCAGATATACAGGCAACGCCCTTTCCACCTTTAAACTTGTTCCAAACAGGGAAGTTATAACCCAGCATAAGGAAGAAGCCAGCAAGATAGAATACAAAATCACCACCACCCCAAACTCCAAAATGGTCATAGATAAGTTTGAAAGCAAGACAAGTTAGTCCCGACTTTAACACCTCAGCAACAAAAGTCAAAAGAGCAAGTCCAAATCCAAAATTGCGAAGCATATTCATTGCTCCTGGGTTATTGCTTCCCATTTGAGTGATGTCCTTGCGTCTTGCATGCCATGCAATAATTTTAGAAAAATTGACTGTTCCTATAAAATAACTCACAAAACCAGCAAGCACCAAAAGAAGCACAGATTCAAGCATTACCATTATTCTTCCCCCTTTCCTTTAATTACAAACCTCACCGGTGTTCCCGCAAGGTCAATTCTCTCTCTAAACCTATTCTCAAGGTATCTTTTGTATGAAAAATTGATAAGTTTTGGATTGTTGACAAACAAAACAAAGGTAGGCGGATTTGTTGATGCCTGTGTGATATATCTTATTTTCACCCTTGCACCATTATGAGCAGGTGGCTCAAAATTGAGTATCGCATCATGAAGAAGGTCATTAAGTTGACCTGTTGAAATTCTCTTGCACGAATTTGCAAAACTCTCCTCGACCTTTTCCATAATCTGACCTATACTTGCCCCAGTCAATGCCGAAACAAATATCACTTTGAAATAACTCATAAACGCAAGTTCATTTTTAAGCATTGCGATATATTCATCCTTGCTTCTTGCTTTTATGTCCCACTTGTTGACAACAATCACACTAGGCTTGCCCGCCTCGTCAACATAACCTGCAATTCGTATGTCCTGCTCGGTCAAATCCTTGCTTCCGTCAAACACGATGATTGAAACATCCGCTTCATCAATGGCAGACATGGTTCTCAAAACCGAATAACCCTCAATAGAAACTCTCTCAACCGAACGCTGTCTCCTAAGTCCAGCAGTATCCACAAGAGCATAGTCCTTTTTGTTGTATTTAAATGGCACAAGCACCGCATCTCTTGTTGTCCCCTCAATGTCACTGACAACCACTCGGTCACTGCCGATAAGCCTGTTGACAATACTGCTCTTTCCAACATTTGGCCTGCCAACAACGGCAACCCTTGTCACATTTTCATCATATTCAAAATCTTTGACTTTAAAATTTTTGACAATGGCATCAAGTATGTCACCTATACCCTTGCTTTGATGGACTGAAAGTGGATGAGGCTCACCTAGCCCCAAAGAATAAAACTCATATGTCTTTTCAATCTCAAAATTGTCAAGTTTGTTGACAACCAAAACAATAGGGACTTTATGCCTGAGAAGAATTGATGCCACCTCTTCATCATTTGTGGTCACCCCAACTCTGCCATCAACCAAAAGCACAACAACATCTGCCTCTTGCACCGCAAACAATGCCTGCTTTTTGATGTCCGCCTGGAAAAGGTCGTCACTGTTACTATCAATTCCACCAGTGTCAATCAATGTAAAATCATGGCCAGCCCAGTTTGCGTCAGCATAAATCCTGTCCCGAGTCACCCCTGGAGTGTCATCAACAATGCTTATTCTCTTTCCACATATCTTATTGAAAAATGTGCTTTTTCCCACATTTGGTCTGCCCACAATCGCCACAATCGGCTTAATCATAATTTGCACCTCTAAGAGATAATATAACATAAACAAAATAAAAACACAATAAAATGAGAGCAAATTAAAAATATTTTAATGTCGGAAGATTTAACTTTAAAACACGAAGTCACTCAAAAACAAAATTGATTATTTTTTATACTTTATATAATATGAAGAAAATCCAACTCGAAACAGTGAGTTTGATTCATTCTATATAATATAAGAAGACGAATAGGAAAACGAACTTGCTTACAATTGCGAGTATAAATGATAACGTTTTGTATATAATATCGAAAAACGAACTTGCTTGAATTTGAGAGTCTAAATGATAACATATTTTAATATTATCGAAAATCAAACTTGCTTGCAATTGTGAGTCTTTAACAACTTATTTTATATAATATCAAAAGATTTTCTCATTCTTCCCTCTCCGCTCGCACGCTCGCCCCACCTGTGGCGGGACACCGCACGCTCGCTCTCCGTCATCCCCCAAACTCCCTCTCAAAGCACAAACATTCACACAAAACCAAACAAACTAAGCGGATGATAAAAAAGATTATAACAGCAAATGATTAAAAAGAATCTATTAAAGATTTAATAAATCTCCGTCATCCCCCAAACTCATCTTATTATAACAAATCACAACAAAATCCTCCAAAAAGTAAAGTTGTTTATCAAAAATGCACAAAAAAGTAAAGTTTTGATGATTTTTCAGTCAAAAAAGTAAAGTTTTATTAAAATACATAAAAACGCCCATTTCTTTTCTGTTATTCACCCAGTCACAAAAGAAAACATAATATCATCCGCTAAATCCTTGTCATCACAAGAAACAATCACTTTATTAGTGCTATTTGTATGCCTAAAAAAAGAGGATTAAATCATCCCCTTTATTTAAAAATCTGTCACACCCAACAAATAATCTGTTGTCACTTTAAAATAATTTGCCATGACAATCAAATTGTCACCTCTTATATCCGCTTCATCATTTTCCCATCGGCTGATAGTCGATTTTGATATCCCTGTCTGCTCACTCAAAGCCATAAGTGTCATTTCATTTGATTCTCTTAAATATTTTATTCTCTCTGCCAACTTTCTCATAAAAATATTATCTCATAAATGGGAATAAAACACTTGACTTTCCCACAAAAGGGAATTAAAATAATTATATGAAGAAAAATAGAAAAAATTTCTTCCTGAATATATATAGTTAAAAATCAGTCAAACCTAAAATGTAATCAGCACTGACATTAAAAAATTTGGCTAAACTAACTATTGCTTCACCATTAATGTCTGAAATATTATTCTCCCACCTACTTATAGCCGATTTAGATAAACCTGTTGCTTTACCCAACTCAATTAAAGATAGATTCTTCTCTTTTCTTAAAGATTTAATTCGTTCACCTGCTTTTGTCATAATTTTATTATCTCATAAATGGGAAAAAATATTTTATATTTCCCTAAATCGAGAATTTAAGGAGTAAATAATGAAAGATAAAAAAGACAAAATTTATATCAATAAAAATAATATTGATTTTTTTGACCCTAAAACTAAAATCAATGACATCAATAAACACGAGATTGACAAAATCAATTTAAACATAACTCCTATAATATTTTATATGATTAAAAGAGATATGACCAGACAGCAATTTGCCGACCTTTGTGGCATAACTTATGACCAACTTGATAAAATTCTTGACGATAAAATCTCTATCGAAGTCATTGAAAAAATTGAAAAAACAATAGGTTTAAACAAAGGTGATTTGTCAGCACCATTTATAAGCACTATCTTTTTTGACTGAAAATAGAAAATAATTTTTATATATTTATCAAGATTTTTCATCTTTCAAGCCAAACAAATAATCTACTTTTACATTAAAAAGTCTTGATAGTTTTGATGCATTTGTCCCCATAGGAAGAGCCTCCCCTCTTTCCCATTTTAGCCAAATTGAAACACTTACATTTATTTTTTGTGAACATTCTTTTATTGATAGATTTTTTAATAATCTCTCTTCTTTCAATCTTTCTCTGAATTTCTGTTTATAATATTTATTTAACATAGTATCACCCCGTTTACAAAAAGATTATACTACATTTAAAAAGAAAAATAATCTCAGTTGCCAAATGGTTACACTTAAAAGGAAAAATTTATGAAAGATAAAAAAGATAAAATTTATATCAATAAAAATAATATTGATTTTTTTGACCCTAAAACTAAAATCAATGACATCAATAAACACGAGATTGACAAAATCAATTTAAACATAACTCCTATAATATTTTATATGATTAAAAGAGATATGACCAGACAGCAATTTGCCGACCTTTGTGGCATAACTTATGACCAACTTGATAAAATTCTTGACGATAAAATCTCTATCGAAGTCATTGAAAAAATTGAAAAAACAATCGGCTTAAACAAAGGTGATTTGTCGGCACCATTTATAAGCACTATCTTTTTTGACTGAAAAAAAACTCCTTTTAAAAGGAGTCTTATAAAAAATCAATTTAGATATAAAGAATTGAAAGCACCAAAAAGTAAAGTGCGTTTTCTTGAAGCATTGCTCCGCTTTTGATTGAAAAGTCCACCTCTTCAAGCAGAGCATAGATTTTTTTCAGTTGCATCTTTGAAAAGTTTTTGACTTGTGCCCTTTGTTTTGAAATGGCATATTCTTTGACATTTAGAAGTGATGCAAGTTGAGAATCTGGCAGGTCTGAAATTGAGATAAAAAACATTCTTCTAAAATGATTGACAATTAGTCCCAAAATTCCCATTTCCTTTTTGACCGATTCCAAAATCTGCATTGCCCTATCTGCATTTCTTGAGGCGATTGCCTCGGTGAGTTGAAAGACCACAACTTCGCTGTCCTTTGTGACAAGGGCTTCCACCATCTTTTTGGTAATCAGCGAGTTTTCAATGTCATAATAGACAAGTTTATCAATTTCGCATACAATTCTTGAAAGATAGCCATTGCAAAAATCAATCAAACAATCAAGTGCTTCGGCGCTTATCTTTTTGTCCTTTTTGGCAAAGTCATTGACCACAACTGAAGACAAAGTTGTTTTATCAAAGCGGTTGCAATCAACAAAACAGCAATCATTTTTAAGAGCCTGTAATTTGTTATAAAAATCAAAAATCACCAAAATTGTGGTTGAAACTGGATTTTTTAGATAATTTGCCAGCATTTTTTTGTCGCTTTCATTATATTTTTCAATATTCTTCAAAAGCACAATGCGATAGTCAGACGCCATAGGCATAATTTGACAGGCATCAATGACCGCCTTCATTGAAAAGTTTTCATCATCAAATTTGACAAGGTTAATCTCTGGCAAATTCAGTCCGCTTGCACGCAAAAGCATTGAATAGCCACGACTAAAAAGTTCATAATCGTCACCAGCAAACAAATAGCAAGCCTCTATTTTTTCTTTCAATTTTCCTTTAAGTTTTTTCAATCTATCCCCCTCATGGTGAAGCCTTTGCCACCATAACATAATTTAAAATTTCCATTTGCCTTGCTTGAATAATCTGCCATTTCGCACCTATCAAGTGTGACAAGCAAGAAGTCACGCTCGCCTTCATCAATCACCTGCCCATCTACAAAGACGATATCAGGGTCAACTTTTGGCAAAATTTCACTTTTGATAATATTATAACTCAAATTATTGTCATTAGCAATAAAAATACAAATGTTGTCCATCTTGACAGTTGTGCCGACAATCTTTTCCTCAAAACTTTCATACTCAATTTCAAATCCGCCGACCTTCACACTTTCGCCCGCAACAAGCAATGTATAATCATCTTCCTCCACAATTCCGCCAAAAGCAAAAAATCTATCAATGCCAAGAGGTCTGCAACTTGAAATTATCTTGCCCGAAAACTGCTTTGAGTTTGAGACAAAATAGTTCATATTTTTGTGATTGTAAGAGCGGGAATAATTTAAAAGACTATAATCATAACCCACAACCAAACTCTCACCTGCCCGATTATTTAAAACAAGATTTTGTTTGCTTCCACTGCTTAAAACAACAATGCTTCTTTTCTCTTTAATGGGAATATGGTAGATTCCGATAGAAAAAGCAAGCGCAAGTGAGACAATCGAGAAAATAAAAAATTTCTTAAATCCGTCCACCATCATAAAACCACTTAGTGCAAACACGCCAGCAAACATAAGAATAGTCACACCAAAATACTGGGCAGTTATCGGAAATGATAGACCAGATTTTTCAAAGAATTGTGCAACAAGGACAATAAAATCAAATGTCAAATCGACCAAAATCAAAAGATAATTGATAAACGGAATAAATGTCCCCAGCATACTTACCACAAATAAAAATGGATACAAGATTCCAAAAATAGGGACAACTATAGAATTTATAATAAATGCCAAAAGATGAACTTGCGAGCCGAAATAACCCAAAAATGGCAAAATTCCGATTTGTGCCGAAATTGAAAGTGCGACCAAACCTGCAATCTTCTTTGGTAGAAACTTTGAAAACAACTTTGTAAGACCTGGTGTCAACATCACAATGGCAAACACAGTAAAACATGACATTAAATAACCCACATCAAGTGCATAAAGTGGTTTTATAAGAAGAATGATAAAACCTGCGACACCCAAACTATTCAAAACATCATAATTTTTATAAAAACTCTTTGCTGTTATGTATACAATTGCCATTATACTCGCTCTCATAACTGCAGGCGAAAATCCACAAAGATATGCGTAAAAGATGATGAAAATTGAAGTTATAAAAAGCCTAACATACCGATTGACATGACACTTGTTTAAGAGCCCATAAAAGATTGTCACCAAAAAACTCACATGCAAACCACTGACCGTAAGCAGATGAATTATACCTACATTTTTGAAAGTGCCGTAAACATTGCTGTCTACTTCATTCTTTCCGCCAAACAAAACCGCATAACAAAGCCCGGCATTCCTCTCACTCATATGCTTGAAAAGATTTTCTTTGACCTTAAGCCGAATCATTTCACCAAAATTGACTTTGCCACTTTCAATTATTGTGATACTTTTACCACTCACTTCTGCCTTATATCTCACACCATTTCTATGACAACTTGAATTGAAATTTCTCAAATTAAATGCCTTGACCCGCTCAAGCCCACTCTCAAATGCAATGACATCACCCGCCTTGACTTTGTCAAAACTGTTTTGAATATAAACCTCAATCTTTCTTCCCTTATCGCCATTGATTTTGACATTGTCAATGACGATTGTTTCACCATAATTTCCACTTTCAATGTCATCAGTCACTCTGCCAACAATCGATACTCGTCCTTCATAAAACTTCACATCGTCAAAAGTCTTAATCGAAAGAAAATACAACCCATTGCCAACAAGGAATAAACACAAAATTGCAATCAAAGTCTTAAACTTTCTTGCATAACAAAATGACACAATCACCACAAGCAAAACCACACTTGTTATGATTATCTTTTCAATGACTCCTCTATAAAGTTCTCTTGCCACCATAATGCCAAATAATAATGATAAAAATCCAAAAAAGATGATTCTGAAATTTATTATTTTCGCTCTCGGTTTAACGCTATCTTTCATATTCACTTAAATTCTACAATTTTCTTGTTTCTTTGTCCAGTAAATTAAATTTGTTTGTAAAATAATTTTATTTATTTAAGAATTTTCATAACTCAGTTTTTCATTAAATCAAAATTTTAATATTTTAAATCGTAATCATAATTCATTTTTTTAAATAAGCGTGAAATCTTAAATAGTTCAATCTTTTTCATTCCATAATTTTTATCATCCCGCAAAATTTCATAATTTATTTTTTATGATAGCCTCAAACTTTTTGATAATTTCTTTTATTATAAACTCAATTTTTTTATAAATCTTTCTTTTTTATCATAGCCTCATTTTCTAAATTTATTTTTTGTCAAGACCTCAAGTTTTCATAACAAACAAATTGTCATCCTCTCTCCGCTCGCACGCTCGCCCCACCTACGGCGGGACACCGCACGCTCGCTCTCCGTCACCCCCTAAACCCCGCCTCATATATCACACATTACATAAAAACCAACTAAATTAAGCGGAATGATTGAAATTCTCACTCTTTCAAACAATCAATTTTAAAAATCATCTTTCCTATAATTTATCACATCCAAAATCTCCCTCTCAATTTCACACACAATGCACCAACCCAAATCATTCTCAAAATATTGTTGTATCTCAAAACACAGCAAGATAGATACTATCCTCCCCCCCAAAAAAAACTCCGCCAAATATACCTCGCATTTTCTCAAATACAAACAAAAAAAAGCGGAATGATTAAAATGCCTCCGCTTAAAATATTCTTCCTATTCATTCACCCTCTCTCAAACACATAAAATTCCCTTTCAAAAAACCAAAACATCACACAAACCTTATTATCTCAATACTTACAAAAACCTCAACCTAAAATCCACAAAAAAAGCGGACTATTAAATCCGCCCTTTTTATTTTTATATAAAATCATTCTGCGATTCCTTTTTATTTAAAAAATCACACCTTAAAATTTTACCATGTTGCTTTTTACGCATTTGTCAATTTGTATAATTTCTCACAAAGCCTACAACCACTCGTCATCCTTGTCTCCACCCACATTCATGTCAGAGTTGAACACTCCCACAATGCCAGTGTAGAATGAATAATTTGTCTTTCGGTCACCCTTCTTCTTAAGCACCTTGTATGTGATTTCCAAATAGTCACATCCGTCAGAACCCGCAAACATATCAGGATTAAACCTTCCAGTCGTATAAGTCAAACTAGGATCTCCTATCTCCTCATCATCCGGCTCTATAATCGAATAATACTTTCTCACATCAGTAAGCCCACTAAGAACAAGCGGATTCTTTGACACATATGGCCTCAGATAGTTGTTATGCCCTACATCAGTCTTAAGTATTCCCCCTCCGATGTCAGGATTAAACGCTCCGATAGGCAACACCCCAGGGTCATTCTCAACATCAATCAAAAGGTCCTTGTATTCAGGATTGTTTGCGTCAATCGTAAACCAAACCGTCCCATGATCCTCCGGCAAGTTATACTCCGGAAATTCTCCCGAACCTACCCCAAACTCATACGGCCCGTCATAAATCCTCGTCTTCTCACTGCCCAAAGTAATCAACCTGTTTGCTTTGTGACTGTAATAATTGAGTTCAACAATGATGTCAAGATATCTCTTCATGTCATAGACGCCTTCCTGCGTCCCGTCATTGTCAGCATCATACTTAAGCGCAAGCACCACATCAGATAAGCAAGTTGGCTCATTAAGCATTATCACCACAGATTGATACTCAAGTGGCAAAATCGCTTTAGGAGAAATCTCCTCACCAGGCTTTGGTGGTGCAGGGAAATTCTCATCCCCGTCAATGAAGAATGACTCTCCCGCATATTCCATAACCTCTGATGCCAAAAACTTGTCATCAATGGTCACATCTTCCCCAGTCGATGGATCCTTTCCGATAGGCACATACTTACAAACCGCCCTCACAATCCTGTCGACTGTCTCTTCATAATTTCTGTATAATTCTATAGTTTCCCCAGCATCGTTATAACTGATACCAGTCAAATTCCCGTCTTCATCATAGACCGCTGTTGCACTTGTGTAGGTGGTGAAGTCATTTGTCTTTATGCTTGTGCCCAGACCTATAACATTCTCCTTGATCCAGTTTGCAATCTTTCTGATTTGTGTGTCCAAAAGTCCTACATGAGAACCCTTTTCATGGAACAAATCAGTTATGTCCTCAAGTGCCTCATCCACACTTTCATACGCACCGATTGAAACCTGATAAAGATTGTGCATCCTTCCTTCTGGGTCTAAATCAGGATTGAAGTCCGGATTAAAAAATTGATTTGCCCCCTCATTGACTGTGACAGTCACCATTTGAGGCTCTATATTCAGTGCATAACTATACACCACATATTCCATTGTCTTTACAAAGTCAGAATATTGAGATTCATAATCTTTGGCATCTTGCCCTTCTTCAAGAACAAATCCTAAAAATACTTTTTTATAGAAATTTATAAAATCAGTATCATATAAATATTTATCATTAATTTCGGTGTCTAATGTTATACCATCAAGTAAATAATGAACATTATTCCTGCCTTTTTTATAATCAGAATATTCTTCATCTATAAACAATGCGTTATAATGCGGATCTAAATTCATCAAATCATAAGAAAAAGACCAGTTCCAGCGAGAAGAGAGGTCTGCCCCCACAACAATATATTGATTGTTATTTTCCTTTAAATCGGTTGTTTCATTTTTCCATTTCTCTGTTTCAACATCCCAGACAGGTTTTGTCTCATGTGTGACAGTTGCTAAAATATTAGGCCTATACCTGATGCTATCATAATAATAAGGCACATGATTAAACGATGTTTCGGATTCGGATCCTGAGGAAACATTTCCGCACAAATAGCCATAGTATTCTTCTCCTTCATTGTATTCAGTAAGTGGATCATCAAAATCATCTTCTATTATTGCTTTATTTGGAATAGCATAAAAATTAAATAAATGATTTAATAAATACCACGCATACTTACCATAATAATTATTCTTTTCACCATTTCCGCCAGAACCAGCATCATAGTCATAAGAATCTGGTCGATAAAGCACCTTTGTGCCATACATCCCTATGACGGCATCATCACCAACGCCCTCAAGGTCTTCGTCATCAAAGTCTTCATCATCAAAATCATCTTTGTCGTCCTTGTCGGTTGAACCAGAACCACCAGAGCCGCCTCCTCCTATCGACCCCGGTCTATCTGGATTTGTGGAAATGTTATCGTCATGACCAGGCGCAGTCGTCACATTGTCCTTACCAAAACATCCCACACAAAGAAGGGAGATACAACATAGCATTATTACTGCAACAATCCGCACAAATTTTTTCATCATATCTTCCCTCCTAAGTATTATTATTTTACCCTTTTATTCGATAAAAATCAACTGTTTTTTACAAATAATTCGTTTCTGCTATTATTCGACATAATTATATAAATTTTTTCTTTATAATTTTCTTGCATTATTTACATCTTTCACTTTTATTCAGCAGTTTTCGACATCTTTCGACAATATATTACAAAAAATGAGATTGCACATTTATGCAATCTCTCTTTTAAAACATTTCAAAAAAACTTCCGTCTGGCATCTCCAAAACATAGTCTGTAAGGTTTACCTTCGCTTCTTCAAGTTTGTTTCCCAAAAACTTCACATCATCTTTATAGTCATATGTTCTATAATTAGATTCATCATTTAATTTGTTTATAAATTCATCCACGCTTGCCGATGGATCTTTAATTCTGACACCTATTTCTTTGACTTGATAATTTGAAATTTGTATTACTTTAAACTGTCTTACAGTTGTTTCAAGTTGAGAATCCGTAGTTGGACCTTCATCAACTATATATCTATCTAAAACTTTTTCACCTTCCGCTTGTGTAAAGAATTTGTCACAAAGTGCATCAGTAAGTTCTTTTTTCTCCGCTTGAATTGATGGGTTATATCCTACCCCATAAGAACTTTCAAATGTTGCCGAATTCAAAACTGCATTTATTGCATCTTGAATATCTTCTTTTTCCATTCCTTTGACAAAAATGCCATTTTCAAGTTTTATAGTTGCAACACCATAGGTATAACTTGTATTTGATCTATTATAAGTAACTGCATATTTAATTTCATTAATCTCATCACCTTCTCCCAAATACCATGTTGACGCTCCGAGTTTACTTTCATCAACCTTTCTGCCAAATATTGATTTTGCAGCATTGAGTCGAAATGCATCATCAAGCGCATTGTAAACTGTTGAGCCATGGTTTGCAATAAGGTCAGCAATGTTTTCAATCACCTCAGGCTTTTCATCACCACCGCCAGGGCCAGGATCTGGTTTTTCCTCTCCTTCACCAGGACCAGGGTTTGGCTTTATTTCTCCCTCGTCACCACCGCCAGGACCAGGATCTGGCTTAATTTCACCTTCATCACCACCGCCAGGAGGAGTGATTTCTCCACCAGGATTGTCAGGTTGTTCAATTCCAGGGCCAGGAGGTGTTGGAGTTGGGTTATTCAAATTTTTCAAGCCCACTGCAAGACCGATTGCCGCACCAGCGACAATGACAGCAACAATGATTCCGGCAAAGATTTTTTTAGTTGTCGTCCAAAATTTATAAGGCTTATCTTCATTTTTAAGCACTTCTTTCACTTCTCTTTCTTTCTTTTTCTTTGCCATATTTTCCCCCTAGACAAAATCATTTTCATTTTTCTTCAAAGTAAATTTATGAAAATTTAATTTAAATTTTTCTTAAAACATAGTTTTTTTAAATCATTCTCTCATTTAAAATCAATATCTTAATTTTAAATTCATTCAATAGCAAGACTTTTCCCATTCCTATCGCAAAATTTTTAATCTCCTAATTAAAATTAATCAATATAAAAATTTCTTGACTCATTATTCTAATGTGGAAATTTTTTTATTTTTAATTTAAAAATCATTCAATATAAAAATTTCTTGACTCATTATTCTAATGTGGAAATTTTTTTATTTCTAATTTAAAAATCATTCAATATAAAAATTTCTTGTCTCATTATTCTAATGTGGAAATTTTTTTATTTCTAATTTAAAAATCATTCAATAT
>CAOJSF010000017.1 GCA_948442695.1 uncultured Clostridia bacterium | reverse complement strand
AGATAAATATGTATTTATAGAAAGTTTAAGGAGAAAATTATGTTAAAAAATAAATTTAAAGTATTTATTATGGCTGCTGTGTCATGTGCCGTAATTTGTCTTACGGGTGTAGGGCTTTGTATTGGTGATATAGCGGTAAGAGACAATGCTAAGAAAAATGTCTATGATGAAATTAATCAATCGCCTGCTTATACTGAATATTATAGAAGCAAAATCGATGAATATTATCAAGAATTTAAAGAAGGGAAAATTACTGAAAAGCAATTTGATAAATTTAAGAAAGAAGTAAATGTGGAAGGTTATATCAAATCTTTATCTGGAGCAGAAAGAGCAAAAATTGATGAAAAGTTGGAACTTGGCGAAAAATCATCAGGTGCTATGGGCTGGACTGGTTGTGCTTTATCAATATTTTGTGGAGTTTTATCCATGACTTTTTTGGGCGCTGCTTCAGTAGCAAGTGATGAAAAAGAGATGTAATCAATGTTTTATTGCTTATCAATCGAAGAATATTTTTTGATGATTTTAAGTTTTTAAAAATGCATTATTTCAAGATTTATAGAATAATAGTTGTATGAATCTGTAGGTTTATTTTGACATAACATAGTCTTATTGTCAGTTTAAGGCAGTAAGATTTTTTATAGGCTCGGTTTATGATATATTTTTTGTTTGAAAGGAGACCGATAAAGGTCTAAAAACTAAAAAAGTGGTGAGGGTAACTATACAAGAAAAATTATAGATTGACTTTTATGGGTAATCATGTTATAATTAATTAATGAGGTGGTTATGGTAGAAATTGTAGAAAGATTTGCAATTCTTGATGCTAAGCATAATGTATGTGGAATTTTTTTTGATAGAGAATCCGATGCTCAAGATTTTATTGAAATTTATGGAAGTAGTTTTTCATATCAAAAGATGCAATTTGTAGATTTTAAAAGCATTGATGAATGTTTAAATGAATCAGGTTTGACTCCAAAAATAAAGATAGAAAAAGCATATCCTATTAAAAGATATAGATATACGACTGATTATTATGAAAGGACTGGAATCTATTTTTCTGACATAGGAGAGGCTGAAAAATTTGCTGATATGTTTGGTGATTGTCAGGTTGGAAAGAAAGAGTATGTGCGCAGAGAAAAGATTTATTCAAGCATAGATGAGTTTATAAATGATAAAGATAAAAGCAGGGTTGCAAAGCAAATTTATAAAGACTATATAGATTATCAAAATTCAATATAAAACATTATTTAAATAAAAAGGGACTATATTAACTAAGTCTTGACAAGTGATTAAGAGGTAATATAGAAGTATAGAAATTAAAAAAGAGGTTGATATGAAAATTACAAATTATAAAATCATGTATAATTATTATGGAGGTCCTTTTGATAGAGACCAGTATACCGGTATCTCATTTACAAGTGAAAAAGTGGCACAGGAATATATTGATACATTTATTTCTGATAAGCAATTTTATTCAATTGAAAAATCTAGTTTTGAATCATATAATTCTATTGAAGAACTGCTCAAGGAAAGACCAGAGTTGCAGGTGAAGGCGCTTAAGTATTCTTTAAGCAAGATTAAAGATAGTGTTGAATTACCTTTTACTTTGAATTGCCATAATGACAGATATGTTGACAAGTTTGACAAATTATCTTTAAAGGATCTTGACAGTCTTATTGAAAATTTTGAATTTGATATAAAAGACTTTTATACCGAGGAAAAATTTGAAGAAAAAAATCAAGAAGATTCTGAATATTTAATATATTGGGCTAAACATTTTTTGTATACAGTGCGTTTGAAATATAGTCAATATGAACAACTGAAAGAATTAAGCGCAAAAACGCACCTTAAAATTGAAGAAATAGAAAAGAATATTAAGAGAACTGAAAAGGCAATCGAAATCAAAAAAATCGAAGAAAAATATCAGGATGACGAAATAGAAATGTAATAAAAATACTTCAAAGGTTTAAAAACTTTTGAGGTATTTTTTGTGGCTTGAACAAAGTGAAAATAAAGAAGAGTTTTTCTTTAAAACAAAGTAAATTAAAAAAGGGTTTCTTTAAAATTTTGATGTATAATTAAACTAAACCTATTTTTTAGAGTCTTTGAATTTTTTTTTGGATGACTTTTTCTTTTATGGGCGGTGATGTTTATAGAGATGAAGTGGAGTCATTCTTTAAATAGTTTGAATTGCACTAGTGAAAGATTATTTTTTTAGCATATTACAAAACATTGTGAGCGATTAATACAACAATTTTTATCACTTTATTTATAGTTTTGTGATTAAACTTCTCAAGTTTGCTATCTTGACTTATCTTTAAAGTATGATATAATAGAGAGTATCAAAGATTAGATTTAAAAACAGGAGTGTTTATGGCTAAAAATAGGAAGAGAACAAATAATGGCGACTATTTGAAAAGTGCAAATAAATATATTTATGCTAGTGGTGCTGTTTTGCTTGTTGGGTTGATTGCGAATTTATCATTCGTAACAGCGGGTGCTTTTAAGTCAAACAAAATTAAAACCCAAATGTATGAAGAAATAAGTCAGTATGAAGAATATCAAGATTATTATCAAAAAGGTGTGGCAGAACTGGATCAGTTGAAAGCAACAAACTTGATTAGTGAAGGAGAATATGAAAGAAAGAAAACTGAATTGAAAGATGCTGTCTTGTATATAGAGCAACTTCCAGAAGAGGAGAAAAATCAGTTTAGGGCTCAGTTTGAGAAGGAACTTGCAGATCTTGAAAAGAACAATAAGGTCACAAATACTTGTGTGTTTGTTTTTTCTGGGACCATGTTTGTAGGAATATTTCTGGCTTGCGTTGCTGTTAAGAAAGAAAAAGATGCAATTATAAAAAGAGAACAAGATAGATATAGGGCATTAAAGGCAACAAATAGTTTGGCTTCTAATTTGGGAGGAAACTACAATTCTGTTGGAAATTATAGACATAATCACAACAACTATTCTAATCATTATAATAATCACTCAAACAACAACTCAAATAGTTCTTCAAACGACTTAAACGATGATTATGGTTACGATGATTATGTTGGCGATATTGAAGATGATTTATTTTAAATCTTTAAGCATCAATACTGAAGATGATACGATTAAAGGAAAATCAAAACATTGCTGAAGATGATTTGCTTTAAAAATAAGTTAATTTATGCCTTACTTGATTTATCAAACTTTTTCTACGCCAAAATATCAATATCTTGATGAAATAAATTAAGTTGATGATTTCAAGGCGCAGAGTTTAATTAATTTTAAACAAGAGTTGTATGCAAATATCAAGGGTTTATAAAATCGCTTGAAATTATAGATGTCTTAAAATGCAAATTGTATATAATTTAATAAAATTCATTTAGCAAGATTATGTGTATTGTTTATTTTAAGATTATAAACATCATAATATAATATCTTATTAAAAGTGCCGAAAGGTGCTTTTTTGTCTTAAATATTCTTATTAAAAATATAAGAGAAAATTTGATTTTATGGTTATAAAATGTTGATGGGCATATTATGGCGTGCGTGCATAACAAAGAAAAGAGTTTTTTATTAAAAAGGCTTTTGTCAAATTTCGACTGAAAATGATAAAATTTTTAAAACAATGTCATTCTTTTCAACATATTATGTATTGACATAATATGTGTTTTTTAATAAAATCATTGAATTTAAGGTGGTAAAATGTTAAAAAAAATCAGAAGATTGAAACTTGTTGGTTATGGAATGATTGTAGCGGGACTTTTAAGCGGGTTTAGTTGGTCTATTTGTGAAGGAGTTAAAATAGATAAAGAGAGGGCTAAACTTGAAGAACAGATATTTTCATCAGAAGAGTATTTTGAATATTATAATGGTGAAATGGATGAACTTAACAGACTTTTTGAGAGCGAAGAAATTTCTAAGAAGAAATTTGAAGAGGAAAGAGAAAATCTTAAAGACATTGATGTCTATTTAGAGAAGATGCCTCAAGAAGAAAGGATGAAATATAAAGAAAATCTTGACGAATATAGACAGGCGCAAAATGACCAGAAAATCGCACTTTGTTTTGGGGCGGGATTTGTTTTGCCTGGTCTGGGAGTTGTTGCGATTGCTGAAGCAAAGAAGAACTGTGATGATGAAGATGAAGTTGTAAATTTGCAATATTGAAGAAATTGTTTTAAACAAGATAAAAAAAACATTGAAGGATAAACAGGGGTTATCACTTTTTAGTATAAATATGGGTGATTTATGGTTTGATTGATTGAATCAGATTAAGGACATAGCGAAAAATTAAATCTTGACTATGTCTTTTTTGTATGATATAATAAAAATGAAAATATTTATATTTATAATTCAATGTAAAAACATATTGTGGATATATTGTTTGTTTAAGCGGAGGGAAAAATGTGATTAAAAATAAAATGAGAGCATATGTTATGGTAGCAATTTCAACTGTAACATTGATGCTGGCGTCAATAGGATGTTTGATAGGAAATTTTGTATATAAAATATCATGTGAGAAAAAAGCAATTCAAGAAATAAGTCAAACTGAATCTTATAAACAATATTACAATGAGAGATTGAGTGATTTTGATAGAGACCTGGCTGAAGGGAAGATTACGAAAAGGCAATATAATCAATACAATAAAGAAATTTTTGAGGGATACATTTTGCAATTACCTTCTTCTGAAAGAGCGAAATTTGAAGCGGTTTCTAAAAATGACGCATCAAATGCTTTAGGCTATGTAAATTTGGGGCTGGCACTGGATGGGTCTGCCTCAATATTAGCGTCAGCCTTAATTTAGAAAAAGATTGACGATGACTATGAAGATAGCATTGCATATGATAATGACTGGATTTAGTATTCGGGGGCAACAAAATTAAAACTATAATTATTTTTAATAAAAATAAACAATATATGATATTTTGAAAAAGATGATTTATATGATAAAAACAAATTTTATATTTGGGGGGAAATGATGATAAAAAAGATTAAAAAAGAAAAGGTTGTTGAAATCAGTGATGAAGAGGTCCTTTTAAAAACAAGCAAAATATACAAAATTGCGATGAATGTAGCAAAGGTATTTTTTGCAGTTGGAGTAGCAACTGCATTATGGATTGTTGGAAGCAGCATAGGTTGTGTGGTATCAAATACAAAGATGCAAGATAAGGCTCTTTCAAATCAGGAATATTTGGATTTTGTTGAAGTTGAGTCAAAGAAATTGAAAACTTCGCATGAGAACGGAGAAATTTCGCTTGTTGAATACAATTTGCAGGTGCAAGGTCTTAAAGTGGCAACAAAGAGTGATGTAAAAAGATTTTTAGAGTCTGCGTCAATAGAGGCGGAACAGGAAATAAAACCTCTGGTTGATAATTCTAATTTAAGTGACAAACTTTTCAAAGGGTCTATTCCTCTTGCGGGTGCAACTTGTGCATTAGCAACAGCAGAACTTGCTTTGGCGAGAAAATATAAAAAAGAAAGTGAAAAGGCAAAAAGAATAATTGCAAAAGGCGTGAAATTGTCATTAAGCAAAATCACTAATCATAGTGAAGGAAGAGATTTGGAAGTTGAGTCTTAATTAAAAAAGACAAAATCAATCATTGAAAGGAATCAGATTATGAAAAGTTTAAAGGCAAACAATAAGCAAAATCAAGGAATTTTGAAAACAAAAAAGCAATTCAAGTTTGTAGAATTTTTTGACAAAGTCTGTTTTAGTTTTGCTGTTTTAGGAATGGTTTCACTTCCTATTTTAGGGATTCTCTGTGGGCTAAGTGCAGGCAAGGAAATTAGAAATATTGAAAGCACTCCTGAATATGCAATTTATCAACAGGAGGAGATGGAGAAACTGGATGCTTCTTTGAAAAATGGTGAGATTTCAGAACATATCTATGAAATTGAGAAGAATAATATAAATGTTTCTGGCTTTTTAAACGATGATAGCGGAATGCAGTTTAATAATAATTTGGGTAATAGTTTATATTATTTTGTTCCACCTGTGGCTCTTTTTGGTATGGCTACAGGGACTGTAGCCGTCAAAAAGGCTTTTGAAAGGAAAGATAAAGTCAAATCTAAAAAAATTAATCTTGAAAACGATGATATGGCCAGCAAAGAAATATAGTGTTTGATGATTGATAATTATGATTTTAAATTTTTCTCAAATATTGTAAAATTTTGTTTTAAATTTTAATGAAGAAATATTTAATGACTTTTTTAAAGTAGCGTCAGAAGAAACTAAAAATGAAGTTGCTCCTATTCTTAAAAACATTGAAAGAAAGAACGAAATATTTAAAAAGGCAATCTATTCTTTGGCAGGAATAATGGGTGTTTTAGGTCTGGCATTTGGGTTTTCAAAAGCGAAGGCTAAAATGACAAAGGACAAGGCAAACAGTCCTTATAGTTATGAAAGAATTTATGTTGATGATAGAGAAGTCCTGAATAGATAGAAATTATAAATAAAGATTTTAAAAGACACAGTTTTGTGTCTTTTTTTTATCAAATATAGAAACTGCAAGAATGAGGTAGGATATAAGAAAATAGTAGCGAAGAATGTAAAGGTTGTAGTAAAAATAGAAGTTTAGATGAGAGGCTTTTTATAAAAAACATAAATTTTAAAATGCAAGTCAATTAAATAAAAAAATGCAAGGTCTTTGGTTTTTAAACATGAGTTTTTTAGAGGTGTGAATCTTTTAGAAATTAAATATTTTTGATAAACAACTTTTTAGTATATTCAACCGGATAAATCGTCTTGTCGAAAAAACGGTTATGATTTTTTTTGAGTTATTTCGACCTTATTTTTCTATTTTTGCTAATAATTCGCATTGATTAATTTGGGCAGATATTTTAAAATAGTTATGCATAAAGAGGGGGAGATATGGGGAATGATTTTCTGAGAAGAATCGGAAGGTTGTTTAAAAAGATGTTGCCAGATTCTGATGCAAAATTTACTAAGGACCAACTTTTCAGGATGAAAGTTTTGAAAATATGTCGTCATGAAAAAGATTTCACTTCCCTTTATGATTATGAGAAAATTATCTCTTTAAGCGATGTCGAACAATGCCGATATTTAGCGAATGTCACTAAAAAATACTTAGAAGAAAAACAAAGATTAATTGATGAAGGCTCAATAATTGTCGAATAATGGTTTTTTTTGACAGATAATTTCTGCTCAAAATTCAATATATATGGTCTGTCAGGGGCAAAAACAACTATATATTGATTTACGTTATAAAATATTACAGATTTCGACAGATATTTACAAAAAAGTGCGAAATATATCTTTACAAAAATATGTTTTTATTGTATAATATATATGAAAAAATTTAAAAGTAAACTTAAACAAAAAAAAGTGAATGGTTGTCGGTTAATTGTTTGATTGTGGAGGAATTTGATTATATTACATTGAAACTTTTAAGTTTGATTTCAATCAACATTATATTTTTAAATTAAATGGAGGTAAAAAAAGATGGGAAATAATATGTTGAAAGTTCTGGCAATGCGTGCGAAGAATAGATTAGTAAACAAGGGCAATTCTTATTATGATGCTAGGATTAAGGTTATCAGCAATGACGACACAGATTTTGTAGAAAAGGTTAGAAGGCTTTTAGAAGAGGAGGAGGCTTGTCGAAACCCTCTTAAAATTTTGATGGACGAGAAAAAAGTTTCAAAAATGGATGAGTGTGGAAAGGAAAGATATCTGCTTCAAACTATGGATAAGTATTTGAGAGTCAAGGAACAACTTGAGCATGAGCATAATGGAGATACTGTCATTGTTTAATTTCTTTTCTTTTGTTTATAATATATCATCATAACCGCTTAAAATGTTTGCAGTTGAAAATATTTTTATGTATAATATATTTGTATATAATATATCTATATTTAAAATACTTCTATTTAAAGTACTTGCAACATATGAGATGAAATATGATGATTTTTTTAATTCTAAATGTAGATGTTCTTCAGGGGCTGAGGAATATAAAAAATGTTGTTTTAGGTATATGGCATTAAAATGAGTGTTGACTTGAGGTGTTTGATTAATAACAATGCTTATGCAGGTTTTAAAAAATCAAAAGAAGAATTTCATTAAGAAAAAGTTTTGATTTTTATATAATTTCAATGAGGTGAACAATGGACGCAAAAGATGAATTTTTGGAAATATTTTATGAAAACGTGGATCGTGATGGAGCAGACAAACTTATAGAATGGCTTGAAAAGTCTGATTTCTTTGTTGCGCCTGCAAGTGGAAGGAGACATTCAAGTTATCGTGGAGGGCTTTGCCAACATTCTATCAATGTCTATAAAAGATTTGTTAAGTTGCTTGAGGGGGAATATGGTGAAAACTGGGGCAAGAAGATTTCTCCTGAAAGTGCGACTATCATAAGTCTTTTTCATGACATCTGCAAAGTTGACACATATGTTGAAGATGTCAGAAATGTCAAGGTTGATGGCAAGTGGGAGCAAAAACCATACTTCAGATATGAGGATAGTTTGCCATATGGACATGGTGAGAAATCTGTCTATATGTTGTCTGCTTTTATTAAACTTACTCGAGAGGAAGCGCTTGCTATAAACTGGCATATGGGCGAATATGATGCAAGAGTAAAAAATGGCAGTTATATGATGGCAGAAGTATTTTATAGATATCCTATTTGTTTTCTTTTCCATGTTGCAGATTTGACAGCAACATACCTTGATGAAACTTGCGAAAATTAAATAATTTTAAAGAAAATGTTTAAAAAAATCGGGAAAGATCATGTTTTAAATAGAATTTTGACGAATTTTGCATGATTATGGAATAAATTGCCGAAAAAAAAGACAATAATCTAATAAATATAAATAATATAAACTAAAACATATAAAGTTATAGCCCAGGTTAAAATTGACAAATTTTATCAGTATAATAATAAAAAAAGAATACTCTTTTTTTTGGGGCTATGACTTTTTATATTGCGATAAACTTGCTCAGCAAAAAAATATTGACGAATTATATTTGAATGAATGGACAAAATAAAAATAGTTTTTTTATACTGATTTTAATTGAAATAAAAATAAAGTCAAAGCATAAAAACAAAAAAGATGGGTTGAGAAGAATTCGGTTTTTCATTGAAAAGCGTTGTTTTTTGCAGGAAATATACAAATTTTTTAAAATGACTATTGACAACATGACTGCAGTTGAGTATAATATAAGTAAGATATAGGAGGTAACTCATGGCTGATAAAGAAATTTTAGATAATATGGATTATATGGCTGAAGAAATTGCAAAACTTGAAAGTAATTTGGCAAGTTCTAAAAAAGAGTTAGATGAAGTAAATATTAAAGTTGAACGTTATCAAAAGTCACTCAAGGATGTTAAATCCAACAATCTTGCTCAGCAAGCACGTGATAAGGCTGCTATCGGTAAACTTCTTAATACTAAAAAAAAGTTGGAAGGATCAATAACTGATTTACAAAAAGAAATCGAAACTCTTTCTTCTAAAAATAAACATATGGCAGAAAACTTTGCTGCAAATAGTAATATAGATCATAAGACAATCAAGGCACATCAAAAAGCCGCAGCAGCATGGGGCAAAAGAGCAACAAAAGCAGAAAAGGATCTTGAAAAAGCAGAAAAAGAGAATGAAAGAATAGTTGCTGAAAACAGAGAAGCCATTAAAGAGAAAGATGCTGAAATCGAAAGCGAAAAAGAAAAAGCAAAAGAGGCTATTGAAAGTATCGACCTCGATGAAAGAATCTATAGAAGGGTGATTTTCCCAGTTTTCAAAGGTCATTTTCCAAATATAATTGAAGAAAACAATAAGGCTGTTGATGAATCAAGTATTAATAAATTTTTGAAGGCTTACAATGCTTCTTTGACTGCTGATAGAAAGTTTAGACGAGCAAAGAAAAATGGAAAGGCAGAAGATGCAGCAAAACTTGAAAATCAAGCATTCAGCAATATAGTTTCTGAACTTGAAACTAGGTATACAAAACATCGTGAAGACTTTGAAAATGTTTATGGCCAAAAGGGAACTGATAAATATAAAGACCTTGAGAAAGAACTTGAAATAAAGAGTGCCAAGGATGCTGTCAACAAAATAATTTCAAACAAAACAGATGCACTTGTAAAGAAAAACAAAATGATTAAAATTGTAGCTTATACAACAGTTGCCGTGCTTGCTGTAGGTCTTGTTTTTGTAGGACTTTTTGGTGGTGCTAAAGTTCAAAACGCTGAAATGGGAACTCAACTTGAACAAACTCAAGGCGATGTTACGGCTATGGCTTCAAATATTATAAACAATCATGGTATAGAAAATTCAAAACAAATCGTTGATATGAATGCTGAGACAGGTGATATGCTTAATTCACTTTTAAGTGACGGTCAAGTTCGTAAAACTATTGCTTTAAAAGCGGGAAAAGATGTTGATATGAGAGCCCAAAATGATGGCTACAACGATATTGTAAATGCCCAAAACAAAGCAACTGAACTTGATGCAAAGAAAGATAATGTAATCAATGAGTTTAATGATGCGGTAAAGACAGGAACAAATATTAAAGATAAGGCAAATGATGTTGTTGCGTTAAGTAATGATATGCAAGCACAAGCAAAAATGGCTGTAAACGGTGTGCAGAAAATGGTTGGTGCAACATCACTTAAAATGGCTGAACTTCAAGAAATCGTATCAATGGTAAATGAACCAACTATTGATATTGAAATGGGTGAACAATTTGCTCAAAACAAAACATTGTTCTCAAACCCTGCTAAGGGCGGAACAACTTTAAGCATCGGACATTGTCAGTATGAAAAACAAACTGGAATAGCAACTGTTATTGCAGGTTGTGTAGATAAGAAAGGTGGAAAATATACAAACCTTATCAAAATCCAAATGGATAAAAACCTTATAAATGTTGATGCAAACGACATTTTGGGAGCACTTAGAATTGCAAACAATGAAAATGTAACTATGCAAGTATTTGATAAAGAAATTGCTGTTGAAGTTGGTGGCGGAAGCAGTGAAATGGATAGTTCAACAAGCATTGATGTAGATTCTTTGAGATATTCTACAACTGAAACTTACAGTGCAAAAAGTGGAATAACAAAAATCACTGCATCTGTGATTGTTTATGAAAATGGCAAATATTCTACAGTTACAGTAGAGAAAAAATATCAAGGCAAGGTTACTGCTTCAGAGAAAGAAGACCAACTCAAACAAGCACTTGCTGAAAAACTCGGCTTTAAACTTGCTGAAAACGATATGGAAATGGGAGAATAAGATTTTAAAACCTTGTTTTCTTAGAGAAAAATATTTCGTTTGGTTTTTAAAAATGCTAAAAGAGAGAGGATGATTTCATCCTCTTTTTTTTTGTTTAAAACAGATCGAATTTGTGAATTCTATCATTATAAATAAAAACAGATGCTTTTGTCAATGTTGCATCTGTTTAGATTTGATTTTTTAGTTTTTACATAAGTGATTAAAAGATGAGTGAAATATTATTAAACATCCAAATCAAAATCATCTTCAACATCAACTTTTGCATTGAGTTGCTTCTTTTAAGATTCAATTTTTAGATTTTCCTTTTTCACCGCTTTTTCTGGCTTCTTTTTCTTTGTTAAATGATAGGAAATTGAATTTCCGGTTTTAAAATTCATTGTCAAATCGTCATGAATATAATCTTTTGAAATTGCGTTTATGCTTATTATGTTTTCTAGATTATAATAAGTGGTGCGATTGCATTCTGTTCTATAAAATTCTGGATAAAAGTTTTGGATTATGGCTTGCAAATCATCCAAAAAATAGTTTGTATCTGTGTGGTAAATTACAAGAGATTCGCCATTTGTTTTCTCAACAATCACATCCACTGGGCGAAAAAATCCTGTCTTTTTTCTATCAGATAAATGAAGATAAATTGCATTTATTTCCTCTGATTCAATATAATTGTTTAGTTCTATTTCTTTCATAATTTTATCTTTTATTAATAAATTTTAGAAACTTTTGGTATGGCTTTTTTTTAATAAAAAGTCTAAATGGGATTTATAGATTAGATTTTTGAGTAGGTCGATATAAACACTTTTTAAATTTTTGAAAATGTTTGCGACGATGCTAAGTCGCCGTTTGAAATTTGCTTTAATCACTTTTTGCAGAGGCTGTCATACTATATATGCTCAAAATATAGATACATATTATGTTGTGCCTAAGTTGTGTTGTAAAAATATTTATCTGAGAATTTTTTTATGTGGAGCGATAGCAACCTAAGATTCGTTTTAGGCTTTATACAAAAAACATTTTTTTACATGGTCGTTTACAATTCCAACTGATTGCATGTAAGCATACATAATTGTGCTGCCAACAAACTTAAAACCTCGTTTTTTTAAATCATTGCTTATTTTATCCGAAAGAGGTGATTTGGCAGGCAATTCATTTTCGTTATTAAAATGATTATAAATTGGTTGATTATTGACATACGACCATATAAAAGCGTCAAAACTTCCAAATTCTTCTTGTATTTTTATAAACTGTTGTGCATTTATTATTGCCGATTTGATTTTTAGCCTATTGCGGACTATTTTGTCATTGTTCATCAATTCGTCAATTTTTGCTTCGTCATATAGTGCAACTTTTCTGCAATCAAACATATCAAATGCTTGTCGAAAAGCATTTCTTTTATTTAATATAGTCAGCCATGATAACCCTGCTTGCATTCCTTCAAGCACAAGCATTTCAAATAATTTATCATCATTATGCTCGGGCATGCCCCATTCTTTATCATGGTACTGCTTATATAAATCAGTTGTTGCCCACGAACATCTTTCTATTTTTTCATTCTCCATAATATGCTTTCCTATATATTTCAATAAAAGTATAGCATAAAATATATTGATTTTCAAGCATACTTTATACTAAAAAAAATTATTTTGGCACTATGGCGAGTGGTTGCCTATTAAAAAAAAGTTTGAATGCTAATATACATTCAAACCTCAACGATAATGGTGGAGAATATCGGAATCGAACCGATGACCTCCTGCTTGCAAGGCAGGCGCTCTAGCCAGCTGAGCTAATCCCCCGTAACTCTTAAATGTTATCACATTTCATCAGAATTGTCAACATTTTTTTGAAAATTTTTTCAAATTTATTTCAAATTTATTTCAAATTTATTTTAGGTTTATTTCAACCTTGTTAGTTGATTTTATGTTGCAATTATCGATTTAAGGTTTCATTTCTAGATTTGATTAAAGTTCTTTAAATCTTTATTTCAACTTTTTAATTTGCGATGCAGTTTTAAATTTAAGTTGTTTGCTGATAAAAATTTTTTTAAAGAAGAAAGCGAATGAGATTTTCAAGTGACCATATAATTTTTTTAAAAAAGTCCTCTAAGATTTTAAAATAAATGAGCAGGCTTATATTAAATATTATTGTTGTTTTTGCATAAAATACTGTTATAATGCTTTTGGGCAGGTGGAGATAGCAAGATTTATTTAAAAATTGTTGAAAAAAGTTTCAATAAGTTATTGAAAATCGTTTCATAGTGTGCTATAATATATCTACATGGAGGATTTTTATGTCTAAATATTTAGTAAAAATTTTATCTATTTGTGCTTTAGTTGTTTTGTTGGCAGTGACTATTGTTGGCTCTGCAATTTGTGTTACTGAAGCGGTTGGATGCACACTTACTGTTGCTAATGCAAGTGAAGTTATTGATGGCGTTGATAGTAGTGTTGCTATTTATATTGATGGAGAAAAGCAGGAAAAAAATTCTATTCATCTTTCTAAGTATACAGAAGTTGAGGTTGTTTATACTGGCGTAGAAAATGGTTATGATTTTGAAGGCTGGTATGAAGGAAACTATGACCTTAAGAAAGACAAGGCTGCTAGTGACAAGGTTTCTTATAAGTTTGAAGTTAAGAGAAATACAAAACTTACTGCTGTAGCAAATCTTAAGAGAATCGCTGTGACTTTTGAAGGATTTATGGCTGATGGCGAGACTCCTGTTGTTATTGAAAGTGGTGAATACAAGTTTGGTCAAGAACTTCCTAAGTTGCCTTCTTCTGAATCTAAGTATTTCTTAGGTTGGCAAATTGCAACCGAAGATGAAACTCCTGATGCTCAAGTTTTCAATTATGCTATTTTTGAACAAGATAAAGTTACTGTAAAACCTATTTGGGGAGAGCAAGAATATATTGATTATACAATCAACATTGCTTACAAGAAAGGCTCTGACAAAGTTGATACAATCGTTTATAACACTGGTTCAAAAACATATTCTTATACTGAAACAAGAGGAGATTATTACAGACTTGTAGGTGCTGAGTTTAATGGCAAAGTTTATCCTTACAATGCTGAAAATGGTCAATTTGTAGGACTGGGTGATGCAGTTGCTAGACAAGGTATTCTTGAAGTAAATGCAACCGCTGTTTGGGAATGTGTATTTGATTCGTTTGTATTTATTTTTGATACATCTGCAAATTATGTTCATCCTGAATTAGGTGATGGCGAATGGGTTATCAATGCAACCAAAGTAGGAAGCACAACACCTGAAGTAATGGAGCATACTTTTAAAGCATACTTCAATAATGGTGATGAAAATGATGGTTATGATTTGGAAGATTCTGCAATTTCAGTGTTCTTAAATCAATATCAAAACAACTATCAAACTGCTGATGGTCGTGAAGTAGAATTTACAAATACAATAAAGATTTCACAATCTAACGGAGTATCTATAGAAATAAATGATGTTTCAGAATTGACTTTCCAAAACATAATAGGTTCTCTTGATGAAGAAGGACGATTGAATACAGCCCTTGAAATTGTTGTATCTTTAGTGTTTGCAGTTAAATAATGATAAAAAATCTATACGAAAGTATAGATTTTTTTATGTGATAAAATAGGTATGATAGAAATTGAATGATTGTTTTAAGACTTATAAAGCACAAGATGAACTGAAGATATTATAAATAGAGAAAGGAGACAAGGAGATTATAGTACATTCTTTTAAAGCATCATTTAATATAAACATGGAAATGGTGCTTTTAAGAAATAAGTGAAAAAACAGGAAGGGAGAAGTTTATTGACGAGAGAAATTGCATAGAGGAAGAGAGTGCTATCTTTAGTGGCGAGATGAATGACAGGTGCGATGAAAGTGATATCTTATAGCGACAAGAGAAATGACGCAAACGAAGCGGTTGCTTTTTAAAAAGAAGAGAAATAAAGAATGAATATGAAGTATTTTTAGTGACGAAAGGTATAATAGGAACAAAGTGGGGGCTTCTTGCCACCAACAAACAAAATATTAAATTTCATTAAATCTTCTATATAAGTTTGCACATTTTTTTAAATTATGTTATTATTAAGTCATGATTATTAAAAAAGCAATTTATAAAACAAGTGTAGTAAGCAGTAAAAACATTATTGACGACGGAGTGCCTGAGTTTGCTTTTGTTGGACGAAGTAACGTTGGCAAGTCATCATTGATAAATTATTTGGTAGGCGTGAAAGGTTTGGCAAAAACCTCGGCAACTCCAGGAAAGACAAAAATGATAAACTATTTTGACATAAATGATAGTTTTAGATTTGTTGACCTGCCAGGTTATGGATTTGCAAAAGTTGGGAAAGACCAACTTGATGTTTGGTCGTCAATTTTGGGCAGTTACTTGACAGAGTCAAAGTCTCTTTTGAATGTTTTTATACTTCTTGACATCAGACATCTGCCAACGCAACAGGATGCACAAATGATTAAGTTTGCAATTTACTATAACATTCCTTTTTCTATCATAGTTACAAAAGCGGATAAGTTGGCAAAAAGTAAGATTCGCCAAAGTGTGAAAGCAATTGCAAAAGCGTTAAATTTAAGGGAAGAAATATTTCTTGTGAGTAGCGCAAGTGATAATTTTGGCAAAGAGGAAATCCTGAAGATAATTGAAAATAAACTTGACATAGCAAATCAAAATTAGAATTTGCTATTTTGTTTGGCAAAAAATGAATTTTTAATTTTATCTTTAATAGACTTAATCTAGTTTTTTGTAAAATACCTTTTTACTTAATATAATGTTGTCTATTTAGATGTGAATTGATTTTATTTTAGATAAATATTTAAAGGAGAGATTTTGAAAAATCAAAATAAAAATGAAAATATAAATCAAGGGAGGATTGAAAGTTATGGTTATGACGGTGAGGGTGTGACCAGGCTTGACGGAAAAGTTGTTTTTATCCCTTATGTGCTTAAAGATGAAGTTATAAAATACAAGATCATTTCTTCTCACTCCTCATTTATGAATGGCAAATCGGTTGACATCATTGAAAAAAGTCCAGATAGAGTGATAGCCCCATGCAAGTATTTTGGCAATTGTGGAGGTTGCTCTTATCAACATACAAATTATCAAAATGAACTTGAGATAAAAAAACAACTTCTTGTTCAGCAACTGAAAAAAGTTGGTTTCAATGAAGACGTCAAAGTGATAAAGTCACCTAAAGAATATGGTTATCGCAATAAAATCAGGTTGTTTGTTGGAAAAGATGGTTTGTCTTTGAGAGAAAGGGGAAGTCATAAATTTTGCAAAATTGACAAATGCCTGCTTGTGAGCGACAGAATGAATAATGCTGTTCAAATTATAGACAGATTTATTATTGCTCAAAAACTAATTGATATTTTTACAGAAGTTGTGATAAGAGAGGAAAATGGCTCAATTTCAGTTTTGTTTTATAAGAAAAAAGGAAGTAGAGAAATCAATTATCAGGGTGTTTATCTTATTCTAAATGATTTTACTGGAATATTTGAATGCGTGGGCAACAACATTGTCCATAAAATGGGCAACACTTATCTTGAGAGTAATGAACACGGGCTTGTATGTAAATTTAAACCGAATAGTTTTCATCAGGTAAATTCTTTTCTTGTATCTGATCTTTATCGATTTGTGGTGGACAATATCGTTGGCGATTCTGTGATTAATTGTTATAGTGGCGGAGGTGTGCTTAGTGGATTTATTGCCAGCAAAAATAAGAGAGTTGTAGGTATAGAACTTGGTAAAAGTGAGCATGAAGATGCAGAAAAACTTAAAGAGGAAAATGCCTTATATACTCATCTTACAAATATTCATGGAGATTGTGCAGATGTTTTGCCAAATTTTGAGATGTGTGACACTGTGATTGTTGACCCTCCTAGAGCAGGACTTGACAAGAGGGTTGTGGAAAGTATAAATTCAAAAGATTGCAAAAGACTTGTTTATGTTTCATGCAATAGTGCGACCTTTATCAGAGATGTCGAAAGATTAAACAAATTTAATCTTGTTTCTGTGACTCTGTTTGATATGTTTGCAAGGACGGGAGAGTATGAAGTCGTTGGAATTTTTGATAAGAGAAAATAAAAGAGATTAAAAAAAACTATCAATTATTGATGGTTTTTTTTAATCATATTAATCATATTAATCATATTAATCATATTAATCATATTAATCATATAAATCATATTAATCATATTAATCATATTAATCATATAAATCATATAAATCATATAA
>CAOJSF010000016.1 GCA_948442695.1 uncultured Clostridia bacterium | reverse complement strand
TGTTTCAGTTCAGCGGGTTCCCCTCATAACATTATGTATTCATGTTATGATACTGGGACATTACTCCCAGTGTATTCCTACATTCGGAAATCGACGGATAACAGATTATTTGCATCTCCCCGTCGCTTATCGCAGCTTATCACGTCCTTCATCGGCGCCAAGTGCCAAGGCATCCCCTATATGCTCTTTGTAGCTTAATCATTATAAAATGATTTTGGATAATCTTAGCATTTTCACATCTTAGATATTATCTAATTTGTATTGTAATCATAATTTAATTTACTCGACGTAAATTGAATTTTGCACAAAGTATCGTATTACACTTGAATAAAATTTAACAAGCATAATTGATATTTGTTGCTCGTTTTACATTCTGTAAAACAATATATTATGTAGTTGTCAAGGTTCTATGCTAACGGGAGCAACCAGCCCCTGTTTGAGTTAGCATGAATATAATATCAAAAGTAAATATAAATGTCAACGGTTTTTTCAAAAAAAATTAAAAAATTTTTAACTTTTTTTCAACTTTTTTAAACACCTTACCATGTGTTTGTTTACACATTGCCGAGTGTTTGCTTTTTTGATGAATTTTATAACAATTTTTTGATAATTTTAAAATAAAAAATATATAAATTAAATAAAAAAAATATCTAAAAAAAGAAGAGTTTGTAGAAATTTATCCTTTCTCACCATCTAAAAAATGGCTACCACTGCCTATTCTAACCATATATAAGGAAATAGAATCATAAAGTCTCTTATAACCTTCCTAATCAAAAAATGTGTAAAATTTAAATTTGAATGTTTTCCTTTTATAATTTTAAGATTAAAAAATTCACTTTAAAATTTCACAAAAGAAAATTTTGGAAAAGATTTCCCCTCATTTAAAATTTAAACTGTCAATGCCTCACCGCCTAACTTAAAAAATTATAATCTGTATCCTGCCAGAATCTTGAATTAATGAGAAAACAATTTTACTGCGAAAGTATTAAAATAAAGATGAGCAAAAAAAGACACATCAATCGATATGTCTTTTAAAATACTTTTTATTCTATTGTTTTCACAACTAATTATTATTTGTTTTGAAATAATCAAGCATGATTTTTTGCTTAATTGATAAAATCACCTAAATGCAATCAAAGTGATGATGTATTAACACTGTTCTACCTCAACCTCGATAATGTCATTTTTATTATTCTTTTCTTTCTCTGAATTCTTTTGACATGATCTTTTTAATATAGCGTATGAGCCCACTCTAAATGGAGTATTTATTGCATATGATGCCATTGTTACAACTTCCGAGGAAAGTTTTAAAATGCCTGATGTTATTGCCGCAACACCATTTATTATTGCTCCTGGAACTGCAACAATAGCGGCAACTCCTTTAAAGAGCAACTCTGAAAATCGATTTTCGCAGTTATCACCTGCTATATATGCACCAACCGCAATCAGTTCAGTTGGAGCAGCAAGAATATTTCCTGCAAATTTAATGATTCCGCCAGCAATGCTTGTTGTCATTCCATACGCTGCATCAACAATACCTAAAGGCAAAGCACCTGCTGCCACCACCCCTGCCAAAGCAATTGCCTTTTTTGAAGGACGAACAGAAAAACTTTCTAATTCCTCCACTTTCTCTTTCATGCTATTTTTTATGATTATGCTAGATCTTTTTTCCTTTGGCTCTTTAACTTTATTTTTCTTTATTATATCAGATATTTTTTCTTTCTTTTCCATAATAAACTCCTGAAAATTTTTAATTTCAAATCTGTCTTTTATATAATGATAATATAATAATATATATAATATATATAATATATATAATATAAATAAGACATCTTTAAACTTGAGAATAACTCTCTTGTCTTCTTGATTATATCATACGGGGGGGGGAGTCAAGACCTTTTTGAAAATTTTTTACTTAATTTAAAATTTTTAAGAATGTCGTACTTATCTATTTGTTTCTATTTTTTATATGATGACAATTTATATCTCCGGTTTAAACTCTTTCCTAAATATTTAAACAATTATTTATCTCAACACAAACAATCTTCAAAATTAACTTTGTTTGATTCTTTTTGAATTTTTATCAATTATTACATCTGTGAACATTCATCCATATAAATTTTATTTAGTTCTTCATCTAGATTTTTAATTTTTTCACCTTTTGCTAAAATTGACTTTGCAACCATTTTGAAAGGTAAGCACACAGCCTTTGTAGCCAGATTTAAAATGCTTTGAGTAAATTTGATTGCCCCAACTGGAATTGCTGTTGCAATGCTTACTGCAAGTGTTGGCAGAAAAACAACTGCACCTGTCCCTGCAAAAACAAATTTTTTAAACTTTGAATCAGTTTCCACTGCAGCAGAAAACAGTCCAGTAGAGAGCAATGTTGTTGGAGCAGCAAGAAGAAAACCTGCATCATTTATCAGACCACCTGCGATATCCAAAGTAGAATCTACCACTGCTGATGCAAAAGCGACAGGGACTGCAGGTGCTATGGCAACACCCGCCAAAACATTTACATATGCAGGAATGCCTGTTTTATTTTTTAAAATAGGTTCAACTTCGTCAAATCTTTTCTTAAACTTTTCTTTGGTTGTCTTTTTTTCTTCTCTCTCATTCTGCTTTTTAAACATAATCTTCTCCTTAAAAATTTTAATTAATCAGTTCTCCTAAATTGAAAAATTAAATATTTCAGTATCAAATTTTATAATTCATTTTAACAATAATTATTTTAAAGATATTTATTTTAATGATATTTATTATAATATATATAATAATATAATATATAAATCAATATATAATATCTGTTTCAAAGTTTTATCTGCAACTTATCTTGCAAGTTCCATAAGTTCTTGTTCTATCTTTTTCATCTCTTTGCCAGCGTCAAATCCAGAAAGGTATTCAATATTCAAACTATTTTGGCTTGTGATATTTGAGAGTATTATTGCCTCTTTTAAAACAGTCAAATCAAACTCGTCATCTTTCTCAACCAAACTTTCAATATCAATATTTTTTAAATTGCTGTTGAGTCCCTCGAAATTTTTTGAATTATCTTTTTTATATTCAATTAACGCTCTCTGCATTTCTGCCTCTAAGCCGATATTCTCAAAACCAAAATCTTTATCTACCTGAGTTTTCTCTTCACCCAAATTTAATTTCAATCCTAATAAATCATCACTAGAAACATTGCTACCCTTTTCTTTCAAGATGTTTTCCACTTCTTTAAAAATCTTTACATATTCCAAATTTTTGAGTAATCTGGCTTGAGTTTTTTGAGTCTCTCTTAATTTTTCCGCCACCTGTTTGTCAATCTTATAATCAATCTTAAAAGCGTTGTTGTTTTTGTTTATAGCACCTATCATCGAAAGCACATCGTCTTTTACATCAAACTTAACAATGGTGATGTCATCCTTTGTTATACTCTCATCCTTTTGCTTTAATGCTTTTGAAAGATTTTTTCTTATCTTCTCTTCAACAGAGTCAAGTTTATCTTGTGCCTTTGTATCACCCGCCTTCAAAATTGCTTTAACCAACTTGTCAAATGGCATCATTAAGATATCAGAACCTACGTCAAGCAAAGCGGATGTGATATTGCAAGTTGCACTTACCGCATTGCCCACGCCTTTAAAGACTATTGCTGGAAATTTTATCGCCTTTGCAAGTTTCAATTTTCTAGAAGATTTGATTCCTTTTTTAGGGTCATCTATTAGGCTTAATAAAATTCCTTGTAAGTTTTCTATTGCATTTTTTGCATATTTATATTCCAGTTTGCTTGCAATCTTTTCAAACGGATAGGCAAGAGCATTTGTTGCCAACTTAAAAGTCATGCCAGCAAGTTCAATTCCTAAAAATCCGATTTTCAATCCAAATTTTGCAACCTTTAAAGGAAATGCAATCACCTGACCTGTGCCTATCGCCACCCTGCTTTTAAAATCCATATTTTGATATTTTTCTTCAAGCAAATAGTCTTGATATGCCTTCTTTATCGCCTTTGCATATTTCAAATCAATTGTATAATCTGTTGAAATATAATGGACAATGCTAGCCCCATAATCAAAGTCTTCCTCATCAGCCATTTCAATAAGTTTGCGAGTGTTGTAATATTCAGTAAAATATTTCTCTGCCACATAGTTTGTTTTCTTTGTGGTCTTTTCATCTCTCAGTGCCTGAGAGACAATGTTTAATAATTTGATATTATCTTGCTTATCTAAATAACTATCGTTTTCTCTTAAAAGTTCATAGGCCTTTTCACGATAATATATATAATACTTTCCATCATTGTCATTGAGATGTTCAACATCTAAAAGATCATCAATTAAGTGGTTTCTAACAGCCTCATCAAACTCACAGTATTTTGCTGTCTTGACAAATTCGATAATATTCATAATCTCAAAATACTCTTCATCACTCTCAACTTCGATATATTTGAGTCCTTGAACTATATTACTCTGTGCAAAACGGATTTCCTTAACTTTGTCTTTAAATTGTCTTGCAAGAAGAATATCATCGTCGACAGACTTGCCCAAACTTAAAATCTGTTTTTCAAGATTTTCTGCCTCAAGAATAGACTTTTTCATCTCTTCAACTTCATCAATGCGATTTTTTAGTAAATAATTCATATCAATTCCTTTTAAGAATATATTTTTCAAATAATATATTTTCAAAGTTTTTTCTTTTATTTTAGTTTAATTTCTCTCTTTTGTCAATATCAAAAGAAATAAAAGTGAAAGACCTAGTTAAATTGAAACTAGCGAAATAAAAAACGAACCAATTTTAAATGGTTCGTTTTTCTTATTTAATGTTAGTAAAAAAGTCAAATTCTTTGATTATTTGAATATTTGCACCCTTTTCGTTATACTCAATAGCCTTTTTTACTTTTGTGCCGTAAGTACCATTTGAGTATGCTTGACATTCACAATCTCCAATCATTAATATGTCAGTTGATTTCTTTAAGGAAGAATCAATAATTCCACCTTTTTCAATAATATATTTCTCAACATCTGATTTTTGTCCAAAAGCGAAATTACCACTTAAACAAACATGTTTGTTAGTAACTGAATTAATTTCTGTTTTTAATGTTTCAACAGGATTTAATAAACTATCGATTTCTGATGTAATAAAATTAGATTCTTCTTGCGTGATAATAGAATCTTCTAATACTTTATCTAACATTTCCATAGTTTTATCAAATGGAAAATGATTTGATAGATATATATTGTCGTATAGCCATTGTCTTAAATTTTTACATTCTAAATCTGAAATTTTTTTGTCAATAATAATTCCTTTTAAAATACCATCTAATATTTGAGTGGCTAAAGTTATTGGTGAACTCGAAACAACATCTAAATATGATTTTATAATACACTGTAATTTTGATATTTCTTCTACGGTAATATTTCCATCTTCTAAAATATCATCTAAGACATTTACTATTGCAATAATATCTTGTTGGTTTGTGTAAATTGAATTTTTTTCTTTCCAATCCTTGATATATTTAATTTCATCTTGACTAATTTCATTATCTATCGAAAAACCTCTAATAACTCCATAAAATTCGCTTATCGATTTTCTAACCACAGGATTAGAAATATAATTTGAAAATTCTTGTATTTCATGAGGTATATATTTTTGTATATGTTCCTCTATATTTATAGAATAAATTTCAACTAATTTTTTAAACAAATCAGCATTAGCACAAGCATCATCAAAAGCATTATGCTCCGAATCTATATCGATACCAAAATAATCACATAAAGTAGACATACTATAGTCTTTTACATTATAACTAGGTATATATGTTCTAGCCAAGTCTAAAGTACAAATATAATATATTTCTGGAATATCTAAATTATATCTTTTTAATGCTTTTATAAGAGCATCAAGGTCAGCAGAAGCAACATTATGCCCTATAATTACTGAATTAACAAAGTATTTCTCAATATCTTTCCAAACTTGAGCAAAATTTAATTCGTTTTTTACTTTATCTTTCGATATACCATGTATTCTAGTGCATACATCATCAAAACCATCTTCTGGATTAATATAAATATCTCTTTCAGGATAATATGGTTCACCATTTTTATAATTTTCACACATTATTCCTATTTGACATATAGACTTATTTTTTGAATTTGCATATTCGACATCAAAATATGTAACTTTTTCCATAGTGTTTTCTCCCTTGACTAAATTCATTATAACACATAAATTCTAAATTCGTTGCGAATATATAAAAATTTTTAAAAAATATTAAAATGGCAGTTAGGCGTGTGCTTGTCATATACAAGTGGCTCGGCTTCGCCTCGCCAGTCAAGCACACGCCTATACAACTAATTTTGGTTAAAAAACAAAAGAGCGGTTGCTGGCAGAGCGTAACGCAGCCCGCTCTTTTGCTTTTTGTCTTCTTCTCTCTATTTTTTCTAGTGTAAACGAATATTCTTTGTTGTCAAGGTCAAGGCAAGTGTCTAATGTTTTGTAGAGTGCATTATTCTATCGACAACCTGTGACAACGGCAGAGATATTCGTTTTTCTTGCTGGTTAAGAGAGAGTAAGCACAAAAAAAGAAAGCCTAAGCCGTTTTGCTGGTTTAGGTTTCTATTGTTTTTCCGCTAGTTTCAAAAGTAAGTGACTAATGTTTGCTGTTTTTATTTTGAATGTTTTTTTACAAAAAGTCGAAATTTAATAAAATAATGATAATTAAAAAATAATAATTAAAAAATAAAGGTAATTAAGATAAAGTAATTAAAAAGAAAAGATAATTAAAAAGATAAACAACAAAACACATAATAAAGATGCTGGCAAATAAAAAAAATAAATACAACAAAAACAAATAGAGAGTTGATAAAATAAAATGGATGCAAAATAAATTAAAAATATTCAATTTTTTGTTGTTAAAAATTTGATATTATGTTAATATTTAATTGTATTATAAATTATTTTAAGGAGATTTTTTATGGCAAATATTATTAGAAATATGAATTTTAAACCTATTTTAGAAAAAGTGGAATACAAAAGACTTAATGAACCAGAACCAAATTCTTCAGTCAATATGCGAGTTTGGGATGAACTAAGCATTGAAAGATTGCGTGCTGACGCTGTCAAGGTCATTTTGCAAAGAAATGTAAAACCAGAGCCTGAATGTATTTTCTCTATTGAAGTGGCACAAAGCGTTGAAGTGATTATAAACACCGCTGAATATGACAAACTTGAAGACTGCGAAGAATTTTTCCAAAACAGTCCTGTTTCAAGAGTTCTTGCAAGCAATATTGCAACAATCCTTGCAGAACTTACAATCCATTCACAAATAGGTCCTATGATTACCGCTCCTGTTTGTCAATTTCCAAAATAAAATTTAAACTTACGAGGTATTTATGTTGTATGCTGTGATAGGCGTAATCGCCTGCTTATTAATTTTTGTGCTTGTATCTTTTTTGATGTCAATGAAAAAATATACCTTTCAAGTTGAAGGAAAGCAGTTGAGGATTGAAAACAAAACCGCTCATCTTAAAATTTTTGTTGACAACATCCTTATAAATGATTACTATATGCCTCAACTTATAAGAGGAGAAAGATTTAAACTTGAAATAAATGAAAAAGAGGTGGAAGTCGTTTGCCGAAGCAGTGCTTTTGGTTATCGCATGAGCGTTCAAATTTTTGTTGACGGAAAAAAAGTGGATGACAATGGAGTTGTGCTTAAAGACAAAAAGCCTAAAAAACAAAAAATTAAACTCGGTCAAATAAATTCTTCTTTAGCAAAAGAAGATGATGACTCAAAAGAGATTGAAAGCAAAATAGAAATTGAATAAATTATATTTTATTTCAATATTTTAAAAGATGAAATGTTTTCATCTTTTTTTTAGGAATTAGAGAAACAGCAGATATGAAATGAGTATTTTTTTGCAAACAACAAAAAAGTATTTTAATTATAAACACTGTTTCCTTTGAAATAGCATAAACAAAACTTTACATTCTTTAGATACAACAAAATCGCAAAAATTTAGGATTTATTTTGAAAAATTGAAAAGAAGATTAAAGTGTTTTTTAATAAAACATAAATTAATCATGGGCGTAACTTAAATATTTATTTCAAAAAACCACATAATAAATATTGTTTAACCTTTTTAATAGATATATTTTTTCAAAAAAAGTATTGACAAAGATTTCTTTTTATTTTAAAATATTGTTAGCAATTATTTTTTGCTTTTTTTGTCATATAGACAATTTAAAAGCAATATTTACTTTTGTATTTTAAAATCATTACATATGGAGGATATATGAAAAAGAGTAAAAATATAGAAACACAAATCTACTCAAAACCTGAAAAACTTTTATCTTTTGTGGATAATATAAACTTAATAAAGACTGATATAAAAAGTTTAGATGCAAAAATTATTCAACTCCAAAGAAATGAAGATGGGGCAAAAAGCGTAAGCACAAATATTGAAGAATCACCACAATTTCAAAAATACGCTCAAAAGAAGATTAAAGCCAAAGAAAAAAGAAGAAGAGAAAGTGAATTTATTTTAAAAACAGTTGACTCTATCATCACTACTTTTAGAGATATTGAAATTTCTGATTATAAAGATATTCAGGATGTCAGAAAGTGCTTTGATGTCGCCCTTGAAAATGCTGTCAGCGAATCAGACAAAGGTGCAATTCTTTCAAATATTCTCTCTCTTCATGTAAATGATTCTGTCAAAAATGAATTTTATAATGAAGTTGAAAACTTTATTTTAAAAGACAAAGAATTGTTGACTGGCTATTTGATGCACACTCTTAATGATGAAGAACGCACACTCACCTATAATATCTTTGATACTTCAAAAGCAATGGAAGAACTTTTCAAAAATTCTATCGTTAAAAGACTTAAAGATAAACAATCTTCAGTTGTGTCAAACACAATCTTAGAAGACAATGCCTACCTTGATAAATTTTTCACTAAATTAGGGACTAGATCAGCAAGCCTTGAAAAAATCAAGGGTCTTTCAAAAGAAGATAAAAAACAAATTAAGAAACAATATTTTAAATACAAAGTTGAAACAAACACAAAACCAAAACTGGGAAGCGGAATGCTTACCTACTCTGCAAAACTTCCAGGTGCTGTAAGCAAGGTCTTGAAAGGGACATTCTCAGCAGTTGGCTCAGTATTCCAAATGATAAACTGGACATTTATAAGTCTGGGCGTAATTGTTGCTATTCCTTTTGATTTGATTAAAATGGGTCTTGATGGCGTAAACACTTTAATCAATAAAAACAGAACTTATAAAGATGACATGACAGAGATTTATAAAGATGTCACAAAGGCTTTAAAAAGAAGCGGACTTAAATTTAAAAATATCTCAGACATCAAAGTCAATGTCGATGAAGACAAATTCCTCTCTATCGGTTGCGTTGTAAATAAAAAACGCCATATGCAAGAGGTATATGAAGTAAAATACAGTCTAAGCGATGGTGAATATAAAAACTTTAGAAATATTATGAAAGAATATTTCGATGACAAAGAAAATGGCGCGTTCAAAGACTTCGAAGTTGGCGAAATGAGAAAGAAAAAAGATATCATAAGATTTATGAGAAGAATCGCTGAAGTGACAAAAGAAGAAAAAAATATCAGCACAGTGAATTTTGTAAGTTCTTTTGATGAGGCAATTCAAGAAATAAAAATTGATATTCCAAAATCTTCAAACCCTATTCCTACACCAGACTATCAATATGCTGATGAAATAATTGAAGAGGATGATGAATTCAAAGCATAAAGTTTAAAAAAAAAGTATTTCACAATGAAATACTTTTTTTTATTTCCTTATTTTAAGATGCACACATTTCGCATTCAACATTCTCTATCTCTTTGTTTAAATCACATTTTTCCTCTGTATTGACGATAGAACTTTCTTTTGCTTCTGCTTTATAATATACTTTATTTTCTGTCTTGACGATAGAATCTCCTGCTTTTTCTTCTTTTAAATCTTGAGAATTTTCTTTCTCTGTTTTTGGCGGCTGATTAATCTTTTCTTTCTTCTCAACCCCAACAATATCTAAAAGGTCTGAAAGGTCTTTATAAAATGGTATGTTTTCATTTTTTATAAAGTCAACTTGACATTCTTTTGTTGGAGTGTGATATGTTCCATTTAAAATTTCATCGACTGAATAGGCATATGCGTCAGTTGCAATATCTTCGCCTGAGTTTACATTTGCAATATGTTGCCTAATTTTCTCATTATGGTTTATTTTATAATCTTTACCTTTGATATCTTGAACATATAAATTTTTATCAAATATAAAATCTTTACAATTAAAAGTTGCAAGAGGCATACCTGCAATACTTGCCATTGCCATAATCTTTGAATCACCAAATTCGTTTGCTGAATTTATATCTTTTGCCATTTCTTTTGCATTTGAATCTTTTGATCTTTCTCTATATTTTCCAGCCAAAGCCTCAATAAGATTGTTTGTATTTTCATCAAGAGAGTATGTGATTCTTACATCTTTATTATTAATAAAGTTTTTGATATCCTCTTCCTTTACCTTAAGCCAACCCCTCTCATTTTCTTCTTCTTGTTCATCGTCATCTTCTTGAGGATTGTTGTTTTGTTTTCCCTCTTTTTTATCATTTTGGGTCTTTTGATTTGAAGCATTGCTTTGAATTTCTTCTTTATCTTTTGTGTGATTTTCAATTTCTTTTAAAGAAACTGATGGAATATAAAATTCATATTCACCTTCAAGCATTTTTAGATAAAGTTCTCCAGCAGAAATTTGATCTCTCAATTCTTTATATTTTACAACATCTCTTATAAGATATTCATTATTGACATCTTTGTTGTGCAAATTAAATTTTTCTTTTTTGCTGTATTTTTTATATTTTCTTAAAAAACTTTTCAAAATGATATATTGCTCTTTTGCATCATCCCTTGTTTCCTGAGGCAGATGATCATTTTTATTATAAATTAATTTATCAGTTTTTTTGTCTCTTTTTACTTCAATTCCCTTAGCCAAAAAATATTTGCTTACAATTTTTTTGTTTACTTCGCCAATCTCTCTTGAAATATAATTTTTGTAAATTAAAATCTTATCTGCAAAGGAAAGATGAGCAAAATTATTATTAAACTTCTCATCAAAACTTGCAGTGATGTCCTTTTCCAACTGCTCAAGTTTTTGTTTTCGTTTTTCAATAATTTCATTTACAATCTCTTTGCCATAGATTCTATTGCATTTATCATATGTCAGCATTCTAAAAGTTACGCAAGAGTCAATCATCAATTTTTTTGAATTAGCCATTGTTTTCATTCCCTTCTTTTAATGAAATTTCAAGTGTTTTAAACGACTTTTCTTCTGCCTCTCTTTGAATATCTCTTGAAAGGTTGTTAAGGTCAAAACTTTTTTTTCTCTCTTCTTTGACAAATTCATCAAACTCTATGCCATCTTCCAAAGCCTTGTCGAATGCCTTATCAATCTCATCCCAGTCAATATTATTTTTGTTGTCCTTCATATTCTCCCCTCTTATATTTTAATTTTACTATAAATAATAAAATTAGTCAATGATTATTTTTTTGTCTTACAAAGAACTATATGTTGTTTTTTCAAATTTTTATCTTTATAAGTCATCAAGATACTAAAATTTTAATTTACATAATTTTCTTTAATAATATTGCTTCTTATCTTTTAAGTAAGTATTGATTGACATAAACAATAAAAATATATATAATTACTTACATGGAATATTTTGATGCGATTGTTATCGGTGCCGGTCATGCCGGTTGTGAGGCCGGTCTTGCACTAGCAAGGACTGGCAATAAAACACTTCTTCTCACCCTCAACCTTGATGCGGTGGCTTTTTTGGCGTGCAATCCTTCTATCGGCGGGACGGCAAAAGGACAACTTGTAAGTGAAATAGACGCCTTAGGTGGCGAAATGGGAAAAAATGCTGACAAGACCATGATCCAACTAAGAATGCTCAACAGTGGCAAAGGCTATGCTGTACAGTCATTAAGGGCTCAGACAGACAAAATTGACTATCACAACCAAATGAAAAGGACTCTTGAAAACTGCGAAAATCTTTATTTAAGGCAGGGAGAAGTAGTCGATATCAAATGCAATGAAGATGGCACAAAAATAATTAAGACCGCTCTGGGGACAGAATATCAATGTAAGGCTTGTGTTTTTGCAACAGGTGTCTATTTAAAAAGCCAGATAATAATCGGTGATTATATAAAAGACAGCGGGCCAAATGGCTTTGCAAATGCTCAACTTCTTTCACAAAGTTTAAAAAATTTGGGCATAGAACTTTATCGCTTTAAAACAGGCACTCCTGCCCGTATAAATGGTCGAAGCATTGACTACTCAAAACTGGAAATTCAAAAGGGAGATGACAAACTTCAAAATTTCTCATTTATGACAAAAGAGAAACTCAACAACAAAGCGTGTTGTTATCTCACTTACACAAACGAAAAAACTCATCAGATAATTCGTGAAAATCTTGACAAAGCACCAGTCTTCTCTGGTCTTATCAAAGGTATCGGACCTCGTTACTGCCCATCTATCGAAACTAAAATTGTCAGGTTTGCTGATAAAGAACGCCACCAACTCTTTCTAGAACCAGAATCACTCTCAACAAGCGAGGTTTACATTCAAGGCTTCTCAACCTCAATGCCGGTAGATATTCAAGAAAAGATGATAAAGTCGATTGTAGGGCTTGAAAATGCCGAAATAATGCGTGATAGTTATGCAATTGAATATGATTGCATAAATCCAACCCAACTTAATCCAACTCTCGAACTTAAAACCATAAAAGGACTCTTCTTTGCAGGACAGATAAACGGAACATCAGGATATGAAGAGGCAGGTGCTCAAGGAATCATTGCTGGAATAAACGCAAGTAGGTTCATCGCAGGCAAAAGCCAACTTATATTAAAAAGAAGTGACGGCTACATCGGAGTCTTGATTGACGACATTGTCACTAAAGGGACAAATGAACCATATCGAATGATGACAAGCAGAGCAGAATATAGACTTCTTTTAAGACAAGATAACGCCGATTTAAGACTTACAGAAATAGGACGAGAATATGGTCTTGTTGATGATGAAAGATGGGAAGTTTTCTTAAATAAAAAGCAAAAACTAAAAGAAATATCTCAGGTGTTAAATCAAAAGTTTAAGAAAGAAGAAATAGAAGATTTTTTTAAAGAAAACAATGAAAGCCTTCCAAAAGAAAGCATGACTATCAAGGAAATGCTGAAAAGAAGCAATATTGACGCTTTTAAGATTGATGAAAAATTGAAAGTTTTTGCAGATTTTGACTATGAAATCATAAATGAAATGAACATCATTGTCAAATATGAAGGCTATCTAAAACAGCAATATGAAGAAATAGCAAAATTCAAGAAAAATGAAGAAACAACAATTCCACAAGATTTTGACTATCGCAAATATCACGGTCTTAGAATAGAAGCAATAGAAAAACTTGAAAATATGAAACCTTTAAATTTAGGTCAGGCATCAAGAATTTCAGGTGTTTCCCCTTCTGATATCGCAGTCTTAAGCGTGCTTATAAAAAAACATAAAGAAGAATCTAAAAATTAAGTTTTTTATTATTTTTATAAAAATAAATAAATAAAACAATAAAAATAATAAAGATACAAAAATCAAATATAAATCTTTCAAATAAAGGTTAAAAAAATGAAAACTTTAATAAATGAATATTTTGAAAAATATGGCTTCAAACTCTCTGATAGGCAATTAGAACAATTTGAAATATATTTAAATTTTCTTTTAGAAGAAAATGAAAAATACAACCTGACTGCCATAACCGATAAAAAAGATGTAATATTAAAACATTTCATCGACAGTGTCCTTCCAGAAAAATATATAAAACAAAATGCTAGGATTGTTGATGTAGGCACAGGAGCAGGATTCCCTGGAGTTCCACTTAAAATAATAAGAAATGATATCGAAATTGTCCTTGTTGATAGTTTGCAAAAAAGAGTAAACTTCTTAGACAAACTTATAAAAATGTTGTCTTTACAAAATTGCAAATGCGTTCATGCTCGGGCAGAAGACTTTGCTTTAAAAGAAAGAGAAAATTTTGACTATGCCCTCTCTCGTGCGGTGGCGGCAGTTCCAACATTAAGCGAATACCTACTCCCACTTGTCAAACTAGGCGGAAAGGTCTTAATGTATAAAGGTCAAAAAGCAGAAACAGAACTAGGGTCAGGTCAAAATGCAATAAAAGTGTTAGGCGGAAAGGTTTTAGAATTAAAAAAATATGATATTGAAGAGATAGGAAATAGGGCTATAATTATTATAGAAAAAATTACAAAAACAGACAAAAAATACCCTCGTTCCAAAAATTTACCCAAAATAAAACCTATTTAGTATATTATTTTACTTTTATTAACATTCTTCGACAATATTTGACATAAAATTTAGTAGTAAATTTTGTAAAAATTAGTTACAATTATAATAAATAAATTTTATTTACAAAAATTTATTTAAATATGTAAAATAAAATTTAAAGGAGAAAAAAATGATAGAGATATACATAAGCGGAAAAAAGACACAATATACAAATTACCAAATGAATAAAATACAAGATTTATTCTTTTATGTAATAATTGAAGCAAGAAGTATGCCTGCTTTATCAGTCGCAATAGATGATATTGTAAAAAAAGACATAAACAGAGGTGTTTGGATGAGTATAAAATATCCAAAACAACAAATTGTCAACGAAATGCCATTTGATGAACTATTGATAAAAATAGATAAAAACTATTTAGGATTCAATATCATCAGAGGAAACAAAGGTGTCTATGACGGAAGATGTTTTTATCTTGATAATGATATAGAACTTGAAAGTCTACATACTTATATTCTTACTGCAAATAGAAAAAACAAAAATAATGTAGATTTAAAAGAACCTGATGATGTCAAGTTGGAAAATTTCCTTGAAAGAAATATATTAAAAGTTCTTTCATATTAATCAAACTTCTCCATTTTATCTTATAACAAATATCAATTTCTTTATAAATTCTTTATTAAAAAAAGTCCACATTTTTGTGGATTTTTTTTTACTTTTTTTTATTTCTATCAACAAAGTCCTTTATAATTCTTAAATTCTCCTCTTTGTTTGAACTTCCCCAACCTTTTTCTCCCCTCTTTGAAGGTATTTCCTTAAGTGCTTTGAAAGAAATCTCTTTGGTTTTCATTTCTTCAACACGATGAATAACCCCTTGTGCTATTGCTTTTGAAGTTGAATAAAAAATTATATTTTCAAAATCTAAATCAGGCTCATCGACCTTCAACTTTTCAATCACTGACTTTTCATCATATGCAGAAAAAATCAAAGTCTTGTCATTAGCATTAAAAATCGCAACTTTTATCTCTCCTCGATAACCACTATCAACCACTCCACTACTCTTTTTTATACCCTTTATGCCTGTTGAAGAACGCTCCTCTATTTGCATATAAAATTTTGGACTGCAAGCCCATGCTATACCTGTTGGAATCAGCCCAGTATGAAATGGCTTAATCAGAATATAGTATTCATCAAAGGAAGCATATAAATCATATCCTGCATTTTCTTCTTCCTTTTGAGGCAACAAAGCATCTGACCTTATTTTTGCAAAGTAAATCATATTTTCTTCTTTAAATTCATCCATAGTATTCTCCTCTATAATTAAAACAGTTTTATTGTATCATAACAAAATTTCAGTTTCAATTCTGTGTGACATTTTTTTTAAATTATACAATTTTTTGTAAATATATATTTAAAAAAGACTTATTAATTTAAGCCTTTTTTAAAAATTTTTGTAAAAAATAATTCATCACATTTTCTATAAAATTGCAAAAGTTAAATTCACAATTATTTTTTATATAAAATCTACACTTATTTTTTTTAACCTATCACTCTTACAGGTAAAATAAGATACAAGAATTCATCTTCTTCTGTTGGAACAACTACACATGGAGTAGATGGATTTATAAAACAAAGTTTTACAAAGTCATTGCTTACAGACTTCAAACTTTCAAGGAAATATCGTGGATTGAAAGAAATTACAATATCTTTTCCATTCAAAGTGACAGGAATGTTTTCTTTAAGGTTTCCCAGTTCTGAATTTGATGTCAAAAGAATATTGTTTTCTTTAATATCAAATTTCACATAGTTGTTTGAACTTGTTTTTGAAAGTAGAGTTGCTCTTTCAAGTGCTTCTTCAAAGTTTTCCTTATTTACAGTAATAAAACTTTCATAATTTGCAGGGATTATTTGCTTATAGTTGATATAATCACCCTCAATAAGTCTTGAAGTAACTTTTGTATCTCCCAAATCAACCATAAGTGAATATTTATCAATATAAATATTGATAATTTCATCACTGTCATCAATAAGTTTGCTAAGTTCTGTCAAACTTCTGCTAGGAACAACAATAGATTTTGTTATGTTTGAATTAATATGTTTTTTTACTTTAGCAAGACGATATCCATCAAGTGCAACAACATTTACTTCACCATTTAAAATATCAAAAAGCACACCCTTTAATATAGGTCTTGAGTCGTCAATAGCAACAGCAAAAATAGTCTTTGAAACACAGGCTTTAAAATCTTTTTTGCTTATACCAAAATATTCAGAAGTATCAATTCTTTTAAATCCAGGATATTCAACAGGGTTATAACATTGAATAATAGATTCACTGTCATCATAACGAATTGCAAGTTGGTTTTTATCATTTACCTCAAGTTCTATCATAGAGTTTGTCAATTTTTTTACAAACTCAGTAATAAATCTGCCCGGAACAACAGTTTCACCTTCACTTTTCACCTTTGCTTTGATTTTCTTTTCAATCGAAAGTTCTGTGTCAGTGGCAGAAAGAATAAGAGTATCATCTTCAGCAATTATTTTTATACCTTCCAAAATAGGGTTTGTAATCTTTGAAGAAATTGCTTTACTCACCTTCAAAAGTGCATCTGAAAGTTCTAAACCTTGACAACTTACTATCATAAAAAATCTCCTTTAATATATAAATATTTCTATCTAAATTATACCCTATTTTTCACTTCAAAGTCAAGCAAAAAGCAAACTTATTTTGAAAACTTAGTTTTCATCCTTATCGTAAACTTTTTATCAATTTTCAATCTTCATCAGTTCCCGAAAACTTAGTTTTTATCTCCTTCGTTAAACTTTCGTCTTCTCTTAAACTTCATCAGTTCCCGAAAACTTAGTTTTCATCTTTATCGTTAAGTTTTTATTTATATATCAATCTTTGTCTATTCCAAAAACTTAGTCTTTATCTCCTTCGTTAAACTTTCGTCTTCTCTTAAACTTCATCAGTTCCCGAAACTTAGTTTTCATCTTTATCGTTAAATTTTTATTTTAATATTAATCTATATCTATTCCAAAAACTTAGTTTTTATCTCCTTCGTTAAACTTTCGTCTTCTCTTAAACTTCATCAGTTCCTGAAAACTTAGTTTTCATCTTTATCGTTAAATTTTTATTTTAATATTAATCTATATCTGTTCCTGAAACTTAGTTTTCATCATACTCATGCATTTTATTTCTCAAAGTTACACACATTTGCTTATATAAAACATATTCTTAATCTATATCGTAAAACTCTCTTTTCGTCCATTTTTGTAAAGGTGGTTTCCATTTTTTTTAATTAAGTTTTTTTAAAAAAATCTCAATCTTTTCCGCTCTCATCAATAGAATAATCAAATTTTAGATCAAAACCTCTTTGCTTCTGTTTATTGTAAATACAGTCAATTTTATGATTATAAGAATAACACTCACTTCGTTCGTGTTATTTCTATTGTGCTTAAAAAAACACCTTGTTGTTTTGGTGTTCTCTTTGTTTTTTCGCTATTTTCAAAATGGACTAACTAAAGGTGCCTTTTTAAATATAATTAATCCATTATAGCAGAAATTTAACATTCATATTCTTTCTCTTTTTTCTTCTTTTTATTGTATTCTTTTTTTTATTTATTTTATTCCTTTCTATTATAATACATATTTATGCTTAAAGATGGAATCAGCATCCCCAACAATCCCGCAATTCCAACTCCAAAAATTGACAAACCTGAACACATTATTTTTGATTTCAAATCTTTTACAGGTTTCAATCTTTCATCAAGTTGTGCTCTTTCTTTTCCTTGCATTTGTTTAATAAATCCGTCTACATCAATATTATTTGTATAATTTTCAAATTTCTTTGCAGTTATATTTCCACTTATATACTCTTGATAATATTTCTCATTCATTTTATTATAATATTCAGTATATGCTTGTGTCTGAGCAATATCATCATAAACATTTTTGCTTTTAGCCTCGCAATCAATACCTCCACCTTAAACAATTACACTTCCAGCAAAAGCAAGCACAAATGAAGAAATCATACCCATTAAATATAAATCAACTTTGTTTTTAATAATGTATTTATTTTTTAACATAATTTTCTCCTTAAACTTTCTATAAATACATATTTATCT
>CAOJSF010000015.1 GCA_948442695.1 uncultured Clostridia bacterium | reverse complement strand
AGAAGAGAAAGAAGAGAAAGAAGAGAAAGAAGAGAAAGAAGAGAAAGAAGAGAAAGAAGAGAAATGAAAAAATGAAATTAAAGTGAAGTTTTAAAAATTGATTTTTGTTGTGAGGTTTTTTGGACTATTCATCAAAAGAAAAGTTTGAGGCTGTGCCGATATTTATCGTTTTAAATCCATCTTCATTGACCTGAACAAGTGAAACTATATAGCCAAGATTGTTTGCTTCATATCCGCCATAGATTCTTTGATATATTTCGAGAAAATATCGGTCGAGTGCAATATTATAATATGGCATGATTGCATTTACACTGCTTACATAAAGACTGCAATCGTCTTTGTTTTGGCATCCGGAAGAAGAACTGTCAAGATATAAAATCTTGCCTTGATAGTCTATTTGGATTATGTCATTTTCAAGATGTGTGGCACTGATTGTAGGGTTGAAATCTTCGCTGTTGAAAATAGATTGCACTTTTTCATCTTTAAAAGAAAACAGTTGATAAAAACTATAGCCACCACTTCCGCCACTCTCAACGCTGTATAAAACTTGTTCTAAGCCATTGTCGGCAAAGTTTCCGACAAAGATTTGTGGGTTGTAACCCACATTTACTGAAGGTTCTGCCACAATTTCGCTTTCTTCGCCTTTGACTTTTATTTCAATATTTTCACGGAAAAGTTTGCCTTCACTGCAAAGGCTTATATGATTAAATTTGTCGCTTTCAATGAGTCTGCCCACTTTATAATCGCAAAGTGGGGAAGAAAGAGAAAGGCAGGTTAAAATTATAGGTAAAACTTTCATATCATTATTATGGGCTTGAAAAATGAAATTATGTATAATAAAATAAATGATTTTTCATGTTTTAATTATTTTCGTTTTGTAAATACTAAGATGTATGATAAAATGATTATATCATTATTAAGCCTACTAGAAAATATATTGAGGTGATTATGATTGAAATTAAAGATAAAAAAGACAGCATTGTCAAGATGAAAGAATTGAGACTTAATTATTTTCCTCTTGATGTGTTTCAAATTTCTGATGAGGACGGAATTGAAAACTTCATAAACTCATTTCCAGCAGAGGAATATGTGCTTAGAAGTGCAAACAAGGCAAAGGGTGATTTTTTCTTTGTGAAGAATTTTGATGAGGCTAAAGAAAAACTTAAATTCTTTGAAGAGGATGTCACAATCAGTGTCTCTTATAATCCTTATAAAGAGGATATTGTCCTTGTTGGTGACATCATTATTCACAAAGATTTTTATTCTCAAACAGTTGATATAACTGCACGAGATGACATAGAAGCGACGCATAGAAACATTTACGAAAATCCTAAATACAATCTTCATACCTCGATTGAAGATGATAAATTGTGGAAGATTCCGGGTATTTCAAAACTTATGCGTTATATTACTGATAATGAACTTTACAATGTCATTATTGAGTTTTCTGTTTATGACTGCAAGATCGGAGTCAATAAAGATAATGTTGTGATAAGCGAACTAAGAACAGGCTATTAAATAAACTTGCATTTTTGTTTGTTTTGATAATATAAATACTTATAAAATATTTTGATAGGAGATGAAAAATGTATACCCCTGAAGATGAAGAACCATTTAAAGATGAAGATGATGAAGAAAATGAAAATCAAACAGAAGATAATGATGGTGAAAATCCTGAAATGGATAATGAGCATCCATTTGGTTCTGACCCTGGCGATGAAAAAGAAAAAGATGAAAAGCCTAAGGGCATGATTGAGAGGGCAAAAAGTTTTATAGGCGGAAAAAGCGGCAAACCTAATATGAAGAAAATGAAAGCCGTTGCTTCTGCAAACAATTTGGGACCTTATATGCCGGCTTTAATGTGCCCAGGTTGTAAAAAACCGACTTTATTTTTTGAGAAACCGATTATGACTGGCCTTAGGACTGCAAAGGTAATTACTATAGCCGCTATAACAGGATATTTCGAGGCGGAAAGGGATTTAAACTTAGTGCGTTTTGTTTGTCTTAATGAGCGTTGCAAAAGATATTGGCCGAGGACAGGTGATAAACTCATGATTAATGTTGCAAATCCTTCAACTATGATAGTGCAAAAAAATCCTTATCATATACCGAAGTAGGAAAAGAATTTATGGCAAAAAAACATAATTAAATTATAGAAATTTTGAAACTAGCGAAAAATAAGAGAATATAAGCCGTTTTGTTGTTCTAGGTTCTCTTGTTTTTTTGTTTTGAATTTTTTCTGCAGATATAATAGGAGGTTTTGTCAATCATCAACTATTTGAACAAAACTTGTGATTTTCTATTCTTATATATTAACAGAATTTTTTGTCTTTAAAGCACGAAGTCATTTGAAAGAAGAGCGGTGATTATAAATACTATGTTGTGGACTGCAAAGTTATATTATCTTGTTGTATTTTTGGGTTTTGCTTTTGGCAATTCTCTTAAATAGATTAAGATAGGGGCTGTTTATTTTATAATATTTAAAAATAACCATATTTTTAATTTTATGATTGATATTCAGTCTTAAAATAAGCGGGGAAAGGCTTTTTTTGAGTATTATTTTTTAATATTTAAAATGGTCATCAATTTGGAGATGGGTATTCACCCTTATTTATTGACAAATTTTCATTATTTTCTAGTAAAAAATATATTTAAACAATTGCAATTTGCTTTTTTATGTGCTAAAATATTTTCGATTGATAAATTGTCGATATTTGGAAATAATAAATTAAAAAAGGATTTTTTTTATGAAAAAAAAGGTTTTGATTTTTACAGTCACCGCCGGAAATGCTCACAATGCTTGTGCGAATGGTATGAAAAAGAAACTTTTAAATATAGATAGTGAAATTGAGGTCAAAGTTGTCGACCTTTTACATAGTTATTCAAACTGGCTTTATTCATGGCTGGCTGACGGAGGTTATAACTGGGCTGTTAGTCGGGCACTATGGGGATATGATAAATTTTACAATATGTATAAACGTCTCAAGCCTGTTCATAGATATGCTTGTCCCGCTCAAGGAACCTCTCTTTCCACAGTTGATGGTGTGATGAAGGAAATTTGGGATTTTGAACCTGATGTCATATATTGCACACACTTTTATCCAGCAATTGCAATCACCGATTTAAGACTTGTTTATGACATTCCATGCAAGGTTATTGTTTTAAGTTTAGATTATGTAAATTCTCCTTTTTGGGAGGCTGCAATCGGTGTTGACTATTTTGCAATTCCTAATGAAGATTTTATTGAAGAATGTATTGAAGAGGGATTTACATTAAACCAACTTTTGCCTTTAGGGCTTCCAGTCAATGAATCTTCTCTTGAAAAAATTGAGAAGAGTGAGGCGAGGAAACAATTAGGCATTGATGAAAACTTGCCTACAATCATGGTTATGTTTGGTGGTGGAAACTGGAGTGGTGGATTTAAAATCTTCAATAATCTTTTGAAGGTGGTAGGAGAGCGAAAAGTTCAGATTTTAATGATAAATGGTCGGGACAATAAGAGTTTTAAAAAGATTGAAAAAATGAGTTTCTCAGACAATATCAGAGTAGTCAATGTGGGCTTTACCGATCAAATTTATTTATATATGTCGGCTTCTGATTTCATTCTAAGCAAGTGTGGAGGGGCTTCTGTCACCGAAGCAATGAATATAGGGTTGCCATTGCTGGTTACAACAAAGATACCTGCACAGGAAAAATACAATCTTAAATACATGGAAGATAAAGGTGTTTCACTTTCTTTTAATAATAAGAAAGAACTTGAAAAGCACGTTTCTTCATTGCTTGATGATTCAGAAAAATTAAATGAAATGGTTGAAAACACTAAGTTTTTTAGAAAAAACGCTATCGGAGACCTTGCAGAGTTTATATTAGAACAACCAGACGCCGATTATACTGCACTCAAAAACAGCAAGATAGACTTTGACAAGATTAAAAGAATTGTGAGAAAATATGTTCGGTATGCAAATAAACAAGAACTTAGACGTGCGAGAAAGAGTAAAACAAAAAGAGATTTACAAAAGGTGGGAGAGATAAAATGAAAGTAGCAATTATTACAGATAGTAATTCAGGAATTTCGCAAGTCGAGGCTAAAAGTTTTAAAAACCTAAGAGTTTTGCCGATGCCTTTTACTATAGATGGCGAAGAGTTTTTTGAGGATATTAATTTATCGCAAGAGGAGTTTTATAAAAAACTTCTTGATGAGGAGGCAAATATCTCAACTTCTCAGCCAGCAATCGGGATGGTCACAGGAGCATGGGAAGAACTTTTGACAGAGTATGATGAAGTTGTGCATATTCCTATGTCAAGTGGACTTAGTATGTCTTGTGAGACTGCAACAAATTTTGCAAAAGAGTATAATGGCAGGGTTCATGTTGTCAACAACAGGCGAATTTCTGTCACTCAAAAGCAATCGGTTTATGACGCTTTAAAACTTGCAAGTGAGGGAAGAAGTGGAAATGAAATTGCTGACATTCTTACAAAGACCTCAATGGACTCAAGTATCTATATCATGGTAAGCACTCTCAAATATCTTAAAAAAGGTGGAAGGGTTACTCCTGCTGCAGCGGCTATCGGGACTCTTTTAAAGATAAAACCTGTTTTGCAAATTCAAGGTGGTAAACTTGACCAGTATGCAAAGGTTATGAATGAAAAAGTTGCAAAGCAGAAGATGATTGATGCTGTAAAAAATGATTTAAATAATCGTTTTAAGTCGCTTTACAAAAATGGTGAAATGAAAATCGCAGTTGCATATACAAATTGTGAAGAAAAAGCAAAGGTTTTTGTTCAAGAAATTAAAGAACAAATTCCAGATATTGAACTTATCGCTGTCGATCCACTTTCTCTCAGTGTTTCCTGTCATATAGGAAGCGGATCTCTGGCCATTGCTTGTATGAGAGTTTTATAAACTAAGTTTTCAAGAAAAAACTGAAATTGATAAAATTAAATTAATTTAATAAACGGTAAAGAAAAATATCGACGTTTGTTTAAAAGAAAAATAAAACAATATGTTTAAAATTAATTAAAAAATTAAAGCAATAGGTTTAATGCTTTAGAAAAATAAATGTAAGCATATTAAATAAGAGGAAATTATGAAAAAACTAAAAGGCAAAGTTGCTGTAATCACTGGTGCAAGTCGTGGAATCGGACTCTCAATAGCCGAAGTGCTAAACAAAGAAGGCGTAAAAATATATGATATTTCAAGGACAGTTGAACCTCATGAATGTATGGCTAAGAGTTTTGAAGCAGACATAAATGATTATCAAAAAATTGAACAGATTTTGGAAGAAATCTTTGCGGAGGAAGGAAAAATTGACATCTTTGTCAATAATGCAGGATTTGGAATTGCTGGGGCGATTGAATATGCAAAGCCTGAAAATATTTATAAGCAGATTGACACAAATCTTTCTGCCTATATTGTTCTTTGCAAAATCGTGACAAAATATCTTAAAATTTCTGGCGGAAATATAATCAATATTTCTTCAGTAGGCGGAATTATTCCTCTTCCATATCAAGCGACATATAGTGCAACAAAAGCAGGTCTTGAAATTTTTTCAAGGGCATTTTCAAATGAGGTGAAACCTTATAAAATTCAGGTGACCGCAATCATGCCTGGTGATACGAAGACAGGGTTCACTTCTGCAAGGGTGATTGACAATGATGCAAAAGACATCAAGCACCAAGAGAGCATCAGGCTTTCAATAGCAAAAGTTGAAAAAGATGAACAAAAGGGAATGAGCCCTTTAAGTGTTGCAAAAGTTGTCAGAAAGGTTTTAAAAAAGAAAAAAGCACCGCTTAGGGTGACTGTTGGATTTGGTTATAAATGTATTGCAATTTTGCCTAGAATTTTATCGCTAAGAATGATAAATTTCATTGTGAGAAAACTTTATTGTAAAAAATAATTTAAATATTATTTAAGAAATAGAAATGTTAAAGGAAAAACTATGAAAAAAAACGAAAATGAAAGAGAAGCAAAAATTGATGAAGTAAAGAATGATGAAATAAACTATCAGCAAAACAATGAAGTTGTGCAAGAAAATCCTGAAGAAAAGAATGAAATCAAAATTGAGGAAAAGGTAAAAGCAAAAGATGTCCTTTTTAAAAACACAAGTAAAATGGATGATGAAGAAATTACAGTTTTTCAAAACTATGCACTTAAAAAAACTATGCTGACAACATCAATTCTTTTTGCACTAATTTTTGTTGCTTTTGGTATAGGTGAAAGTTTTCTTGATCTTACAATGGGAATTGTTTTAATTGTTTGTGGACTTTTGGGTGGATTTGTGCTTCTGCCATTTCTTCTTAAAGAAACGGTGAAAAAACAAAATAAAGTTACTTTGGGTGATAAAAAATATCTCAACACTTTTGAGTTTTGTGAAGAATTTTTGTTTGTGACAAGTCAAGCGACATCTTCAAAAGAGACAAATGATTATCAAGATGTTGCATCACAAAAAATATTTTATAAAGATATGTTTAAGGTTGTTTCATATAGAGAGTTTTTATTTATATATTTAAACTCTAAGCAGAGTCTTATTTTAAACTTCAAAGGAATGACAGGCGGGACAGCAGGGGAACTTATTGAGTTTTTGAAAATGAAAAACATCAAGTTTGTCGACAGGTCAAGCGAGAAAACTCCAGAGATAAAAAACAAATAATTTTAATTGTTGAATACAAAAATAAAAAACAAATCTTTTTAAATTGTGATGTTATAAATTAAAAGGGTGCAAAATAAAATTTGTAAGTTGAAAAAATGGACTATTGTAAAAAAATCCATTTATAAAAATTTAAAGAAATATAAAAAACTAGGTCTTAATGCCTAGTTTTTTTAAGGAATGAAACACAAAGCGAGTAAACTGAAATTCTAAAAAGTATAAAACTTTTTTTTCAAGCACACAAGGTGCGTTGTCTTATGTAAAATTAGTAAAATTGTATATTAGTAAATCGATTTTTTATTTATTATTCAGCCTTTGCATCATTAAGTGCTTTTTGATAAGCGTCTAAGATGATGCTTTTAAGTTCTAAACGAGTTTCTGTGTTGATAGGGTGTGCAATGTCGATATGTTCGCCTTCAGCAGTTTTCTTGTTTGGCATAGAAATGAAAAGACCATCTTTACCTTCAATAACTTTGATATCATGCACAACAAAGCATCCATCGATAGTAATTGAAACAATACCTTTTAATTTTGTTTCGTCTTTTAATCTTACTCTAACATCTGTAATTTTCACTTAAGTTTACCTTCCTTCTTTTTAATATTTGGTTTTAATCAACCTATTTGTATTTTACTATTTTTTTTCGTTATTTCCAAATAAAATAAGGCTTTTTTAAGATTTTTTTATATTTTTTTCAACATTTTGAACAATTTGTCATAAAAGAGGTTATGATATTCAATTACAATGGCGTAAAAGTTTATTATGATTATAGGCACAAGAATAATTCAAGACCTATTGTTTTGTTGCATGGCTGGGCAAGGGATGGCAGTGACTTTGATGGCTTGTCATCAATGTTTAAAGACAGATCAATTCTCACTGTTGATTTTCCGCCATTTGGACAGAGTCAAAAGGATGTTTTAGGCTGGAACATATATACATATGTAGGTATGCTCATGTCTTTATGTGACCATTTGAATATTGAAAATGCCGACTTTGTCGGTCATTCTTTTGGTGGCAGAATTGTAATAATTTTATCTGCGGTCAAACGTTCACTTGTGCATTCGTGCATACTTATTGACAGTGCTGGAATGAGACCTCGCCGTTCAGTCAAGTTTCGATTAAGACAGTTGAAACTAAGTATTGCAAGAAAGTTGCATCTAAATTATCATCCAAAGGGTTCTGCAGATTATGAAGCACTTTCCCCCGAAATGAAGAAAACATTTAAAAGCATAGTAAACACACATCTTGAAGATTATGCTCGAAAAATGCCGATGAGGACTTTGATTATATGGGGCGAAAAAGACAATGAGACCCCTCTTTATATGGCAAGAAGATTGAATAGGCTTATCAAAAATTCACAACTTAAAATATTAAAAAATGGCAGTCATTTTTCATTTTTGGAATGCAAGTTTGAATTTTTTTCATGCGTAGAAAAGTTTTTTATGGAGGAATAAATGGTATATATTAACACATGTATATGTGTGATTTTGTTTATGATGTTGTCTTATTTGTTTGTAAAAACATACCAACTTTCAGGCTATCAGCCCCGACTTTTTTTGAAAAGTGTTATAGAATTCAATCTGGCATTTGGTGATAAAAATAAACTTCATTTCACAAAAAGATTGATTAGATTTCTGCTTGTTATGTTTGTAATAATGTGTGGATTATTTTTTGTGGTCAATTTTTATATCAAAAATATCTATTTAAAAGTTTTTGATGTGCTTTTGATTTTTCTTTGTTTGCCCCTTCTTATAATTTTGACACATTATATTATTTTGCCTATTGAAATTTTAATAAAAAAACATTTTATATCAAAGTCATCAAGAAAACTTAAAAAGAAGAAAATTATTAAAATAGGCATAACTGGAAGTTATGGCAAAACTTCGACAAAAAATATTTTGACTGCTTTGCTTGAGAAGAATTTTAAGGTTTGTGCAACACCTAAAAATTATAATACTGAAATGGGTCTTTCAAAAACTATTTTAAATGATCTTGATGACCATGATGTCTTTATTGCTGAAATGGGCGCAAGACATTGTGGAGATATAAAAATTTTAGCAAAAATGGTTGAGCCTGATTATGGAATTATAACGACAATAGGTCCGCAACATCTTGAAACGTTTAAAACTCTTGAAGCGATAGAAAAAACTAAGTTTGAACTTGCCGAGGGTCTAAAAGAAGACGGCATAATGGTTTTTAATGGTGACAGCAAATCAACGAGAAAATTGTTTTTGGAGTTTAAAGGCGAAAAATATCTTGCTTGCGATAAAAATGGCTATGCATATGCTGATAATATTACAATAGATGAAAGCGGTTCTCAATTTGATCTCTTTTTAAATGGGACAAAATTGCGGGTAAGGACGAAACTTCTAGGTAAATGCAATATAGACAACATTGTGACCGCTTCTGCACTTGCTCACATTATGGGCATAACTTGTCAGGATATTGTTTCTGCTCTTCGCAGTCTTGAACCGGCTAAACATAGGCTTGAACTTTTAAAAAACAATTATTGCACGATAATTGATGATTCATACAACTGCAATGTGGTAGGCTCAAAAGAGGCACTTGAGGTTTTGGCAAAATTTAAAGGTAAGAAAATTGTAATTACCCCAGGCATTGTTGAAATGGGAGAAAGTCAATCACAAGCAAATTTTAAGTTGGGGACGATGATAGCAGATGTTGCTGATTATTTGATTATTATGAACAATGTCAATAAAAATGAAATTTTGTCAGGAGCAATATCGCATAATTTCAGTCGGGATAAAATTTTCTTTGCCGAAACAAGAAAAAAGCAAAAGGAAATTTTGGAAAAACTTACTTCAAAAGATTGTGTTGTTTTGTTTGAAAATGACCTTCCTGACAATTACAAATAAATTTGGTATTTAAGATAATTTAAAGAAATTCGACAAAAAATTTAAAAAAATAGGCAAAATTTTTATCAATTTTGCAAAAATGGAGTTGAAAATGAAGAATATAGCAATTTTTTATGGTGGTAAAAGTGTTGAACATGATATCTCTATAATCACTGCATTGCAGACAATGACAAACAAAATTAATGATTATAGGTTTATTCCTGTCTACATTTTGCCAGATGGAAAAATGGTAAGTGGAGACAATTTGGATGAGCCGTCAACCTATTTAAACTTTGAAAGAAATGTGAAAAACCTGAGAGAGGTTTATGTTCAAAGTGGAAGTGGAAAAATTTTGTTTTTCAAAAAAAACAAACTAAAAGATGAAAAGTTTATTGATTGTGCCCTTCTTTGCAATCATGGTCATGGTGGTGAAGATGGAAGTCTGCAAGGACTTTTGGAACTTGCTGAAATTCCTTACACATCATGCGGTGTCTCTTCCAGTGCTAATTGCATGGATAAAGACTTGACGAAAATGAGGCTTTCTTCTAATGATATTCTCACACCAGCATATTTGCATATGAGCAAATTTGAATTCATCTCTAAAAAAGATGAAATTTGTGAAATAATAAATGCAAAAATCGGTTTTCCTTGTATTATAAAACCTTCCTCTCTCGGCTCAAGTGTTGGAATCGAAGTTTGTGAGACAGAAGAATCTCTTATAGAAAAAATTGAACAGGCATTTTTATATGATGATAAAATTGTTGTTGAAAAGTTTTTGACTGGGGCAAGAGAATTTTGTTGTGCAGTTATAAAAAATTCAAATCGTTTAATAACCAGCAAAGTCACAGAAGTCGATAAAGGCAAATTTTATTCGTTTGAAGAAAAGTATTTATCTGACAGGAAAAAGGTTGAAAAGAAGATTTCAGATAAACTTGAAAATGAGATAAAGAAGTTGGCGACAGCCTCATACAACGCTCTTGAATGTTTTGGAGTGGTGAGAGTTGATTTTCTTTATGATGAAGAAAGGGACACTCTTTATGTAAATGAGATAAACTCAATTCCAGGTTCTCTTGCTTTTAATTTGTTTGATACATCCTTTTCTGATTTGATTGTTTCGCTTATAGAAGAGGGCGAGAAAAGATTTCAAGAGAAGAATAAGATTGTATATAAGTTCAACTCAAAAGCAATCGAAAATTATATCAATTTTACAAAAAGTTTTAAGTTGAAGTAAAAATATAAATTTGAATATTTTTGGTTTCAAAATTAAATAATTAATAAATTTTGACAAAAAACTGACGAAAAAATGCTAAAAAACTGCAAAAAGAGGGAAATTATTATGAAATTAAAAGATTTGTTGGAAGATGTATGTTTGACTCAAAAGGGAAATAAGATTGCAGAGGTGGATGTTGAAAGCGTAAAGATTGACAGCAGACAGGTGGAGAAAGGAGATGTTTTTATTGCCCTTGCTGGCGAAAATTTTGATGGCAATGATTATATTGATATGGCTTTAAAAAATGGTGCGAGCGCTGTCGTCACAGATAAAGGAATTTCTGGAGAAAAGATAATAAGAGTTGAAAACGCTCGATCTGCTTATGCGATTATTTCAAAAAATTTCTTTGGCAAGGTTTGTGATAAAATGAGAATTATTGCCATTACTGGGACAAATGGCAAGACCACAACAAGCAATCTTTGTGCTGACATATTGAGAGAGTCAGGTTATAAGGTTGGGGTGATAGGCACGCTGGGAGCAAAGATAGATGGCAATTTCAGGGAGACGGGATTTACAACTCCTGACCCTATGCTCTTGCACTCGATATTTAAAAGTATGAATGACAAGGGTGTGGACTTTGTGATTATGGAAGCCTCTGCTCATGCCCTTGCACTAAACAAACTTGATGGTATAAAATTTGAAGTTGGACTTTTGACAAATATAACTGAAGACCATTTGGATTTTTTTGGTGATATGACGAATTATGCTGATGCAAAATTAAAACTTTTTGAAAAGGGCAGGACATCGCTGGGCATTTATTGTGATGGAAAAAATTTCGTTGACAGGTTGAAAGTGAAAAGTGGTGTCAAACTTTTAAGTTATGGTTTCAACGAAAATTGCGACTTTCAAGCAAAAATTTTAACTAAAAACTTTCAGTCAAGCAGATTTGTTTGCAGAGATAATAAAAATAAGGCTTTCACGATTGAAATGCCTTTGCAGGGGCAGTTTAATATTGAAAACGCACTTGCTTCAATTGCTGTATGTAGGAGTTTGGGAATTTCATATTATAATATCATTGATGCATTTAAAGAAATTAAGCCGGTTGAAGGAAGATTTAATATTATCAAGAATGGCGCTGTGAATATTGTGGTTGACTTTGCTCATACGCCTGACGGGCTTGAAAAGGTGCTTGAAACTGCTGTTGAACTTGCAGAGGGCAAGGTTGTTGCAATTTTTGGGTGTGGTGGAAACAGGGATAAACTTAAAAGACCTATCATGGGTGAGATTGCTTCAAAGTATGCTGATGAAATAATTTTGACAAGTGATAATCCTCGCTATGAAGAGCCGATGAAAATTATTGATGATATTGCAAAAGGAATTCAAAACTCGCCGTATCGTATAATTCAAAATAGAAGAAAGGCTATCGAATTTGCACTTAATCATTATAAGAATAATGAGACGATAATCATTGCAGGAAAGGGTGCTGAAAAATATCAAGAGGTTGAAGGTGTCAAATATCCATACAATGATTTTGATGTAATAAATGAGTTTTTTTATAGGCAAAAAGAATTTGCAATGTCAGAAAAAGATTCAAAAAAAAATGAATTTTTAAAAAATCAAAGTTGTCATGATGAGGAAATTGACATTTGAATTTTAAGATAATTTAATAAATTTGACAAAAAAATCATAAAAAACCTTTAAATATTAATAATTTTTAACAAAAACAGCAAAAAAGCATAATATTTTGGCTTAATATAATCATTTCATGAAAGAAATTTAATAACTTGCAAATCATAATCATATAATGAAAAAGGGGTGCAATCTATGTTGAATTTCTTTCTTATTTTTTTAGTAGGTCTTGTAAGTGCGGTTGTGTTTGGAATTCCTATTTTGCTTGTCTGCAAAAAATTTCATTTTTCGCAGACAATTCTTCACTATGTGGACAAACATATGGGAAAAAGCGGAACTCCGACAATGGGAGGTTGGATTTTTATCGTGGCCTGCATTTTTGCTTCAGCAATATTTTTGAGAGGTGATTTTGTCTATTCAGTGCTTATACTTTTGACGATGTTAGGTTATGGTTTTTTAGGATTTTTAGACGATTTTATCAAGATAAAGTGGCATAAAAATGAAGGATTAAAACCTTATCAAAAGATTATCGGACAGGTTGGTTTGTCACTTATTATTTCACTGTTTGTTTATTTTAAAGTTGGTTCGACCATTGATTTATTTGGTTTGACTTTAAATCTCGGTATTTTTATCATTCCTTTTATTATTATTTTCTTTGTTGCGGTGACAAACTCTGTCAACCTCACTGACGGACTTGATGGTCTTGCAAGTGGTGTAAGTCTTATATATCTTCTTTTCTTTGGCGGAATTCTTGCGCTTTTGAATTTTACAAACTTTTCTCTTATTTCTTTTGCTATGGCAGGAGCATTATTAGGATTTTTGCTTTTTAATGGTTTTCCTGCAAAAATATTTATGGGGGACACTGGCTCGCTTGCTTTGGGTGGGCTTATTGCCTCACTTTGTGTGTTTAGTGGACTTGAACTTATACTTCCTATAATAGGAATAATGTTTGTCTTCTCTGCTGTCAGTGATATATTGCAGGTGGGTTATTATAAAAAAACTCACAAGCGAATTTTTAAAATGGCACCTCTTCATCATCATTTTGAGCAAATGGGAATTCATGAAAACAAAATTGTATGTGGATACATTGTTGTGACTCTTATTTGTGGAATAAGTTCTCTTTTAGGATATATGGCAGTCGTTGGAATAATTTAATTTCAATTTAATCAAACTGCGATTTTAATAATTTTATACAATATTAAAGTGTTTTTATATCTTTCTATTTATAATTTAATACCTGTTTTAGTTTGGGCTTATTTATTGTTTTTGCAATTTAAAAAGAAAAAGAATAAAAATATCATTCTGAATAGACTGATTTATATAAATTGAGAAAAAATATTTTATATCAATCAACATTTTTCTACATTGTTTTTTTCTTTAGCATATCTTAAAAAAATATTTAGTATATTAGATTAAGAGTTTTGCAAAAGGAGAAGAAAATGAATTTAAGAGGAAAAAATATTTTGGTTTATGGTATGGGAATAAGTGGACAGGCTGTCTGTCGGCTTTTGCATGACAATGGTGCCTGTGTGTCAACTTATGATGACGAAGATAGATTTGTATCTTATTTTGCACATGAGTCAAATCCCATGACTAAAAAGTTTGATTTGGTTGTGGTAAGTCCTGGGATTAAGGTCTTAGGAAATCAACTAATTTCCCATTTTATCATAACAGGCACTAAGGTGATTTCTGAACTGGATTTAGGCTATCTTTTTTGCAAAGGAAAGGTGATAGGTATTACTGGAACAAACGGAAAAACAACGGTCACATCTTTGGTTGGAGAGATCTTTAAAAGGGCGGGCAAAAAGACATTTGTTTGTGGAAATATAGGACTTCCTATTTCATCAATAGCAAAAGAAACAGATGAGCAAAGTGTAATTGTTTGTGAGGTGAGCAATTTTCAACTTGAATTGTCAAAACATTATAAGCCAGATGTTGCCTGCATTTTAAATCTGGCACCTGACCATATTGACAGGCATGGAAGTTTTGAAGAATATGTAAGAGTTAAACGCAAAATTTTAACTGGCGAGAGAGGTCAAAAGGTCATACTAAATTATGACGACGAAATTGTTGGGAGATTGCAAATTAGCAAAAAAACGACATTTTTTTCAAAAAAATTGTTAAATAAAGGTGTTTTTGTAAGAAATAACTATATTTTTCATAATAAAAACAAAATTGTGCCACTTAGTGAAATACCGCTTTTTGGTGAAAAGAATCTTGAGAATGTGCTTTCTGCGGTGGCTATTGCGGTGTCATTTAAAATTAAGCCGGCGGTCATTCGTGAGGCAATAGGCTCCTTTAAGGCACCACCACATAGGCTGAGTTATTTGGGACAGATAAATGGTGCGGATGTGTTTGATGACTCAAAAGCAACCAACATTTCATCCACACTTTCGGCTGTCGGGTCGCTGGGCGATAGAGACCTTGTGTTGATGTTGGGAGGGCTTAACAAGGACTTTCAATTTGATGAAATTTTCAACAAGGGTTATGACTTTGATAAACTTGTTTGTTTTGGTCAGGCGGGTCAAGAAATTTTTGATTGTGCAACTAAGTTTGGTTATCAGCCACTACTTTTTCCGACAATGAAATCGGCCTGTCATTATGTGAGGGCATCTGCCTTGCCTGGTCAAAAGATTTTACTTTCTCCTGCGTGTGCAAGTTTTGATGAATTTGCTTCGTATTCTGTGCGAGGAGAGGTTTTTAAGGAGATTATGTTTGGTGCGATTGAACAAATTGAAATGTCATAAAGGACATTCTAGTTGCCTTAAAGACATTATAATAATTTCTGCCATTGTAATTTTACTTGCAAGTTTTGGCTGTCTTATGGTATATAGTGCAAGTTTTTATAGTGCCCAGTATCATTATGGCAACAAATATTTCTTTCTGTTTAAACAAATTATGGGTGTGGTCATGGGGGCAGGAGCAATGCTGTTTTTTGCCTTTTTTGATTATCATTTGCTTAAAAAATTCAAATGGTGGATAATGATTGCAACTTTTCTTTTGCTTGCTATGGTTTTTGTGCCTGGACTGGGAATGGAGAGTTATGGTGCCAAAAGGTGGGTCTCAATTTTGGGCTTTTCCATTCAACCATCTGAGATTGCAAAATTTGCTCTTGTGATATTTGTTGCCTCATATATGTCAGACAACCATGATAAAGTCAAAACTTTTAAAGGATTGCTTCCGGTATTAATTGTGGGTGGGGCAATGTGTGTGCTGGTCATGATTGAGCCCAGCATGAGTGTGACGATGTGCATCGCTTTTGTCACTTTGTTTATGCTTATAATCGGTGGGATGAGCAAGAAACATACAATTTTATTTTCTTTGCCTGCAACAGCACTGGTGCCTCTTCTTATCATTTTAGAACCATATCGACTTAAAAGACTTATGGCTTTTATTGACCCATGGGCTTCACCTCAAGGGGAGGGATTTCAACTGATTCAATCTCTTTACTCACTGGGTGATGGTGGCCTTTTTGGTGTGGGACTTTTTAATTCTCGTCAGAAGTTTCTCTTTTTGCCTTTTGCTGAGTCAGATTTTATTTTGTCTATAATAGGTGAAGAAATCGGATTTATCGGGACAACAATTCTTCTTTTTGTATTTTTCTTTTTGGCATTTAAACTTATAAAAATCGGACTTAATGCCAAAGATAGATTTGGGGCTATGCTCTCGTGTGGTGTGGCATTTATCATTGCGGTTCAGACACTTTTGAATGTTGCAGTTGTGACTGGTTCGATTCCGCCAACAGGCTTGCCACTTCCTTTTATTTCAAGTGGAGGAACATCTGTTATGGTCTTTATGGCAGGGGTTGGAATATGTTTGAATGTGCTTCGTCAAAGCAGGGGAGATAACTACAAAATTATCAAAATTAAAGAAAAAACAGAGAAAAATGGGCTAAAATTAAGAAAAAAACTCAAAAAATCATAAATTTAAGTTTATTATTGAATTTTTAGAGTCTTTTTGTAGAATGGAATTCTTTTAATTTTGCATTATTAAAATCAATATAATTTTTGATTTATTAAGTCAAAAAAAATTTAGAAATAATAAAATTAAAATTTTGTTTTAATGGTTTTTGTATCAATGAAAACTCTAGTTTGATATTTAAAAAAACTCATGTTTAATGCAACATGAGTTTTTTGTTTAGAAATACAATAATAATAGGAATGAAATAAATTTTTATTGTTGAACCTTTTATCTTTAAACATTGATATAATCACTATTTATATTGTTGTTTTGAAGACACATGAGAATTGTTTTGAGATTTTTTTCTTTTGTCTTTTTGAAACAGCAAAAGATGTCAACAAGTGGCCAAATTCCAAAAGTCAGCCAGCCAAAGAGCAGTTTTGCAACGCCAACACCTATATCTCCGATATAAAATCTGTCAACACCAAAGGCACCCAGTGTCAAAGATAAAACGAGTGTAATGATAGGATTGTAAAGTTTGCTGTAAATTGAAATGCTGTCATAAACACTGTCGTCTGCATTTTCGAGTGCATTTTTTAAGTTTATCACCTGATCATTTGGAATTTTGTCTTTGACTTGTAAAATCAAATTTGTTACTTTTTCTTGAGTCATAATTTTCTCCTTTTATTTTTATATATGTTTTGTAATTTATATATATCGTTATTATATAAATAATAATATAATTCGTCAATAATTTTAAAAAAATTTTCAAAAAATTATAAATAAAAAACAACCCAAAACTTTTTGATTTTGTTTGATTAAATCTATTTATTTTTTAAATAATCATAGAGTTTGTAAGGTTGTTTTATATGGCTTTTCGGAATTTTGATTTTTTTATAATAAAGTAATAATGTTGGTTAAATTTTTTTCTTTTGCTTTTTTATATGAACAGAATATGTCAACAAGTGGCCAGATTCCAAAAGTCAGCCAACCAAAGAGTAATTTTGCAACTCCCAGCCCGATATCGCCTATGAAAAATCTGTCAACACCTAAAAATCCCAAAAATAGTGATAGCAAAAGCACTACTGTTGGATTGTAAATTTTGCATATACTTAAATTTTCGTATGCATTTTCATCTGCTTTTTCTAAACTGTTTTTTAGATAGATTGTCTTATCAGATGAAATAAAACTTTTGAATCTTAACATAAGTTCTGATACTTTCTCTTTTGTCATTTTTCCTCCTTTTAATTTTTATTTTTGCAATTAAATCGACTTTTAGTTAAATATATTATATGGAATTTTGCAAGCAGATTGAAAGAATTGAGAATTGATAAAGGGTTGACTCGTCAGCAGATGGCTGATAAACTTTTTGTCAGTGTTCGTCTTATTTCATACTGGGAAAATGGCTTAAGGGAATGTGATTTTGATATGCTTATTAAAATTGCTGGGTTGCTCGGGGTCACTGTTGATTATTTGCTGGGCAGAGTAAATTATTTTTAAATTATATCCTTCACTTAATATTGAAATATTCATATATAATATTATGGAAGGATTTTTTATTGTTGGTGGAAACCGATTGAATGGTGAAATTTGTATTGATAGTGCTAAAAATTCACTTTTGCCTATCATTGCATCTTGTATTATGATAAGTGGAGAGGTGGAACTGAAATGTGTGCCACTTTATAGTGATGTTCTTATCATGTGTGAAATAATAAGGCATTTGGGAGGAAGGGCAGAGTTTAGGGGAGATAATCTTTATATTGATTGCTCTTTTCTTGATAAAAACTGTCTGCCTAACGAACTTGCTTCTTCTGTCCGCTCTTCAATTTTTACGCTGGGACCTATTCTGGGCAGAATGGGAAGTGCCAAAGTTGCCTATCCTGGTGGTTGTGATATCGGGCTAAGACCTATTGATTTGCACCTTAAGGGTATAAGAGAACTGGGGGCTAAGGTGGTCGAAAAGAATGGATACATATATGCTTTTGCTGATAAGATGATGGCAGGAGATATTATGTTGTCTTTTCCCAGTGTAGGTGCGACAGAAAATCTTATGATGCTTGCAATGTCTCTTGATGGAGAGACAAGGATTTTTAATCCGGCAAGAGAACCAGAAATAAATGACTTGCAAGATTTTTTAAATAGTTGTGGCGGAGATGTGTCTGGTGCGGGAAGTAATATTATTGTGGTAAAAGGTGGGAAAAAACTCCATGGCTCATCTTTTAGGGCAATGCCGGACAGAATTGAGGCGGGAACTTATATGATTGCAACTGCCATGTGTGGTGGAAAAGTTGTTTTGAAAAATGCAATAGCAAGTCATAATAGCGCTCTTTTATCAAAATTATCAAAAACCTCTTGCAAAATTGAATCAAAAGATGATATTATAAAAATAGAAGGTTTTTCAAGACCACGGAGTTTTGGGGAGATTGAAACTTCGGTATATCCTGGCTTTCCAACCGATTTGCAGGCACAAATGACTGCTTTGGCATCAATTAGCGATGGTTATGGACTTATAATTGAAAACCTTTTTGAAGCCAGAAGCAAGCATGTGGGTGAACTTTTAAAGATGGGTGCTGATATTAAGTCGAGAAATGGTATCACAATCATAAACGGCCGTGAAAAACTTTATGGTGCTGATGTGTCCGCTCCCGACCTTCGAGGTGGGGCAAGTTTGGTTTTGGCTGGCTTAAAAGCGGAAGGATACACCACAATCGACAACATTAAACTTATCGACAGAGGCTATTACAAAATGGAAGAAAAGTTGAATATGCTGGGATGTGATATAAAAAGGCTTGAAATAGACAAAAGAGGTTGTTGAAAAGGGCAGAAAAATTATAATTTTTAGAAATTCGACAAAAATCATTATGTGATTTTGAGTTTTATGCTTAAAATATGAAATATTAGACAAAAAACAAAAGAGGATATGATTTGAAACTTAAAAAATGGTATTTTATTTTAGGTGCGGTTTTGGCTCTTGTGATAGTTGCTATCATTCTTTGTTTTACTGCCTTTTCTTTAAAGACAGTAAGCATAGATTATCGGACAAGTCATCCTAATATTTCGCAAATGGTAAGTGATAAAGAGATTATTGAGGGCGGTAAATTCAAAAAAGGAAAACCTGTTTTCTTTCAAAATAAAAAACAATATTCAAAGAATATTGAAAATTTTAATCCATATATAAAAGTCATCAATATTGAGACAATATTTCCATCTAAAATGGTTGTGCATATTGCAGAAAGGCAGGAAGTTTTTGCTGTCAAAGGCAAGATTAAAATTGACGAAACTGAAGAGGAATGCTTTTATATTTGCGATGAGCAGTTGAGAGTTTTGAGAATTGATATTGAAGTAAATGACAATGTTGAAAATGAAGATGTAAAAGAAGATAATATTGAAAATAATGATATAGAAAATGACAATATTGAAAATATAAAAAAAGATAAGAGATACAATATTTCAACAAAAGATAATCCTATCTTAATTGATAATCAAATTTCAAAACAATACAAAGAGGGTGATTATATAAAGGAAATTAGAAAGCCTAGCATTTATGACGCTCTATTTGAAAACAATAGGCATTTGGGAGAACAGCAATCGCTTATTGAAAAATTGAAATTGACCAAAGAATATGACAAGCAGTTGAAAAAAGATATAGGTGTGACAGAATTAAAACTTTTTTCAGGACAAACTTTTAAGATTTTCAACGACAATTATTCAATGAAATACAAAGCAAAACTCTTGATTGATGTTTTTGGACAAATATATGATTTTGTTGGAAAAGAATACAAGTTGGGAGAGAAGACCGAGGATAACAAAAAGTATGAAATATATGTTAAGTTGACAAAAGAGTATTTATCAAATTGTGAAATTATCATCTCAAATTATTATAATTATAATGCAGATTTTGGAGTGAGCAATTATAAAGATTGTTTCTTTAAATTTGACATAGACGAATCAAATGCCGAAGAAAAAGGACTTGAAATTATCAAGAAAGAAATATAAAAGCAAATAAAGATATAAATATTAAGTTTCAATTTTAGAACCACTTTAGAACTGCGAGTTTTGTGAGTTTGGTTTTTAAAATAAAAAAAACAAATATTGAAAATATTACATTGCAAAGTGATTTGATTTTAAAACTTGAATGTTTTAAAAAAAATGTCATTTTAAACAATTTATTATTGACATTTGTTTATATATATATTAATATATTTATATAATAATTTTTAGGGTGCTTTTTTGCCCCTTATTTTACTTAAAAGAAAAGTCGTTTGAGAGGATTTATGAAAGAGAATTTTGTTTTAACTTTCGATATAGGGTCATCGGTATTGCGTGCTATGGTCGCAGGTCGAGGAATCAACAACACATTCAAAGTTAAGGGTTATAAAGAAGTTGAATATGATGGTTTCTTTGAAGGTAAGTTTTTAAATCAGGACAAACTTCCATCTATTTTTGAGGAAATTATTGATGAACTTGACATTCAAAATGAAAAAATTGACAAGATGTATATAGGCGTGCCAGCAGAGTTTTCTTCTGTGACTGTGGTGCAGGAGAGCATTAATTTTGGAAACAGAAGAAAGGTGAAAAAGACTGACATAGACTCTTTGTTCTATCTTGCTGGTGAAAAGTCCAAAAGTGGAGAGGTTGAAGTCGTTTCAGTGAGTCCATTGTCATTTTCTCTTGACGGATTTTCTACTCTTGACCCTATCGGTGAAAGTGGAACTTCACTTTCTGCAAAGTTGTCAATCATATATGTAAACAGAGATTTTATCGAACTTTTCAATTCCATTGCAGGAGGACTTAATTTCTCAACAGTTGAGTATATATCAGAACCTCTTGCTCAGGCACAATACATTGTCCCAAAAGACAAGCGAGAAGATTTTGCTTTGCTGGTTGACGGGGGCGACCTTACAACGAGTATTGCATTTATAAAAGGGGACGGACTGAGTGCGTTAAGTTCGGTCTCTCGTGGTGGCGGATTTATCACAAATGATATTGCAGAGGCTTTTGACCTTTCAATGAAGGAAGCCGATAGACTTAAAAAACAGATTGTCCTTTCTTTAAAAGGTGGACAAAATGATTTCTATGAACTTTGCACTGATATGGGTAAGGTCACAAAAATAGGACTCAACTTTGCAAACGAGGTTGTGGGATATAGAATTGAAGAACTTGCTGAGGTAATCTCAAAATGTCTTCAAATGAATTCAACTCAGTTTGAAAGTTATCTCCCGATTTATCTTACTGGTGGCGGAATAGCAAAGATTAAAGGTGGAAGAGATTTTCTTGCAAAATGTCTGGGAAGAAATGTCACTTATGGCACTCCAAATATTCCAGGAAAAGAAAGGACAGAACTTGCTTCAATTTATTCCCTTGTCAACAGTGCTTTGGATTGTGAATAGATTGTTTGTCGAAATTTGGCGAATTTGTAAAAATCTCTGCAATTTAGTTGTCTTTTTTGATAATGATTGTTATAATGGAAATGTATAAATATTCATAAATCGTGAATAATCGACAAATTTTATACATTTTCTAAAAAAAATATAAAAAATGTATTGCATTTTATTTTGATTTGTATTACAATAATAAAAATTGTGCTTTCAATTAAGAAATGTGACTTTCAGGAAAAATAGAACATCAACTTCGGTGTGTTTTTTCTCTGGTGCAAAAAGGAGAAATACTTATCGTTTGTATGACTGTTTTGGTGAAAAGTTTCTTTGAAGTCCCTTTCAAAAGAAGGTGCAAAATTACATAATAAAGATTTTAATAAAGGGCGGATGCTCAAAATCAAGGAGAAAAGAAAATGGAAAACAATTACAACACTTCAGCGACTAAAATCAAAGTCATCGGAGTAGGTGGTGGCGGAAACAATGCTGTCAATCGTATGATTGATGCTGGCGTCAATGTAGCCGAGTTTATCGCAGTAAACACAGATCAGCAAACTCTTCTTTTAAGCAAGGCTGAAACTAGACTTCAAATCGGAGAAAGATTGACTGGAGGTCGTGGTGCTGGTGCTAGACCAGAAACTGGACAAAAGGCCGCTGAAGAAAGCAAAACTTCAATTACTGAGATGCTTAAAGACGCAAACCTTGTTTTCATTACTGCAGGTATGGGTGGCGGAACAGGAACAGGTGCTGCTCCTGTCATTGCTCAGATTGCGAAAGAACTTGGAATTCTCACCATTGCAGTCATTACAAAACCTTTCAATTTTGAAGGACCAGTAAGACTTAAGAATGCAGATGAAGGTCTTGAGAAACTTAGAAAGTATGTTGACGCTCTCGTTGTAATCCCAAATGAAAGATTACTTGAAATTTTACCAAAGAAAACTCCACTTGTTGAATCATTCAGATTTGCTGATGATGTTTTAAGACAAGGTGTTCAAGGTATTTCTGACCTTATCGTTTTCCCTGGTCTTATCAATCTTGACTTTGCCGATGTTTGCACAATCATGAGAGACAAAGGTCTTGCTCATATGGGTATCGGTTATGGTACTGGTGACAATAAGGCACTTGAAGCAGTTAAGCAGGCTGTTGCAAGTCCTCTTCTTGAAACAACTATCGAGGGTGCGACTGGAATTCTTATCAATGTGAAAGGTGGTGGAGACCTTACTCAAGATGATATCAGTGAGGCAACTGCACTTGTCCGTGAAGTTGTTGATGAAAACTGCAACATCATTTTTGGAACAAGTATGGATGACAATATGAGAGATGAAGTTGAAATTACTTTAATTGCAACTGGTTTCCAAAATCCAAATGATGCAATTGCTAAAGAGGAAGAAAAGAAGGCAAACGAAGTTGCAAATGCTCGTTCAATCGGAAATATGGGACAATCTCGCCCAGAGTTTTCAGCAAGAAGTTTATTCTCTGGATACGTTCAAAAGGAAAGAGAGGAAGAAGCACAGGCTCCAGTAAAACCTGATGTTTCACTTGAAAGAAGAAATGAACTCGGCTCTTCAAGAGTTGAAGTAAATAATTCAAGTGTTCCACCATGGATTGAAAAACTTAGAAGAAACAAAAACTAATTATAAATGAAAAGAGGATTCGTCCTCTTTTTTTTGTTTAATATTGAAAACATCAAAGAAATATCGTTTTAATAGAAAGAAAAAGTTGGATTGATTGTGAGTGAATAATATCAATAAACAGCGTTTGTTTATATAATGTATGAATATAAAAATAAAGATACAATTTTTTTTATCTCAAAGGAAATTTAATTCAACAAAATTTGGTTTTATTTGTAAAATTCGCTTTATTTATTTGGATTTGTTCTAATATTTTTTTTAGGTCAATGAATTCTCTTTGATAAATTTTATATGAAAGTTTTAGTTTTCAAATTGTAGTATAATAGATTTCGGTTTAAAAAATTCAGATTGAAAAATAGAGTTTTTTTATTTGGTTAAGTTTAAATGAAAATATCAATTTATGAATTTTAGTTTAATGAATTTTAGTTTAATGAGTTTAGGAATAAAAAATAAATCATTGTGAAGAAGAAACAAATGCACAAAAGCACATCTCTAATCTTCTTGAAGAAAGGTAATAACTCGACAATTATCACCAAATTTTAATTTGGTAATTTTTTTATGAAATGATAAACTCCTTTTTGCGGGGTGAATATGGAAATTGTAATTGAAGAGACACTTGCAATCAATATATTTTTAAATCTCTTAATTTTAAAAATTGTTTCAAAAGTTGTGCGAAAAAAATCAAGACTTTTGATTTTGTCATCACTCATCGGTGGGGTGATAGCACTTATTGAGCCACTGTGGGGATTGAATCCTGTGCTGAAAATTTGTCTTTTGATTTGCCTGTCGTTTATTATGATTTTAATTTCATTCAGTTACACCTCCTTTAAGGATTTTTTGGTTTGCATTGCTCTTTTTATTTTTGCAACATTTCTGTTTGGTGGTGGTGCAATGGCGGTGGGTCAAATTTTTGGGACTTTTCCACTTTTTGTAGTTGCTATCATAGGACTTGTGATTTTTGTTTTGGTGAATATTGTTTTAAAGATAATAAATCATCATAAGAGAATGCAAAAGTTCACTTACAATCTGACTTTCATAGATGGAGATAAAGTCATAAAAGAGGAAGGTTATTTAGACAGTGGAAATGTGCTTTATGATACAATAACCAAAAAACCCATAGTGCTTGTCACTTATGATGTCTTTCATAAATTTTATGAAGATGTTTCACTTATGTCTCTTATCACAAAAGATGTAAGTTCTTGTTCTATCAAAAACGGACATTACATAAAGATAAATAGTGTGGGGAAAGGGACAAGTATTCTGATCTTTACGGTTGACCAACTCAAAGTGGAAGGTGATGAACGAATGTATAAAAATGTGGCACTCGGGGTTTCTTTTTCAGGCTTTGAAAAGAGTTTTGGGAAGAATGTTTTATTGCACTGTGATTTTTCTTGAAGTTGATAATTTAGGGAAAATTCGATAAAATTGAGCATTTTTTGTGCTTTTTTGATTAATTTTTATAAATTATGAGGTAATTATGCAAACTTTGATATTTAAATTAAGAAAATTCTTTTACAATCTCTTTCACAGGGACAATCTTTTATCGGCTAAAAACATTGTGTGTTATGTATGTGGAAATGAGGAATTTTTGCCGCCACTTTCTGGTGATGAAGAGGCAAGACTTTTAGAACTTAAGGAGACAGGTGATGTCAGGGCTAATGAGAGACTTATCGAGCATAACTTGAGACTTGTCGCATACATAGCAAGAAAGTTTGAAAACACTGGCATTGATTATGAGGACTTAATTTCAACTGGTGCGATAGGTCTTATTAAAGCGGTGAGGACTTTTAAAGCCGATAAAAATATTAGGCTTGCCACTTATGCATCAAGATGTATTGAAAATGAAATCCTTATGCAAATCAGAAAAACAAGCAAAATTAAGAATGATTTATCTCTTGATAAACCTTTGAGTGAGGATTTTGATGGAAATCAACTGGTTTTAGCAGATATTATTCCCAGTGATGATGACCTTATTGTGACAGCAGTCGATGAGCCTGGTGATAAGCAAATTATAGGAGAACTCATTTCAAAATTAAACAGCAGAGAGCGTGAAATTATGGTGTTGCGTTATGGGCTTGAGGGACAACAAGAACTTACTCAAAGAGAGGTTGCGTTAAAGTTGGGAATCAGTCAAAGTTATATATCAAGGCTTGAGAAACGAATTCTTTTTGATATGAAAAATCAACTTCAAAAGCAGTATTCTGTTTGATTTTAAAGATATTTTTAAATTATTTTTCTAAAATTGCAGATAATCTTTATTATGAATAATTGATTAAATAGCAATGAAATTGAAGAAAATTTTATATCAAATCATAGTTGATAAATTAGAAATCAAAACATATAAAAATAAAAATTGAAGATAATTTAATTAAAAACAGCAAAATTTTAATAAAATTCGTCTAAAAAAGGGCAATTTTTAAGTTTATTGTCCTTTTTTGTCATGTCTGAATAAAAACATTTTTCCTTGCGGAAGATATTTACATATCTTAGGAGGGAATTATGTCATCAAGAGTTTGTATAGCAGGAGTGGACACTGCAAAGTTGCCAAAATTAAGTGGACGTGATATGGAAGAACTTATGATAAAAGTCAAGTTGGGAGATGAACAGGCAAGAGAGCGTTTTGTTGTGGCAAACTTGAGGCTTGTGCTTTCCGTTGTGCATAGATTTTGTAGCAAGGGCAATCGTGCTGACGATATGTTTCAGGTGGGCTGTGTCGGTCTATTAAAGGCAATTGACAACTTTGACAACAATTTGAATGTTAAGTTTTCAACATATGCAGTGCCTATGATTGTTGGTGAAATCAGACGATATCTGCGTGACAATAATTCTGTCAGAGTTTCTCGTTCGCTCAGAGACATTGCTTACAAGGCACTTCAGGCAAAAGAAGAACTTTCTAAAAATTCTTTCAATGAGCCTACTCTTGATGAAATAGCACAAAAAATCGATGTGCCTCTTAAAAATGTCACTTTTGCTCTTGATGCAATTAGTGATACTCTGTCATTAAGTGACCCTGTCTATACTGATGGCAGTGACACAATTCATCTTCTCGACCAAATTGCTGATACAAAAAATACCGATGAAAACATATTTGAAAATCTTTCAATCAAGGATGCAATTAAGACTCTGTCAGATCGAGAAAGAGAAATATTGAATATGAGATATTTTATAGGAAAGACCCAAACTGAAGTTTCTGAAGAGATAGGTATAAGTCAGGCACAGGTTTCAAGACTTGAAAAAAATGCCCTTAAAGTTATTAAAGAATTTTTAGTTTAATTGTCATATTTTGAAATATTGAGCCATAAATTAGGATGTGGAAAGTTCGTTTATTGAGTTGAGATGCAAAGAAGTTGTGAATGTGCTGGACGGAAGAAGGCTGGGGCATATTGTTGATTTGGTGTTTGATTTAAATTGTGCCAGAGTCTTAGGTTTTATGTTGCCAGCCGAAAAAACTGGTTGGAATATTTTTAAAAATTCTAGTCAACTTTTTCTTCCTTTTGGATGTGTGGTCAGAATCGGTGCTGACACCATTTTAGTTGAAATGCCTCCACAATGTCCTCCAAACAATCCATATATTTTATCTCAAAGTAGTGACAAGAAGTAAATTTATTTTGATTTTAATTATTATAAAACTGTCTAAAAAATATAGGCAGTTTTTTTGCAAGAAAGAGAAAGTATTTTTTGAAAATAAATATAATTTTAAATAGAGCGTATTATTGATTTGAACACAAGAATATGGTGGAAGTAAAAGGTAGGGCAGATTACGATACTATCTTGAAAGAAATGTTCAACAAATTTCTTGATTTTTTTATATATGTTTTTTATGTTATGAGGAGTGAATCAATAAATATGAATGAATACAATTCTTAATATATTGATTGCTATAATTTTCATTATGATGCATGACAAGAAAAATTAGTTTTAACTATTTATAATATAAAATACAGAAATAGAGATAATAATTAAGTAAAAAACTGAAAAAAAGGTTGAATTTTTCAATATTTATAAATAAATATTGCAAAGTGTGAAAATGAAATCGAAATTCGTTGACTTTTTGCGGGGGGGGGTAGTAAAATATTTATATATATTATTTAGTAAAGATTAACTTATATAA
>CAOJSF010000014.1 GCA_948442695.1 uncultured Clostridia bacterium | reverse complement strand
TAGTCCCGGGTAGAGATAAATAAAAAAACACCAGTGAAACTGATGCTTTTGGTGGTCGTGCCCGGGACTCGTTATGAGCGTTGCTTAGGAGCAAAAGCGAATGGCCAAATTTCAGACTTAAGGAAAATTGAAAAAGAAATTTCGACCGGGGCGTGTCTCGGGTTCGGCAGACGGGAGTCTGCACACATCAAAGATGTGATAGTCCCGGGTAGAGATAAATAAAAAAACACCAGTGAAACTGATGCTTTTGGTGGCTTACCCGGGACTCGAACCCGGGACCCCTTGATTAAAAGTCAAGTGCTCTACCAACTGAGCTAGTAAACCATATTTGAAATTTTTCAACTTTTTACTAATAGTCGCCTATTAGAAAAGTAAGATTGTAAATTAATATAAATTTCACAATGCTGTCAAAATTCAAAGCATTTATTTGCGAAATATTATAAAAATTTGGCTGGGGTGGCAGGATTTGAACCTACGCATGCAAGAATCAAAATCTTGTGCCTTACCGCTTGGCGACACCCCATTGTTAAGCCAACCTCTAGCCCTTATAATGGCTGGGGTGGTAGGATTCGAACCTACGCAATGTTGGAATCAGAATCCAATGCCTTACCGCTTGGCGACACCCCAATAAAGGTATAATATGGGGTGATCTAAGGGGGTCGAACCCTTGACCTCCAGAGCCACAATCTGGCGTTCTGCCAACTGAACTAAGACCACCATATTAGAGATTGGTTGTTGGTGCTCCCGGAAGGATTCGAACCTTCGACCTCTGCCTTAGAAGGGCATTGCTCTATCCAGCTGAGCTACGGAAGCCTGTGGAGCAGGTGAAGGGAATCGGACCCTCGCAACCAGCTTGGAAGGCTAGTGTTCTACCACTGAACTACACCTGCATAATGATGACTCTAAAATAATAACACAAAATAAATATTTTGTCAAGAATTTTATTGAAATAATTTAAAGAAAATTAAAAATTTTATATTATTTATTTTTCAATAAAATTATCTTTCTTTTATGATTGATATTGCTTTTTAAAAATTTAATATAATTTAAGTAAAAATGATTAAAAAATTAAAAAAACTATAAAAAAGCCTAAAAAATTTAATTTTTTAGGCCTTTTTTGGGAAAATAATCAATTTATATTTAGATTTTTCATTCTCTAATATAAATATTTAAAACAAAGGTTCATCCATAGAATCAGGAATTTTAATACCTAAAAGTTTTAAAATGGTTGGTGAAATTGAAGAAATTGATTTTCCTTTTTTGATTTTCGCCTTTTTATACTTTTCGCTGACAAGATAAAATGGCACTGGGCTTGTTGTATGTGAGGTGACTTTTTTGCCCATTTCATCAATCATATATTCGGCATTACCGTGGTCGGCTGTGATAATACAATCACCTCCAGCCATAAGTGTGGCGAGAGCAAGTGCATAAGCCTGCTTTTCCACGCAGGCAATTGCCTCTTTGGTTGCTTCAAAATTTCCAGTGTGTCCTATCATGTCAGGATTTGAATAATTGACTAAAATAAAATCATACTCAGCAGATGCAATTGCGTCAAGTGTTTTTTCGGTGATTTCAATTGCCCGCATTTTTGGGAAATAAGAAAAATCTTGTGTGTCTATGCTTTCAATCAGTTCTCGTATTTCGCCTTCGTAAGGTTTTGCAATTCCGCCATTAAAGAAAAATGTAACATGAGCATATTTAGTAGTTTCGGATATGTGATATTGTTTTAAATTATTATTACTTATAATTGCTGAAAGATTATCTTTTATCTCGGTTGGTGGATACAAAACATTGAGATGATTAAATTCCTTTGAATATAATTGCATAGGAGAGAATAATAAATTTTTTAATTTTCTGGTTTTAAAATTTTGATAATCTTTATTTGTAATTGCGTCAGTCAGTTCGATTGCTCTGTCAGAACGATAATTATAGAATATCACGCTGTCATTATCTTTGATAGTGCCATCTTTTTCTAAAAGGGTAGGCAAAACAAATTCGTCATAAACTCCATTTGAATAACTTTCTTTAAGTGAGTCTATTGCGCTTTGTTCTTTTAAATTTTTTCCGTTTATAATTGTCTTATATGTTTTTTCAATTCTTTCAAAACGCTTTTCTCTGTCCATTGCATAAACTCGACCTGAGATAGAGGCGATTTTAAAAGTGGTGTCTTTAATTCTTTCATTTAACATATCAAGATATTTAAATCCACTGTCTGGAGGGGTGTCTCTGCCGTCTAAAAATGCATGAATAAAAACTTTTTTTAAATTCATATTTTTTGCCATATCAAGAATTGCAAAAAGATGATTTATGTGTGAATGAACGCCTCCGTCAGAAAGAAGCCCCATAATATGCAACGCTGAATTGTTGATGATGGCATGATTTATTGCTTTAATGATGTTTGGATTTTCTTGAAAGTTTCCCTTTGCTATATCATCATTGATTTTAAGAAGGTCTTGCAAAATTACCCTTCCTGAACCTATAGTAAGATGCCCAACTTCGCTGTTTCCCATTTGCCCTTCAGGCAGTCCAACAGCAGTTCCGCTGGCGTTTAGCGTTGAGTATGGATAAAGTTTTTTTAGTTTATCAAGGTTTGGAGTTCCAGCAGATTTTATAGCATTTCCAAACTTTTCCTTGCTAAGACCGAAGCCGTCTAAAATAATAAGTGTAACCATAAATGTCTCCTTTTACTGATTTAAAACTTTTAAAAAATGCTATTTTTTATCCTAAATATTTATATTTTTGAATCAGTTTTTTAGTTGTTTTGATTATAAATTTATATAATTTTACTTTTGTTTGTCATCTATTTTTGTTGATAAAATGCTGTAATATTTGTATGTTTTTGTAGTATTTTATATAACAGAAAAATTGATTTAATATATGACAATTTATTTAAATATGCTTAAAAATTGCAAAAAAATGCGGTTTTTAATGAATTTTTAGCGATTTTTGCATTCTTTTACTTAAATTTTTAATCTTTATCTAATAAATTGTATCTTTCTTTATGAAGGATTGCATTAAAAATTTTTTCTCTTGAATTTGGATATAACTTGTCAAGATTTTTGATGATGTCTTTTGCGCTTTGTCTTTGTGTGTGTTTATCAGCAGGGCAGACATTTTCAAGGACAGGAAAATTCTCACTTACTCTTATGATATCATTTTCGTCACAATATATAAGTGGTCTAATGACATTTAAGTCAACTCTTGATAAATATGATTTTGGCTTAAAGGTTGAAAGTCTGCCTTCAAAGAAAAGTGAAATCAAAAATGTTTCAATAAAGTCATCTTTGTGATGACCGAGGGCGACCTTGTTGCAACCCAGCGATTTTGCAGTGCTGTTTAAAAGTCCTCTTCTCATATTTGCACAAAGTGAACAAGGATTCTTTTCTTTTCTTATGTCGAAAACCACTTCAAAAACATTTGATGGCACTACTACAAATTCTACATCTATTCCTTTACAAAAATCTTCAATTTCTTTATAGTCATTTTTTCCTCCTGTCAGGTCAACAGCGATTGCCACAAGAGTGAATTTTTCTGGTGCAAATCTTTGATATTGTTTAAGTGCATAAAGAAGGGTGAGACTGTCTTTTCCGCCAGATATTCCAACAGCGATTTTATCGCCATTTTCAATTAAAGAATAGGTGGTTGATGCCTTGCGGAGCAATGATAGTATTTTTTGCATAATTACCTCTAGATAGGTCTATTTTACAAAAAAAATACACAAAAATCAACTTTTTTGCGTATTTTTAATGTTTTTTCAATAAATTTTAATTTAATTTCCCAAAAGTGATTTATAAAAATCTACTACATATTTAATAATTTTTTTATAATCATCTTCGCCCATTTTTTCAAGTCTTGAAAGTAAAAATCTTTGAGATTCAGATAATGAATTTATAAAGTCATCCTCAAGTTTTATAAGTTCTGCACTTTTATAAAATTCTTTATCATGATTTGTCAAATATGCTTCGTAAATTATGTCAACAATATTCATAACCCCTCCTTTTGTATAGAATTCTATATAATTGTACAAAATTACATTCGACTTGTCAAGTAATTACTGTAAATATAATACCAGTAATTATATTTATTGATTTGTTAGACTAAAAACAAGAGGGTAATTATGAATATAGCAGAGGCGACAGCAAAGAGGATAAAACAATTGCTGGAAATAAATAATTTGAGTGAATATGCTTTAAAAAAGAAGACTTGTTTAAGTGATAAAACATTAACATTTATGTTTAAAGGAAAGAATAAAGATGTGAGGTTGTCAACAATAAGGCTAGTTGCAGAAGCGTTTGGTATGTCAATTAGTGAATTTTTTGATGACGAGATTTTTGATTATGACAACATTGATTATTGATTTTTTAAAGGGATGATTATGATTTTATCTGAAGCGGTAACAGAAAGGGTAAAGAGTTTACTGAAAGAAAAGAATATGACAAGATACAGGTAGATAAAAGAAACTTGTCTTGATAGGACAACTTTTCAAGCAATGTTTAAAGGCAAGACCAAAGATGTGAGGTTGTCAACAATAAGACTAGTTGCAGAAGCGTTTGGTATGTCAATTAGTGAATTTTTTGATGACGAATTATTTAATTATGAAAATATTGACTTTTGATAAAATAATTTAAAAATATGAAATTTTATTAAAAATTATTACAAATTGCCTAAATTTGTTTGTTTTTTCATGTTTTTTTTGCATTTTTTTGATATTTTATATAAATTTTTCAATACTTGATTTTTTTTAAGTATTTTTTTAATTTTAAAAGGGTAGATTAAAACTGACTTATATATTTATATTTAATATATATACTAAATTTATTTGACTTATTTTCTCTAAAAAACTATAATTTTAATAAGGCAATTTATAGTTTACAGGAAATCAATTTTATGTTTAATAGTCTTGTTTTTACAGATATTAAACGAGGAGGAGATATGAAAAAGTTTATTGTCAGTTTGCTGGGAATTTTCTTGCTGTTTGGAGCAGGCATTCTTTCGGCTTGTGGGAAAAGCAATCCTACTATGACATTATCCAGTGATACAGTTGCAATTCAATTGTATTCTCAAGATGAGGAGAGCAGTAAAACTATTACTGCAAATCTTTCTGGTGTCAAAGAGGGTTCTATAAAGGCCTCTGCGGTGAGTGGTTATGAAAATATCATTGATGTTTCAACCACTCGTTTGTCATCTACCAAATTTTCTATCAAGATTGACGGTCTTGAAGAGGGCGATGCTGAAATTATCGTAAGAGGCACTCCTGGAAACATTGTAAAGAAAATTCAGGTAAATGTTTTCAGTGAAGTTTCTGCGATGTCACAAAAGGAAGAGGAGCAAATTAGAAAAAACAACTTCCTTATTCGTGGTGTAAACAATGAACTTGTTGAGACAAAACTCATTTCGTTTGAGCCTTCTGACAAGAGTCGAAGAACTATCACATGGTCTTTGTCAAGTGAAATGGCTGATGTCAAAGGATTGACACTTGAGGGCAATTCAATATTTGTAGACGATGAATTTGGTGGTGAAGAGGTTGACCTTGTTGCAACAACTGAAAAGGGCGTCACTGCAAACATAAAACTTCCTGTAATTAATAAAATTGAAAAAGATATTACACTTGCTTTTTCTTATAGTCAAAATACATCTTTTGAAGAGATAAATGAAGATAACAATGAATTCAACATTGTGCCAAATATACCTTATGTTGACCAGTATCAAGGTTATATTTCTGTTGACTATAATGGAGAACTTGATATTACTCCTTATGTTCTCAACAAAAATGGCAGACCTACCGAGGACATTCAAGTTTTAAGGCATGGTACTTTTGACAATAAACCACTTTTCATTGTTTATGCAAGCAAGGACAAGTCAAACATAAATGATGATTACGTAATCGGATTTGAAATAGGTTATAAAAATTTCAATTATTTTGTGGATACTATTGACACAACTCCTATCAAAATTAAAGCAAGAGAAATGGTCAATGGAATCACATTGTCGACTGAAGGTGTGACTGATGTTTCAAACACTGTTCAAACTCTTTATACAACATATGTTGACGGATCAAACACATCTGTAAATGGTCAAAAATTTAATGTGTCTATCACTCCAACAACTGTGATTGATGCGACAAATAAATACTCAATCAGAATTTCTCGTTCTACCCCTGGTGGCGCTGTTGCAGATGGTTGTCCAGTTGAAGTGTGGTATAGAGATGAAAAAAATGGCAATGTTTGGACGCAGGCAATTTTGCAAGAAAATCCAGACAATGGTGATTTCTTCACAAATGATGCAAATCTCTTGAGTGCAAAAACTGTATATTTGAAGGCATCAAGCACTTTGAAAGAACAGGTTGTGTCTGGCTATAATATTACTTTCACAAGTCAAGATAACAGTCTTGTCTCTACAACTTTCAATCTTAGACTTGTAAAAAGTGCAACCTTAAATGATTTTGGATTCAATAATGCCGATTTTAGAGTAGATAGTAGTAAAAATCAAGAGACATATACAAGACAACTTACATTAAAAGGTCAAACAACTATTGACGGACTTTCTATCATCAATAGTGGTAAATATGTGGAATTTAAACAAATAACTGAGGTGTCTCACAATGAAGAAAGTGTGACATTTGAAGTTTCTTTCATACTTTTAGATTCTAGTTATGGTGTGACAACTCATGATAGTTATCAAATTGTCCACAAGAATGGTCTTGCAAGTAACAATTATGACATTGACATCTTCCTGCCTTTAAAAGACAGTGCAATGTATGTTGATATGATAAATGAAGATACTGGTGAATATTCTTCAAACTCTGTCATTGACAGTGAACTTTCTAAATTCGTCTATGATATAAACGGAACTATTTTGCAAGGTCGCTATCAAGACAGCCTTTCAAAACTTATTGTAAAAAATAATAAGACAACTCCTATTAGATATTCTTACAATCAAATAAATGGAATTTCTGCAGTTGCAAATATAGCAGTTGGTTTCTTTGACTTCGACCCAAAGAAAATGGCTCTTGATGAATTTAAGAGATTGATGCAAAGTGAAGACGGGGCAACAAGAGTTGTTCGTTCTGCTTTGGCAGGTGGCAACAACAGTAATATTGCATATTTTACTGCCGACCATAAATCTATCATTACAAAGGGCGTAGGTCACACTTATGCTGTGGTTTCTTTCTCGGGCAAAGGTGTTGACAATGTCGATGAAAATGGCAATGTGACATATATTCGTGTGATTTATATTGAAAGTATGGTTGTCCCTGAGGGAATGAATGTTTATCCTGATGCAAACAAAAATATCACTCTTTATTCAAATGATACTGTTTCAGATGAAGATAGAGATTTGACAAAACAAAGAATTGACATAAAGTTTGCTAAGGACGGCATTACATACAAAAACATTTCAAATCTTAAGTTTATCACAAATGATAAGACTATGGGAAGTCAAAATCAAAGTGGAGACGGCAAGGTTATCACATGGCAAAATGGCAGATATGGCCTTGACCAGATTTCAATCACTGATGAAGGAATTTCTTTCTATATCTCGGCTATAACTACATTTGATTCTCATATTTTTAAAGATACTCTCTTTATTCACTATTCAATTTTTGACGACAATGGAGATCTTCTCTATGACATTTCTGATTTTGTAAATATAACAATCAAAAATGCACAGAGAGTTGAGAGACTTAGACTAAAAAGTTATGATTCAGATGGTATTTACTTTGAGGTGGGCGATGATTCTGTTCAATATATTCTTTTAGAGACCTCTCCAACGGACTCAAAAAATAAAAATATTGCAAATATTTTGACTGATGAAAACGGAAATATATTAAATTTCTTAAATGTAAGTGATTCAGTTTCATCAGATACTCTTGCTATTAATCTTGCTTCCAGCATTAAAAACGGAATGACTGGATACATCTATCTTCTTCCTGCTGATGCAATGTATGGCGGACAAATAAAATATTATTACGAAGATGGTGGCGAGCAGACTGGATATGTTTCTTTAAACGATTTGCCAAAAGAATATGACAATATTGTAAATAAAGGCTATTTTAAATCAAACACTTTAAATAATGAGACAAAAAAGGTAAACTTTGCTGATATTTTAATCAAAATCAAGGTCAATGTCGCAGACGGATTGAGTTTTGACCATGCTTACAGAATTTATAATAATGACTCTTTTGTAAGTATGAGACCTGACAGATATTATACTATCATGAATAATCTTGACCTCTCTGATGTTGACAGAAGCGTGTTTTCTTCTTTTGCTGGTGGACTTCAAGGTGTAAATGAAAATATCACAATCAAACTTGATGGAAAAAACTTTGCACAAACAATTGCAGAAAATGCAATCATCCGAAATATTACCTTCATAGGTGATGTAAAAGCAAGCGGATTTGTGTGTGACACCAACAATGGAAGCATATCAAATGTGACCGTTGATGTCAATGGCAGAAAGGCCAGCACGCTTGTTTCAACCACAAATGCTGGTGGAATTGCTGGAATAAATAATGGACTAATTGACGGTGCTAAAGTTTTGGGACTTACCATCAAAGGTGACAAAAATGGTCTTGATGATGGAAATGTCGGCGGAATTGCCGGTGTAAACAATGGCACAATTTCAAAATCTAAAGTTGAATTTTATAACCTTGTGGCTGTCGATGAAAATGGCGAACCTACATTTGATGAAAATGACAATCCTCTTTATGCGGTCAATACTTTCACAGGTATTAATGTAGGTGGAATTGTCGGAAAGATAACTGGCAATGGAGTTATAAGAGACAGTTATGCTTATGACTACACTATGGAAATAGAAAGCAGAGATAAAACAGCAAGAGTTTTAAATGCACATAATAAAGATGCATACATCGGAAAAGTGGGTGCTTTTGCGGGGAATTATGAGGGCAATGGTTTTACAATATCAAACTCTTTCTCAGTAGTAAATATTGAAGAAGCCGTTGCAGGATTAAACTTAGCAGATAATAAAGACCGCATAAATGAAGCATATATTTCATACTTTAATGGCACTGAATATTATTCTCGATGGATAGGAACAAGTTTAAACCAAATTTTTGAAGGTGAGGGATTCTATTCATATGTAAATGGTGGACAAGCACACCTTATAGATTTAAGACAAGATGAATTTGTAAAGAATGTCAATTATAATGTTGCAGATTTTGATGTCAATGGTTTCTATAAATCATTGAAGGTAAACGAAAACAGCGGAATACTTTTCAATTATGCTTTGAAAAATGAGTCTGCAGACCTTACTTCATCAGAAGAAAAAGACCTGCGTGCACTCAATACAATCTCTCTTACAGACCTTATAAAAGAGGATAAAAATACTTTCAACTATAATATCGTTGTATCATCTTCAGATTCTTCTATTGTCAAAGTTGTGGGAAGTGACCTTCAAATTTTGAGAACTGGTGATGTGACAATCACACTTGCTTCAAAGCATGATGTTTCACTTTTAAAAGAAATTAAAATCAAGGTGCTTTATGCCCTTTCTGAGATTGTTCTTACATGGGTTGACTCTGCTGGCAAAGTTGAAAGTGTGGTTGACAACTCAATCATATCTCTTCAAAAGACTCGTTCAAGAGACTTTGTTGCAAATTTTGAGAACTCTCAAGTTTATATCGGCTCACTCTCTACTGCATATGAAATAAAGCAAGATGAAAATCTCAATCTTGACATTATAGTTGCTTCTACAAATCAGGGAGAAGATGAAAATGTTGTTTCTATCACAAACAATTCTGTTTCTGGATTTAAGGTGCTTACAAATGACACTTCAGTTTCTTCAAGACTTAATGTTTCACCTAAACTATTTAATAAGAGTGAAACAGAGGGAGAGGGCAGTTCTGCACAACTTAACAAAGCAATCCAAAATGCTTTAAAAGAAAAGTTTAACAGACAATTCACTATCCTTCCTATAGAAGGCGTTATTACATTTGATATTTCAAACAAAAATCTTCCTATTACTCCATCGGTTAATGCCTCTCAAAGGGTTGAAATAAAAACAACTGATGAAAGTGATATCGTTTATCCTGTGATAAGTTTTGACGGGGAAGAACTTGAGGCATCAACTGATGCAAATGACAACTATATTTATTATACTTTAGTTGGTGAAAATAAGCCTATTTTCAAGGTGTCAGTAAATAAGATTGCTGGAAATGGCACATCTGATAATAGTGATACATCTGGACTTAGGACATATGTTTATGATGTCGTATTTGAAATTGATTCTGCTTATAGACCAAATGTAAGTCAGGATATGGATTTTGAAGTATTCTTCATGTCACGCAGTGGCAATTCAAGTGAAGAATGGGGCGGAATTTTCACTCTTAATCTTACAAGACAGAAATTCAACAATATTGATGTTTCAAACAAAAAAATCTTTCACACAACATATCAATATGATGGACTTTCAACAATTGTTGAGGTGCATGAGACTGATAAAGAAACATCTGTTCTTGCACCTGGCAACAGTTCTATACTTCAGGTGAATGTAAATCCAGAATATGCATACTATGACTATGTAGACCTTTCTTACTCAAATGCAACCGTTTCTGAAGCGGTGAACATTGAGGTTATGGAGAAATTTGGTGAATCAAGCAACCTTTTTAAACGCAAATCAATAGAAGGAAACAATATTGACAAAGTTGGTTCAGTTTTAAGATACTATCCAAAAGCAGAAGAGAAAGGCACACTTTATTATAAACTTTGGATTAATTCAACAGTAAATCGTGATTCTACTCTCATGTTTACTGCAAAATTCTGTGACAACAGCGGAAAAGTGCTTCACTATGTAAACTACTTTATGACAATAAGTTATTTGACAGAACCTACAATCACTATTGACGGCTCAAATACTGCATACCTTGCAAAAGGAGCAAGTTCACAGGTCAAAATTGAAGTTCTTGCCGACCAAAGAATTGACAATCTTACTTTGTCAGGCAAAGGAATTGAGGGGGTTGAACTTTCTTCTTATGGAAGACCTGTCCTTGACCCAGTGAAAGGCATAAACACTTATACTGCCATACTTTACGCATATCCAAATGCTGAGGCAGAATCTGATACAATTTATATCAATGCTCAAGTTTCACGAGAACTTAATGGTTCTAAAGAAATCAAAGAAGTTGTTTCGACTGCTGTTTTGGTTGATTTCAAAGTTGACCCAGAACAGATTTCAATCAACGGAAAAGATGAGAAAGCAATTACAATTTGGCAGGGTGTTCCAAAGTCTATCAACTTTGAATACAATCTCATACCTGAAGATTATGGTGTTGCACCAACCCCTGAAATTGAAGAGGCAATCAGTGAACTTAGACAGAAGCGTGACATCTTTACGGGTGCTCAATATTATCCAGCAAAGGTTGAAAAAACCGAAAATGGCATAGAGTATTCTGCAATAGATGAAAAAGACATGAAAAATTATAAGTATTTTGTCAACTATCAATATGATGAATATGGCAAGTTGCACATGAAAAACCTTAGAGACCGTTTGTCAATTGTCAGCGGAAACAATTGTTATCCTATCACTGATGAAAGTGTGGAAAAACCATTTGATTTCAATTTTGATGAGAGCACAAATACAATTTCATTTACAGGGACTAAAATAAATACTTCAATTGTTTTGGCACTTAAAACTTATATTTCTGCAGGTGACGTGACTCATGAATATGAAACATTGTTTACTGTAAACATTGATGCATATTCAGATCCTGACTTGCCACTTCTGATAAAAAATGCAGGTGACTTTAAGAAACTTGACCCTGCAAATGCAGGAGAAGGTGCAACTGCACATGATTATATTCTTACAAATGATATTATTCTTGAAAACTTTATTCCTTTTGACACTGGACTTATAAACAGTTTTGACGGAAATGGTCATACAATCTATTTAAAATCATTCAATCTTGAATTGTCTGACACAACAGCGTTAAATCTTGCTCTGTTTAGTAGTGTTACTGAAAATACAATTCTTAAAAATGTGAGAGTCAACTTCTATAATGGTGGACAAATCACAGTTGATACATTTAAGTATAAAGAGATAAAAATAGCAGGTCTTGCTATCGAAAACTCTGGTGTTATCACAAATTGCGAAGTTGTTTCTTACTATACTGACGCAAGTGCGGTAACAGAAGTAGACAATCTTTATGACAATGCAACAATAAAACATAATAATCCATCTGGTATAAATGTAAAATACACAAATGGAAAAAATGATGAACCTATCTACTTGCATGATGACGACAACTGGTCATCAGAGATTGCTGGTCTTGTAATTTCAAACAATGGTTCAATTACAAACTCTCGTGTAGGTGGTGATGATATAATCATTATCGGTGAAGAGAGGATTGTAAATGGAATACATACTGGTGAGACATATGCAACTCATCAAAAACTTGATACTTTCAATATTATCGGTCAGGGTAATATGGCAGGCTTTGTGCTTAACAACACAAATGGTAATATTGCTTCAAGTTTTGTAAAACAACTTGATATGGAAAATCAATCTGATTCAACCTTATATTATGCTAGTGGTTTTGTTGGAATCAACAATTCAACCATTAACGTAAGTTATATTGAAGGTATGCCATCAGATGAAAATGATCCAACAATAGGAAAATATTCTGCATTTGCTTATGAAGGAACTTCAATAAAATCTAAAAAAGGTTGTATTGTAGGATTCGTTTATAGAAATGAAGGCAGAATCAACGATTGTTATTCAAACATCCTAATTTCAAACAATGACAGTGAATCAAGTGTTTATCTTGCTTCTGGTTTTGTCTATGAAAATATGGGCACTATAGAGAATGGATATTCCGCTTCTCAGATACAAAATCTCAGAGGTACTCAAATGAACTTCTCTGGTGTCAACCGTAAGGGAGAACTTCTTGTTGAGGGCGAGTATATCAACTGTTATTTCTTCAATAAGCAATATGAAGATACAGAGGAAAACTCAGATAATACAACAGAAACTTTAAATAATACTGGTGCAGTGTTGATTCCAACTCCAGATAAAGAATCATTATTTTATGGCTTTGCAATTGCAAATAGTGACAATGATGGTATTTGGAAAGTTGAAAAAGACAAAGGTATATTCCTTATAAGCACAGACTTCGTTTCGGTTTCACATAGATATATTTATTATATTGAAAGTGACAACTTTGAGGGTGTGGCTGGTGAAGATGAAAAAGGAAAATATATTCTTCCTTATTCAACACTTTCTTTCACAGAGACAAGCGTGAAGATAGATACATCTTTGGGCGGTGCTTTCAACCCTATCATCATTTCTGATGCAGAAGATTTTGTAAGCGTCAGTGGAACAAGCACTTCTTCATATATTAAAGAATATTTCAATTCAACTGCAATGTGGGGGACTTATCGTATTGTTGACAATATCAATCTTTCTGATATTGCAAGTGGTGACAATGTGACTGTTCTGCCATCATCTTCAAAGGCATTTGCAGGGACATTATACGGAAATGGATTTACTATTTCTGGTCTTTCTCTTGCAACAGAAGAAAGAGCGGTTGCTTTGGGTCTGTTTAGATCTATTGAAAGACGAGGCAAACTCGGTCAACCAGTTGTGAAAAATCTTAATATTTCACTTATTCAAGTTGACGGCTCAGTCATAACTATGGTTGGTGCTTTAGCCGGCTATATCAAAGATGCGGTTGTTGTCAGCATTGATGTTGCATTTGAACAGGGTGCAGGTCTATACGGCTATAACTTTGCTGGTAGTCTTGCCGGATTTGCAATCGGAGACAACACAATAAAAGGTGTCAAAGTTTACAATCCAAATGTCACAGCCAGAGCATATTTAAGCGATAATATAACTGATGAAAATTATTTCATCTCAGATGAAATAAATAAAGGACCTCGTTCACTTCAGGCTCTTAGAACTGATGTTGAAAACAACTTGAATTACAACACAGGATACTCTTCAAGTCTCATTGCTTCTCTTGTAAATTATTCATATGCTGGAGGTGTTATCGGATTTGTTGACAATTATAGAGTAAATCTGCCTGCGTTTGATTATAATCAAGCAAACAACTTTAATATTAAAAATATTAGGGTGAATGGTCAGGTTTATATTGAAGGTCAGGTTGTAGGTGGCGTATTTGGGCTTACTGGTTATCAAACAACAATTCGTGACGTTGGTATAATCATTGATTCAAATTCTGATTCACACCTTATTGCTAAAAAATACTTTGCTGGTGGCGTTATCGGGCAATCATTTGGTTCTTTAAACAGAATCTTTGCTGTCCACGATGATGCTACTCAAGACAAAATAGAAAACAACATGGCTAAATTCTATGGTGGCGACACAAGTGCACCACGTGGAATATTAGATTTATTCTACTTTGAAGGAAAAAATTATACTCAAAGATATATTGGTGGTCTTGTTGGTGTGGCTTATAGTGGAAGTATGGTTGTTTCATACTCTAGATTAAATGTTACATCTCCAACAACTGACTATGCTGGTGGAATCATCGGTGGACTTAAACTTCAAGACACAGCATCCTTCCAGGTGACTGTCTATGAAGGACATGATTTTTATACAAAATATTACATGAATGAAGTCTATGCGACAGGTGACGTTCGCTCAAAAGCGGTGAAAGCTGAGCAGGTGGATGACCTTACTTATGCTGGCGGAATTGTAGGACAGATAGTTGGCGAAGCATCAAGAGTTGTTATGATGTCAGTAAATGCTTTCAACTATATCACAACCTATGATTATGAGACAAAATCATATACTGCTATCAACCCAGGTCAAGACAATCTATCTCAAATTTATCGAGTAAATTCTTTGGTTGGTCAATTTGCTAAAGTTGTTGATGGCAACATAGTTCTTGATAAAGTTGAAAAAGATAACAGCACAAGTTTTGACCCTTATACATCATACTTAAATCTTGTTGTAAGATGCCTTGACAAGACTGATGGTGACGGAACAGAAAAATATGTTCCATCAATCGGTGTTTATTCAAGTTATTATCTAAACAATCTCAATAATCCTGTCACATTAAATCTTTTTGGAAGTTATGATGCTAAAGATGAGATTGAAAAGGCAGGTTTAGGAAAATGCTTCTATTTTGTTGAATCTCCTCGTTCATTCACAAGTTCTCTTGTGGGAAATCAATATACAACATCTGGATTCTTAGGCTCTGGTGTTTGGAAGATTGAAAACTGGGAACATGATATAACTAAACTTTTCCCAACCATTAAATATAAGAGAACAAGTGATATTCTCTACCTTGACCAGTATAACATTGAAGAAGTGTTCAGAAAAATGCAGGGCTCAAATGCAACTGTATATATCCGTGGACTTGAATCTAAGGGCAGTGAAAATTATGGAGATATAAGACTTGATAAGTTCTATAAAAACGGTAATACCATAAAAATCAACAATTTTGGAGGAAAACTTGTTGGAGGAAAGTATCCTCAGGATGACGAAGCAGATAAGATAAAAATTATTTCTGATCAAAACTTTATTACTTCTGTTTTTCAAGGATTTAAAGTCGAAGATGTGACGGTAGAGTATTATAAGGAATCAGGAAAAATTGAAGTTAAAAATAATGATGGTTCTTCAGATACTGAATTTGGATTGTTTGTCAATGGAACAATGAATGTTTGCGAAATTAGTAATTTGACTTTACAAATAAATTCACCAGTTGAATTTGTCATTGAGCCAAAAGCAGGTAAAGATGTTTATGTTGGTCTGATTGCACCTCGAATTTTAAATTCACAAATTTCATTCCCTAATATAACATCAAAAATAACATCAGGATATTTGATGACTATAAAAGGTGATAATGTAGATATAGAAAATTATAGTCTTTATGCAGGTCTCATTGCTGGACAGGCAAAATTGACTAAAGACAACAGTCTCAAAAATATGAACGTTAAAATAAGTGAATTGAATTTGAAATGCGATTTGATGACTGTTTCAGCACAATACAAAAACTATTATGTTGGTTCATATTTTGGGAATATAGAAAAAGAAACAGGTGTTCCTTACCTTCTAAATACAGTTGTTTCATCAATAAAGCGTGATGATACAAATATTGTTGGTGCAGGAAATCCTACTATATTTATATCAGGCAATGAAAAAGCAAATATAAATTTAGGTGGTTATTTTGGCTGTATTGCAGCAAGTGGAGATGCATCGCCTATAAACAATCTTCAACAATCAAGTGGTGCAGATGGTGGAGATTTGTCTACTTCTATTAATTTTAAAGTAAAAGTTGCAAATAATCTAAATGTTGGTGGATTATTTGGTAGAATATGTGGGACAAATGGTAGTAAAGGTTTAAGTTTTAATGCTTCAGCGATAATGGATGCAACTCTTTTTGTAGAAGAAATAGTAAGCACAGAAGAAAAAGTAGACAGAAACGGCGAGTTGAATGCTGGTGCTTTAGTTGGTTTGCAAGAAGGAAACTTTGGAGTATCAGGTTATAAGGCTATTGATTTTGGTGTGATGGGAAATAGAGATGACGTAAATGATGCAAAATTCCTATCGAGAAAAAATGACTTTGCTGGAAATTATAACGAATATTCTGGCTTAAATATAAACCCAGTAGTAGTTGCTGGAACAGCAAATGTCGGTGGAGTTGTCGGCAACTCTCTGGCAAGCCTTACTGTAAAATTTGATGGGACAACTTTAAATGCTTTAGGTGAAAACAATAATGAAAGTAAAACTAAAGCAAATGAAAGCAATAAAATAAACAATATCCGTGTAAAAGCAAAGAATGCGTTCTTAGGTGGTGTTGTTGGTTATGCTCAGTCAAATGAACTTACAATAGAAGGCAGTATGACTTCAAACACTGAGTTTAATCTTAGTGATAATACTAATGCAAACCCATACATTGTAGGTGGTATTGTTGGTGGAATTTATTATGCTGGAGATTCAAGTCAAACAGATGCACCACCCGTAAAAGTCAACATTGATGGCGGCGAAAGTAAAATAATGCGATTTGACGGTGCTGTATACTCAAATATAAAGAATCTTGTATTTGGTGGAGCAGTAGGTCAAGTTCAATTTGCAAACGCAAATGATAAATTGATAATAAATAACACTTCTTTTGGTGGCGTTATTAAAGTTTATGGTGAATATGCTCTTTCTGCAGGAAATGTTACTACAGGCGGAACAATAGGTAAAGTTTCAAATAATAATAGTATAAATACAGTCGGAAATGTTTCTATGATAAGCAATTTCAACTATGGTGATGTTTTTGTTGAGTATCCAGAACCCGAGTGGGGAGTGTTGGCTTTTTATGAGTTGAAAAGTTATACTTTCGGAGGATTAATCGGCACTGTTGCAAGTAGTGTTAATTACAATATTAATTCAAACTACTCAATTATGACGACTCACAACTCAAAATATTCAGACACTAAAAGTACAGTAAATGCGTTATTTGGCAGTGGAGTACCTACTGCAAAGAATAATAGTAATAGCATAGTAGCAGACAATTATTACAACCATGCAGTTGCTCTTGCAAATGATGAAAACGGAACTGATATTGCTTATAATAATAGTACTGGCTATTTGGGTTATAAGAATAGTGGCTCAAGTTCATACTTTTTATCTCAAGACGTACGAGGGAAATTAGGCGATAATTATCAAAATATAAGCAAACTTAACCCTGGAAATATAAGTAAAACTTCTGAATTGACAGAAACTCCACTTTTCAATGGAATGAGATATTATGTAATTAAAGAACATGTAAAAAATAGTGGTTATATTGTTGATTATAAAAATGACGAAATTAATACTATTGCAGAAGAAGATAAAAAAGGCAATACTGATTTAAAAAATGTCGCTATAATAGGTGACGGACAAAACATTGTTTATGAATTAGACGATAAAGATACTGATTTGTCTGCAATGATAAAATCTTTAAGTGGACATTCATTTGTTTCTGGTATTGCACTTGAAGTAAAAGTGTCCAAAGAATTTGAATTTGATAGAGGGACTTACATTTCTACACTTGTAAATGAAATGTTTGATAATTCAATTGTCTACGCTATAAATACAAGAGGTTCTCTTGATGTAGGCGGAACAAATGCTTTCAATGTTTCTGGAATTGTGGGCAATTTATATTCAGGAAAGATTTTTGATTGCTCAACTGATTTAGATATCACATATAGGGCAGGGAAAGCTGATCCTTCTGATAATGTTTTCTTAAAAAATACTGATGGCGGATGTGTTTTAGGCATAACTTATGCATATTTTTCTCCTGAAACAAATCAACCTAGACCTATAGTTAGACTCATAGAAAATACTTATTCTGCTGGAAGTATTAAAACAATGGTTGATGCGCCAGTTTTCGCATTTACACTAGCATGTTATGCTAATGTTAACAATTGTTATAGCATTACAAAAGTTGACTTAAATAATTACTTAGAATTAGAAAGTAAATATACTATTAGCGATTTTAATGTAGAATCAGACGGGCCAAGTGATACACATGGTTTAATAAATTGCTATGTTGATCATGATGCATTAAATGATGGGTGGGCTACAAGAGGAAAGACTCATACACAATTCTGGAATGTAATTACTGAAGGCGAGGATAAAGGGAAGCCAAATCCATCTGGCAACTTCTCAAATTCAACAAACAAATGGGAATGTGATTATGATTTCAACTATGGCTATCCAACACTTAAGTATCAATATATGAAAAATTCATCATATGCTTATCTTTCAAAAACTGAAACAAAACTTGCTAGATTGAAAAGCGAAAAAAGAGCATATGAAGGTTATGATCCAAATAAAGACGAGGAAAATAATGATATAAATCTTTATGACAACTATATTGTTGAAAACGAATATACAAGACTCAGCAATGGAAAAACTCCAGCCACAGAGGACGATTGCTATTATATGATTCCAAACATTGCGATTCTTTCAAAATTGAAAGAAGTTAATAAAAATTTCTATTTAAATAAAGATAAAGAAACTGAAAATATAAATGGTAAATTTATTCTTAAATATGATATTGATGTTAACAATAGAGCAAAAGAAGAATCAGAATATACTGAAAAATCTTTAGGTAACTTCACTGGTATATTTGATGGTCAAGAAAAGACAATTAAAGGTCTTACAAAAACATTGTTTAACAGCATTGTTGGGACAACCACAACTGCAAATGCTGGAGGTCAAAATTACACTTCAGGTATTGTCAGAAACCTCCGTCTGACTGAAGCAAATTTGGATGGTAAAAAGGCATTGCTTGCCGATTCAATTACAAATGGTTTGATTTCAAACATGACAATTTCAGGAGACTTTAAAGGTAGTTATTCTGATGATAATTTAAATGTTGGAGGTCTTGTCGCTACAGCGACAAATACAGAAATCAATACTGTCACAAATATGCTTAATATGAATGTTTCATCAGATGAAGATATTAATGCAGGTGGACTTGTTGGAAAGATGACGGACTCTTCTAAGATGCTGTTCTGTTCAAACTATGGTCCAACAAATGTGAGAAGTAGTGTTAGCGAAAAAAATATAAGATTAGGCGGACTTGTTGGTACTTTAGGAGAAACAGTGACTAAAGAGAAAGCAAATGAACCTGCACCTGAAATTAAATATAGTTTCAATGCGACATCTGTTTTAGGCAATTATGCTTCAAATAATAAAGTTTCAACAACTACAGGAATATTCTATACAGGTGGACTTGTTGGAGAACTTAAAAACGGAACAATTTCAAATAGTTACAACTCTGGTATGGTTAAGTCTGGTAATAAAAATAATGGTCAAAGTGGCTCTGGCAAACTTTCTTATGCCGGCGGAATTGCAGGAATTATCAATGGCGGACAGGTAAATACTTGCTATAATGAAGGGACTATTGAAGCGTTAGGTACAAATCCAACTACAGAATGGAGATTTGATAAGACTGAAGAAAAATTTAATAAGGACGGGTGGAATACAGTTACTCAATATTCTGATGATGATAGTCAAAAGAAGATAAATGATAGTCCAGGAATTAAGTTATGTCAGACTTCAGAAAGAAATGTTTATGCTTATGGAATAGGTTATAACAATAACAATGCTGGAGAAGTTTTAGATAGTTCAATTAGATTATTAAGAAATAATAATGATAATCCTGATGAATTGACTATTATCAGCAATGGTTCAGGCGATCCAGGTGAGTTGTTTACAAGAACTTGGAATGATGTGTTTAATACACCCAAATTAAATAACCTTTTTAATGATTGGGTAACAACATCATTTCATGCTGATGCAGAGTTTCGCTCAGTCCACGTTTGGTATTTTCTATTTATAGGTACGGGTACAACAACTGGATGGGTTCGACATAGAATTCAGTATAACTTTAAACTTGAACAAATAAGTATAGAAACAAGTTCTAAAGATTGGTTGGATGTGCCAACTGCATATGTAGTTAAATTTGAAGTCCATCATGATAGCTCTGTAAGAAGAGTTTTTCAAAAAATTGATCAGGTGAACTGCTTTTCCCCTCAATCGACTATCAATTTTTACTATGGATATACTCTTGACGGCGAAGGAAGTTATACCTCGCTAACAGATGATAGAAAGAACCATCTTGTTTCAGAAGTTGCAACAAAACACAAAGCATGGGATATACAAGCAAGATTTAATAGCAATGCTGGAACAACAAATATTAAATATGACTATTATAGTGGTGGCTATATAGGAGTGGACTATCAAAAAAAGAAATTCTATTCGGATGAGAAAAATAAAATCACGGGTAAAGACGCGGATGAGAAAAATAAAATCACGGGTAAAGACGCTGACGGTATCACAACAGACTCAAATTCTGAAATAAAACAAGCCTGCAGAAGTCAAGAAGTGCAATCTCAAGATATTAATAAACTTAAAATTGCTGGAAAAGTATATTTTATTGCAGATCATAACAATGCTAATAAAGTCTTTGAAACAGGTATTATTAGTGATGTAAATACAATAGAGACAAAATTGCCTTATAATCCAGATAAAGGATACTATAAATTAACCTCAACAGATGATAGAGTTGGAGTATTTATAACAAATGTATCTGAATATAAGGATAAAAATATGAATTCTTTTGCTAAAATTGAATATAAATACTTTACTGACGGAGATAATTTAAAAAATAGTTCAATAGCATTTTCTGTAAATGTTGAATTTAATTATCAACAAAAAATAGACCTTTCATTGCAAGATATGAAATATTACTATAATGATGATTATTCAATAGAACTGGAAATTGAAGGCATAGAATATCTATTTACAGCAATGGATGGTTATACCTTAACATACAACGAGGAAAGTTCTCAAAACCCACCGAGTGGAAGAAAAGTAGTAAGACTTTCAACAGAAGAGATTAATTCTGATAGCGGACTTATGCCAGATGATGGAAAGTTTATATATTTATTCTATGAAGTTGATGAAAATGGAAATCCTATAAAGAAGGATAGGTATGTTTTCGCACCAAATGCTAATATAAAAACAACAGATTATGACAAAGATTTTAAGGTGAACAGAGTAGAAGTTGGTGGTGGGCAAACTTTAATATCATTAACAATAGATAAATTGAAAGAACTTCAAGATAAGTCACTTTACTTAAGACAAATAAGTAGAGAAAGCAAGTATGTTGAATGTAGTTTTAAAAGTCAATATGCTGAATATTCTTTTGATTCTAATAGTGTTTTAACAGATATAGAAGGTGGCAGTTTGCCTGATGGAATAAAGATTTCTTATGAAAATGGTGAGTTAACTATTGGGAAAACAGGAATAAATAGGTATGTTGAAGTGGAATATACAAAAAAAGATGATGATAATGTTACAACTGAAAGAAAACTTCTTGCTGCTGATAGCTCGGTAATAAATCTAGATCAAATATCATCTGATTCAACAGTTACGATAAAATTTTATCCTTATTATCAATTCAAATCTCAAAATGAAAGTGAAATTCATGATTATTGGGTTGCTTTTGAGGATGGAATACATGTTAATGCAGTGCTTTCCTATGATAAAAATGATTATAAAACAGAGATTACACAAGCATATAAGAAAATAGGAGATTTGTGGATAAAAGTTGTATCAACACCTATTTATGAAGAACAACTCGTGGGAATTGCTTATGAATATTACTGTGATGATAGTATATTTATGCGAAAAGAAGTTCGTAATGATGGAACTTTTTATCATAATTATTATAATAAACAAGGTGAGTATATTAAAGCCATGTCTTATTTTCTTTTATCAGAACAAGGTGACAGTATAAATGTTGAACAACTTGGACAGAACGTAAGAGGTTTTATTAGTGGCACAGGCAACGACGAAAAATTTTATTCAGAGAAGAAAGAGGATTCGACAGATCTAAACAGATACTATATAAAAGACAACAAAAAATATACATTAGAAATAGGTACAGATGGGCAATATTTGCAGAATGTAAATGATTCAAACGAAAAGATTTATGATATTACTTATGTAGATTATTTTGAGAACGTGATTGGAAATAATGGTAAAACGTATGAAATAAGCGATAAAATAAATGGTATTTATCAAGATCAGTCTGACACAACGAAAACATATACTTTAGTGAGCAAAGAATCTCTTTCTAACACTGCCGAACCATCAATTGTATATATTCCAAACGTTAATGCTGAGAACAATAGTAGTGATAAAACAATCGAGATAGAATATAAAAATCTACCACAAATAGAAAATTATATCGATAAGTTTGGAGTATTTAAAGAAATTGTGCAGGGGGGAACAATTACAAGCTATGTTTATGTAAAAGGTGCTTTACAAAGTTTAGATGAAGATTGTCCAGCATTCAAGTCTGAAAGTAATATAGTAGGTGGTAAAAAAGTCGCAGATGAAAATTTTGTTTCTAAGGTGAAAGTGCCAACTATTCTTTACAATGAGTTTAAAATTCCTAAATATCAAAATGTAGAATTCGAATTGGATTATATGGGGATGACATTTACTGATGAAGAAGGTAATTATTCATTGGATGATCATTGCTGTTACACTGTCGAAGGTAAAAAGTATTCTATTTATTTAAGAAAGGATACTGATTATATCAGTTTTACTGCTACAAAAAGTGGTAAAGAAGAATCAAAAGAAGTAATCATTGAAGAAACAAATGATAGTGCTATTGATGGTGTAATTTTGACTCAAGACATCACTTTTAATAAATCAGGTTTAGCAAAAAAAGGTAATGCAAAAATAATAGGTAATGGGTATTTCATTTCTTATTATAATACACCTTTCTATGCAGGTATAACTGATGGAAATGGTTTTATAAATAATACATCTTTCTTAGGAGAAACTTATGGGAATTCAGTTTTCTTTATCGATCAAAATAACAGCAAAAATACATTGTCAAATATTTCATTGTATGGCTCATTAGTAAATCATAAAGGAAGTAATTCTGCGATAATTAATAATAAGACAAATAAAAAAGATGTTAAGCCAAATTTAGCAATAAATAATTTACAAATGCATATTTCTATAAATTCTATTGCAAATAGATATGGTGATGAGGTACTAACATTAATAAATCAAACATCTTCTTATAATCACAATGGCATTCTTGTTTTAGCTGATGGAGAAGATGGAAAAGATGGAAAGAAAAATTCTCATTCAGGTAAAAATGGGTTAGGATTACAAGATACAACATTAGTCAACAGTGGTATATTAATACAAGGACAAGGTGGAAATGCTCTTGCTCATAGTCAAGAAGGAAATAGCGGAAGTCTCACTACTACAAGTGCTGCCGGTGCCATAGGTAATGTTAGAATTACAGGCAATAATACAATTCTTATTAGAAGAAGATATTCAGGGGGAGGAGAATATTATAATAGAGATTCGTTTAGTTTAAGCATCAATGATAAATTATCTATGACCGGAGGAGATGTTTGGGCTACTAAAAAACTCTTTATTGGTAGCACACAACTTGCCGAATTTGACACATTGTATATTGCTAATGAATATTCTCTTTTTAAGTATAATAGTTATTATCCTGACTATGGATTCAACTTGGATCTAAATGGAGATTTAGTAAAAGTACTAAAAGTTTATGATAAATACACTAAAAGTGAGAAGCCTGCAAGTATGGAAGAGAAAATGAATTAACTAAAATTTAAATATTAGATATGCGATAAGCAGAGTCAGTAGTGATGCCACGAAGGCGGTTATGAAACTGGTTAGTGCATTCTTCCAAAGGAGAGAGGGACGTGGGCCCTCTCTTTTTTGCGTCTGGTCGGTCTCCAGTATTTCGTTGCCGTAGGGCAGGACGCAAAGGCAATACACACCATCGTCATCATATTTGATTGAAATGTATTCCTGTCTCTCAAGATATATTAATATATTATCAAGTCCGTCTAGGTCAACTCGATATTTGTTTGGCATTGCAGAAATTATGTCCTTTGATTCCACTATCTTAAATGAACCATTTGGGCATTCTTTTGACAATATCTTCAACACAAGTTTACTCTTTATATCAAGCATACTTATTTTATTGACAAAGGTTGACTTATTTAGTCAGTCATTTATAGATTAATTTTTTTCTCTTACTCATATAATCGTAAACTTTTATTATACGGGCTTATGAAAACTAAAGTTTTTATATTTTTTAGCAGGGGAATTAAATAAAGGATTTTTGCATTAATTGATATAAATAAAAATCAGGGTGAGCGTAAAATTATGAATAAATAAATTTAAAGATGTGAACTTAAATAGGGTTATATTTAGAATAATTATTTGCAATGATGTGAAATATAAAGGCTTATTAAAAAATCATTTGTTAATGTAATAAAATATAAAGGTTTATTAAAAGAATTATCTATCAGCAACGAAAAGTATAATGATTTATCAAGAGAAACATTTTTTAACGATGTGACTATAAAGATTTATTAAAGTCTTTTTAGGTGGATGCCAAATTAGAATATGTAACAAATTGAATTGAGATATGAATGAATGATAATTTTAAAAGAAAAAGATATAAAAAAGTTTTAAGGGATGTTTTTTGAAAAATTTATTATTAAAACTGGAATATGAATAATTGAAGTTTTAAAATTTTAACATGAAAGTTGTTTATGATAAAAGTTGCAATAAAGAAATTGACTTTATTTTGTGAAGAACGAGTTTTGGTTGGATGAAATACAGTAAATGAAATTAGGTTTATTTCCGTATTTATAGGCAATCTTTAAAGGCAAAAGGTATTAAATTAATAAAAAAAGTCAATATTATATTGAATTATGCAAGAGCGAAAGGAAAAGTTGGTGTTAAGATATTTATGCAAGGTATGTTCTGGAAAGAAGACATATCTTATTTCGCCACACGATATAGCAAAAGAGGTTTGCAACAAGATGATTTTGTCTGTAAGCGAAATTGATGAAATTATGACTGGTTTATCACTTCAAAATTATATTGATTTTGTGGTTTCGGACAGTAAAAATGGTTATTATTATTGTGTTAAACTCAAGAAAAAGGGACAAACATATCTTTCTGATTCACGCAAGCAGAAAAAGGCACTTATGATGCTTGTGCTTAGAAGTATGTTTTTAGCGACAGTGAGTTTTGTTTTTGGTCTAATTCTTAAAGCAATATTTAAGTAAAATAAGTTGCGAAAATTTTGCTGATATAGTAAAATATAAACATAAAGGCAATCAAGTAAAATTGCAATTTCAACAAAGGATTTTTATGGAATTTGATTTAGTTTCTAATTATTCACCTAGTGGAGATCAGCCTCAGGCGATTGATAAGTTAGTTGAAGGGTTTGAAGATGGTTTGAAGGAGCAGGTTCTTTTAGGTGTGACTGGAAGTGGAAAAACTTTTACTATGGCAAACATCATTCAAAAAGTCAAAAAGCCCACTTTAGTCATCGCACACAACAAGACGCTTGCGGCTCAGTTATGCAATGAGTTTCGTGAATTTTTTCCGCACAACAGGGTGGAATATTTTGTTTCATATTATGATTATTATCAGCCGGAAGCATATATTGTCTCGTCCGATACATACATCGAAAAAGATATGGCTATAAATGATGAGATTGACAAACTTAGAGCAAGTGCAACATCTTCGATACTCGAGCGAGATGATGTGATAATTGTTGCGTCGGTTTCTTGCATTTATGGTTTGGGAAATCCCGAGGAATATTATAATCTTCATATCTCGTTAAGAGAGGGAGATTTGATAGATCGTGATGAGGTGATATCGAGGCTTATAGATATTCAATATATGAGAAACGACATTGATTTTAAGAGGTCTACTTTTAGAGTGAAGGGCGATACTTTGGATATTTTCCCTGCCAGTCAGTCAGAACTTGCTGTCAAGGTGCAATTTTTTGGTGATGAGATTGAAAAGATTTACAATTTCGACCCTATCAGTGGCAATTTGATAAATGAACTTAAGTATGTAGCAATCTATCCTGCAACTCATTATGCTGTGGGAAGAGAGAGAATGGAAAATGCTTTGTCTCAAATTGAGAAAGATAGAGAAAGGGCGGTTGATGATTTTCAGAGAGAGGGCAAGTTGATTGAGGCGGAGAGGATAGGTCAAAGGGTCTCTTATGATATGGAAATGATGCGAGAGGTGGGCTATTGCAGTGGAATTGAAAATTATTCTCGATATTTTGACGGAAGAATGCCGGGCGAAGCACCTTACACACTCATTGATTATTTCCCAAAGGGATTTTTGACAATTGTTGATGAAAGTCATATGACACTTCCTCAGATCAGAGCAATGTATAATGGTGACAAGGCAAGAAAGCAGTCTCTTGTTGAATATGGTTTTAGACTGGAGGCAGCAAGAGATAATCGTCCGCTTACATTTGATGAGTTTGAGGAAAAACTGGGACAAGTCTTATATGTTTCGGCAACACCTGCGAAGTATGAACTTGAACATTCAGGTCAGGTTGTTGAACAGGTGATAAGGCCAACCGGACTTTTGGATCCATTAATCGAAATTCGACCTATCAAAAATCAAATTGAAGAATTGATGATTGAGATTGACAAAACGATAAAAAATAACGCAAGGGTGCTGGTGACGACTTTAACCAAAAAAATGGCTGAAAGTTTGACAACATTCCTGCAAGAACATAACTTTAAAACAAAATATATGCACTCTGAAATTGATACTATGGAAAGGGTGGAAATAGTCAATGGACTTAGGGCAGGCGAGTTTGATGTGCTGGTTGGAATCAATCTTTTGAGAGAGGGGCTTGATATGCCGGAAGTAGAACTTGTTTGCATTTTGGATGCTGATAAAGAGGGCTTCCTCAGAAGTGAAGGTGCTCTTATTCAGACGATAGGTCGTGCGGCGAGAAATTCAAATGGACATGTGATAATGTTTGCAGATGTCATGACCGATTCTATGAAGAGGGCGATTGAGAAAACTGCAGAAAGAAGAAAGATTCAAGAAAATTACAATAGTCAGTATGGAATTATTCCTAAGACGATTTCTAAACAAATTAAAAATACTCTTGAAATAACCAAAAAGGTAAGTGATAAGAATTTGAGTAAACAGGAAATACCGGCAGAGATAGAAAAACTTACGGCAATGATGAAAGTAGCATCATCTTCGCTTGATTTTGAACGTGCGATTGAACTAAGAAACCAGATTCAAAAACTTAGAAAACGATTAAATTGCAGGTAGAGAAAATGAATTCTGAGGTTTAATACAGTTATAAAATTATAATACAAATTTCATAATAATTAAAAATTCAAGATAAAAAATCAAAATTTAATTAAATTTAATGAAATTAATTATAAAATCATTAAAAATATTAAAAAATAATAAAAAACTGAAAATATTGTTTTTAATTATTATAAAATAAAAAAATTCATTTAAAAATAGTATAAAAATCAAAAAATAAAGAAGAA
>CAOJSF010000013.1 GCA_948442695.1 uncultured Clostridia bacterium | reverse complement strand
AACATTGTCAAAACTCGAATATGTTGGTGGAGATTTGTTTTTGGAGAATAGTGGAATTGAAGATTTAGGTAATCTTAAGTTTGTAGGCGGACAATTATATTTGAATGAGAGGCAAAAGAAGTTGTTTGCTGATAAGATATTTTTGAAGAATGGAAGATATTGTTTTAGAAATCAAGAAGATTATGTTTATAATAATGATTATTTAGAAAAGGAATAAAAAATGAAATTAGATATAAAACCAGAAAAATATGAAGAATTTAAAGAATATATGGCGACGAAACTGACAAAAGAGACTGGCAAACTTTATCTGCCGGAAGATATTTTTGTTGAATGTGGAAAAGATGCTCTGGATCGTTGTCATGTGAGCAATCTTAAACATGACGGATTTAAATATATTTTTGGTTGTGTGGAATATAGAGATTGTCAACTAAAAACTCTGGAGAATTTGGAGTATGTTGATGGCAATATATCTTTTCCATGGTCAAAAATAGAAGCAATCAAATCACTTAAATATGTCAGTGGAAATGTATATTTAATGAATTCAAAAATTGAAGATTTGGGATGTTTGAAAGTTATTGAAGGTTCATGTGATTTATATGACTCCATTATTAAGAGTTTAAATAATCTTGAATATATAGGTAAATTTTTAAATTTGTCAAATTCTCAATTAAGAGACTTTGGCAATCTTAAATATTTGGGTGGGTGTCTAAATGCCGGAGATTCGGCAATAAAAACATTGTCAAAACTCGAATATGTTGGTGGAGATTTGTTTTTGGAGAATAGTGGAGTTGAAGATTTAGGCAATCTTAAGTATGTAGGTGGAAAAATATTTTTGAATGAGAGGCAAAAGAAGTTGTTTGCTGATAAGATTTTTGAAGACGATGGTGAATATTATTTTAAAAATCAATATGACGCCAAAATTGATAGTTCTTTTTCTATATAAAAAATATTGCAATTAAATTTCAAAAGGTAATTTGTATTAATAAATTTAATTAAATAACTTTTTCTTATTATATTTTAAAAAATAAATTTTTAAAAATTTAAATATTAAACGAAATAAAATATCAAAAAATTAAAAAATATCTTCAAAATTGCTTGAAGATTTTTTTTAAATGAGTTATAATTTAATGGTAGAAAATAAAAAGGAGAAAATATGAAACAATTTGTTTATTTGTTCAAAGAATCAGATGGGAAAAACAAGGCACTTTTTGGTGGAAAAGGTGCAAACCTTGCTGAAATGACAAATCTCGGTATGCCTGTTCCACAAGGTTTTACCATCACCACTGAGGCCTGCACTCAGTATTATAAAGACGGCAGAAAAATCAACGATTCTATTTTGTCGCAAATTGAAAACAAACTTAATGAACTTGAAAAAATGACAGGTAAGAAGTTTGGCGATAAGAAAAATCCTCTTCTTGTATCTGTTCGTTCAGGTGCTAGGGTTTCTATGCCTGGTATGATGGACACAATTCTTAACCTCGGTCTTAACGACGAAGTTGTTGAAGGTCTTGCAAAACTTACAAATAATGCAAGATTTGCTTATGACTCATACAGAAGATTCATTCAAATGTTCTCAGATGTTGTTATGCAACAAGAAAAATCAAAATATGAAAGAATCCTTGACAAAGTTAAACAGGAAAAGGGTGTTGAGTTTGATAAAGACCTTACTGCTGAAGACCTTAAAGAAATCGTAAATATGTTTAAAGATCTTTACAAAAAATCTCAAGGAGAAGATTTCCCACAACAGCCTCGCGTTCAACTTATTGAAGCAGTTAAAGCGGTGTTCCGTTCATGGGATAACGACAGAGCAAACGTTTATAGAAGAATGCATGACATTCCTTATGAATGGGGAACTGCTGTCAATGTTCAATCAATGGTATTTGGAAACATGGGTGAAACTTCTGGAACAGGTGTTGCTTTCTCTCGTAACCCTGCAACTGGAGAAAACAAACTCTATGGTGAATATCTTATGAATGCTCAAGGCGAAGATGTTGTTGCCGGAATCAGAACTCCACTTCCTATTTCAAGCCTTGAAAAACAAAATCCAAAGGTTTATAAAGAATTTGCTGATATTGCAAAGAAACTTGAAAAACACAATAAAGATATGCAAGATATGGAGTTTACTATCGAAAATGGCAAACTTTATATGCTTCAAACAAGAAATGGTAAAAGAACTGCAAAAGCCGCTCTTAAAGTTGCCGTTGACCTTGTAAACGAAGGCATGATCACAGAAAAAGAAGCACTTATGATGCTTGATCCAAAACAACTTGATGCTCTTTTACATCCTCAATTTGATGATGTTGCACTTAAGAAGGCTACTCCTATTGCTGAAGCACTTCCAGCATCTCCTGGTGCTGCTTGTGGTAAAATTTGCTTTACTGCAGAAAAGGCTAAAGAAATGTCTGCAACAGAAAAAGTTGTTCTTGTAAGACTTGAAACTTCTCCTGAAGATATCGAAGGTATGGCTGTAAGTCAAGGCGTTCTCACTGCTCGTGGTGGTATGACTTCTCACGCTGCCGTTGTTGCTCGTGGTATGGGTACTGCTTGCGTTGCTGGATGCAGTGCAATCAAATTTGCTGATGATGAAAAATCATTTACTCTCGGCGGAAAAGTTTATCATGAAGGGGATGATATCTCTTTTGATGGTTCAACTGGAAAAATCTATGATGGAATCATGGCAACAGAGCCTGCAAAAATTTCAGGTGAATTTGCTACTATCATGCAATGGGCTGATAAATATCGTGCAATGCAAGTTCGCACAAACGCTGATAATCCAAAAGATGCTAGAAATGCTTTCAATTTTGGTGCTCAAGGCGTTGGTCTTTGCAGAACTGAACATATGTTCTTTGAAGCAGACAGAATCCCTGCAGTGAGAGAAATGATTGTTTCTTCAACTGTTGAAGAAAGAAAGAGGGCTCTTGCTAAACTTCTTCCTATGCAAAGAAAAGACTTTATCGGAATTTATAAGGCAATGGAAGGACTTCCTGTGACTATCCGTTTCCTTGACCCACCACTTCATGAATTCTTACCTCATGAAAATGGAGAAATCAGAGCACTTGCTGAAGAAATGGGACTCACATTTGAAAAACTTAAACAAACAGTTGCTGACCTTCACGAATTCAACCCTATGATGGGACATCGTGGTCTTAGACTTGCTGTTACTTACCCTGAAATTGCTGAAATGCAAACTCAAGCGGTTATTGAAGCGGCAATTGATGTAAACAAAGAAATGGGCTTCAAGATTGTTCCTGAAATCATGATCCCTCTTACTTGTGATTCTAAAGAATTTAAGTATGTTCGTGATATCGTTGCAAACAAAGCAGATGAAATTATCAAAGCAAACGGCGTAGAACTTTCTTACAAGATCGGAACTATGATTGAAATTCCTCGTGCTGCTTTAACTGCTGATGAAGTTGCAAAGAGTGCAGAATTCTTCTCATTCGGAACTAATGACCTTACTCAAATGACTTATGGCTTCAGCCGTGACGATTCAAGTAAGTTCCTTGATGTATATTATGCTAAGAAGATTTTTGAAAGTGATCCATTTGCAAGAATCGACCAAAATGGCGTTGGTAAACTTGTGAAGATGGCTGCTGAACTTGGAAAAAAATCAAGACCAGACATCAAACTCGGAATCTGTGGTGAACATGGTGGAGACCCATCAAGTGTTGAGTTCTGCCATAACTGTGGACTCACATATGTATCTTGCTCTCCATTCAGAGTGCCTATCGCAAGACTTGCTGCTGCACAAGCTAATATCAAAAATCCTAGAAGATAATTGAAAATAAAAAAAAGAATGAACAAAAATGTTCATTCTTTTTTGTTTTTTGAATTGTTTGTGAATCAATAATGATGATAGGGTATATGTATTATTGTTCTATTTCTTGTTCATCAGAAATTTCATTTTCTAAATTGATGTTTTTGCCTTCCTCATTGTATGCAAATATATTTTTGCCTTTCCCTTGATTCTGCAACTCTTCTAGGCAGGCTTTGGCTACTTCTGCGTTTGTGAAGAATCCTATACTGAATTCAATATCGTCATGCAAGGTCACTCTTCTTTCCTGCATTAAATATACAAATCCACTTTTTATTTGTTTTGCTTTGTTTAAAAGTTCTTGATTTGATTGCAATTTTTGTGCCTTAAATTCTTTGCGAGCCATTTTTGCACTTTCGTCAAGTAAGTGTTGTTCGCCATAATGGAACTTATCAGCCTCAGTATAAGTGTTTAAATAAATTTTTATTGCATAATTTTCAATGTCTTCTTTTGACGCTGTTGCATTAAAATCCTTAAATTCTTTCAATGATTCAAAGACTGGATTTTTCTCTTCAATTCCAACGCCTTTGATATTTTTATTTAAATTTATTTTATTAATATATTTCATAAAATCCCTCCTATGTTTAATTATATTATATTAAGTTTTTAGGGTGCTGTCAAGTTAAGACAAAAATATTACTCTAAATTGTAAGATATTTCTTTACTTTTATTTAATTTTATGTTAAAATAACAAAGAAAATAAATAAATGAGGTGAAATATTATGATGATTGAACCATCTATTGACAAACTTTTAAACCAAACTAAAGGGAATAAATATATTCTTTGCAATGTTGTTTCAAAAAGAGCAAACGAAATTGAAAGTGTGCGTAGGCTTGAACTTGCCGACCAGGATAAAAAGGCAATCAGTATTGCTTGTGAAGAAGTGGCTTCAGGCAAGGTAAAATACAGCAAATAATTTTAGACAGCATCCATAAACATTTTTAAGAGAGGAAATAATTGAAAAGATAATAGTTTTTCTCTTTAACTAAAAGTGTGTAAAAGACGAATTTTTTGATAAACATGGAAAATAGGTTTGTAAAACAAAAATTATCAAATTAAAAAAGACCATTATATGGTCTTTTTTTAGTTGTATTAGAAATAAAACGATGGAAATGAGTGTTTTCTTTATAAAATACAAAAATCTTCTTATATAATGATTTAAAACTTTTTTGCGAAGTATATTAAAGAGAGGAAAATGGTTGATATTTGACAATCAAGTTTGAAAGTTGAGAAGTTATTCCTATCAATATTCATTTCTTAAACCTTCAATTTCATCATAATATGATTTTTCGCTTTTTATTTTGTTGTGAAGTTCAACATCCGCAGTTTCTATATCTTTGGCAAATTTTTCATTCCAAACAAAATTGTTGCTTTCATAAATTACTTTTGCGTGTGCTTTTATGTCTGCACCTTCAATGTCTCTTGCATAAAAATAGTTCCATTTAAGGTTTTTGCTGTCTACAATTATTTGACCTAGACCTTTTCTGTCTGCACCTTGAATATGTTTTGCAAAGTTGTAACAATATTTAAGATCTTTTTTATCTTTAATGATATTTTCGTGGAGTTTTATATCAGAGCCGTCAATATCTTTTGCAAATAGAAAATTGTATTCAAGGCTTCCACTTTCTGCCACTGCTTTGCCATGAGCAAGAATTTCAGCATCTTTTATGTTTTTCGCAAAATAATAGTTCCAGTTTGGATCTTTGCTGTCGATGATAACTTGAGCGTGTGCTTTCTTGTCCACTAAATATATCTTTTCTACGAATAGGGTGTTGATGGAAGGATCACCAGATTCTAAAACAATTTGAGAATGTTTTTTAAAAAGACATTTGCTTCGAAAATCTTTTGCGAAAAGATAATTATAATATGGGTCACGGCTGTCTACAATTGCCTGAGCAAGTGTTTTTATATCAGCATCTTCAACTCGTTTTGCAAACTCATATATTGCACTTAGGTTTTTGCTGTCAATTATTGCTTGCATAAGTGTATTTTTGTCTGCATCAGGGATTTCGTTTGCGAAAGCAATGATATGCTCGATATTCTTACCTTCTATTACCACTTGTTGGTGTGTTTTGATGTCAACACCTTTAATATTTTTTGCTGTCATTAGGTTGTAGTAACTATCACCGCTGTCTATTATTACCTGTGCGTGTGCTAACTTATCACTATTTGCAAAGGTGAGGGCGTAGTCATAGTTGTCTTTTAAATCTTTGCTTTCTATTATAATTTTACCATGGGCAATTATATCAGAATCTTGTATAGTTTCTGCAAAAAGTATGTTCCATTCATTATTTTTGCTTTCTATGATCACTTGTTCATGTGCTTTTTTATTGCAACCAACTACATTTTTTGCATACAGATAATTGTAAAGACAATCTTTACTTTCAAGCACAACTGAGGTATGTTTTATTTTGTCAGCTTTTGGAATTGCCATTACAAATTGATAGCATAACTTAGGGTCTTTTGAATTAAGTATGATATATTCAATTTCATTGACCTCATCGCACATACCGTATCTTTCATATAGTTTTATTGCTTTTTGAATAATGTTTTGATCTATTGCCATGATTTACCTTTTTTAGTGTTTTGTTTCAAATACTTTTTTATAATGATCACTTTTTCTTAGTATAAACTAAATATAACTTTAATAAGTTTGTTTAAATTGTTAATATATAAAATTTCGATTTTCTTTTTATTTATAATTCTGGAGAATTTTCCTCTTTCTCTTGCTTTTTATCATCAATTTTTTGTCTAACTTTTTTAAATTGATTTATAGCATAGAAATCTTTAATTTCAAGCAGTGTATTGTAATGTGCTTCAATATCAGCGCCTTCAATCTGATATGCGTATTCAAGGTTCCAGATAGGGGCTTTTGATTCTTGAACTACTTTTCCCAAAGTCAGTATATCTGCATCAGGTATGTTTTTTGCAAACCAGAGACAGCAACGAGGGTCTTTTCGTTCAATAACGATTTTTTCAAGAAGTTTTGTATCAGCACCTTTGATTTTTGCAAAGAAGCAGATATAATCAAGGTTGTGAGTTTCTATTATTGCCTGTTGTAAAGGCTTTATATCAACACCTTTTACATACAATGCAAAATTATATATGTGTTTTGGGTTTTTGCTGTTTAATACAACATTGCAGTGTGCATTTTTATCAGCATCAGGTATATAGGCTGCGAATAGATAACTATATTCTGCATTTTTATGCTCAAGCACAACTTTTTCATGCGATTTTGTGTCTGCATCTTTCACGTCACGGGCAAACTCAAAATTATAGAAAATATCATTGCTTTCTTCAACAACTTTGCCATGCTTTAAAACATTTGCACCAGGCACTTTTAGTGCGAATTTATAATTCCATTGTGGGTCTTTGCTGTCTAAAACTACTTGCCCATGTGCTTCAACATCAGCACCGCTTATAGCGTACGCAAATTGCGTGTTTATATCAGGGGCGCCACTATTCAAAATAACTTGAGCGTGTTTTTGAATGTCAGCCTCGGCAAATAGTTTTGAGAATTTAAGACTTAATTGTGGGTCATTCATATCAATAATTTTTTGTTCAATTTTTTTCAGCATATTGCACATACCAAAATTTCTATATATCATTTTAGAGCGTTTAATGAGTTTTTCTTTTTTGTCCATGATTCCTCCATTGTTATTTTATTATAATATTCTATTATAGTTTACAATATAAAAATCTTTTTGTCAATATTGATTTGTTTTTTGATTGTTTAGTATTTATTTATTTCTTATTATTTAGTTTAAAAGAGGGGGATGAAGAATTAAAATAAGTTTTAAACAATTTGACATTATTTATGCAAGTAAGAATAGAGTTGTTTTGTTTGTGACGATCCTCTAGTCAAAAAAAACAACCAAATTTATGGTTGTTTTTTGTAATTTTAAATATAGATTCATTAAAAAATAAAAATCATGAAGATATAGTGAGATGTTTTTATTTAAATTTTAAAATTTAAAAATCAATTTTTATTTTTATATTTATTGATCATTTCTTCAAGTTGGCAGGCTTGAGCGAAAGTCTCATTTAAAACTTCTTCTCTTGTCTCATTTCCTCGTTTGCAAAGCAAAAGTTCATAGTCTAAGACAAGTTCGTTTGGCACTTTGGCAAGTTTTGATGCGACCTCATCCCAGTTTATAGTCCCATATTTGTTTAATGTATGGTCGTCATTTTTGCCAGCATTGTCATGGAGGTGGAGGCAAATGATTTTGTCTGTATAATTTGTCAAATAGTCAAAGTCAGGGTCGATGCAGTTGTTATGCCCGCTGTCATAACACATTTTTAAATAAGGATGTTCAATTTCATTAAAGAGTGCTTTAAAAGTGTCAGGGTCTTCCACATTTTCTATGGCAAGGGGAATGTTTTTCTTTTCGCAAAGTTTAAGGATTCGTCTTATTCTTTCAAAACCGACTTCTCTTGAAGGCTCATTGCAATTAAGGTGGACGACTACGCAAGAAAAATTATATTTCTTTGCAAGTTTGACATCATGCTTCAAGCGTCTTTCCATTTTTTTTGCCATTTTGCTGTCTTTAAAAAATTCTGGAAGGTCTTTTTGGTTGTAACTCATGTGCAGTGATGAAGGTCTTATTCCATATTTTTTAAAATTTTTAATTTGACTTTTAAGCGAGCCGTTTTGATCTTTAAATTTCTTGTCATTGTTTGATATTATGCTGTCAAAACCAGCCTCTTTTATAAGTTTAATTCTTTCTTCATGAGAATTTTCATCTTTAAAACCAAAATATATACTTATTCCTTTTCTCATAATTTCCTCCTTAAAATTTCAATTGCGTTTTTGTATATATTTTTATCTTCTTCGTTTAAATATTTTGAAAATGTTTGATAGATTGCATCAAGATAATTATTGTTTTTTATTTCCTCTCTTAAGAAGTCGAAAGTGACATTGTAGGCGCAAGAGGTGAGTATGAGGCTTCTATCAAGTTTTGTGTTTGGTGAAAACTGATAAATCGGTTTAAGATTTATAAAGTTTTCATAGATTTGCTCGGTGACTCCGTCTTTTGTCAAAAGATTTTGCTGTGCTCCGTTTGCGGTAGTGATTACATTTGAAAATGAATCTGCATTTTTTACTATCTCAACAAATTTTAAGACTTCTTTATCATTTCCTTGATAGGGCTTATTATGAAATTTTATGCTTTCGAGAAGCACATTAAATTGTTCTTTGTCAATAAATAATTTTTTATAGCCCCATTTTGAAACAATATCAAACGAAAGGTTGCCATGATCGGTGCTGTGGTGGTCATTGTAAGTTTGATAGAGTTTCCATTGTTCAAACCGTCCAACATCATGCAAGATTCCAACAAGATAGGCAAAATGTCGTTCTTCTTCACTGAGTTTTAATTTGCAGGCAATTTTAAAGGATGTGTTTGCAACATCAAAACTGTGGATAATTTTTCTAAGTAAATTTGAATTTGTTGTGTCATATTTTGAAATGAATTCCCAAAATGTTTTATTGTATTCTTGAATATATTGAATCATTTTTTCCTCTAAATTTATTCTACTTTATTATATATTGTTTGACAATTTTAGTCAAATTATTTAATGATTATAAAGCATAAATTGCCGTCATATTTCACATATAAGGAATAATTACTTTCTTGTAGAAGAAATTTTTAACTAAACTTTTTATATTTTTGAAGTTTTCCTTTGTTTTAAATAAGAAAATACTCAATTTGTTCGTGTTGTTCTTGAGTGCCTAAAAAAAGACATATCAATTTGATATGTCTTAATATTTCTTTTAAATTTTTGTGACCGAATTGCAAGGGCAATAGCGGAACATTGAAGATGTATTGCAATTGTTTGAAATTTGCCAGCCTTCTCCGACGTAAATGCTTTCTAATATATCACAAGATTCAAACATTGAGGACATATCAGTGACCTTAGATGTTTCAAAGTTTGACAAATTAAGTTGTTTTATTGCCATGTAATGTTTAAACATATTTTTCATACTTGTCACATTTGATGTGTCAAAACTTGTAAAATCAATTACTTTTATATTTGCGCAATGTTCAAACATTTTCGACATATCAGTCATTTTTGAAGTGTCGACGTTGTTGAAATAGAGTTCTAAACTATGCTCTGTAAATATACTAAAATTTATTCCATTTTGAAATTGTATTATCTTTTCTGAAACAAGAGAAATATTATATTTGTTGTTTGCATCAATCCAGATTTCAATGTCGTCAGTTAAACCTTTCCCAGAATTTATATAACTTTTTGGTGGCTCTTTATCAAAAGAAATTTTTTTTATGCTATAAAAGAAATTATAATTATTTTTGAAAAGTGTAGTCCAGTTTAATGGCAAAATAGTTGAAGGTTTTGCTGGCTCTGTTGGATTTGTTGGCGTAGTTGAAGAAGGAGCGGGGTTGTCTGTTAGGACAATAGGAAGGGAGATTGATAGACTTATTGTGATTGCAATCAAAACAGCAAGCAATATAAAAAGCCATTTTCTTTTTGGTGATTTATCTTTTTTGCTGAGTTTGGTGATTTCTTCATTCTTGTAAAATTCTTGATTTTTTGTGCCTTTATTTGTGCTAGGTATATCTTTTGTATTAAGTTTGTCAGCCCCTGATTTATTATTATCCATTTTGTTCACATCATTTAATTTGAAAATATCATAAAACACTATTTTATCTAGGCAGGAATTTTATGTTGATTTTTTAATGGTATATTTTTTCCCTATTTCGTTGTTTGCTTCACATGATGTTATTTTCTGTTTTTGTTTAACTGAATTATTATGATGATATTTTATTCTGTTTTTTCAGTTGTTTGTTTTTCTTCTGTTTTTATTTGTTCATTTTTAGATTGAATTTCTTCTGCTATAGTTTCTTCATTTTTAGATTGATTTTTATCATTTTTTATTTGATTTTTTTCTTCAAGTTTCCAGTGAACAAAACCATATATATCATTGAAGAGAAAAATAACAAAATTAATAGCAGAAGGCAGAAATTGTATGCCAGCATTTATGACCACCATACTCCATAGCACTATTAAAACTATGTCATTTGCTACATAACCGAGCGCATAATAACTACACGTCGAAATTCAAGATAGGAAGCGATAACAAAGGTTATAAGCGAAATAGTGCTGATGATTAGTTCGCTTGTGTTTAATGCCTTTAAAATAAAGTAAAATGCAACTGTTATAAAAATTGCTCCGATAAATAGATATAAATATTCCTGACCATGAATTTTATTAATTTTCACTGTGTTTTGATTTTCTTTACTGCGATTTTTTAGCCAGGATATAGCGGTTAGAATACAGACGGGGAGCATAAGCACGATGCAAATTATTGCTTCTCCATAATAGCGTTGCAATATTGAAATAATGGCATAAATTATGCAATAAACCATGCTTATAAAAGGTGCGATTATTAGCCCTTTTGAAACAGTCATTACTGAAATGACTCCTATCATTGAAACCACATATGATAACCAGTTTCTATCAGGAGTGAACTAAAAGCAAAGACTTAGCCCTATCAAACTTAACATTAAAAAGATCAACTCAAAAAGATTCCAGTTTTTTAATAATTTTTTTGTTTTCATTTTTATTTTTATAACATTATTTAAAATAAAAGTCAAGATATAAATTAATTTTAAATATGTTTTTATATTGCAAAACCGTCTGGGCCATACCATCTTTGTTGAAGAAGTTCTCCAGTTTTTTCATCATAATAATTGACTCTTACATTTGGTTCTTTTTTCCATGTTTCTTTTATATTACTTCTATAAGGTCCATAGATATCAAATATTCCGCCGCTAGTCTTACACATACCCATTATAGCACCTCCTGTGGAAAAAGTTCAAATGGTTTTGAAATTGTTTTGCCACCTTTTCCTATAAGTTTGAAAATTAATTGTTTTCCGTCAATTTCTTTTACTTTCAGTTTGGTTGTAAACAGTCCGGCAGTGTGATATATTGTTTTTACTTTTTCACCATCTAAATACCATTCAATTTTGTCGGTCAATAGTGATTTTATTTCAATTTCGCCTTGATAATTGTTTACTTCAATCGAAACAATTTTTGGGGTGCCTATCAAATTATCGTTTCGAGTTGTTTCAAACTAAGTTTTTGTGTCATTGTATGAAATTTTATTCCACTCAATATCTTTATAAGGATTTTTTATAAGGGGAGTGAGGTTTTGTTTTAATCAATATCCTTTCCTCCAAATCTTTCTAGTTCGGCGACTATTTTCCATCTAAAAATGTTGTTTCTTTCGTTATATTCAATTATTGCTTGATTGAGATGATTTGCAAATTCCATTTCAGAGCAGTTGATGAGTTTGCAAAAATAATTCTTTGTTTCTTCTCTAAATCCTAAGCGGGTGGTATTTTTGAAGTGAATCACACCATAACATTTGGTGCAAATTGCGATTATATCTTTTAAAGTTTGAGTTTTTCTTCTGTTGTCAAATTCCCACATTTCATATGCGTCAAGTCGGTCTGTCTGATAGCCACAGATTTGATATCTATGATTTGCCTTTCGATAACAATTTTCTCGCAGTTTATCCCAGTCTTTTTTAGGTAGGGATTTGCTGAAATCATTGTTCCATGCACCTTTTGGCAACAGGTCTATATTTAATTTTAAATCTTTCATATTTCCTCCTTAAATTTCTGGATACAAACTGCCTGAAAGATATTTTTCCATAAATTTTTCTAGACCCATTTTTTTGATAAGTTCTTGTTTGCTGAATGGGTCGATTGCCTTTATATTGCCTTTCATTTCAGGGAATGGGTCGCCATAGCATATTATTGCAGATGGCTTGATTTTTTTCATCATTATTTCGTATCCTTCCATAAAGCCTTTTTTGTTGTCTTCACGAGTGTAAGTTGAGACCGCAACAACTGAACCTTCTTCCACGCCATCACAGAAGAAATCAAAGCATCCATAAGAGCCACATGATATGGTTGGGATGACAAGCATTCCTTGTTTTTGCCAGAATGCACCACACCATCGGTTTTTAAAAACGCTGTCAATTTGCCTTGCAAGAGGCATATCTTTATAGGTGCTGAATTCTGGAGTGAGCAGAGCATAATACTTGTCAAGTTTTTCAAGTGCTAATTCAGGTTTTTGATAGACATTTTCAAAGTTCCAGTAATAGGTGAAAAAATGTATTGTCTTGTTTTTGTTTTCATCTTCATCTTTTATTTTTAGATAACTTAAAAGTTCAATTTTGTCTAAATCAATATTTTGCTTTTTAATAATTGGCATTCTATATTTGTCACATTTTTCAAACTCGTTTCTCACGAGTTTTTGTTTCTTTCTTTGCTTTTCTTATTCATAATCAAATTGATTTTCTTCACGAGAAAAAAGCGAACTATAAAGTTCACTTGTTTTCATAATATTCTCCTTTTATTTTTTTAACAAAAAGAGCCTTTTCTTTGGAGGGCAAAACGAAAAGGTTGTTCGATTTGAATTTTTTATTGCAAGTTATCCTATTTTTAGGGCGGGCAATTACATTTTAATTATATAATGATGTTTTAGTAATAGTAATGTTGACTGTCAGAAATTGAATAGATATTTAGAGTGAATGTGTTTGATATAGCGTATTTAAAATTTTTCTGTAGTAAACAATGGGCAGATAAGAATAATTAAGTCAAATAATGTTTTACTAGTGTAAAAAACAAATTTAGTTGTAATGGTCAAATTATAGATGCAAAAACTCTTATTCATGTTTCTTATTTTTTTAGTTTGAAATAAAAAAGACAGAATTTAAGTTCTGCCATTTTAAGATTTGTAATCATAGGGGATTTTGTTTTTTCTTTCTCCTAGTAAATTTAAAATATATCCATCTTCAACCTTGCACCACCAACGAGGGTCATGTTTTGGAAGGTCTTCTAAAATTGACTCGTCTGACAACTCATTATCTTTAACTAATTCTAAATCTGCAACATTTATTTCTATTTCAGCGTAGTCTCTTCCATCAGGATTTGAGAAAACGACCTCAAATTGATTGTCTCTTATTTCCGAAAAAATTATGGTGCCTATTGCTCCTTTAAAAACACCTTCTTTTTCATATTTTTCTTTGCTTACTGTCACTCTTACTTGATCTAACCATTTCATTTTTCTTCTCCTTTAGTCTCTTATTAGAGATGAGGCAACTTTTATCTTGCCGTCTGGCCATACGACGCAACCTGTATGGCAGTAAAATTGTTCATGTGAATGATCGTTTTTACCATCTAAGATAAAATTTATTTGAATGTGTTGTCCATGTTGATTTAAAGTTTTTAATTGATAGCGATTATTAAGAAAACCTTGTGAAATTTCTTGTGAAATTTTTTCATACAATTCATTTGCGTTTTCTTTATTATAACCCATGCTTCGCATCATTGCAAATTTATTTGGTTCATATAATAAATAATTTGTAATTTTATTTTCAGGAAAGTCTAATATCACATTATTTAGTTGGGTAGGAAACCATAAACATTTACAGCGAAAATGTTTATATTTCGGCAAATTCTTTCCTCTAAATATTGTTTTGTTTAAAGCCACACAATTTGCACAAGTTCTTGTTGCCTCATCAACTGTTGCTACGCCATTGCAAGTTTCAATATTTTTTCGACTGATACTTTTTCGTATGGCCCAACAATCACAAGGAATTCCAAATAATAATTTAATAAATTTTCTATTTGCTCTAAACTATTCATTTTTTTCTCCTTTGTGAGTTTGTTGTAGTGTATAGATGATTTTAAAATCAATAACGACTGGCAAAAATTTGTGATATTTGCAAAATTTGTCAAATATAATACATTGATGAAACTGAAAATTTTAACTTTTAAAAGAAAAACGATTGTTGTTTTTTTACTTTGCATAATTGCAATAGGCGGACTTTTTGGTGCCTATTATTCTGTCAAGGCTTCTGCTATGCCAAAGTATAGTCATACCATTGTTATAGATGCTGGTCATGGCGGGAGAGATGGTGGTGCAATCGGCAAAGTCACTGGGGTCACAGAGAGTGAACTTAATCTTATGTATGCAAAACAACTTGCAAAACTTTGTCAAGATTTTGGAATAAAGGCGGTGCTTACACGCAGTGATATGAATGGGCTTTATGATGAAAACGCACAAAACAAAAAGAAAAGTGAGATGGAAAAGCGTAAAAAGATTATAAACAGCAGTGGAGCCGATGTCATGGTCAGCATTCATATGAATTCATTTCCGCTTTCGTCAAGTGAGGGGGCGCAGGTCTTTTATGCAAAGGGCAGTGACAACGGCTTTAATCTTGCAAAAAGTGTGCAGACAAATATCTGCCAGGTTTTTAAGAGTGCAAGAGACTTTGTGACAGTCGGAGATTATTATGTGATAAATACTGCCAGTATGCCTGCAATTTTGGTTGAGTGTGGTTTCTTGTCAAATCCAAATGAAGAAAGACTTTTAAAAAGCAAGGATTATTGTGAAAAATTTTGTTATTCAATCCTTGCTGGCGTGATATCATATTTTCAAATGTAAACGGTAAATTTGCTGATAATTTAGCAAAATTTTGATAAAAATGGTAAAAAAATTAAAAAAATTGATAAAAATCACAAAAATAATACCGAATTATTTTATATTAATGTATTTTAAATAAAAAACTTTGATTTAAAAATATCAAGGTTTTTTTATTTAAAAAATAATTTTTGAATGACTGAATTATTTAAAAGAAAGAAGGTTGAATTTATAAGAAATCAAACTTCGACAAAATGTTGATTTATTTAAATATGTATGATATGATATAAATATGAATATTATTTTTATACTTTCACAAGTTTGTGCATTTATAGGTGTTGCAATTAGTTTAGCCGGCAAAATGATGAAAAATAAGAAATATCTTTTGTTGTTTTCAACAGTAAGTTCTATTTTTTATGTTTTGTCTTATTCATTTCTTAGAGCACCTATTTCTGCTATATTAAACGGGCTTGCAATAATAAGAGCGGTCTCCTTTATGATTATGGATAAAAGAAATTTGCCATTTAAATATTATTTAATTCCGATTTCAATTCTATTTATTGCGATTGCTATTTCTATGGGATTTTTATGGGAGGGGTATTCGGATGTCTTAATTATCATCGGATTTGTTGAAAGCACACTTGCACTGGCAATTAAAAATACATTATTTATAAGGTTGGGATTGATTTTAAACTCTCTGATGTGGATGATAAATAATATAATTCTCAGTGCTTATGTAAATCTTGCAACTGATATTTTGAATATATTAACACTTATTGTTGCAATTATAATTTATAATTTCATTTTACCCAGAAGACAGAGGAAAGATAAAGAAAAAAAATCTTCTAGTGTAATGATTGAAAGCGATATGAATAAAGAAAATATTAATAATTAAAATAAAGAAATAATTGATGATGCAAATAATGAAAAGATTGACTCTGTGAATTTAGAACAAACAAATGAAACAATATAAATAAAAAGAGAAATGATAGTCAATGAAAATAAATTTTTTTGTCAGACTGTTTAAATTTAATTAAGGAAGTAATTATGTTTATAGCATTTAGTGGAGTTTCATCAAGCGGTAAAAATACAATAATGAATGAACTTATCAAGAGAAGGTCAGATATCAAGGTGCTTGAAAAGTCGTCGGGGACAACTCGTCAGCCTAGAGAAAGTGACAGCACGTTTAATACATATGTTTATATGAGTGAAGAACTCTTTAAGCAGGCTGTTTCAGCGGGCAAGTTTTTTGAGTATGAAATTGTGCATGGGAATTATTATGGCACATTTTTGAGTCAACTTGAAAAGGCGAAAGATGATGATGAAATATATTATGTCCGTGACATTGATGTCAAAGGCGTAGTAAATTTAAAAAAGTTTTTTGGAAGTAAGATAATTACTGTTTTTCTTGATGTGCCTGATGAGGTTTTAAGAGAGCGTTTATTTATCAGAGGAGATAAAAAAGAAGATATTGAAAAGAGACTGTCTAGAGGTGAACTTGAGAGGTCTTATAAGAGTGGTTATGACCTTGTTGTTGAAAATATCGACATTGAAAAAACTGTCGAGACAATTCTGAATTTTATTGATGGCAAAAACAAAGAATAAAGATAATTTGTGAAAAAGATTGTAAAAATTAAAAAAATCATGCATTTTTGCATGATTTTTTGTGTTTTTGTGTAAATTTTTAAACAAGTTTCATAATTTTCTGTTTTTTATAATCAGCCCAAATGTTTTGTGTTTGCTGTTTTTGTAAAGAAATTTTGATATTTTTATCTTTCAGTGTTTGAATCATTTGATGATGAGTCATTTGAGCCGTCAGAGTTTTTATCATCAATATTGTCTTTTTTTGATGTGTCTATGGTTGTTTCATTTTCTATTTTTTCATTCTCTTTTTGCTCTGCCGTTTCATAAAATTCTTCATCAATATTGAGTGAGCATTCTTTTAAGACAATTTCTTTTTTGTTGAAAATATCAACAATTCCTTCGCCCTCAAAGACCATGCTTTCAAGTCCTGAATATGAAGTCACCATTCCGATACATTCGTTGTTTTTGGCAATCTTTACAAAAAGTTCATCTTTGTTTGCAAGAGAAGAAAGGTCTTCATATTTGCCTATATGATAAATTTTTTGATTGAGTTTTCTTGTCGCAACGGGATAAATCTTTCCGTTGTATTCAATTTCATTCACCATTCTGTCAAAGGTGATGACACGATAAGAATCTTTAGTCAAAGGCAGGCTGTGGATGTCATTTGATTTTACCCTTGTTGTTTTTTCTTCTGGAATCACATTTTTGTTTGTGAATATGGTCGCATAGTGATTTATCTTCATTTCTGCCTCCTTGATATTTTATAATTAGATTGTAACATAATTTTGTTTTTATTGTCAAGAGATAATAAAAAATATAAAAGATAGGAGAAATATGAGAGAGGGTATGTGAGAGTCGAGAATTTTTGAGTATGGAAATGGTGAGATGAGAGATAAATCAATTTTAATAGATGGGGTTTGAGAGTTGAAAGAGTAATTAGGAGGTGAGAAAGGAGAGAGTGAAAAAGAGTGGGGTTGGAATTAATTATAAAAGAGAAAAAACAATAAACAATAAAAAAAGAGGATGAAGAGAGTGAAAGGAAGAGAGCGGGAATGAGAACAATGGGGAAAATGGGAGATGACGAGTGTAATGTTTATAAAAAAAATGATATTCAGAAATGATGAATGGGAAAAGATGAGGAGGACGAGAATTTTTGAGTATGGAAATGGTGAGATGAGAGATAAATCAATTTTAATAGATGGGGTTTGAGAGTTGAAAGAGAAACTAAGAGAGTGAGAAGGGCGAAAGTGAAAAAGAGTGAGGTGGAAATGAAAGAGGAAAAAAGTGGTTGAAAAAATGAAGAAAAGTGATTATAAGGCTGGGAGAAGAAAGGCAAAAGTATTTTGATTACGAGAAATAGGAAGGAAACATAAGAAAAGCATAAAAGAAAAATGAGAGAGGCTAGTTGATGTGAATAGGGCAAAGAGAAGTTTTGAGAAAGAAAATGAAGGCGTGGGAAAAAGTTGTCAAAAAGAAAATGGAAAATAAAAAAATATAAAGAAGATTGAATGGAGAATATTAAAAAGGAGGGCAAGAAAAAAATCGGTTTTTATAATAAATGAAATAAACAATCAAATTACAAAATGGGCTGTGAATATGAGAGGATAAATCAAATAAAACAAAACATAAAATTTATCTTCTTTTTTCGTCAAAATTTGGCAAGTAATGTTGGCACGAATGGGCGAATGGTGAGTTATAATCAAAGTTGAAATGAAAAATAAATTAAACTATCTTTTAAAATTCTTTGTCTTTTTATTATTGTTTTTTGTGCTGTCAAGGGCGGGCATAAATGGTGTGATTTTTCCATTTGCTTTTTCTATGATGTTTGCTCTTGCATGGGCTAATCAAAAGGTGTGGCTGGTCGCTCCGGCTTATCTTATCGGCTCGATTGTAAACAACCTTTCTTTTGAGGGGGCAATCAGCACAGTGGTGACAGTGCTGTTTTTGGTTGTGCCTTATTATATACATATTTCAATAAAAAAACCGATGGCTAAGTGGGAACTTTTTGTGTTTGCTTGTTGCAGTCAAATTGCATGGCTTGTTTTTGCAATCCTAGGTGAAATGGAAATCTATTTTGCAATTCTTTCACCAGTTGTTGGTCTGTTTTATCTTTTCATAACTCTTTCTATATTTGAGCCTCTTCTTAGGCGGGGACTTAATCACAAGTTGACACTGCCTGAGGTGGTGTGTGGTGGTGTCATTCTTATGAGCATTGCAAGTGGTCTTGCAAGTTGTGACATTTATGGTTTTTCACTTTTAAAACTCTTTGTCGCATTTTCTATTTTGTCAATTTCGCAGGTTTCAAATTCGGGCAGAACAATGATTTTTGCCTCTCTTATGGGGCTGGGGGCTTTAATAAGCGGAAACAACCCTCTGTTTATGGCACCTTTTATTATATGGGGGCTGGCGGTGATTTCTTTCAAGTTTGCAAATCGCATTTTGCCGGCAAGTGCAATCATTGTCAGTGAGGTTTTAATCACATTCTATTTCAATCTTTATTATTCTTTCACCATTGTCGGGTTTGTGCCTGTTGTTTTGGGTGCGGTGATATTTTTGGTTGTGCCAAAGTCTTTTTATAACTCTCTTTCACTTCTCCTTTCTCAAGACAAACAGCGTGGTGCAATCAAGTGTCTGTTGAATCGCAATCGTGACATTCTTCAAAGGCGTCTTAACAAACTCAGCGAGGTCTTTTATGACATGAATGCCGTCTTTCGCACACTCATCAAACAGGGTGCAAGTGAAGATGAGGCAAAAGAGATGCTTTATGAGGAGATTAAATCAACCATATGTAAAAACTGTCCAGAATACAAACATTGTCATCGCACATTCAGTGATGATACAAGGCGGATTTTTATCAATCTTATTTCAATCTCACTTGAAAGGGGCAAGATAAGCATTCTTGACCTTCCTAGTTATCTTTCCTCTCGTTGCGGTCAGTCTGCAAGGTTGATTGCCGAAACAAACACACTTGCAAAGCAATATAAGTCATATTCTCAACTTGTGGGCAATATTGACACAAGCAAACTTCTCATATCTGACCAACTTGAAGGCATTTCAGGACTTATGAAGACTTTGGCTGGCGAGGTCGACACAATGATAAGCATGGACGCCGGCAGAGAAAGGCGGATTTTGGATGAACTTTCTTCAAACAACATAATCTGCACTGATGCAGTGGTCTATGAAAGGGATGCTCGCACCATGATGGCAACTTTGGTTGTGCGAGATGAAGATGTGAATAAACTCAAACTTCAATCAATCACTTCAAAAATATGCGGACATAAAATGGTGATAAACGATGTCAATCCGACAGAGCAGGCAGGGCTTGTGTCTGTCAACTTGAAAACTGCACCTCGTTATGATTGCATTTTTGGTCTTGCAAGCACTCCAAAGGGTGGCGGTGGTCAGTCTGGTGATAGGCACAGTGTGGAAAGACTGGACGGAGACAGATTCATCTTTGCCATTTGTGACGGAATGGGAAGCGGATTTGAGGCCGGTAAAAAAGCAGAGACAACAATCGGTCTGATCGAAAACTTCTATAAGGCAGGCTTTGAAAGTGAAATCATCCTTTCTTCTGTCAATAAACTTATGAATCTTGAAAGCAATGAAATTTTTTCAAGCATAGACATCTGCATTGTTGACCTTAAAGACGGACTTGCCGACTTTATCAAAATGGGTGCAACGACTTCATATATTCGTGGAGATGACGGATGCAAGATTGTGGAATGCTCCGCTCTTCCAGTCGGAATATTGGACAACGCAAAGGCTATCACCAAAAAAGTGGTGCTTAAAGATAAGGACTATATCATCCTTTGCAGTGATGGAATAAATGACGCCTTTGGCAGTGATGGAGAATTTAAAGATTTTCTTCTTTCTGTCAAAGCCCAAAACCCTCAAGAATATGCCGATCAAATTTTGGCAATGGCACTTTCAAACAACAAGGGCTATGCTGTCGATGATATGACAGTGCTTGTCATCAAGATTTTTTAATATGACATTTTTAAAATGACATTTTTAAAATGATACTTTTAAGTCGATATATTTGATTTTTAAGATGATACATTTAAGATGAAACATTTAAGTCGATATATATGCCGTTTAAAATGAAACATATTTAAGATGATTTATAATTTCTTTAAGTGACATATTTAAATTGATAAATGTTTTGCAATTTCTTTTTATTGCAAGAAAATCTTTTTGCAAATCAGTCGCAAAAACCTGGGGTGAGCAGTCTTAAAATAAATTCAATAATTCTCAACTCCCTGTCGACAATATGACCCATAAACATTGTGTCATATTCTTGAAATAATCTCGACTGCTTTTTGTCAAGACTTTTGATAAATTTGCTTGACAGTTCATCAAATCCTTCTGGCGTCTTATAATGCTTTTTGTGATTAGCCTCCATATAACAATCATAAAATAATCTAACTATTGTGTCCATTTTTGACCTCCTTTAATTAATGACAACATTATTTGATGTTATAATACAACATCAAATGTCGCCTGTCAAGTGTTTTAACATCATTTGATGTAAAATATTAATAAGGAGTATGTATGAATAAGTTTAGTGAAAGGTTGAAAGAGTTAAGAACTGAAGAAGGATTGAGTCAAGATAAATTAGGTTCATTGACAGGAATATCAAGAACGGCAATCGGATTATGGGAATTAAATAAACGAGTTCCAAATTTGGATGCTGTGATAGTGCTAGCGGAATATTTTGGAGTCAGTGTTGGTTATATGGCAGGAGTTGAGGACTGATGAATTTCGGTGTAAGGTTAAAAGAATTGAGAATTGAGGCAGGTTTAACACAAGATCAATTGCCAAAAATGTAAAATTATCACACTCTGCAATAGGACACTGGGAGACGAATGAGAGAGTTCCAAATTTGGATGCTGTGATAGTGCTGGCGGATTATTTTGGAGTCAGTGTTGGTTATATGGCAGGAGTCGAGGACTGATGAATTTCGGTGAAAGGTTAAAAGAATTGAGAATTGAAAAAGGATTAAAACAAATGGAACTAGCAAAAAGTGTTGGACTTTCAGGGACGGCGATAGGACACTGGGAAAGAAATGAGAGAGTTCCAAATTTGGATGCTGTGATTTCTCTGGGGAAGTTTTTTCATGTCTCAATTGACTATTTGGCGGGTCTTGAAGATTAATACTTAAAATTGATTGATTTTTCTGTTAAAAAAAGTTATAATATCTCAGTAAGGAGAAACATGGAACATCTTGCTTTATATCGCAAATATCGTCCGGCAAATTTTGATGAAGTTGTCGGGCAGGAGCATATCACACAGGCACTTAAAAATCAAATTGCTTCGGGCAGTATCGGTCACGCCTATCTTTTTACGGGTTCTCGTGGAATAGGCAAGACATCAATCGCACGAATACTTGCAAGGGCGGTCAACTGTCTTGACAATCAAAATGGTTCGCCATGTGGAAGATGTGAGATTTGCGTTAAACTTGAAAAACAAAATGATATCAACATCATTGAAATTGACGCTGCGTCAAACAATAGGGTTGACGATGTGAGAGAACTTCGAGAGAAGGTTAAGTTTGCACCGGTGGATGCGAAATACAAAGTTTACATCATTGACGAAGTGCATATGTTGACTGACTCGGCTTTCAATGCACTATTAAAAACTTTGGAAGAGCCACCAAAGCATGTCATCTTCATTTTGGCGACAACGGAGGCACATAAACTGCCTGCGACAATCCTTTCCAGATGTGTCAGATTTGACTTTAGACTTGTGGGACTTGAAGAACTTGTTGGGCTTCTTAAAAAAGTTTTTGACAGCGAGGAAATTGAATATGATGATGAGGCACTTAAAGCCATTGCACTCGCTGGTGAGGGCAGTGTGAGAGATACACTTTCTATTGCCGACAGCGTGATTGCATTTTGTATAGGCAAGGTTACGCTTGAGGGTGTGCAAAAGGTTTTGGGGTCGACTGATGAAAGTCTTATGATTGAGTTTTTTGATAAACTTCAAAATAAGGACATCGGGGGACTGCTTGAACTTGTCAATGCTCTTGACGAGGGTGGCAAGAATATGTCCATACTTGTAAAAGACCTTTCAAAGCACGCAAGGAATCTGCTTATCTGCAAAACTTGTGCAAAGCCAAATGAGATACTAAATATGGCAGAGGAGAGTTTTGGCAGAATCAAAAAGCAGTCTGATGAATTTGAAGAGCGTGTGCTTATCAGTTATATGCAGAGTTTTGGTGGGGCGGAGAATGAACTTCGTTACACCATTTCACCTAGGCTTCTTCTTGAGACACTTTCGCTTTCGGTTATGACTGGAATGGGGAGTGAAGAGGTAAAAAAAAACTGAAAATGATGGCAAGTAAAACTCCGCTGACACCAAAGACTGTTTGGGGGAAGGTGGTACTTTACTTGAAAGACAATCGTCATGTTGCACTTCATGTTGCCTGTGGCGATATCACCGATGTGGTCATAAAAGATGGCACTCTTGTCATCAATGTTGTTGAGCAGATGCTTGCGAATCTCCTCTTAGAAGGCAGGGGGATAATTGAGCGGGCGTTGCGTTGGCAGGGGCTTGACTTTGAGGTGGAAATAAACATGAAAAACATTGATCTTTCAGATGCCGACTTTGACAAAAAAAGACTCAAAGAGGTGTTTGGAGAAATAGAACTTATTGAAAAAAAGATATGGAGGTAAAAAATGAGTTTTAATAATTTTGGAGGATTTGGCGGAGCGAATATGGGGCAACTTATGCGTCAGGCTCAGAAAATGCAGGAAGATATTGCAAAGGCAAAACAGGAAGTTCAAGAAAGCATATTCACATCATCTGTGGGTGGTGGAATGGTTGAAGTAAAAATGACTGGAGCAAGATTATTGCAATCAATCAACATCAAAGAAGAAGTGATTGACCCAGACGATAAGGAAATGCTTGAGGATCTTATCATTTCAGCAGTCAACGATTGTATTGAGCAAATTCAACGCAAACTGGAATCTGTAATGCCTCAAATGCCAACTTTCTAAGGCGAAATTATGAATAATGAAGATGTAATTGAAAAACTCATTGAGCAGTTTCGCACACTTCCTGGTGTGGGATATAAGACCGCTCAGAGATATGCTTTCTCAATCATAGAGGGCAAAGAGGAGAGGGCGAAGAGATTTAGTCAGACAATCCTTGAAGCCAAAGAAAAGATAGGATTTTGTCAGGTTTGTGGAAACTTTACAGACAGGGAAATTTGTCCTATTTGCAGAAATAGAAACAGGAAAATTATCTGTGTAGTTAAAGAGCCAAAAGATGTGCTTGCAATGGAAAAAGTCAAGTCATATCAAGGTGTGTATCATGTGCTTTTTGGGACGATAAGTCCGCTTGAACATCGTGGCCCAAATGATATAAAAATCAAAGAACTTTTAGCCAGAGTTCAAGAAGATAATGTAGAGGAAGTAATCATGGCGACAAACCCTGATGTTGAGGGTGATGCTACTGCGATGTATATTGCAAAAATCTTATCACCGCTGGGCGTTAAGGTGACAAGGCTTGCCCAGGGTGTGTCTATGGGAAGTGATCTTGAATATGCTGACGAAGTGACCTTGTCTCGTGCTCTTGAAGGAAGACGAGAATTAAACTAATTTGCATATTAGCCCAAAGTCTTGTATTATGTATGAAATAATAGATACAAGATGTTGATTAAACTGTAAAAACTGAATTAGATAATTTAAGTTTAAATAATACAATTTCATATCAATTTAATTTGATTTTTTTGCAAATTTTGGGTTGAAATAAACAAATAAAGAACTGCTTATTGTGGAAGAAATTAAATTGAATAAATCAGAAATTGCCTTTGAAAACTATTGAGTAAAATACTTATAGAGAAAGATTTGGAGTCGAAATGAACTTTGTTAAAGAAATTGAAACCGCACTTAAAAATGCAAGTATAAAGGCTGGCTATGATGAAAATCTGTCAGTCAGTTTTTCTAATATGGGGGGCTGTGATTTTCAGTGTAATGGATGTTTTGCATTGTCAAAAAAATATGGCAAAAATCCATTTGATATTGCAAGCGAAATTGTCGGGAATATAGAAGAAAATAAGTTGTTTAAATTTGAGGTTTCTCGTCCTGCTTTTATCAATATCAAGGTCACCGATGAGGGCTTTAAGAGTGTTGCAAATTTCATGCTTTCTGACCAAATGGGTGGGCTTGAAAAGAATGAAATTTCTCAAAAAGTCTTGCTTGATTATGGCGGTGCAAATGTGGCAAAAGCACTTCATATAGGTCATCTTAGACCTGCCATTATAGGAGAAAGTCTTAAGCGTCTTTATAGGCTTCTCGGTGATGAAGTCATCAGTGATGTTCACCTAGGTGACTGGGGGCTTCAAATGGGACTGACCGAACTTCAACTTTTTGAAGAGGGAAAACTTGACAGTTATTTTGGCAGAAGTCAGCAGAGATATGATATCACTATTGATGACCTTAATGAAGCATATCCAACTGCGAACAAGCGTAAAGTCAACGAAGAGGATTTTAAGAAAAAGGCTGAAGAATGGACTTTAAAAATCCAGCACAAAGAAGAGCCTTACTATGAAATATTTAAAGTCATAAGAGAACTTTCTGTAAAGGAAATCTCGGCAAACTATCTTAAACTGGGTGCTTCATTTGAACTTTGGAAGGGTGAAAGTGACGCTCATGATTTCTGTGATGAGGCAGTGAAAGTCATCAAAGAAAAAGGTCTTGCAAGGGAGAGTGAAGGTGCGCTTATTGTCGATGTTGCAAATGAGGGTGAAAACATACCTGCAGGGCAAAATGAGGATGGCACTGTCAGATACAACAATCCTATGCCACCATGTCTTATTCAAAAAACAAATGGAGCATATCTTTATGCGACAACCGACATTGCGACAATTCTGATGCGAAACAAGGAATATAAACTTGACCGAATTGAGTATGTCACAGACGGACGACAGAAGATGCATTTCAATCAGGTGTTTAGAGTTTGCAAGAAAAGTGGGATATCACCTGAGGGGCAAGAACTTGTCCACATCGTCAATGGCACTATGAATGGCAGTGACGGAAAACCTTTTAAAACACGCTCTGGAGACACTGTCAAACTTGAAGATATCATCGGAATGCTTACAGGTAAAGCGAAAGAAAAACTTCTGTCAAACGGTGCGTCAAGTGATGATGAGACCGCTCTTATGATCGGCGTGGGTGCAATGAAGTTTGGTGATTTGTCAAATACGGTCAGCAAGGATTATGTTTTTGACATTGACAAATTTATGGCATTTGAGGGCAAGACTGGACCATATCTTCAATACATGGTGGTGAGAATAAACTCAATTCTTGAAAAACTTAATGGCAAAGAAGGTGGAGAAATATTTATCTCTTGTGATGAAGAAAGAGAGATAATCAGCAAAATTCTCAAACTTAATTCTTCATATCAAATTTGTTATCGTGACCGCTCGCTCAACGCACTTTGCACCGGGCTTTATGACCTTGCATCGGCGTTTGCGACATTCTATAACAACCACAATATCATCAATGAAAGTGATGAAAACAGGCAAAAAAGTTTTATTTCTCTTATCACACTGGTGCGTAAGAAAATGTTGCAGGCACTGGATGTACTTGCAATAAAAGTCCCTAAAAAAATGTAAAGAAATTTTAAAAAAGGTATTTACAAAACTTTAAATTTGTGCTATTATATATTCAGAAGAAAACGGAGGAATTATGACAGCAGTATTGAAAGATGAAAAGAATATATTATCTTATGGTATAAATAAAGAAGCGTTTGGCGGAATGGTTATTGCAAGAAAAACTGAAATCAACACTGAAAGAACTAAAAAGATAAATGCAGAAGTTAATGCAGAAATTTACAATGATTATGACGGAATGAGTCTTTAATCATATTGAATTTTAAGCACCTTTTAATAGGGTGCTTTTTTGTTTTTCTATGTTTGAAATTTTTAAGATGTTTTTATTCTTTATTTTTATTTGTTTGTTTGGTGATAGGCTTTAGACTTAGTGAATTTTATATTAATATTTTGTATTTTATATGAAAAGTATTTTAATAATTTTTATTATTATAAATAAAGATTTAAGATTTGAAATGTCTTATTCACAATTTTGTGCTTATTTTCATATAACTAAATATGGCTGTGACTATGTCGCTGACTAATAGATGCAAAAAAAAGTTTTGATGCTTTCTTTGCGGGCAATATCTATAGGAGAACAAGTTGATTTTATATGATAGATCTTCGGCGGTGGAATACGCAAGACTGTGGGCGCTGAGTGCAAATCCAAAATTTTATCATTTTGGTGGAATAGGTGGAGATTGCACAAATTTTATATCACAATGTCTTTTGGCTGGTGGCTCTGTTATGAACTATGATAAACAAAATGGATGGTTTTATAACAGTGTATCAAGCCGTTCTCCCAGTTGGACTGGAGTGGGGCAACTGATGAACTTTCTTCTTAGAGATAAAAAGACAAAGGGACCTTTTGGAGAGGTTGTAAATTTAAACCGCATTGAAGTGGGTGACATTATTCAACTTCGCCAAAACCCAACACATTTCAATCACAGCGTCATTGTGACAAGGATTGTTGGCAGAAGAATTTACGTTTGCGCCCATACAAATGATGCGAAAGATAAACCTTTGGATCAATACTTTTATTTAGACTTTATGCCTATTCATATAATAGGTATAAATAATTGATTGACAAATGAGAAAGGTATGATATAATAATTATAGAATTTTTTTAGAGGAGGAGAATATGAAAGATATCATTATTGCTATGGAAAAATTGCCTCTTTGGGCAAAAGTTGTTCTTGCACTTCCATTTCTAGATATTATCTGGGTGGTTTATAGAATAATTAGATCACTTGATAAGAAAAGTTATTTCGGAGTTATTCTTGCGATAATTTTGATTATTATCGGGATTCCATTCTTATGGCTTATCGACATCATCTGCATTCTTGTGATGGGTCATGTATTCTGGATTGACTAGTTTCTTTGCAAACAAAAATAGACTTAGATTTTGCTAAGTCTTTTTTGTTTGCAAAGAAGAGAAAGAAGAGAAAGAAGAGAAAGAAGAGAAAGAAGAGAAAGAAGAGA
>CAOJSF010000012.1 GCA_948442695.1 uncultured Clostridia bacterium | reverse complement strand
CGTTCGTGTTATTCTTGCGGTTCTAAAGAAAACACCCACTTCGTTCGTGTTATTCCTTTGTTTATAAAAACAACACTTTTACATTTATGTTGTTTCTTAAATGTATAAAAAAAGCATATCATATTGATATGCTTTTTAAATTACATAGTAACATTAACTTTAAGTCCAGGTCCCATTGTTGATGCAATAGTAACATTTCTGAAATATTGACCTTTTGCAGCAGCAGGTTTTGCTTTGATAAGTGCTTCAATGACAGTGTTGAAGTTGTCAATGAGTTTTTCTTTACCAAAACTTACCTTTCCTAAAATCACATGAACATTGTTTGTTTTATCAAGTCTGTATTCAACTTTACCAGCCTTAGCGTCTGTTATAGCCTTAACTACATCCATAGTTACAGTTCCGCTCTTTGGGTTTGGCATAAGACCTTTTGGTCCGAGCACTCTTGCTACTCTACCAACCACACCCATCATATCAGGAGTTGTGATACAAACATCAAAATCAAGCCATCCGCCTTGAATTTTTGCAACGACTTCTTCTGCGCCAACATAGTCAGCACCGGCTTTAACTGCTTCGTCTGCCTTGTCACCCTTAGCGATAACAAGAATTCTTACGTTCTTACCTGTTCCGTGAGGGAGAACGCAAACGCCACGAACTTGTTGGTCAGCATTCTTTCCGTCAACGCCCAATCTTACATGAAGTTCAACGCTTTCGTCAAATTTTGCCTTTGGAAGTGATAATAAAGTATCAAATCCGTTTGAAATATCATATGCTTTTTGTTCAACCATGCTTAATGCTTGAGCATATTTTTTTGCTACTTTCTTCATAAACCGCCTCCTTAGTCTACTACAGTAACGCCCATACTACGAGCGGCACCCGCTATCATAGACATTGCAGATTCAATAGATGTGCAGTTAAGGTCTGGCATCTTTGTTTCAGCGATTTGTCTGATTTGTGCTTTAGTGATTTGTCCGACTTTTGTTTTGTGTGGTACTGCAGAACCCTTGTCAAGACCGATTGCTTTCTTAATAAGAATAGCCGCTGGTGGAGTTTTGAGTACGAATGAGAAACTTCTATCTGCATAGATAGTCACTACAACTGGAATAATAAGTCCAGCCTGAGAAGCAGTCTTCTCATTAAATTCTTTGGTAAATGCACCTAGGTTGATTCCATGAGGTCCTAAAGTTGAACCAACTGGAGGTCCAGGAGTTGCTTTACCGGCTTCGAGTTGCAATTTTACAACTGCAGTAATTTTCTTTTCTGCCATTTTTTCCTCCTTTTGTGGTGATATGAACGAGTGCAGAATGCCGTTCTCCCACTATCTTTAAAGGCTTTTTTAAAAAAACCTTTTTTGTGCCCTATTTTCTGCCGATTTCGGGCACAGAATAATCAAATCAATCAATAAAAATTATACAAAACACTTAATTTTCATCTTTTAAGCATTGATTTTATGAATTTGTGATAATTGAACATCAACTATTGTATCTCTTCCAAACATTTCAACGCTTATAGAAGCAACACCATCTTCAACATTGACAGTTTGAACTTTGCCCACCATACTGTTGAGCGCACCTTCAATGATTTCAACATTGTCTCCAGGCACGATATCAACTTCAACTTTGATCTTTTCAAGTCTAAGTTTGATGACTTCTTCTTCAGTAAGTGCCAAAGGACGACCCTTTGGACCAACAAAGCCTGTGATTCCACGAGTGTAAATTACGTTATGCCAAAGGTCATCAGCATATTTCATTTTCACTAAGATATAACAAGGCATGGCTTTGCGTTGAACAAGTTTTTTCTTTCCATTTTTTTCTTCAACAACATCTTCCATAGGAATGACAATTTCAAAGATTCTATCTTGAAGATTGAATTTTTCAACCACTGTTTCAAGATTTTCTTTTGCAACATTTTCATAACCTGAAAAAGTATGAAGAACATACCACTTTGCTTCTAAGCCATCTACAAACTCTTTGTAAGCAATTTCATCATCACTAAGTTCTTTATCTTCTACCAAAGTGGTTGATTGATTATTTTCCATAGTTTCGCCTGTTTCTTCAGACGCAATCAAATCTTTTTCTTCCATATAAGTCCACCTTTATCTCTTAGTAAGAAGCGTCATAAGAGCCCCTAAACCATAATCCATGCCAAAAATAATAACTGCAAAGACGAGCACAACTACTAAAACTACACCCGTTCTTTTGCAAACTTCACCAAAAGTAGGCCATGTGACATTTTTAAGTTCTGCCACTGTTTCCCTAGCCTTCCTTTTAAGGCTACCCTTGTCCTTTTTATCTTTTTTGACTTTTTTAACATTTTTTTGAGACTTAGAGTTTTTAATCTCGCTTTGTTTGACTTTTTCGGTTTTTTCTGTGTCTTTTGTTTGTAAGCCTGCCTGCTCATTTGCAATGATTTGGCCGTTTAATTTCTTTTTAGACATAAAACCTCCGATTATTTTGTTTCTTTATGAACAGTTCTTTTTCCGCATCTTGAACAAAATTTTGTAATTTCAATTCTTTCAGGATTTGCTGATGTATTTTTGCTTGTAGCATAGTTTCTTTCTTGACATTCTGTGCAAGCCAAGATAATATTTTTACGTTTTGGTAATGCCATAATTCTTCTCCTAACAAAAAAACTAACACCCCCACAAGAGATGTTAGTCATATTCTACCACAAAAAACAAACTATGTCAACTGTTTTTTTAATTTAATCTATTTTTTTATAAATTATTTTTCTACTTTTAATTACACTTTTATTATAATCAAATTTCTTTTTCTTCACCTTTTATTTCGGCATCTAAGAGCATGACTATATCACCTTCTTCACAAGACTTTTTCACTGTTTCAAAATCGGTTGGAAGATTGAAATCAAGTTCATATTTATCTATATATGAAAAATAGGCTTTAAGCATTGCTTTCGCATAAAGATAAGCCTCTTCCATAAAAGCGCCATCAGTTGTAAGTTCAAGGTCAGGAATAAGCACACGATACATTTCATCTTCTTTATCCTTGATGAATATAGCAGGGTAAACAAAACTTTTCATTAAACGCTCCTTAAAGATATATTAGCATAATTAACTTCAAAAACAAAACATTTATCGACAATTTTTTGAAATTTTTTAAAAAATGTCATACATAAGTCGGTCAAAAACTATTTTTTATCATTTTAATATATGTTTATTTAAAGATAATTATACTTTTGGGAAGTTTTTAAAATCAATCAAAATTTGTCAAGAAAACAATAATTTAAATGTTTTTGGTGTAAACTTTCATTAAAACCATAGTTTTTGAGGGTATTTTTGCAATTTTTTTTGATTTTTTATGAAATTATTAATATTTCCCAAATCTTCTTTATATGTAATCCCCTTCCATTTTGATTGTGTTTCTATGACTTTAACTTTTAAACATCCTACTTTTACAAGCCCATTTACAATAGACGGCAAAAAGTATTCTGCACTCATCAAATTGTCTTTATTTGACTTTAAAAATTCCTCAAATCCAACTCGAATATATTTCAAAAATTCTTTATCAAACGCCATAATATTCATTGACACAATCTCTTCGCCAGTCAGAATAATCTCTTCATGGTCATCTTTTTCAAGACTTTTTGCTTTGATTTTGCCTTCACCGACAGAAATTTCATGTTCTTCTATATTTTTGAGTATTCCGTTTTCAGCATGACAAATTCCCCGTTTAACACTTCCACTTTCCGACATAGTTTCATAAAGTTTATAACCCACCATTAAACTTTGATTTTTATTTATAAATCCGCAAGATTTCATAACATCTTCAAATGCCTCTCTTCCATAAAAATCATCTGCATTTATCACCAAAAAATCATCATCAATTTCACTTTCAGCACAAAGAAGTGCATGGGCGGTTCCAAAAGGTTTTATTCTCTCTGGAGGGATAATATAGTTTGACGGAATATTGTCATTATTTTGAAAAACATATTTTGTTTTTATATGTTTTTCAACTCTTTTTCCTATTGTTTCTCTAAAAATTTGATAATTTTCTTCTTTTATAATAAAAACCACTTTATCAAAACCAGTTTTAATTGCATCATAAATAGAATAATCTAAAATAAAATTGCCCTCTTCATCCACAAGCGATAACTGTTTCAGTCCGCCAAAACGACTGCCTATTCCACCCGCTAAAATTACAAGTATCATTTTCACCTCACCTTTTCAATATATGCCGGACACAATTGTTGTGCCTTTATATTGTATCATCAGAAAATATTTTTGCAAAATATATTGTTGTGATTTTAAAATAACACTTGACAATTCCCCCACCGATTATAATAGAGTATAGGGAGAAAATTATGAAAGATTTTAATAAAGAAAAGACAAAAATAAAAAATAAAGAAAAGGCATTAAAAATAATCAGCAAAGGAGACTTTGATCTTAGGGACTTTTCTGAAAAACTTTTAGAGGACAGAGAATTTGCTCTTGCAGTTTTAAAGAAATGTTACTGGATGCTAAAATGGTTCCCTAAATTTATTGATGATAGAGAATTTATCATTTCTGCTGTAAAAGCAAATTGCAGTTGCTTTGATTGTATTTCAGACAAATTCAAAGATGATGAGGAAATTGTCATGACTGCTATTAAAGAAAAAGATTATCTTTTCTTAAAAGCATCACCTAGATTAAGAAACGATATAATTTTTGTTTTAAATGCTTACTCTCAAAAAAATGATAATAATTGCACCGTAGATGTAATCAAGTATTCAAATAATAATATCAGCGAAAACCTTGTTTTAAAAAATAAATTTCTCACTGAAGAATTAGTCCCTCTCGCTCAAGACCCTAAAAACTTTGCAAACTTACATCCAAAATACTTTTATGAGGAAAATAAGGATTTCATAAAAATGACTAAATATGTTGTCGCAACAAAGTTGAAACAACTTCCTCGCACAGAAGAATCAAAACAATATAGACAGGAAATCTTTGAAATTGTAAAAAAGAAATTTAAAGACACCGAAGAAGATGTCTTAAAAAGAGAAGAAGAATTAAAGGAAGAACAAGAACGAATAAAAAAATTAAAAGAAGAGGAAGAGGAAAAAATTGACCCAGTCAAGAAAAATTTTGACAAAGAAATCGATGATTTCTTCTCTGATTTATAATAAACATTGATAAATTATTGATTATATATTATAATATTTACAGGAGAATATTATGAAATTTTATACAAAAAGAGGCATGATGAATTACATCAAGAAATCTAATAATGGTTTTAATATTATGTATGGAACAAAAAGATTAAAAGATGATTTTGATTTAGGACTTGAAGTGGTAAAGCGTACTGGTTGTGCTATTTCGTTACTTTCAGAAAGATTGCGAGACAATGAAATTATAGCAGAAACAGCAATTCAACAAAATCCAAATGCAATCGAATATATATCAGACCGACTTAAAAATGATAAAAAACTTGTCTTGCAAACTTTAGAAAAAGATGGTACGACTTTGAGATATGTTGAAAATTTACAAGACGACATTGAAGCAGTTTATGTAGCAATGTCTCAAAACATATATGCATACAAATTTGCTTCAAAAAGATTACAAAATGCCATGGATCATGGTTTATGGAAAGATGAAATGAAAATGATTATGGAAATCCACGAAAATCCTGAGAAGTTTGCAGATATCCCACCTCACTATTTTATTGACGGAAATTTTAACACAGGTGGAAATCCATCAGAATCAGTATTAGATTATGCTATGCAAACCGTCCAACATAAACTTTTACAAATGCCAAACACCGAAGAAAATAAAAAATATAAAACAAAAATTTATAAAATGATGGAAAAAACCATCAATGACAATTTTGAAGAATGGAAAAAACAAGGAGACTGGAAAGATTGTGTTTATGATGATGTAAAAAATTGCTTAAACAAAAGGATAGATAAAAGCGGAATCAAATCATCTTTAAATATGAGTGAAGCAGGCTTAGACAACAGCGAAAACGATATGTAAAAGCAAAAAAGTCCACCATAATTTGGTGGATTTTTTTAATTGATATTTTAAGTCTTCAACCGATAAAATAATTATAATTTAACAAAAATTAATAAAAAACAATGTTTTTTTGCTTAAAAATCGCAAAATTTAATTATTTTTCTTCTCTTTTGCAACAAATTATATCTTTCTGATTTTTTAACACAAAAGGAAAAATATAATATTTTAAAACTCTTTAATTCCCAGCAAATAATCGGCTGAAACATCAAAAAATATTGCAATTTGTTTTAACAGCAACAAACTAGGCTCTATTTTGTCAGTCTCATATTTCGCTATTGTAGATTTATTTACATTAAGTTTTTCTGCCAGTTGAATCTGTGTCAACCCTTTCTCTTTTCGTAATTCTTTAATTTTTTGTCCTAATGTTTGCATATTTCCTCTTTTTCTCTTTACATTCTGACAGAAAATCAGTATAATTACTTATATTCTGACTAATAATCAGAATCGGGAGATATAAGAATGGAAAATCTTTTATATACAATAATAAAAAATGATGTAAAGAATGATATTGAATTATTGAATATTATAAATTTTTATGGTACATCTTTACATTTTGGTCCATGTATGTATATAAGAAATAAATATTTATTAAAAAATAGGGAATATGCCAAATCCCTATTTAAAATATTTAATGTAAACAATATTGATGATCTTTCTTTTGAAATATTAAAACAAATCTCATTTGAAAATCAATATATATCCTCTAATCCCAACAAATAATCTGAACGAACTTTAAAATATTTTGACAAAACCTTAAGCATAGTCAAACTAGGCTCAATTTTGTCAGTCTCATATTTTGCTATTGTAGATTTATCCACATTAAGTTCTTCTGCCAGTTGAACCTGCGTCAACCCCTTCTCCATACGAAGAAATTTTAATCGTTTTCCAAATGTTTCATCTTTCATAACATTATTATGACAAAATAATTCAAACAAATTCATTAAACTGATTCATAATCAGCAAGCACTTTACAACAAAAAAAAACATCGCCTAAGGGCTATAAATTTTGAAACTAGCAAAAAAACGAACTTAAATATAAGCTCGTTTTTTTGACTGAAATTATTTCTTTAAAATACCACCGCCATTAACTTTTAGGTTTTCGCCATTAATATAGTCTGCTTTATCTGATAATAAGAACAAAACCGCATTTGACATATCTTGCGTTTTACCAAGTCTATGGCGTGGATTTCGCTTTTCTTTTGCTGCAATTTCTTCTTTTGTCCAACCCGCTAGTGAAAGTGGTGTTGGTGTAAATGCAGGACTAACACAATTAACTCTTATGTTATACTCTGCAAGTTCCATGGCAAGACATTGGGTTAAAGTGATTATAGCAGAAGCCGAACAGCAATAAGCAGAACATTCAGTATCTGGTCTAACACCGAGTGAAGAAGCAATGTTGACTATGCAAGCGTTCTCTTGATTCTTAAGAAGTGGAATAGCGTATTTACTGCAAATCATTTTGCCGATAAAATTCGTATTAACAACCTTCATATAATTGTTAAGTTTGCAAGTTTCTACAAACTCGTCAACATTTGTTCCAGCATTATTCACAAGACCATTCAGTTTGCCATATTTCTTTTTAACTAAAGCAAACATCTCTTTCACTTGCTTTTCATCCGAAATGTCAGCTTTGAAAAGTAAAAATTTGTAACTTTTGCTTTCAAACTCTTTCTCAACTACTTTGGCTTGTTGTTCATTCTTTCCATAATTCAAAACGACTTCATTGCCGCCTTTTAATAAATCTTCAGCAATTTGTTTTCCAATTCCACTCGTTGCTCCAGTAACCAAATAAACCATATTAATACTCCTTTACAAAAATATTATATCATATATTACAGCAATTTGTATCTATAAATTAAAAAAATAATTTGGCATTTAGGCGTGTGCTTGGTTATACAAGTGGCATCGCTTCGCTCCGCCAGACAAGCACACGCCTAATAAACAAATTTAGTTGCAAAAGAGCGGCTCGCTGGCAGAGCGTAACGCAATCCGCTCTTTTGCTTTTTGTTTTCTTCTCTCTATTATTCTAGTTTAAACGAATATTCTTTGTTGTCAAGGTCAAGGCAAGTGTCATAAAATTTGAAAATTTGTTGTTTCTAACGGCAACCTTGACAACGGCAGAGATATCCGTTTTATTTTGCAGTTAAGAGAGAGTAAGAGTAAAAAAGAAAACATAGGCCGTTTTGTCTATGTTTTGCTTTAATTATTCCGCTAGTTTCAAAAGTAAGCAACTAAGCGATGCTTTTATTTTAATCATTCAATCCACAACAATTTTTGTATTTCTTTCCACTTCCGCAAGGACATGGGTCATTTCTGCCGATTTTTGGACTGTCATTATAGACTGTTTTTTGAACTTTAAGTTTTTCTTTTGCCTTTTTTGCCGCCCTCTCCTCTGGAGTGAGTTCTTTTCCAGTAAAAGTAATTTTTACTGGTTGAGGCTTTGGTTCTTCTGGTGCCTGTTGAATCTGAGCATTGAGCAAGATTTTGCAGGTGTTTTCTCTGATTTTTTCAATCATTTTGTCAAACATTTCAAAGCCCTCTTTTTTATAGGCAAGCACAGGGTCTTGTTGACCAAATTGACGGGTAATGATTTCATCTTTCATAATCTGCATATCTTCTATTTGGCTCATCCAGTTTATGTCAACCATACGAAGAAGGACATTTCTTTCGATATCTTCAAAGTCGATTCCCATTTGTGCAAGGTTTTCTTGACGCTCTTTATATCGTTTATCAATGTTTTTCAGCACCTTTTCAATGACATCATCAACATCACATTCTTCAACAAATTCTTCTGTGATAAGATTTCCTTCTCTTTCGATAAGACCATTTTCAAGTTCTTTCTTAAGTGCCTCTAAATCCCATTCATAATAAGGCTTATCATCACTGATGACCTTATAGACACTTTTTGCAACGACTTCAGGAAACATATTCATGATTTGGTCATGGACAGGTTCTCCGTCAAGAACTTTGTTTCTTTCATTATAAATAATTTCTCTTTGCTTATTCATGACATCGTCAAATTGAAGGACAGATTTTCTGATGCCAAAGTTTTGAAGTTCTATCTTTCTCTGAGCCTTTTCTACGTGCTTTGCAATAATTTTCACCTGGAAAGGCACATCGTCATCAATTTTGAAAAATACGAATATCTTTTTAAGTTTGTCATCTGCAAATCGAGTAAGCAAATCATCTTCAGGAGAAAGGAAGAATACACTTGAGCCAGGGTCACCTTGACGACCTGCACGACCACGAAGTTGGTTGTCGATACGGCGTGATTCGTGACGTTCTGTCCCCACAATATGAAGTCCGCCCAGTTTTTTCACCTCTTCTTTTTCTTCATCGGTGATTTTTTTATATTTTTCATAAAGTTCACGGTAAGTTTCTCTCGCTTTGTTGAGTTTTTCATCTTCAACATAATTAAATGCAGTTGCATAGAGAATTTCCTCTTCAGTGAATCCATTGTTACGCATTTCTTTTGTTGCCATAAACTCTGGATTTCCACCCAGCAAAATGTCAGTTCCACGACCTGCCATGTTTGTTGCAATAGTCACAGCACCCTTTCTGCCCGCTTGAGCAACAATTTCACTTTCTTTTTCATTATTTTTTGCGTTTAATACCTGATGTTTGATACCTGCAGATTTAAGTGCATGAGAAATAAGTTCTGATTTATCAATATTTATAGTTCCGACAAGGACAGGTTGTCCCTTCTTTTCACATTCTTTGATCTCTTCAATAATAGCCTTTATCTTGCCATTTTCTGAAGCATACATAATATCTGGATAATCAATTCTCTGTTTTGGTTTATTTGGAGGAATGACAACAACGTCGAGATTGTAAATTGTCCTAAATTCCCCTTCTTCAGTTTTGGCAGTTCCGGTCATACCAGAAAGTTTGCTGTAAAGTCTGAAGAAATTTTGGAATGTAATTGTCGCAAAAGTTTGGTTTTCATCACGAATATCAACACCTTCTTTTGCCTCAATTGCCTGATGCAAGCCAGAACTGAAGCGTCTGCCTATTGAGAGACGACCGGTAAATTCATCAACAATGATGACTTCTCCATCTTTCACAACATAGTTTGCATCTCGGTGCATAATAAAGTTTGCTTTCAAAGCGTTGTTGATATAATGGTTAAGTTCTAGATTTTCAAGGTCTGAAAGATTTTCAATCTTAAAAAATGCTTCAGCCTTGCTGATTCCACTTTCAGTCATGTTTATCTGTTTTGTTTTGACATCAATTTCAATATCCTCATCTTTTTTAAGGGTCTTGACAAATTTTTGTGCTTGAATATATCCATCAGATGACTTTCCACTCATTCCGCTGATAATAAGAGGTGTTCTTGCTTCATCAATCAATATACTGTCCACTTCATCGACAACGGCAAAATTGAGTCCTCTAAGCACTCTGGCATTTTTACTGCCCGCCATGTTGTCACGAAGATAGTCAAAGCCCAGTTCATTATTTGTCGCGTAAGTGATATCACATCTATAAGCATCACGCTTTTGTTTATCGTTTTGACCAGAAATTGATATTCCGACGGTAAGCCCTAAAAATTTATAGACTTTACCCATCCATTCAGCGTCACGCTTTGCAAGATAATCATTGACTGTGACTACATGAACACCTTTGCCAGTGATTGCATTAAGATATACTGGAAGTGTCGCCACCAAAGTTTTACCTTCACCAGTTGCCATTTCGGCAATTCTGCCCTGATGAATGGCAATTCCACCTATTATTTGAGAATAAAAGTGACGCATATTCAAAACTCTTGCCGATGCCTCTCTTATTACGGCAAAAGCCTCTGGCAACAAATCATTGAGCGATGCCCCCGCTTTAAATCTATCTCTGAATTCATCAGTGCAAGCCCTAAGTTCTTCATTCGAATAATTTTTATATTTTTCTTCCAAAAGTATTACTTTGTCAGCAATCTTTTTAATTTTTTTTATTTGAGAATTATTTTCATTTCCAAAAAGTCCCATCATCTCTCCTTTAAAATCGAATTATAATAATCATATTAACAAAAAAAAGACAAAAAGTCAAAATAAAATCACACTTAAATCAAATTTTAGATTGTTTATTTGTCAAAACTTTGTCAAAGAGTGTCAATCTCAAATTTTTATTTCCAAATTTTCAAAATTTAAGCCTAAAGCCTGTCGAAATCTTGACTTTTATTATATAAAGATGTTATAATATAGTAAATATATATAATATAAGGAGAATTTAATGGCAGAATCAGAAAAAATCAAAAATGTCATGACTAAAAGTTCTTTGACAAACAAAATAAAACTTCTTGATAAAGACAACAACCCTTTAAAAGGCAAAGAAGGAAATGAATTGATAACAAATCAAACTCTCGCTGTCGACCCATTTACTCCTCACTACTTTGAATTTTCTGATGAAAAGTTGAAAGAAGATGGCTCTTTTGAAAAAAGAGAACTCTTTTCTATTGATAAAAAGGATGATTCTTATACCATTTCTTTCGCCGATTTATCTTTGTTTAAAACATCAGACGGAAAATCTCTTGCCGACATTTTAGGCAAAGATCCTCTTTTAATTAAGCCTGGACAAGGCGGTATTTCTATTTCAAAAAAACATGGTGCAACATGCTTTCAAATCACTGCAACAAGTGGAAAGACCTATACAATAAGCACTGATGCCACATCAATCAAAATTGCAGATGAAGATGGAATAGAATTTTCTCATATGTCAAATATACAAAATGGAAAAGGAATTGATGTGACTTTAAACACACGTGCAGTCGAGGCCTTCTTTGACAAAAATAATGAAACTTTCCAAACCTACAATTATACTTCTAAAAAAAGTTATTCTGCCCCTAAAGCCTTCAACGATTTTCCTTTCAACAATCTTGCACTCTATGCAATGTCTTTCCATGGAAACAATGTCAAAAATGTTGGAGACTATACTTTCATGACTATAGACCCAGTAAACAAAACTGATAAAGAACTTGAAAAAAATAATCCTTTTACATTTGTTTCTATGAAAGATCCAAAAGACAATACAAAAACAAACAACTTTTTCTTAATAAATGGCAAATTTGAAAAATTTGAAAAAATGGAATTACAATATGAAATAGTAAATGGAAAACCTGTGCCTAGAATTGTAATTCAAGTTGTGCCACAGTTTGCAAAAAAAGACACCCCTAGCAGAAGAAATTACGCTTTTGATTTAAAGATGGATGGAGATAAATTATCAGCAGAATCTGAAAAATCAATTTCTATTTTAAGTGAATTCGCAGGATATCAAATAAAAAAAGAATTATCTGGAGAAGATAAAAATATAGGCGGAATTATCTTTGAAAAGAAAGATAATCGTGATTATGCAACTTTCACATACAAACTCAAACCTGAGAACTATAGCCTTACTTTAAATTTAAACGATGAAAACATCATTGATCCAGATAAAATTCCACCAGAAGTAGATGCAGACATAGTTGATGAAGACGGAAAAAGCAACTTTGCTTTCCCTAACAACCCTGGTGACGAAGATCCAGACAGCCCACCAGAAGAAACCACAGATGATGGCGACGGCAAAGATGCCGATAACCCTGAAGATGAAACTGGTAAGCCTGCCCCTACAGATGAAGAACAAAAAGATGTAAAACCTGAAGAAAAAACTGAGGAACCTGAAATTGCCCCAGCAGAAACAAAAAATAAAAAAGACGATAAAATTATCAAATCAACCAAAGCCCGTGACTTTAAAAAATTTGCAGAAGATTATGGAACAGCCATCGCAATTTTTGGTTTCTTCCTCGCTGCTGGTTTCATTCTTACTGGACTAGGTGCGCTTGCTATTGCTGCTTTGGTTCTTGTAACTGCCGGGTCAGGTATGGTCGCATTCAAAGACAAGGCTGTCATAAAATCTTTCGATATTGCCTATAATCGACTTAAAGAAAGAGAACAAGAAGAGGCGGAAGCCGATGATTTTGCTGAAAATTTCTTAGCAAGAGAAAAAGATTTAGACAAAGCAAATATTGCAATGCTTAACAGCGAAAAACAACTTGATGATTTTCTTGCATTAACTTCTGACAATGAAAACAGTTTCCGCAACATTTATGAAAAATATGGTGTCGGATTCTCTCAAGGACTTGAGGATGAACATGAAGGATATCCTAGAAATGAACTTTTGATGAGCCGTGAAGGATATGAAATTAAGAAAAATATGCTAAATTCTCTTCAAGCAATTCAAAGAGAAACAAAATCAGATAAAAGAAATGAACTTATCAACAATTTCATTTCACAAAACTTTAGAGAAATTCCAAAAGAGAAAAAAGAAGAATTTATTAAATCCTCTTTCACAAATGAATATTTGACTGACTTTGTAAAATATCTTGATTCATCTGTTTCTCAGGAATTAAATTTCAACTCTATTATCTCAAAACAAGAAGAGTCTATTTCACAGGCAAATGAAATCAAACTTTCTAAACTATTCAACACACATTCACTTAACGACGAATCTCGCAAAAAATTGATAAATAGATATTCTGTTGCAATCGTCAAAAGACTTTCTGGCGACAAAGAAATCAATGAAACAAAACTTGACCTTATTTTCAAAAATATCCCAGACGAAGAGAAAGTTGAAATATATGATGCTTTAATAGGTGCAAATACCAAAATCAATACAACATTACAAAAAATTGATGGAATAGCAAAAGAAAACAGAGAAAATATCAATGCTCTCAAACAAATGGGTCATTTTATGAACGCCATTGATTTACTTGAACAAGACGAGTCAAAAGACAAAGGCAAACAAAAATACGAAACTTATCAAAACGCAACAAATTCTATCAAAGATTTAATCGTAAACAAGACACTATTAAATCATAAACAGAAAACACTTGAGGATTTTTCTTCAAAATTAAATGACACCGAACTGGGAAACAACACAAAACAACTGTTAAAAGATTTTGAAACTGACACATCAAAAGTTGAAGACGCATATTCAAAATTAATCAGTCATATCATGGACAATTATGGCGACTTACTCTCTTCCCCTCTTGAGAAAAATCTCCCTGTTGGATCAATAATTCCAGAACTAAACAATAAAGACATTTTAAATTTAAAGGCTGGCACTATTGACAGTTTGGTTTCTTATTTACAAAATGAAACTTCTGATAGAGCAACAAAACTCAAGGAAATCTATTCAAATTTCCAAAATGAAAAAAGTAACTTAAGAAAAAATATTATCCAAAATTTTGAAAAATCACCAACCGGATTAAATAAAGTATTTGGTCAAATGCTTACGGATGCACAAAATATTTATTTTAAGGTAGAATTGAAAAGCATCACTAAGGATGCCGAAGGAAAAGATTCAAACAAATTCCTTGATAAAGTTGTTGAAAAAGTTGAAGAATTAAAGAAAAATAATTATGTGGCAAAATCTTTTAGAGAACAAACATTAAGGAAGATTGCTGCAAGTTTAATAGTTGCACAGTCTGCACTTGATATTTCAAAATATTCTGACAAGCAAGTTAAGAAGATGAAAGAAGATTTTGATAATAATCTCTCTGATAATGAAAGACGCTCTTTTAACAATGCAATAAATGAATATAAAACAATTACTAATATTCTTCAGGATAGAGATTTTTATCTATCAAAACTAAAAGAAATCGCTGATAAAGAGGCACAAGCCCCTGCAAATATTGAATTATTAAAATCAGAAAAAGAATATTATACTAAAGAACTTGCAAATTTGAATTTAACTGATGAAAAAGTAGAACAATACAAGAAGTCTCTTGAAGGCAGACTCAAAGAAGAAAATATCAGAAAATATGAAGAAAAATTAGCAAAAGATACTCACCTTACTCCAGAGCAAATTGAAGAATACTCTAAAGTTGCAAATGCAAAAAAACTTACTCCAGAGCAAATTGAAGACTATAAGAATGTTATATCAAACTTGAATAATCTTGCAAATGGCAACCTCTCTCAATCTGTCATTGAACAGGCAATAGCAAACTCAGTTTGCACATATAATGCCCCTGCCGATAAAAAGAAAGAGGACATTATAAAAGAAAAAAGAGAAAGTGTCACAAAGAAATCAGTTCAAAACCAACTAAAGCAAACCAAAAAGCAAATAAATGGCTGGCATTCTGTAGTTGATTTAATTGACAGTATGGGACTTTCAACCGAAAACGGAGCAGAAAGCGAAAGACAACAATTAATCAATTCTCTAAAAGACATATCCGATAAAAAAGATATAATTGAAACATTAAAACAATATACTTCTTTATATTTTGAAGATAAAGATATTGCTAGATATGTTGGCAAATTAAGTTATGAGAACTTACATGAAATAGGTCTTGACAAAGATGGAAAATTCGATATCAAAAAACTTGAGAAATTTTTAAACACTGAAATAGATAAAATAAATCAAAAAACTCAAGTCGAAGCACATTGTCATAATACAGTTTTAGGAGAAGCCACTGTCGATACAGAACTCAAAAATCAAAAATCAAAACATAATAAACCTTTAAAAGAACCAAAATATGACAACATTTATGAAATGATTTTGGATATTTCTGGAAAAGAAGAAAAAGACCTTATTGAAATTGTTCAAAAAAATCCAAATATATCTCCAGAAAAAATTGCTACAAGTTTAGGAATAAACTCAAAGGATTATAAAAAAGCACTCAAAGATGTTTCTACTAAAGGCAAATCTATTAAGGACCAAAATGCACTTTGGTTAAAACAAAAAGAGTTAAATGATTTTGAAAATGCAGGCGATGAATTTAAAACTTGCTTAAATGACATCTTTGAAAAAGATGATTTCAGTTCTATGAAAAGATTTATTTCATCAATAAATGATAAGAAAAATTCTGATCATAAAATCAATAACAAGTTTGTGACAAAACTTAACATAAACAAAAATAAAATTGAAAAACTTGTTAAAGATGGAAAGATTGATGATATTAAATTAGGACTTAATGCTCTAAACAAGTCTATCGATAAGAAAATTGAAGCAATTTCAAATGATATGCAAAATGAGGTCGATATGCTTGCAATCAATAAAGATTTGATTGACAAATCCGACAAAAATCTGCTTGCAGACCTTACAAAACTCGAACAACTTGATGCGGATACAAAAGAATTCAAAAAGAAAGTCGATTTCTTAAATTCTCTTGCAGAAAAAAGAATCCCAAAAGATGTAATCAACAGTGCTTTTGAGGCTTTTGCAAATGGCGACGAATCTTTCTTCTCACAGAAACAAGTTTCTATTGCAAAAGATGGCACTATGGTAATTGAAACTCTTGCTGCCCTTGCTGGTGAAGATTTAGTCTTCTCGGCAAAAGATACTTTCCTTCTTAAACGACTTAAAATCAATTCAAAAAAATTGAAAGATTCTAAAAAGAGAAAAGAGCAACTGAAAATTATCAATGATAATATCAAGAAAATGCAACAAGAGCAAAAAGAAAATATTAACAAAAACCACAACAAAGCGATGAAAAATCAAGAGAAGATAAAACCTTTTGAAAAAGAAAGTCGCAAAGAAAAGAATAGTGGTTTGAAAAAACTTCTTGACCTGTTCAAAAAAGGCAAAGATAAAGCAGAAGGAAAAGAAAAAGACTGGCTTAAATCTTCTACCATTGATGACAAAGCAAAAGACTTGACTGGCATTGAAAAACGACCAGACATAGTCAAAGAAGAAAAAGAAGTTGTCGACGACAAAATTCTTGACGACGAATCTGAACGAAGTGCTGAATAATTTATTTTGAAAATCTTTAAAAAGTTTAACTCAAAAAGGAGTTAAACTTTTTAAAGTAATATCAAAATTTTTAATTGCTTTTAAAAAATCGCAATAAAAATAAATTCAATATAAATTGTTTTTATAAGATAAAAAAACTCTTTTAGTAAATTTCGGTTTTCAAAAAATAGTTGAAAAGTTGTTTTAAAATAATTTTAAAACGGAAAAATAAAAAAACAGAATTATTTAAAAAAGAAAAATTCAAAAAATCAAAAAAATTCAAAAAAATCAAAAAGGAAAAAATATGAAAATAGGTGTTGTTGGACTGCCAAATGTTGGCAAAAGTACTTTATTTAATGCAATCACAAATGCAGGAGCAGAAAGTGCAAACTACCCTTTCTGCACAATCGAGCCAAATGTTGGCGTCGTTGATGTCCCAGATGAAAGACTGGATGTTTTGGGGGAATTTTATTCAACGCAAAAAATCACCCCTGCTTCAATCGAATTTGTAGACATTGCTGGACTTGTCGCTGGTGCAAGCAAAGGCGAAGGACTAGGCAATAAATTTTTAAGTCATATTCGAGAAGTTGACGCAATTGTTCACGTGGTAAGATGTTTTGAAAACGAAAAAATCATACACGTAAATGGGACTATCGACCCTATCCGTGACATTGAAATAATCAATCTTGAACTTGCACTTTCTGACCTTGAACAAGTTTCAAAAAAACTTGAAAAGGATGCTAAACTTGTCAAAACAGGTGATAAAAGTTTGATTGCTGGTGTAAATTTGATGCAAAAAATCAAAGACGCACTTGAAAACAACCTCCCTGCCCGTTCAGTAGAAATTGATGGTGAAGAGGAAGAAAAAATCATGAAAAATCTTCAACTTCTTTCAGCAAAGCCTGTCATCTATGTTGCAAACATAGGAGAAAATGACATAAACAAACCTGAAAATGAATTTGTTTTAAAAGTCAGAAATTTTGCTGACAAAGAAGGTGCAAAAGTCATCAGTCTTTCAGCAAAAATTGAAGAAGAACTTGCTGGGCTTGATAAAGATGAAAAGGCAATGTTTAAAGAAGAACTCGGCATAAATGAAAGCGGACTTGAAAAACTTGTCAAAGCAAGTTATGACCTTTTAGGACTTATGAGTTTCCTTACTGCTGGCGAAAAAGAAGTCCGAGCATGGACAATCAAGAAAGGCACAAAAGCACCACAAGCAGCAGGAAAAATTCATACTGATTTTGAAAAAGGTTTTATTAAAGCCGAAATTGTCTCTTATGATGATTTGATTGATGCGGGAAGTTATTTAAAAGCAAAAGAAAAAGGGAAAGTGAGAATGGAAGGAAAGGAATATGTTGTACAAGACGGCGATGTCATTCTTTTCCGATTTAATGTCTAATCAGGCTATTAATTAAAATACACTGGAAGATAAAATATTTTTATTTGTTTAAAACTATTTAAAACAACAAACAAAAAAATAAAGAATTTCCATCTCTAAAAAAATGTCAAAAATAAAAAATAAAATTTCTATCAAAAAACTTAAAATATTAAAAATCCAAAAAACTTGAAAAATTTGATAATTTTCAATATTTGACATAAATTTCAAAAAAAACAAGGAAAAATTATGAAAAAAGAAAAAATTGATGTATTAATGGCAACAAACCTTCTTCCCCTTGCATTCATCGGCGACAGCGTGCATACCTTATTTGTGCGAGAGCATTGTTTAAATGAAAGCAATTTAAAACTTGAAAACTATCACTTAAAATCATCAGGTTTTTGTAAGGCTTCTTCTCAAGCAAAGGCTCTTAAAATCATAATGCCTATCTTGAGTGATGAAGAACAAAATATTGTCAGACGTGCAAGAAATGCAAAGCCAAAGCATCATGCAAAAAATGCAAATACGGCGGATTATTCTTATGCAACCGCTTTTGAAGCATTGATAGGTTATCTATATATAAAAGAAGAAAAAGAAAGACTTAATGAAATACTAAATCTTTCAATCAATAAAACTCTTAAAAATAAAAATGAATCAAAATAGTTTTATACAAAAAAACACCGAAAATCGGTGTTTTTTTAATTTATAGACGCAAGAACAACACGACTGAAATGTGTGTTTTCTTTTAAAAATTTAAAACGCTTGATTTAAAAATTTAAGTTGTGTTTTTAAATTAAACAATTTTTATAAATTCTCAAATACAACAATTGTTGCTTAAAAACACATATCACAAACTGAATCATATTCGTTTTCTTGTGGTTTTTCTTTTGAATGAACATACATATCTGTTCCTCTATCAAGTCCACAATCGCACACAATTCTAGGTGTTGGTGCAACTCCTCCCATAATTCCTACTTCAGTCATTGCATCACCTTTATGTAAAACTCTATTATAAATGATATATTCATCTTCAGCAAAAATAAATTTTTCCGAACTCATTGCCTTATAAGTGCATCCTGACAAACCTAATGCAGTCACAACGACTGTCACACCTGCCATAATCACTGGGACCAACTTTTTAAGTATCCCCCCCTATTATTTTTCATATTCCCTCCTATTTAATAAGTATTCTAAATAATTATAATTTAGATTTTGTCTAATTATTATACTATAAAAAGAACAAATTGTCAATATTGTTTTTAATTATAGTTGATATTTTAACTAAGTTATGCTAAAATTTAAGTTGGAGAAATTTATGCAAATAGAAGGAAAAAATGCAATTAGACAGGCGCTTAATGGTGAGACAACAATCACGAAAATCTTTATTGATAAAAACTTTTTGACAAGAAAGGATGAAATCATTTCGCTTGCTAAAGAAAAGAAGATTAAAATTGAATTTTTGCCAAAGGCAATTCTTGATAAAAAATCAAAGACTGATCATCATCAAGGTTATATTGCGGAAACTGTTGAATTTAAATATTCTTCAGTTGAAGCAATCATAAAAAAAGCAAAAGAAAATGAACAATTGCCTTTTATAGTCATTCTTGACGGAATTGAAGACCCGCACAATTTGGGGGCAATAATCCGGACTTGCGAATGCGCTGGAGTGCATGGAATTATCATCCCAAATGACCGTGCCTGCCAGATAAACGAAACAGTGGTTCGCACAAGCACCGGTGCAATCAGTGAAATGGCCATTGCTAAAGTCGTCAATATAAAAAGAGCGATTGAAGAACTTAAAGAAAATGATATATGGGTCTTTGGTGCTGAAATCGGAGGAAACAATATTTATAAACAAAATTTGAATATTCCACTTGCCATTGTGATAGGCTCTGAAGGAAAAGGAATTCACAAAACAGTTCTTTCATCTTGCGACGGCGTTATCACCCTGCCTCTCATGGGAAAGGTCAATTCTTTGAATGCAAGTGTTGCCTGCGGAATTGTCATTTTTGAAACTCTTAGACAGAGGTTGTCATGACAACAGATGAAGAATTAGTTTTGCGCTCTCAAAAAAATGACGAAGAGGCAACAAACAACCTTTTAAATAAATATAAAAACTTAGTCAACAAGATTTCAAGAAGTTATTTCCTCATCGGCGGTGATATCGAGGATATTGTTCAAGAAGGTATGATCGGGCTTTATAAAGCAATCACCCACTTCTCACCACAAAAAAACGCTTCTTTTAAAACTTTTGCAAGCATTTGCATAAAAAATCAAATTCAAAGTGCAATAAAAATTGCCTCGTCTGAAAAAAATCGTGTCCTTTCATCTGCCCTCTCGATTGCAGATGACCCATGCTTCGATGAAGAGGAAAAATTAGGATATGAGACAATTTCTGACTTCAACTCTCTTGAAGATAAGATTGTTGAAAAAGAAAATGTTGAAGAAATTTTGTTTCATGTCAAAGAAAAACTTTCACCTCTTGAAAAGAAAATTTTTAATTTATATCTAGAGGGTTATAATTATAACGAAATTTCACAAATGGCAAACATAAGCAAAAAAAGCATTGACAATGGACTTACTAGAATAAAAAGCAAGTTGTCATTTCTTAAAAATGAAAAGTAAACAAAAATAAATCTTTAGCATTTTGAAAAAGATATCTAAATTTTTGCTTGAATTATTATATTTCTTATAAAATTTTAAACTCAAAAAATCTTAAATTGTTAAAAAATAAAATTTTATCAAAAATACAATCACTATTTTAAAAACATTTTTAAATTTACATTATGGAGGAATAAATGGAAAAATTTGTTAGACCTAGACCAACCTTTCCTGAAAGAGCAGTCATCACCTGTGGTATGCCTTATGGCAACAAAGAATTGCACTTTGCGCATGTCGGACTTGCTCTTAGAGCGGACACTTTCGCTCAATTTATGCGTGACCGAATAGGCAATGACAATGTGGTTTTCGTGTCAGGAACCGATTGTTATGGATCACCTGCCCTTGAATATTTTAGAGCAAAATCATCATCAGGAGAAATCAGTGATAAATCTGTCAAAGATTTTGTTGCACGCAATCACAATAGCCACAAAGAGACTTTTTCAAATTTCGGTGTCAAATTCAATCTTTTTTGTGCTTCTGCAATCGGTAGAGCAGGCGAAATTCACAATGAGGTAAGCAAAGAATTTATTGAAAAGTTAAATAAAAATGGCATGGTGTCAACACACACCTCATGGCAATTTTATGATGAAGAATTTGATTGTCTTTTAAATGGAAGACAGGTCATCGGCAAATGCCCTATCGACGGATGTAAAAGCGAAAAAGGTTATGCTGATGAATGTGATCTCGGACATCAATATCTGCCTCAGGACCTCATCGACCCTGTCAGCACATTAAGTGGAAAAAAACCTAAACTGGTCAAAATTGAAAATTTATATTTCGACCTTGAAAAATGTGGAAGTATTTTGGAACAATGGATAGAAAATATCTCAAAAGACAGTTCTACCCCATCATTTTTGGTGAAAGATATCAGAGAGTTTTTCAAAAAACCTGAAATCTTTATAAAGAAAGACTATTTTGATAAATTTAATGAAATTCGCTCTCAACTTCCTTCTTTTGAAGAACTTGAACGCAAGCCAAACAACCCTAGCATGACAATCGTGTTTGACAACCTTTCTGATAGAGAAAGGGCTTGTGAAAAACTTGCAGAAAATGGAATTAGATATAGGACTGGCAAAACGCTTACTCCTTTCAGACTCTCTGGTGATATTTCATGGGGCGTTCCATGCCCTGAAATTCAAGGGGTAAAAAATCAGACATTCTATGTTTGGCCTGAAAGTCTTTGGGCACCTATTTCATTTACAAAAGCATATCTTGAAAGTATAGGCAAAGATGAAGAAGAATGGAAAAAATACTGGTGTAATAGTGACGCTAAAGTATTTCAATTTATGGGCGAAGACAATATCTATTTTTATGGTCCAGCACAACAAGCAATATGGCTTTATATGCAAGGATCAAACCCTGAATTTCCTGCTAAAGATGGTGCCCTTCAAACTACCACTCTTGTTCCTATTAAATTTTTACTTTATATGAACAGTGTTGCCTCCTCATCAGGTCAAATAAAACCACCACTTGCAAAAGAACTTTTAAATTATTATACACCTGATCAATTTAGACTTCACTTCCTCGCTATGAATTTGGGTAACAATACTGTTTCATTTAATCCAAAACCTTTCAATCCTATTGCTAAAGAAGATGAAATTGATCAAGTAACTGTTGAAGGAAATCTTCTTACAAATGTATATAACCGAATCCTTAGAACTGTATTTTATTCTACTCAAAACATGTTTGATGGTATAATTCCTATTGCAGAAATAGAAGAAAGTGTTATGGAAGAATGCAATAAAGCAATTCTCAACTTTGAAAGATTCATGTATGAGAGAAAATTTCATCAAGCATACAACACTGTCGATGTGTTTGTCAGAAATATAAATAAATACTGGGTAAAAGAAATAAAAAACAATCTTGATAAAGAAGGCTATGCAAAACTCACTGCAAATACAATGCAATATATATTTGTTGCAAATTTACTTCTACACCCTATGACAAGCGGAACAGAAAATGTTGCAAATTATTTAGGTTTTGACAAGGAAAAATGTTTCAGCTGGGAATATATATTCAACAAATTCTATGATGTGCTTGATAAAAATAGGGAAAGAAAACTCACCTTCATCAAAGAAAGAGAGGACTTTTTCAAGAGACATCAAACACAACTTGATGAACTTGCAAGAAAAAACGAGCAATTATAAAAAATTCTAAATGTCACTTAAAACAAGTAATTTTAAACCTTTCAAAAAACAATTGTAAAATTAAAATTGTATTGATTGTTGTGGATATATGCAAAATATCATAAAAACAAATTAAAAAAATTGAAGAAAATCAAAAATTATCACATTTTTTAGTGATAATTTTTTTTAGGGCTTGACTTTTACCCCCCCCCGATTAAAATATAGATATGGAGAAAAAAATGCTTAAGTCAAAAAAATCAAAAGAAAAAAGTGTTGAAAACGAAAAGATAAACAAAAATGAAATTTCTTCTGAAAAAGAATCTCAAACTTCTGATATGATTGATAATGAATCAGCATCAAATACATCATCAGAAAAAAAGAGGAAAACGATAAAGTCAGAAAAAAAATCAAACAAAAGTTCAAACAAAAACGACAAAGTCAGCATAACTAAATATTTAAAACAGCATAAACTGGGAATTGCCATTTATATGTTTGTTTATCTCTCAGCAGGCATTTGTGGAATTATCAGAACGCTTTCTTTTGCACAAGTGATTGTCAATGTATCAAATGGTACATATATGAAAGCACTTTATAATATCTTCTTTATTTTAGGAGTCATGAGTATTCAGAGGCTATGCTGGTATATTTCACACATAGCATATCACAAAGTTTCAAACAATATTATGAACTCGCTCAATTATGACCTTTCTATCCAGGCATTTAAACTCAACTCAAAGACATTCTCTGACCATAACACCGGGACATTTGTTCAAAGAATCGTCCATGAACCAGAGCGAATTGTTTCAAACCTTGCAAATTTAGTTGAAATATTTACAAATGTTTTGACGGCATCAATAATTATTATCTATATCACTACCCTAAATCTTTATATCGGCCTCATCATTGTCGGCATTGTTATCGTTGGACTGGGCCTTGAATGGAAACGAATATTAGTCCGAACAAATAATAGGCGTGAACTTCGTAAAAAAGCCGACAAAGTAAACTCTCTTTCAACCGAAATTGTAAAAAGCGAAAAAGACATCAAATCTTTGGGACTTGAAGAAAAACTCAGTGAGGTCTCAAAATCACATTATGAAGATTATAAAAAGGCAAGTTATCGGACAAATATGACCGATACAACCTTCTGGTCAATCAGAAATTTCATAATCGACTTTGTAGGCATTTCAATTCTTATTTTAGGAATCAAACTCATGGACAAGTCAATCATCACTCTTGCGACATTCATGATTGTTTATTCTTATCGTGGACAACTTTATGAATTTGTTTATTCGTTAGGTTCAATTTTATCTATATTTAGCGACTTGAAAATCAGTTCTGAGCGTATGTTTGCACTCTTTGATGAAAAGGAATTTGTTACAGAAAAGTTTGGCAATGTGCATATGGAAAATGTCAAGGGCAATATTGAATTTAGAAATGTAAGTTATTCTTATGTCGAATATGAAAAGACTCTTGATAAGAAAAGAGACACACCTAAAAAGTTGTCACGCAAAGAGAAAAAAGCACTTAAAAACAATCCTCCCGAGCGTAAAGTCGTCTCAACCAACCAAATTTTTGATGACCTTTCATTTAAAATAGAGCCAAACACCACCGTTGCATTTGTTGGAAAAAGTGGAAGCGGAAAAACCACCATTCTCAACCTTATGTCAAAGATGTATGAAGTCGACGGCGGAGAGGTTCTGATTGACGATGTCAACATCAATGACTTTGACAAATATTCACTTAGAAAAACCATTTCTCTTGTCAATCAATTCCCTTATATATTCGATATGTCAATCAAAGAAAACCTGCTTCTTGCAAAACAAGACGCAACCGATGAAGAAATTGAAAAAGCAATCAAGGACGCCTCTCTCAGCGAGTTTGTCTCCACCCTTCACGAAGGCCTTGACACAATCGTCGGCGAAAGCGGAATAAAACTCTCAGGCGGTCAGAAACAACGCCTTGCAATCGCAAGAGCACTTTTAAGAAACTCGTCTATTATCATATTTGACGAAAGCACAAGTTCGCTTGATAACTTTGCTCAAGAAGATATCAAAAACAGTATAGACGCACTCAAAGGAAAAAGCACAATAGTTATTGTCGCACATAGACTTTCAACAATCAAAAATGCCGACAAAATTTTCTTCCTTGATGAAGGTAAGATTGAAGATATAGGCACTTTTGAATATCTATTTGAAAACAATGTCAAATTTAAAAATATGTTCTATGCCGAAAACCTTTCTTAAAGGCTTAAAATGTAAATGTTTATTTAAAACTTTTTTGACAAAAAATGTTTATAAAGTTTTGAATGGTCAAAATTGTCAAATAAAAAATCCATATTGATTTCATTGACAATTTGCATTCTTAAAATTGTCATCTTAAAATTTAAAAAAATTAAAAATCGGAGAAAAAATCTCCGATTTTGTTTTATTTATTTTGTCAAACTTGATATACTATTTTTAAAAGGAGCAAATATGAAAAAATTATGGAATAATAAAAACAACAAAGAAATATTTGATTTTTGTGAGGATTATAAAGATTTCATCTCACAAAACAAAACAGAAAGAGAATGTGTCATTTCAATAAGAGAAATGGCAAAAAAGGAGGGCTATAAAGACCTCAAAGACCTTATAACTTCAAGCACCCCTCTTAAGGCTGGAGATAAGGTATATGCGACCAACCTTGACAAATGTATCTTCCTCTTCAAAATAGGTTCTCGTCCTCTATCAGACGGAATGAGAATTTTAGGCGCCCATATTGATAGTCCTAGACTTGACCTTAAACCAAATCCTCTTTATGAAGATGAGGCATCAAACATCGTGCTTTTTGACACACATTATTATGGCGGAATAAAACACTATCAATGGACGGCTCTTCCTCTTGCCATTCATGGAATCGTTTGCAAAAAAGATGGCTCAACTGTCAATATAAGCATCGGTGAAAAAGATCAAGATCCAGTATTTTGTATAACAGATCTCCTACCACATCTTGATAGAAGTCCTGTAAAAACAGCCGAAAATAAGATTGTCGGAGAAAACCTTAATGTCATCATCGGTGGCATTCCTCTTAATGGAATTGAAAGCCATCCCAACCCAGAAATTGATAAAGTCCTTAAAGATTATTCCATTGAAAAGAAAGAACTTGTCAAGTCCAACATTTTAAATATTCTCAAATCCTACAATATTGACACAGAAGACTTTATCTCTGCAGAAATCGAAGTTGTCCCAGCCGGAAAAGCCCGTGATATGGGGCTTGACAGATGTTTCGTTTTGGGTTATGGTCAAGATGACAGAATCTGCGCTTACACCTCCTTAAAGGCTTTATTTGACTCTGATAGCACCGATTTCACACTTGCTGGTATGTTTGTTGATAAAGAAGAAGTTGGCTCTCAAGGGGCAAGCGGAATGCAAAGTTTGTTCTTTGAAGATATGGTGGCAGAAATTTCAGCCCTTCTCGGAGAAACTTCCCCTCTTGCAGTGAGAAGAGCACTTAGAAACTCATATATGCTCTCAAGCGATGTCACCGCCGGTTTTGACCCAAATTATGCAGACGCATTTGATTTAAATAATGACGCATTTCTCGGCAAAGGCATTTCATTCAATAAATACACCGGCTCACGTGGAAAAAGCGGAGCAAACGACGCAAGCCCTGAATTTATCGCAAAAATCAGAGAACTTTTAGACAAAAATGATATAAACTATCAACTCACAGAAATGGGCAAGATTGATCAAGGCGGAGGCGGAACCATTGCCTATATCACAGCAAATTATGGCATGAATGTTATTGATTGTGGTTGCCCTCTTCTCAATATGCACGCACCATGGGAAATATCTTCCAAAGCAGATATATTTGAAGCATACAAATGCTATAAAGCATTCTTAAATTTAAAAAATTAATAAATTTCTTTTTAAGCAAAAGAAAAGATAACAAGGCTGAAAAGCAACAAGAATCTGACGAACTTGAAAATGTATAATTTTTATATTAATCTAAAACAAAAAAGACCATTTAATTTGGTCTTTTTTTTGTTTCTAGCCCTATCAAATAATCAACTCTAACATTATATAATTCTGATAATTTTACTATTTGATTTGCATTTGGAACAGTCCTGCCCTTCTCCCAACTTGTAATTGTTTTTTGACTAACTTTTAAAAAAAGTGATATTTTCTTTTTGCTCTGCCCCTTTTCCATTCTAACTTTATTTAAATTTGCTCCTATTTTCAACCTTATCTCTTTCCTTATTTCATTTATCATATTTACCTCCTTTAAAATTTTAAAAAAATCTTAAAAAAGTCTTACGAAACACCGTAATATCAAAGATTTTTTCAACCTTTTTTTAAGATAAAAACAAACTTGATAAACAAAATTTAAATTTATAAGTATCACTTATTTCACAAATATTCTTATTGCGATTTCATAATAAAGTCACAAAAAAACACTGACTAAATCAGTGTTTTTTATTTGCACTCATAAAAGAAATAATCTTATTATATCAATGCTTCAAGACATCCATTCATATAAAGATTTATATTTGAATTTACATCAAAAGTAAAGTCTAAAATTTGATAATCATTTTCTTCAGTTGTCTTATACTCAACCAAAGCATCATTCAATTTTATCTCAACATCATAAGAATTAAATGAAATATAAATTGACAGATGAACTTGCGTATTTTCTTTAATCTTGCCTAAAATATCTGTCCCATGAGAATCAATCTTTGCAATATTAATTCCCTCTAAATCAACAATATAAATATCATCACTTAAGACAGGATTGTTAAGTTTGCCATATTCAGAATTCAAATCAAAAGATATGGTATAACTTTTTTCATTTTTATCATTACTATCTGAATTTCTAACACATGATATCATCATAGGAATACACAAAACTACAAATAACATAACTAAAATTTTTGATAACTTTTTCATATTAAGCCTCTTCTTTCCTGACAAGTATAACATAAAATAAGTAGAGAATCAAAATAAAAATCTACCTTTTTCGTGATTTTTTTTTAAAAATCGACATTTTTTGACATATTAAAAAATATTTAACTAAGATTATTTATTTTTCGATATTTTACGACAAATACCGACGTATTTCAACATTAAAAATTCGCAACAAAATGAAAATAAAATAAAAAAACATCCCCTTTTAAATAAAATTTCCTTTTTAATATATTGTAATACAATTTTTTAAAAGTAAATTAATAAGATTGCAATGTTTGTTTTTATAATAAGAAAAAAGTATATTTCTTCTCTTTTTTAAACAAAAAAAACACTTCCTGTATTGACATGATATTTTGTCGAAATTTGTTTTTTTATTTACAAATCCAAACAATATAAAAAGGCAATCTGAAAGTATATTTGGTTTAGTGAAAATCATAATTCAATTATGATAAATTATATGATTTTTAAGAATTTAAACTTCAAGTTGGTGGAAATGAAACTTATTTTTTTAATAGACAATCTTTTAAAATATCTTCCATATCTTTAAAATTCTCGTTTACATAATCATCATATTTCTTGAAACAAGCAACGAGTTTTGTCTCCTCATCATATTCCAAATTGTCACAATCCAGATTTTTTGTAAGAGCATGATATTCTTTCATTGCTTCATAAAAATTGTCATACAGATTTTGTGGCAAAACAGAATGCAAATCATAATCTAATTCATTCAAATCATCTCTTTCTATAGAAAGTAAAAACAAATAAAAATGGCTTTTTATATTGCTTTCTTTTATATAAGGTCTATTAATAATAAATTGATAATAATAAAAAAGATTTTCATAAGGCGACTCAAGATTTCCTTTAAAATATTGTTTATTCAAAATTTTAAACCATTTGTCCTTTCCAAAATTAAAGCCAAACATAAACCCTCTCCTATTCAAAAATTTTATTAAATTTCAAATTCTTAAAATAAAAATTATTTCAGTTTTGATATAATCCTCACTTTGCTTGCGTGAGTCAATATTCCCCAACCTCAGCAACGAAAGTATATCATTGTTAAATCAAAAAAACAACCTAAATCAAATTAAATTCAATAAAGATTGATGTTGATTGCGAAAGACATATAAATCCTCTCACGGCAACAATGTTATAACTTCAACAACCCTAAAAAATAAACAACCTAAATTAAACTAAGTTCAATTTAGGTTTCTTTGGTTGTGGGAGCCAGGTTTGAGCCACTCCCGACAACGAGGTTATATCTCCGATATATCCCGAAGAAATAAATAACCTAAATCAAACTAAGTTCAATTTAGGTTTCATTTGGTTGCGGGAGTTGGATTTGAACCAACGACCTTCGGGTTATGAGCCCGACGAGCTTCCGAGCTGCTCTATCCCGCGA
>CAOJSF010000011.1 GCA_948442695.1 uncultured Clostridia bacterium | reverse complement strand
GAGTGTTTTCTTTAGGCACGCAAGAATAACACGAAAAAAGAGAGTGTTTTCTTTAGGCACGCAAGAATAACACGAACAAAGAGAGTGTTTTCTTATTATCACAACAATAATTTATTGCAAAAAGTCATTCAAAAATAAAATCTTGATATAATTTGAGATTGTTGGTTTGCCTGTTTCTATTTTAGAAATTAGTAACAATTTTTCTCTTTTTGTTTATATTGATTATAGGGGAATTAATACATAGGAGAAAATGTGAGTGACATATTAATTGCAGTGCTGGGAATATCATTTATGTTTTTAATGTCAGTTCTCGGCGGAAGTATTGTATTTTTATTTAAAAAGGATATAAAGGAAAAAACTAATAGTATATTTTTAGGTTTTGCCTCTGGTATTATGATTGCATCTTCTATTTGGTCGCTTCTGTTGCCGGCAATGGAGCAATCGTCAAGTTTAGGTGCTTTTAGTTTTCTTCCTTCAGCAGTAGGCATAATTTTAGGGACTTTGTTTTTGGTTGTTATGGATAAAGTTTTACCAAAACTTTTAAACAGAAAAACAAAAAATCCTCAAAAAAGTATGTCAAGCACTTCAAAATTATTTCTGGCTGTGACTATACATAATATTCCTGAAGGTCTTGCCGCTGGAATTGCCTTTGGCAATGCTTTGCTCTTAGGTGGTGGTGCTGTTTACTCGGCTTTATGGTTTGTAATAGGGATAGGAATTCAAAATTTTCCAGAAAGCAGTGCAATAAGTTTGCCACTTAAAGAAAAATTAAAAAGCAACAAAAAAGCATTTTTGTATAGCGTTTTGAGTGGTGCAGTTGAGCCGGTTATGGCAGTTTTGGGTATTTTGATTTCAACTGCTTTGTCTTCTCTTATGCCATGGCTTCTTGCCTTTGCTGCAGGTTCTATGTTGTTTGTAGTCGCTGAAGAGATGATACCTGAGGCAAAATATTCAGAAGAGTCGCACATAGCAGGTTGGAGTTTGATATTTGGATTTGTTGTAATGATGATTTTGGATGTCGCTTTTGGATAAGGAAAAGTTTAAAACTTTTTAAAAAGATTTAAAATCACTAATTCTATGAATATATAAACAAATTTGGAAAAAAATAAAATTATGCATTAATGTTTGAGGTCGAAATGTGGTATAATTATCATGCACAAGTCAAGAAATTGATTTTAGAGGGGAGACTGACAGGGTATGAGTTTGTAGATGAATATCATGGGATTACGCCTGCCCTCGTTTTATATTTTAAAGATCATAATCCTATGCCGATAAGAGATTATATGTGGGAAAAATATCTGCCATTTTTGGTGGACTTAGAGGATGTGGATAATTGATTTTTTGCAGTAAACTTTTTTTTTAATATTCATAAAGAAAAATTAGTTGAATATATAAAATTTTATTTGACATTTGATGTCTTGAAATGTAAAATATGTGCAAGGAGGAAAATTATGGCAGAATCAAAGAAAACTAAAAAATCATCATCTTCTCAATCTTCAAAAGGAAGTATTTGGAGTTTGAACAAGATTTCTTTTTGGACAATCGTTGCAGTTACAGTATTGTATGCTGTTTCTTTAATTCTCTCTGCTGTTGGAGTGGATCTTAAAATTGTTGGCGCTCTTCAAGGTGTTGCAACTGCAATCATGATAATTATAGTTTCTATTCTTGCATGGCGTTTTGTAAGATCAAAGCCATTTGTATGGAAAATTTTGTATGTAATATGCTTATTGATTGTTCTTGCCGGCATAGTTGTGCCACTTGTAATTTAATCAAGAAAAAACACTGGTTTTACAGTGTTTTTTTTAGTAACGCAAGAATAACACGAATGAAAAGAGTGTTTTCTTTAGGAACGGGAGGAACAACTCGAACAAAGTGAGTGTTTTCTTATGCAATAAATTTGATATAAAAAATTTGCAAGAGTTTTTAATAAAAACATTTTCCGAGAAATTTAAGAAATTTTGTTTTAAAAAAAATATTATTAAAATTTGAATTTTATTCTTGAAAAATGATTTTATATATGATAAAATAATATAGGAATTTTTGGGAGATGAAAAATATGAAAGAAAAGCAAAAAGAAAAGCAACTTTCAACAAATAGATTCATTTTGCCTATATTGTTTATAGTTTGCTCTATTATTTTAGAAATTGCGAATTTTTTATACTTAGGTCTTAAAAATAGTGATGGCGGTTCAATGTTCTTGCCTTCATACTTTTTATTTGATTTTGCCATAATTTTGATGTTGGCAGCATTTATTTATATTTTGCAAAACAGAGTGCTGATTTTAATCGCTTTTGCTTTGCTTCTTGCTCTTCAAGCAGGGGTGGGAATTGTAAATGCCACTTTATATAGTCTTTTCGGCGAGGTGTTGTCAGTCAATCTATTAAAATTAGGGGCTGAAGCAACAACAGCATTTTCCTTTAGTCTTGTTGACTGGGGCGGTGTATTTTTAAATGCTTGTTTATTTCTTGCTATGCTGATAGGCGGAATTCTCCTTACAATTTTTAATAAAAAATCTTTCTCTTTAAAATATTTTGCAACACCTATTATAGCAATTGCATTGTTTATTTTTATAGAAGCATTTGGGACATGCTTGTATGAAGTTCAAATTTATTCTTTGAAAACAGAGGCGTCACAGGAAAGTGAGATTGAATCAAGTGATGTTTATCTATGGGAAAATTTTCACTTTAAAATGGATGCCTATAAAAAATTTGGATTTTACGGATTTTATACAAAAGAAATTTACAACAGTATCACATCAAATTATATAGAAAACGAAGAGAAAATTGATTATATAAAATATATAGATGATGGACATATCAAAGGCAATAAAGAAGCACCACTTTATAATGACAACCTCATCACAATCTTGATGGAAAGTGTTGATTTGTTTGCAATAGACCCAGTTTATACTCCAACGCTCTATAAAATTTTTAATGGTTGGAATAGTGTTGCGCTTAAAAACTTTCATGCTAAAAATAGAACAAACAACAGTGAAGGAATTGCGCTTTTAGGAAGTATGCCTAAGAATAGTTTGATTAAGGATGCTTTCATGAATGGCTATCAATTTGATTATAGTTTGCCACACCTATTCAAAAGAAGTGGTGATGAAAATGTTGTCACTACATACATTCATCCAAATAGAAAGACTTTCTATGACAGAAACATCACATTTGGCTCAACAGGTATAGGTTTTGATTATATGCTCACTCAAGAAGAATATACTGGAGACCAAATAAAATATAAGTGGGGTGACTGGATTCAAGATTGTGATTTTGTGAAAAGTTTAATTGATTACATTTTGCCACAAGATAAAAGATTCTATACTCATTTCTCTTCAATGTCAACACATGGTCCTTACACTTTTGAAAGAAAGAATTTCACTGAAGAATATAAAGTATACGACGAAAATTTGGATGCCTATAAAGTTTGGCTTGAAGAAGCGGGCTTTGTTTATCCTAAAGATCAATATACTCAAGACCTTCTTAGAAATTTTATGGTAGGAACTATCGACTTTGAAAATACTATTAATTATTTACTTGATGAACTTGATAAAAGAGGTCTTGCTGAAAATACTTCAATTTTATTCTATACAGACCATAACGCATATTATGAAGACTTATGTTTCTTGATGAGAGGAATAAAGAAATCTGATGTATCTCACCCTGAGGCAAATCATATTCCAGCAATGATTTATAGTCCAAAACTGGTAGGTGAAAAAGGCATGGTAATAGATGATTTCTGCAACACTTATGACCTTCTTCCAACAATCTGTGATATATATGGACTTGAATCAAACGATAATCTGTTTTCAGGATATTCAGTCTTCTCAAAAGATATAAAAGATTCATTCTTCTCTTCCCATTTAAGTGGAATGTTTAAAGATGATATTTATAGCATTAATATCAGTGATATTTATATAAGAGGGGAAAGTATAACTGAAGAGGAAATAAATAGATTTAGAGAAAATGCCATTGAATTTTATGATAAACAGGCTATAAGGGAAGTAATTTATTTCAATGGGATAAATGGAACAATTTTTAGAAAATAACTTTATAAAAAGGGGATATAGAAATTTATATTCTCTTTTTTAATTTTTAATTTTTAATTTTTACAATAAAATTTTTTGCGGTTGGTTTATAAATGCATTGATAAAAATTTAAAAACAAAAATAAATCTTATAAAATGTGATATTAAATTAACCATTTTTTTAAGTTTTGAATATAGTTTAATATGCTTTCTAATATTGTTTTAAATAGAGAAAATTTGATAAACAACTATCAAATATTAAAAAATAAGTCAGATGGGAAAATTTGCGTTATGGTAAAAGCAAATGCTTATGGTCATGGTGCAAAAGAAATTGTGAAAATTCTTGATAACTATGCTGATTTCTTTGGTGTTTCAAATCAAAGTGAGGCGGAAGAGATAAGGGGACTTACAAATGCCAGTGTTGTAGTATTTGGTAGTTGTGAAGATTATCAAAAATGTATTGAAAAAGATATATCTTTTATTCTGTTGTCATTTCGCCATGCCAAAGAAATGATAAATCTTTCTAAGAAGTTGTCAAAAAAGCCGAAAATGCATCTTTGCATAAATACAGGAATGAATCGTTATGGAGTGAGAGATAAAAATGAATTTGTCAGAATCATTCAACTTTTATCAAAGCATGACATTGTTCTTGAGGGGGTTTATACTCACTTTTCATCTCTTACAACAGACAAGGACTACACCAAAAAGCAGAAAAACTTGTTCTATGATTTTGTTTCTCTTATTCCAAAAAGTTGGAAGACAGTCAAGCATGTTGGCGGTGGCGGAACAATTTTTAGTGATATAGAAGCAGATATGTATAGAGTAGGTCTTGAAATATATGGTTATGGAAACAGTCTTGTTTCTCCTGTTCTTACAGTTGAAAGTGAAATTGTAGATGTGCAAAAAGTTTTGGCGGGAGAGCATATAGGTTATCTTTGTGGATTTACGGCAGAAAAAGATATGATAGTTGGTACAATTCCTTTGGGGTACGGTGATGGGCTTCCTAGAAAACTCTCAAACAAATTACAAGTTGTCGTAAAAGGGAAAAAGACTCTCTCTACAGGCAATATTTGTATGGACGCATTTATGATTGACATAACTGATATAAAGTGTAAAATCGGAGATAAGGTGACTATCTTAAGTTGTGCCAGCCAGATTGCTCCTATTTTAGAGACAACTGAATATGAAGTTTTGACAAATCTTTCAAAATTTCGAGGAAATAGAATTGTTCGATAATTTTTGAATAACAAAAATGTCGAATTTAAATAAAAGTCGAAATTAGAAAAAAACAAAATCAAAAATTAAAGTTTTTAAAAAACAATCAATATTTTTAAAAACAATTAAAATTTAATATTTACAAATTTTGTATAATATGATATAATATAGTTATGGAAAATGTTAGGGATAGAAAAGCCCAAATAAAGTATCAAAAAAAGATAAAAAAATTATGGCGTAAAGATCCTGTAAAAGCACAATACCTTGAAAAAGCAGATGAAATGAAGTTCAATGAAAAAATTGATGACTCTTATACAAAAGGGGTAATTGATAAATATGAAAAGGGCTATCAAAAAAATCATTGGTTCAGTGTATCGGCTATCATTTCTATTTTGATAGGTGTTGCTTGTTTGGTGGCAGTTGTCATTATCGGTGTAATTACAATTTTTTCAAATCTTAGTTTTGGGAAGTTTGCAATTTCATTTGATATGGACGTTGAAGCAAGTAAAAGGATGCTTATAGCAAGTTTTATTTTGCTTCCGCTTATGGGGATTCTCAATCTGCTTGTTGGATTAAAGGTTGGGACTTTTGCAAATTATACAAGAGAGCAACTTATGAATAAATCATCTTTTATCATGACTGTAAGTTTTTTTCAATGTATAATAGGTGGTACATTCATATGCATTCTTACAATAGTCGGATATTTTGTTGGTAGAGGGATTGATTATGGTGCAATCTATTACAACAAAATAGAAGAGTATAATAAATCGGAATTATCAAGAGAAGAAAATTATAGAGTGCGAGAACTTAATGCGATAAAAAAGGATATTTTCAGCGATAACGATTATTGATTTTCAACAAATATTAAGTTAAAAAAGAAAATTTAAAAATAATTATAAAAAAATAAAAAATTTCCTTGAAAAAGGAATTTTTTAATGTTATAATTTGTATATATTTATTTAAAGGAGAAGAAAAATGTTGTTTTTTGGAAGAAAAAAGAAAAAAGAGGCAGAGGCTAAGAGGCTAGCAGAAGAAAAGGCTAAGAAAGAGGCTGAAGCAAAGAAGGCAGAGAAGGCTAAAACTGAGAAAAAGAAAGAAGAAAAGTCAGAACCAAAAAAGGTTGAAGAAAAGAAACAAGCCAAAGTTGAAACAAAAAAGGAAGTTAAGGCAGAAGTAAAGAAAACTGCAACAAAGTCTGAAAAGGCGGAGCCAAAACAACCAAAGAAGGAAGTTAAGGCTGAACAAGAAGTGAAAGAAATCAAAAAAGAAGAACACGAAGAAGTTGAAGTAGAAGTTCAAGAAAAGACTAGAAAGGCTGTTTATAGAGTTATATTTGACAAAGAGGACAGACTTTGGAAAATCAAGAAAGATGGCGCTAAAAGAGTAATTGACAGCAAAGTCACAAAGGAAGAAGCACTTGCTCGTGTTCAAGAACTTTCTCAGACTCAGGATTCAAAATTTGTTGTTTACAAAAAAGATGGTAAATTTCAAAAGAAGGCAAACTTAAATCTCAAAAACACTGACAAAAACGATAATTAAATTTTTTGGGGCAAATGGTCGTTTGTATCATTTGTCTTTTTTGATTTGTTAAATATTGTTTTTTGTTTTATCTATCAAAAAAGCGCTTCACAAATTGAAGCGTTTTTTATTTTATAATTTTAAATTATGAGAGTGGATTTTTAGTATATGTATTTTGTTTGAAAAAGCGATATAAAAGAATTTAAATATAATCAATTTGAGTTTTATAAAAAATAATTTTCTTCGTTCTCCAAATCTCTCAACTTTTCAAAAACATTTGATATATCATCATATATTTCCAAATCCATTTTTTTTGGCAGAGATTTTTTTAAAGGATGGTTTATAAACACAGTTTTGCCTTTAAAATGTTTTACAATTTCATAAGCAAGCAGTGTTCTTAGACTTGTTCCTGCAATAATCAAAGTATCTGCTTCTTCAAGTTTATGTTTGCAAGCCCTTAAAATCATAGGGTTGAAATTTTCATTATATAAAATAATGTTGGGGCGTATAAATCCGTTGCAATCATCTTCTTGACATTTTAGGCTGTCAAGATTTTGTATATCATCCATTGAGAAAGGCTTTTTGCAATCGGTGCAATACCATTTATTTATCGAACCATGAATTTCCAAAACAAGTTTGCTTCCTGCCTTTTGATGAAGTCCGTCTATATTTTGCGTGATAATGCAAACATCTTTATCTGTTTTATTGCTTATATCTGCTATCACTTCATGTGTGACGTTTGGCTTAGTTTTTATTAGGAAATAATCTTTGACAAATTTAAAGAAGATGTCAGGGTACTTTTCTAAGAAACCTTTGGTAAGGATATTTTCAGGTTTAATTCCTTTATAAGATTTGGAATAAATATGCCGAAAATCACTTAACCCACTGTCTGTAGAAATTCCTGCACCGGTAAAAAAGACAATTTTATGAGAATTGTTGATGATATTAAATAATTCTTTAACTTTATCCATTTTATTACTTTTTTCCTTTTATAACTAATTAAATTATAAAAAAATATATTTATTTTGTCAATAAATAAAAATTATAAAAGCAGTTTTTCTAGATTGAATATGAAGATTTTATAAAAAAATAAAAAATCTTTTATAAAGTGTTGACAAAAGTAAAAGTATTATATATTATATAGTAGTAGACTATAAATAGGAGATTTTATGAATATACAATATAAAAAAGGTGTGCTTGAACTTTGTATACTTTCAATCTTAAATAAAAAAGATATGTATGGATATGAACTTTCTGAATATTTATCAAAAAAAATAGATATATCTGATGGGACAGTTTATCCTATTTTAAGAAAACTTAAAAGTGAAGGGCTTGTGAAGACATATTTGACTGAAGAAAGTTCTGGTCCTCCTAGAAAATATTATTCTTTGACAGAAAGTGGAAAAACTCAATTTAAAAATGATTCTAAAGAATGGTTGGAATTTTCTGAAATTGTAAACCAGATAATAGGAGGGGGAAATTAATAAACAAGAATTTTTAGCGAATTTAAAAGAGCAGTTAAAACAAAATAATGTTTTAGATATCTAAGATATTATTTCTGATTATGCAGAACATTTTAGGTTTAAACTTGAAGAGGGATATACTGAAGAAGAAATTTCAAAAAAACTAGGTGCCCCTAAAGAAATTGCTAAGGAATTTGGTCAGGAAGTTGAGAATAAGAAAATAAACAAATTTGCGTTGAATTTGGGAGTCTGCCTTTCAAGTGTTGCATTTGCAATATTATTTATTTTCTTAGCGGGCAGTGTTTTATGTTTAGGTGTGGCATCATTGACATTTTTAGTATGCGGATTTTGTTTGATTACTACCTTAAATCCAACGGGAATCATTCCAAATATTCCATATTTTCCGGCATTTGTTTTAGGAATTTCATTAATTGCGTTTGCGTTGATTGTTTGTATAGGAAGCATATATGCATTCTTGTATGTCAGACAATGGGGAAAGATATATATTTCATGGTGTAAAAATACTTTAAAACAAAATAAACATCTTCAAGGTTCAATGCATCCACAAATATCAAAAAAACTGGCTTCAAAATTGAAGTTGGTTGCAATAATCGGGCTTATGGTTTTTGTTTCAACCTTTGTGATTGCATATCTTTCTATGTGTATTATGACTAAATCTTTTGAACCATGGCATATTTGGAAATGGTTTGATTAAAAAAAACTTAATGCAAAATATATTAGTTTTCTAATAATTTGCATTAATTTTTAAAGTTACTACTATATATTGTTTAGTAGTGAACATTGTTTTTAACTAAATAAATTTATCGATAAAATTAGGGAGGGTAAAATGATTTTAAATATAATTTCTTTGATTTTCTTTGTGTTATGCTTTCTTTTTAGTAGATTTCTTATAAAGTTTAAGTATGGTGATATTGTTTTAAGAATTTTAAGTATTGTGATGTTGTTGTATAAGTCTTGTTGGTATATATTTAATAATTTACATGGGAAGGTGAGTGTGCCAGTTGAAATATCATCGCTAAGTTATTTTTTAGTGTCAGCGATATTGACATTTAAAATTGTAAGATTCTATAATATTGCATCTTTTTTTGGTTTGGCTGCAGGTTCAGGTTTCTTTTTGTTTTATATAATAGCAGGATTTACCTTGAAAGATAATTTTCTTATTATGGACTTTGTTTCTAGTACCATTTTTCATGGTTTCCTTTTGATAGCAGGATTAGTTGTATTAAAAAAGAGAGACTTTCAAAAGACTAGCAAACTTTCAATTTGGATTGTAATTTTAGGAATGATCGTGTGGGCACTTTTGTTTTATGATATACAAGGTAGGGGCATAACTTTTATTTATTATATAATAAAACCAACCTTTCTTCTTGTCTTTAATAGTGTTGCGTTGAATAATCTTGTTTTGGTTTTGTTTTATATAATTTTAATAATTCTGTTTTATGGTTGTATTACATTATTCTATAAAATTAATGGAAAAGTTAATAAAAGCACTTGTTATTTAAATGGTAAAAGATTTTGGAAAATATAGGATGTATGATATAATTTTATTATAAAACATTTTTAATAAAAATTAAGGGTGGCTAAATGCATTATTATTGTTTATATCATTCTCCGTTAGGGGATATAATTATAGAAAGTGACGGGGAATTTTTGACAAGTGTTTGTTTTGATTGTCAAAATATTGTTGATTTAGAAGTTCTTCAAAAAAATAGCAATAAAGAATTATCTATATTTACACAGACAAAAAAGTGGCTTGATATTTATTTTTCAGGTAAAGAGCCTGATTTTATACCGCCATTATCTTTTCCAGAAGTTTCTTTATTTAGAAAGAGAGTTTGGGAAATATTGCTTGAAATTCCTTATGGTAAAACAATAACATATGGGGAAATTGCAAAACAAATTGAAAAAGAAAGTGGAAAACGTGTTTCTGCGCAGGCTGTTGGTGGAGCGGTAGGGCATAATAAAATAGCAATCATTGTTCCATGTCATAGAGTTATGGGAAAAAATAGAAGATATACTGGCTATGCTGGAGGTATTTTAAACAAAAAAGGTCTTTTAAAATTTGAGGGTGTAAATTTAAATAAGTTTCATGAATAATAAAATGATGATAAATTTTTTAAATAAGATTTTATAAGAAAGATAAATAAAACAAAATGGTTAAGGTTAAAAAAGTTTAATATCGTTTTTATGCAAAATATTTTATAATAAAATTAAAAAAATAGTTGACATTTTAAAAACTATAGAGTATAATTAATATGCAATCTAAAAGAAACTCCCTCTTAATAATCCATCTTTTAGGTTGGTCACACTATTTCTAATTATTATTAGAAAAGTATGTGACAAATTATAGAGATGTAGCTCAGCTGGTTAGAGCACCACCCTGATAAGGTGGGGGTCGGTGGTTCGAGTCCACTCATCTCTACCATCGAAATAGTCCGAAACGGGCTGTTTTTTTATTCAAAGAGACCCACACTACACAAATGACAATTTGTGTGTCTTGCAACAAAGCAAGACTTATCAGGGACTGTTAGGAAGCGAAGCGAACGCATCAATTCGAGAGAATTGATATAAGGTGGGGGCGGTGTCCGCTACGCGACTTCGTGCATACGCACATTCGCAAGTCCACTCATCTCTACCATCGAAATAGTCCGAAATGGGCTGTTTTTTTATTCAAAGAGACCCACATAAAATGGAGGGGAGAAATATTATCTGCTTGCGATTTCTTGCTGAAGGCACAAAGGTTAAAGCACATTCGCAAGTCCACTCATCTTTATCAGCGAATTTTCCGAAACGGAATGTTTTTAATGAAGATTAAAAATCTTGCATATGATATTTGTATTTTTGCAAAGCAAGATTTAATAGGGGGATGAATCAAATTGAAATTAGTGAAGGATAATTCGCTGATAAGGCTTTTGTTTTTTAATTAAAAAATAGAGAATTATATTATAGAATTTTTAAAATCTTTTTATTATTGCTTGACTTTCCCCCCCCCAGTTGTATAATGCAAGCATAGAGGAGGACTAATATGTGGTGGAAAGAAGCAATTGGTATTGTTGCAACCCTTATGATTTTGGCGTCAATGTTGTTTCCAACTCTTTCTTATAAGGGAAGTGTTTGCATGAGAAGTTTAAACCTTGTTGGCTCAGCAGTGTTTGTTGTTTATGGAAGTATTCTTCCTGCAATCAGCACAGCGGTGTTGAATGGTGCATTGATTATTGTAAATACCTATCATTTAATCATGTTAATAAAAAACCATAAAAAAGAGATTGCAAAAGATGATGCAGAAAGATTAAATAAAAATGATGATTTAAATAAAGAAGAGTCAAATAAAGAAGTCTAAAAAAGACTTCTTTTTGTTTTGCAGTGTCGTAATCATACCGATTAAAAGAAGAACTATAAAAGCAGTTAAAAATTGAAAAATATGATTATCATTAAGTAAAATTTATATATTGAAAAAATATTAATTAAATCTATACTTGAAGTTTTAACAAAATTTTAGATTAATTTAAATAAAAAAGACTTTGCCCATGTCTTTCAAGCAAAGTCTATACTTAGGAGAACTGACCATTCTGGCCAGTCTTTAATATTATAAGATAAACAAAATCATATGTCAAGTGATTTTGTAAATTATTTTACAAAACTGTAAGATTTTTATAAAAAAAGACAACGAATTGCTCCTAATCAATACATTGTCTTCCATGTAAGATGAATTTTAATAATCATCTTAGAAGAATGATATCATTAAAGTCGAAATTTGTCAAGTAAAAATAGTAAGTTATAATTGTGGAGAAGTTGTGATATTTTATATAAAGTAAGAGTTGATTATTATTTTTAACCTTATAATTTTTTTCATGATTGTAGCAAAAACTTTGCAAGTATTAAAATGACAATAATATAACAATATACATTAATTATCTAAAACAATCCAGCCCGAACCATTGCTGCGTTTTACTTTTGTCGGTTCTATAAGATTTATATCTTTCAGCCATATAAGAGTGTAATATTTTTTATTGCGATAGATATCCCAGTTAGCAAATTTTACAATACCGATTTCTTTTCCATAATTTTTTTTGATTTCTTCCGCTATGATAGGTGTAAGATTGTAAAACTTCACATCTTTGACTTTTGCTGTTGCTGTCACATCCTTAGATGTTTCTTTTAAAAGTAATTCATCTCCGATTTTACTTTGTCAAAAGGTGCATTTTTTTCATTGACTAACGGCTTTCAATAGTCTTTTCCAGATAAAATCATATCAAAGAAAGGTTGCCTAAAAATTGCTATATTTTTCATTTATTTTCTCCAAAAGATTTATTATGTATAATACTTGTTCAAAATTTTTTAAATTGATTTCTATATGAAATAAGTTTTCTTGAGAGTTTTCTATATTCTGTTTTGTTTTTTCAATGTCTCCAAAATATAAATCCTCTTGATAATTTATATCACTAAAAATACTGAATTGTAAATTATTAAATATGATTAAATCAAATTTTAAAATATCTTGCTTACTTAATATTAAATCTACAAAACCCAGATAATCACAATCTGTTGCAACATCAACAGCAATATCAACTGCAATATTATTGATTTTGCTGCTAATAACAGGAATGGGATATTTTTCTTGTATAAATTTGTTTTTTATTTTTATTTCATGATTGTTGTAAAATTCCATTGAACAAGGCAGGTTTTTAGAGTTGAGTAAAAGTTTGATTTGCTCAATCTTATCTAATGCTAGTTGATAAAATTTGTTTAGTTGATAAATTATTTTTTCCATAAAATAATTATAACACAAAGAAAGATGTTTTATAAATTTTAATTTGATATAGATTAAGTTTTGAGGGTATAATTCTGCTGTTTATTGAGATGGATGATTTATTTTAAAATTGTTCTGCGACTTTTCCTAAAACATATAAAATATTTCAAATTGCTTTTGTTGAACATTTTCGATGTTTTTATCTTTGCATTTTATTCTGATATAAAGTGTTTTTAATTTTTAAATTTATTCTTCTTTAACTTTTTTATAAACATAATATTAAGTATTTGCTTTATTGTCAATTTCATTGTTAAGATTGATGAAAAGATATTTTTCCTTCTTTATTTCTTTTTCGATTATTTTGTGTCTCTCTTTTAAAATGTGATTTATAATATAACAATCGTCATTTTCAACTTCCAGTGTCATTTTTGAGTTCTCTCTTGTTAATGTTTTTGATTTTAAAACGAGATCTTCTTTATCTGTCATGACAAAGACATCTTTGCCTTTGAAGGTGAGTTCATCATACAAAGGGAAAAGAATATTATAATTTTCATATTCAGATTTTCCTGTGAAAGATTTAATATCACTTTCTTTGATTATTGCAAAATGTTTCCAGTTTGCATTGAAGCGGTTATCATAAGTTATAGAAGGGGTGTCTGGTATATTTTGCAATATTTGACTTTTTCGATTATTTCATTAAGTTCTGACTTTTTATAAGAGGTGCTGTTCATTCTTTGATAGACATGAAAATTTATATTTTGAGATGTTGGATTTGATTCAAATGTTTTTCCTCTGTCAAACAAAATCAAGTTGTCGTCTAAGTTCATCAATAAAAAGTTGTAAGGGATACCTTTGATGTAAATTTTGTCTATATAAAATGATAAAATATTTTCTGTGTCTGTCCCAGATTGCTCTTCTCCAAAAAACAACAAAGAGGGGAGATTGTCTGGTTTTGTCTTTTGTTGCGATGGGCAAAGTTTTATTGTTTCTACAAAATCGTTTGTAGAAATTTTATAACACCATTTTCCTTGAATTCTTGCTTGATGTTGTTTGCTTTTTGCAATGTCAAAAATAGATAATTGATTGTCGTTCATATTAACCTCCAAATTTCTTTCAAGAAGTAAAATATGGCTGGTGATAAAAAGAATTTTTTCATGCAACTTTTGAATTTTTTCTTTAATAGATGATTTTGACAAATTCATAATATCGTTTATAGTAAAACCCAGTGCTTAATAATACTGAATGTTTGCAAGTTTATTGATACTATCTGCAGTATAATATCTATAACCATTTTCTTTGTTTACATAATCAGGTTTTAATAAACCGATATTGTCATACTAAATCAATGTTTTAGTGCTGATACCCATAAGTTTTGAGAATTTTCCGATTGTATACATATTTTTCCTCCTTTCAAGTCTACTCTATCATTATAGTAAACTATAGACTCAAGCATTTTTCAAAAAAAATCAAATATTTTTTTATTTTTTTTAATTTTAGTGAAATTTTATCAATTTTTAGACTTTTAATTAATGAAATATAATATAATTAAAGAAATTAGACAATATTTTCATTATATTATAACATATTTTTTATAGAAACAATAAAAAATCCATAGACATTTCTATGGATTTTATTTTTGCTATAAGATATTATGGTTTTTTATTTTGAGTGTTTTCCACATTTGCACTCATGACCTTCTTCGCCACAATGACAATCATCACCACAGTCACAATCATCACCACAGTCACAATCGTCACCGCAGTTGCACTCGTCATCACAATCATTGCAATGGCAGTGATGTTCATGCTCGCCACACTTGCAAGCCTCTTCAAAAATATCAACATATTCAAGATATTCATCAAGGTTGTGAGATTTGTATATATTTTCTGGCATTTGATCGGTGGTAGTGTATCCAGGTTCTGCGCAAAGCACTTCAACAATTCTGTTGATGACTGAAGCGCAGGTGAGTTCTGCTGTTGCAGGTCTTTCAATGACTACTCTTGTTTTTGGCTCGCCTTCGATTGTCCAGTCATTGCAATCAAATTCGTCAGCACGATAAACTTTGCCGATACATTCTGATATGATGGTAGTCCCTTCCTCTGTTTCAGTAGTCACAATGGCACTCATTCCAGTGCAATCGCCCTTCTTGATTGTCATGTCAAGGGTAGAACTATAGATATCTTCGGTGGCAATTTGAGGAGTTGTCTTTTGAGTTTGTCTTTTTACGTGAAGTCCCAGTTTAGAGCAAAGCCAACCGTTTACATTCCACATATAACTAGGAGCAAACTTGCCTTCCTCAATGAGTTTTGCACGTTCTGCATCAGAGATTTCATCAACTGAAGCGATTTCTTTTTGAAACTGCTCAACAGTAAGTCCTGCTCCATGAACTTGAGCAAGTGAAATACCATAATCTTCTACATTATAACTTGATTTGCCTCTGATAGTTTTGATTTTGTGAGTTGCGCCAGCAAGCACACTTATAAGGTTGCCCCAGAATACATCTTGATAACCACTTCCGCAAATAGTACATCCGTTTTCTTTTGCGAGAGCGTCAAGTTTTTTTGCAAGAGTAGGGTTTGAATTTTGAGCGTAGAATGCTTCTTCACAGGTTGAAATAACATTTACACCATATTTAGCAAAAGATTCATAGATAGGGTAGTTTTCGCTGAAGAGACTTGTTGTGGTCACAATTGCGACATCAACCTCATTTTCTTCAAGGAAACTTTCAAGATTTTTGGCATCTTGAATTTTTACGCCAACTTCCTTTTCGCTTTCAAGCACAATAGAAACATCTTTGCCGAACTTGCTTTTGTCAATATCAAAAGCACCGACAAGTTCTACGCCTTTTTCGAGAGCGTAGCCGATTGTGAATTTACTCATTTTTCCACAACCATATTGAACCATTTTAATTTTTTCCATTTGATCCTCCTAAAGATAAGTATATCAATAAAAGAGAATTTTACCAAATTTTTTTTGAATTTTTTGACAGAATGTTGGCATTATTAGTAAAAAAATTGATTTAATCACGTTAAAAATAATTAAATATATTAAATATGTCGCAATTTAACGCAGGACGTTGAAGTGTATTTTGATTTAATATGTGATGAGTTGTTTGTTTGACTAAACAATATTTATTTTAATTTTTTATTTGATGTCATCTAATAATATGTCAGTTTAAAATATTTGAATTTATTCTTCCACTGAAGTATCTATAGGGTGAGTGCGGAAATATTCATGGATTGTCACTGCTAAAGAATGGCTTATTACTGGCAGAGTTTCAAGCATTTCAATGTCAAGTTTGGCAATGTCTTCACTTCTTCCAAAGGCTTTTAGCAGAGCATCTCTCTTTTTAGGGCCCACGCCAGGAATTTCATCCAAAACAGACTTTGACATCTTTTTGGTGCGTAGATTTCTGTGATAGGTTATTGCAAAGCGGTGGGCTTCATCTCGAATTCGTTGAAGAAGTTTAAGTTCGGCTGACCCCGGTTTAAGTAGTGTAGGTAGAGAGGAATTTGGATGAAATACCTCTTCAATTCGTTTGGCAAGACTGACCATTTGAATTTCACTTTCAAGATGATAAGATGAAAGAATTTCAAAGCAGGATGAAAGTTGCCCCTTTCCGCCGTCTATGATAATTAGGTTTGGTTTCTCTTTAAAACTCTCTCCATTTTTGTCAACATAACGCTTTAATCTTCTCCTTAAAGCCTCTTCAAGTGATGCGAAATCGTTGGCACCTTTTACTGTTTTGATTTTAAATTTGCGATAGTCTTTTTTGCTCGGTTCTCCGTTTTTAAATACCACCATAGAGCAGACCTTGTTGGTTCCGCTGATGTTTGAAATATCATAACATTCCATTCTAAGCGGAAGTTCTTTCAAATTCAATTTTTCTTTGAGTGATTTAACTGCACCTATTGTATTGTTGTATTTGATTTTATCCTTTTCAAGATGTTTTTCAAGATATTCTTTTGCGTTTTCCTTTGCCATGTCAAGAAGTGATTTGTTGATGCCATGTGGATTTGATATGAAGTTGATTTTCTTGCCCAAATACTGACAAAGGGTGTCAGGTGATGAGATTTCATGAGAAAGAATAATTTCGTTTGGGATAATCATATTGTGGTAATATTGAGAGATAAAATTGAAAAGAGTTTGTCCTTCCTCAAGTTCTGCATCAATGCAAGGGTAGGAGATTATACCCAAAATCTTTCCGCCTCGCACGACCATGTAAGTTATCACACCGCTCAGACCATCTGTCACATAGGCAAACACATCCTTTGATACATCTTTAGGTAGATTTGCGACGATTCTGTCTTTAAGTTTTTTGACCATTTTGAGGCGTTCTCTCAAAAGTATTGCACTTTCAAAATTTTCACTATTTGAGGCGTTTAACATTTTTTGCGTCAAAATTTCTTCAATTTCGTTGTCATTGCCACTGAGAAAGTTGATTGCTCTGTCTATTTCTTTCAAATATTCCATTCTGGAAATTTGTTTGGTGCAGGGTGCTGAACATAAATTTAGCGAGAAGTTTAAACATTCTCTCTTTGCAATGGAGGACTCTGTAATTTTGTTTGAGCAGGTTCTGATTTTAAAAGCAGTGTTTATTGTCTTTAATATCTCTCTTGCGTCAAGTCCAGCAAAATAAGGACCAAAATATTTTGCCCCATCTTTTTTGACCTTTCTGACTATTTCAAATTTAGGAAACGGATCTTTTAAGTTGATTTTGATGTATGGGAATTGCTTGCCATCTTTGAGAAGAATGTTATAAAAAGGTTGATATTTTTTTATAAGATTGCTCTCAAGTGCCAGTGCGTCCATCTCGGACATTGTGATAAAATAATCAAAGTCTTCAACGTTGTCAACCATTGCTTGAACCTTGCTGGGTTTTGGTGAATTGCGAAAATATTGACTTACTCTATTCTTAAGATTTTTGGCTTTTCCTACATATATGACCATTCCATCACTGTCTCGCATGATATAAACGCCAGGCTTTGTGGTCAAGGTTTTTAATTTTTCTTTTATGTTATTATTCATGTCTATATTATATCCATTTTAATCAACTTTTTCAAGCAATCATGTGTGTTTGCAAAATTTTTAAATATCAAATTCAATTTATAAAACTTAATTTTAGTAAATCTGAATCGCATATGCTAATTGAAAGTAAAATATACTTAGTCAAAACATTGAAAATTTTTTATAAAAAAAGACACCAAACTTTATTAGTGTCCTTTTAATTTGTAAATTTTAATTAAATATTTTTTATTGTTTTTAAACATTCTTCCTTTGTAAGATTGAATTGTTCGCCTGTCATCATATTTTTAAGTGAATAAAGTCCGCTATTAACTTCATTTTCGCCGACTATCAAAACATAAGGAATTTGGCGTTTGTTTGCCTCTTTCATTTTGCCTTTGAAAGAACGCTCGTCATAACTGATATCGCATATGATTTCATTCTTAAAATATGATTGAAGTCTGATGCATTCAGGCAGTGTATCTCCCATAGGAATGATTTGAAGGGCAATGTTTGTTGGCTTAACTTCGCAAAGCATATTGTTTTTGTCGAGAAGGTCGAATAGTCTTGTAAGACCGATACTGATTCCAACTCCAGGCATATGTTTGTCAGTGTAATATCCTGCAAGATTATCATATCTGCCACCGCCACAAACAGAACCAAATTCTGGATGCTGGGGCATATAAGCCTCAAAAACAGTGCCAGTATAATAATTGTGTCCTCTTATTATTCCGATGTCAAGTGTGTAATCTTCTTTGCTTAAGCCATAACTTGAAAGATATAAGTAGAGTTCTTTTAGTTCTGAAATTCCCTTTTTAAAGGTCTCATTTTCAGATAAACTTTCTATTTCGCCCAGCACCTTTTCAAAATTTCCTTGTTTAAGGGTGAGGGTAATAAGTTTTTCTGCGTTGTCTTTGTTTACACCTAATTTTTCAAGTTCAAGGCAAGCGTTGTTTTTGCCTATCTTTGCTATTTTATCAAGTATAATGAGAATGTCAAAAGTCTGTTCTTTAAGTCCCAGTCCTTCTGCAAATCCAAACAAAATATTTCTATTTGAAATATGCATGATGGTGTTAAGGTTGAGTGCCTTAAAAACATCGCAAGCCATATTAATACATTCAGCATCTGCTATAACTGGCAGTTTATCATTGCCCACAATATCAGCATCACATTGAACAAACTCTCTGAATCGTCCCTTTTGAGCCCTTTCTCCACGATATACCTTGCCGATTTGATAACGCTTAAATGGAAAGGTCAGAGTAGGGTGGTTCATAGCCACAAATCTTGCAAGAGGAACGGTCAAGTCATAACGCATACAAATGGCGGTGTCTCCTTTGGTGAAAGCGTAAAGTTCTTTGTCTATGTCTCCGCCAGATTTTGCTAAGAGAATTTCACTCAGTTCCAAAACAGGGGTATCAAGAGGCATAAATGCATATTTTTTATATACTCCCTTGATTTTGTCAATCATGTCGTCAAAGATGATCTGTTTTGCTGGTTCAAGTTCCATAAAACCTGACAATTTTCGAGGTGTAATGAGATTTTTTGCGTTCATAAATTCTCCTTATAAAGATTAAAATATTAGTGTGATTAGCCAGAATATATTGCTTTGCTGATAGGCGAAAGTATTGTAAAAATTTTGTGAATGTATAAAAGTTGTCCCCAAAAAGTTATCCACATATCCACAAATAAATATTTATACATTCGCGTTAATTTTTATGCATTTTTACCTATTTTTGTGGATAACCACCATAGTTATCCACATATCCACACGAAAAGTTACCATATTTTCCTATTTTTTGCGATTTTGTATTAACTTTTTGTGAAATAAATCTTAAAAATTTGTTAAATTTTGAATAAAATTTTTAAATTTATAGATTCATAATTTGCAAGATTGCGTAAAATTATCAATAAAATGTATAAAAATTCGCAAAGGTAAAATTGATTTAAAATTCTTTACAAAATTCAAATTCATTTCAACCTATTTGGATGATTTAATTTTGTAAAAATTTTGAGAATAAAATCATCTTTTTTTATAATTTACAAAGAGATTTTGGTTGTGTTAAATGATTGTTTTTCAAAATTTTTTAGTTTTAATATTTTCAAACAATTAAAGTATTTTTTTATCTTTTTAATGCTAAATTATTTTTAGTTATAATACAATTTCCTCTAATTCAGATATAAATTTAGATTTTTCATCTGAGTAGGTGAAGAAAAGTTTGTGTAATGCTCTTGTGCTTGAAACATAGATAATATTTTTATCAACAGTATTTTTATAACTTGATTTTTCGCAGTTTGGAATGATTACTGCATCAAATTCAATTCCTTTTGCAGTTGCACAAGATGTGATAAGCACCTTTGAGTCATAATCTTCTGGATTTATGAGAAGTTTGCAATCAATGATGTTTTTAAGATCTTTGTAAAGAGCGTTTGCTTCCTTTTGACATTTGCAAACGATTGCAATATGCTCTAAATTTTCACATTCATTTTCAATTATGTTTTTGATTGCCTGAGCAGGTGAGTTTGTTTTATAGACTGCAGGATTGCTTCCGCTTCTGTTGACAAATTCAATGTTATCAAGCCCAACAAGATGATTTGCAAACTGAGCAATTTCCTTTGTTGAACGATAGGTTTTGTTGAGTTTTGTAAGTTTGCAACCCAGAAAATCTGCGGTTATCGTCAGATATTCATCGGTCACATTCTTTTCGATGCATTGATTTACATCGCCAACCATGATTTTTGGGCATGACCAAATCTTTTTAAACATATAGAAGTCAACAGGTGTGAAGTCCTGCATTTCGTCAATAATAAGGTATTTGGCAGAGAAATCATGATCCATTCCGTAAACGAAATGTTTGATTGCAAGCCATGTTCCTTTGTCCATATAATTGATTTTTTTGCCTTTTGGAGTTTTATATCCCTCTCTTGCCATAAAGATTTCAAATATTTTATCTATATCTCGCACTGGGAGGAATTGATAGAGGATTGTTTTAAATCTGTCTCTAAGTCCTCTGTTTTGCTCTTTTGAATAATGTCTTCTTTCAGTGAAATACATTGCATATTGCCATGCAATTTTGTTTATTCTTTCATAAAAGTCATAGCCTTTAAAAGTCTTAAAGAAAAGTTCTTTTGTCTGCTCGGATGTGAAATCAATGGTTTCTTTATCGCCATCCATATTTTCGCTCACGACAAAACTGAGAGTCTGGGGTGAATATGTCTCTAAGAATGGACCTTTTAAGAAACGAAGCAGGTCATCAAGATATTCATATGACGATTTGTATGAAACCTCATTTAAAAGTTCTTGAGTTGGTGATGTGGCAATTTCATCAAGCATTTCTTCTCTTGTCTGAATGGCCTTTTTAAGTTCTGCACGGGCAAGGGAAGCAAATGTTGTTTCAACAAGATTATCTTCGCCCAGTTGAGGTAAAACATCTGAGATATAACTTGAGAAAATGTTGTTTGGTGAAAGAATTGTAATATCATTGCTTTTGATTTGTTTGCGGTGTTTGTATAAAAGATATGCTGCACGGTGCAGGGCGATTGAAGTCTTGCCAGAGCCGGCAATGCCTTGAACTAACATATTTTCATTTGTGTCACAACGCACGATTGCATTTTGTTCTTTTTGAATTGAAGAAACAATCTGTTTCATTTTGATAGAAACATTTTTTGAAAGAATTTCTTGCAAAATGTCATCATTGATTGTAAGGTCTGTGTCAAAGAAAGAAATAAGGTTTCCTTCTTCAATTTTATATTGTCTTTTAAGTTCGATATTTCCACAATATATTTGATTGTCTATTGAGAATGATGCTTCTCCTAGACTATAGTCATAATACATACTAGAAATAGGTGCACGCCAGTCTGCGACATAGATTTTCTTGTCATCAAGCACATTTCCTATTCCTATATAAATTTTTTGAACATTTTTTTTGTTTTTTGGTTTAAAATCAATTCTAGCAAAGTATGGATTGTCTTTTTGAAGATTCAATCTTTTTTCTTCATGCTCATTAAGTTGTTCTTCCGCCTGCATAAGCCCGAGCGAGGTGAAAGAATTTGATAAATCACCACCACGAGAAATTTCGCTGTAATCTTCACCCAAATTCTTTATGCCTTCTTTAAAACGCTCTTTGTTTTTTTTAAGTTTTTCTTTGCATAAATTTAATTTTTTATCTAAAACCTTTATGGTTTGTATGAGATATTCTCTCTCTTCATTTATCTCCAAAATAGACCTCCTAAAAACCACAGTCGAAGACTTTTGAATCAAAGTCTTCTCGATAGGTCAATCAAAGAGAAGTTTTTTACTTTCTCCCTCTTTTTTGTTTATCAAGAATAGCAAAAATTTTGCACTTTTGTCAATTTATTTGCTCAATTAGTTTGATTTTTATTGATTTTTCTTGAAAAACAATAATCGCAACATAAAATAATTTTATTATAGCGATTTTTTCTTTTGTAAAATCACTCAATTTAAGTTGATTATTTTGTGTTTATTCATGATTCTATATTAATTTTTCTTCTTCGAAATTTGTCTGAATTTAACAGATGTTTTCATCAAAAGTGTTTGTTCTGTTTTTGTTGTAAATAAGACTATTTTTTATTTTATTCTTCCTCAGAATTTGTCTCATTTTCAGAGATGTTTTCCTCGGAAATGCTTGAGTATTCCATTGTTTCATTGTTTGAATCATTTATATTATTTGATTCATTTGATTCTGGTAAGTTTTCTTCACCATTTTCTGATGCTTCCTCTTTTTTTGCGAGGGCAACACTTACAATAAGGTTGTCGTCTTTAAGACGCATTATTTTTACGCCTTGACTCACTCTTGAAAGTTGGCTGATGCCGGTGAGAGGAGTTCTGATAATCACGCCATTGTCGGCAATGAGAAGAATATCGTTGTCATCATATGTTTGTTTGAGGGCAACCAAATGACCGGTTTTTTCATTGAATACTCCCGCTTTGACACCCATACCACCACGACTTTGAACTCTATAGTCATTTACGCTTGAGCGTTTGCCATAGCCTTTAGAAGAAATTGTGATTATTTGAGAGTCAGGCTTGATTACTGCAAGATCGACGATATAATCATCTTTTGAAATCTTCATGCTTCGCACGCCTTGACTATCACGACCCATATTTCTGACATCTTTTTCACTGAATCTTATTGCCTTTCCGCTGTGAGAAGCGATAAGTATGTCATCTTCGCCAGATGATACTTCAACTCCGATGAGTTGATCATTTTCAAGAAGGTGAATAGCAATTTTGCCCACCTTTCTAATTGATGCAAATTCGGTGAGGTTGGTCTTTTTGATAAGACCATTTTTTGTTGCCATAATAAGATTTCCTTCTGCTCCGTCCTTTCGAGGAATGACTGTTGTCACTTTTTCATCAGTTGAAAGCATTAAAAGGTTGATGATTGCTCTGCCTTTTGCAGTCCTTTGTGCTTCTGGCACTTCATATGCCTTTATGCAATAAACTCTTCCTTTGTTTGTGAAGAAGAGCAGGTCATCATGAGTGGATGTGACAAACATATTTTCAACATAGTCTTCTTCCTTTGTCTTGTGTGCGGTTATGCCCACGCCACCACGATTTTGTGCTTTATATTCGCTTGTTGACATGCGCTTGATATAGCCTTGATGTGTCATAGAAATGATGACATCTTCCTTTTCGATAAGGTCGGCAATATCAATTCCACCAGCGTCAAGACTGATTTCTGTCTTACGCTTGTCACCAAAGTTGTTTTTAATTTCTTCAAAGTTGTCTCTTAAGATTTGAAGCACTCTTGCAGGAGTTGCAAGTATGTCTTCAAGGTCTAAGATAAGTTCTTCCAAAGCACGGAGTTCATCTCTCAATTTTTCAACTTCCAAAGATGTGAGTTTGCTGAGTTTCATTTCAAGTATTGCGTTTGCCTGAATTTCATCAAGTTCAAAGTTTTGAGTAAGTTTGAGGCAGGCATCAGCCTTGTCGTCAGCAGATTTGATGATTCTTATTACTTCATCAATGTTTGCAAGTGCAATAACAAGACCTTTTACAATATGTTCTCTCTCTTTAGCCTTTTTGAGGTCAAACTGAGTCTTTCTGACAAGAACTTCTTTTTGATGCTCTAAATAATATGTCAGCATTTCTTTAAGATTTAAAATCTTTGGTTGTCCATCAGCAAGTGCAAGGAAGATGATTCCAGAGCCCTTTTGAAGTTGGGTGAGTTTATAAAGTGAATTTAAAACCACTTGAGCATTGAAATCTCTCTTTATATCAATGACGATTCTCATACCATTTCGGTCTGATTCTTCATTTATGTTTGAAATGCCTTCAAGTCTTTTGTTTTTGACAAGTTCGGCTATTTGAATGATAAGTTGTGCTTTGTTTACCTGATATGGAAGTTCAGTTATGATAATTCTTGCTTTGCCATTCTCATGTTCTTCAATTTCGGCACGACCACGCACGATAATTCCGCCACGACCTGTTTTGTATGCGTGCTTAACAGCGGTTCTGCCCATGATAATACCTCCTGTTGGGAAGTCTGGGGCAGGAATGATTTTGATAAGTTCATCTATGTCGATGTCTGGATTGTCAATAAGTGCTTGAAGTCCGCTTAAAACCTCGGTTAGGTTGTGAGGTGGAATATTTGTTGCCATTCCGACGGCGATACCGTCAGAACCATTTATAAGAAGGTTTGGAATTTTTGATGGCAATACCTTTGGTTCAAGATTTTGATTGTCAAAGTTTGGCATAAAATCGACAGTTTCTTTGTCGATATCATCAAGCATAAGTCCTGCAATTTTTGCAAGACGAGCCTCAGTGTAACGCATTGCCGCAGGAGGGTCACCATCGACAGAACCAAAGTTTCCCTGTCCGTCTACAAGAGGGTAGCGGATTGAGAAATCTTGAGCAAGTCTAACCAGTGCATCATAGATTGAACTGTCGCCGTGTGGGTGATATTTACCCATAACGTCACCGACAATTCTGGCACATTTTTTGGTTGGCTTGTCAAAAAAGTTGTTCATTTCGCCCATAGCAAAAAGTATTCTTCTATGAACTGGTTTAAGTCCATCACGCACATCAGGTATGGCACGGGATACATTTACTGCCATAGCATAAGAAATGAAAGACTTTTTAAGGTTGTCCACTGTGTCGACCTTTTCTATTTTGGTATTTTTAAAAATCTCGTCAAGTGGTTTTTTATTTTCAAATTTGCTCATTTTCTTGCTCCTCGTTGGAATTTTTGTTTTCATTAAGACTATCAATTAATTCAAGTTCATTTTTCATCAATTTTTCCATTTCTTTTTCAATTTCTTTATCACCAAAGATATTTTTGTAAGTCAATATGGTAAGGCTGATTTCGGCCAACTTTTCAATTAATAATTTTTTGAGTTCTGAATCACTATTGTCGTATGGACTGCAGTCTATTAATTCATTCAATTCTTCAAAAGTTTCGTTTGACAAACTGATTGTATGAATAGAATTTTCACCCCAAAATTTTTTATATTTTTCTACGAAAATGTTAAATTTATCCTGAAATTTCATTTTATCTCCTTTCATCATTTTTAATTATATTTAAACAATAATTTAAAATTTTCTTTGTTTTTTAAGATTTTTTATCATCTATTTGATGTTTTTCGATATATTCAGAAACAATTTTACCGCCTCTTTCAATTTTGAAGTTCATTATCGCTTCAACTTCTTCATCGCCAAACAATCTTTTTATTTGGCTTGCACAGATTAGCACATCGGCCGTTTCTTCAATGATATTTTTCTTGATTTTTTCAAGTTTTTCATCATTTTCTGGGGAGGATTCATTTAGGGAATATCTCATAAACTTGCAAAGTTCTTTTGTAAGTTCACTCATTTCTTCAATGCACATTCGCATTTCGCTTGCCTTTCCCCATGCTAGGGTGAACTTGTCAAAAGTTTGATTAAACTTTTCTTTGTCTAACATAGTTCGCTCCTTTCAAGTCTGCTTTCAATGACAACTTTCAATTGTAATTTAAGATTTTCTTTATTTTTTTTGACTTTTTCATCGTTTTCAAAGCCAAATTTATCAATTTCAATTCCTAAGTTCATTTCAAGCCAACCTGCAACTAAAAATCTATGACAGAATTCATTTGGCTTTTCAAAGCATAATAGAACGGAATTTTCGCCCAGTTCATCAAAAATTGTTTGTGGGTCAAGTTTGCTTAGCACAATGTCATAAAACTTTTCTATATAAGACATTTGATTTTCGCTTTTAAGTTTTAAATATAAAGTTTCTGCATAATTCCATTTTTATAGTCTAAATTGATTGAGTCCTCTTTTTCCTTCCATTTTTTAAAAAATGGGTAGGGGAAAGATTGCGCATTGATTTTCCAGTAAATCCCACAATCCTTCCTTCGTCACCTGAAATGGCAACTGGGACAAATTGAGATGCGTCAATTTTATTAAATCTTGAATAATAAGATGTTTTCATTTGCTTGCTCCGAAATTGTTTAATCTTGCAAAATTTATATAAATTTGTGATATTTCTTTGATTTTTAATGATTTTTTAATAAATTATCATATATTTTCATTGATTTTATTAAATTATTTGCTTATTTTGTTTTAAAAGTGCTATATCGAATATTTGTGAAATTTTAAATTTTTTTATGATATGTTCTTTCGATTATTATTTTTATTTATCAAAATAAATTAAACATCAAGGTCTGTGACAAGTTTTGCGTTTTCTTCGATAAATTGTCTTCTAAGTTCGCTGTCTTCACCCATGAGGTCATTGAAATATTTTTCAGCCTCGATTGCGTCTTCCATTGTAAGTTGAATGAGTATTCTATGTTCTGGGTCAAGAGTTGTCTCCCAAAGTTGTTCGGCATTCATTTCGCCGAGACCTTTATATCGCTGTTGAGCACATCCGATTCTTCCATTTTGGGCATACCATGCTTCAAGTTCTTCATCAGAATAGAAGTAATAGTCATTTTTATTTTTTGTCACCTTATAGAGAGGTGGTTTTGCAGCGTAAACATGACCATGTTCAATGAGAGGTCTCATAAAGCGGAAGAAGAATGTGAGAAGAAGGATTCTAATATGTGCACCATCAACATCGGCATCGGTCATACAAATAATTTTGTCATAACGAAGTTTGTCTTCATTGAACTCTTCGCCGATTCCACATCCAAATGCGGTGATCATAGATTTGATTTCGGCGTTTTCAAGCACACGATTAAGTCTTGCTTTTTCTACATTCAAAATTTTGCCTCTAAGAGGGAGGATTGCCTGGAATCGTCTATCTCTTCCAGTCTTAGCAGTTCCTCCCGCAGAATCGCCCTCTACGATGTAAATTTCGCAGAATTTTCTATCACGCTCACTGCAGTCGGCAAGTTTGCCAGGCAGGGTGGTGTTTTCAAGCACGCTCTTTCTTCTGGTAAGTTCTCTTGCGTTTCTTGCAGCCTCTCTTGCACGCTGTGCCATTACGCTTTTTAAAATAAGGTTTTTAGCCTCAACAGGGTGTCTTTCAAGATAATCTCCAAACTCGCTTGTCATCGCCTTGTAAACGATGTTTCTCATTTCGCTGTTGCCTAGTTTGGTTTTTGTCTGTCCTTCAAATTGAGGTTCTTTTAGTTTGACGCTGATTACTGCAGTGATACCTTCACGACAATCATCGCCAGTAAGTTTTTCATTTTCTTTTATGATTTTGTTTGCAAGGGCATATTCGTTTAATACTTTTGTAAGACCTGCCTTGAAACCGTCAAGGTGAGTCCCGCCTTCCTCGGTGTTGATATTGTTTGCGTAGGCGTTTATGACTTCGCTATATCCCTCATTAAACTGAAAGCAAACTTCGACTTCATTGTCGATTTCGCCACTTTCACCACGATTGAATTTGTTGAAATATACTGGTGAGGAAAGAATGGTCTCGCGATTTTTGTTGAGGAAGTCAACAAATTCAATAATACCGCCTTTAAATTCAAAGATTTCTTTGCGTTCTTGTCCTTCACGCTTGTCTTCAAGCGAAATTACAAGACCCTTATTTAAAAATGCAATTTCTCTGAAACGATTTTTCATAGTTTCAAAGTTGAACACCACGGTTTCAAAAATTTCATCGTCTGGCAGGAAGGTGATAGTTGTGCCTCGCTTGTCAGTTGAGCCTACGATTTCAAGTGGACTTAAAACATGGCCACGGCTAAACTCAATTTTGTGATGTTTTCCATTTTGATAGACATCGGCCACCATGTGTTTTGAAAGTGCATTAACACAGGATACACCAACACCGTGAAGACCGCCTGAAATTTTATAACCCTCGCCACCAAACTTACCGCCGGCGTGAAGTTTTGTCAAAACTACTTCAACAGCGCTTTTGCCTTCCTTTGCAATAATGCCGGTAGGAATGCCACGACCATTGTCAGAGACTGAGCAAGAGCCATCAGCATTGATGACTACTTCAATTTGTGTGCAGTATCCGGCAAGAGCCTCGTCAATAGAGTTGTCCACGACTTCTGTCACAAGGTGATGAAGTCCGTGTTCGTCAGTTGAACCGATATACATACCAGGTCTTTTACGGACAGGTTCAAGTCCTTCAAGAACCTGAATGTCGCTTGCGTCATACTTGACAGAATGACCGATTTCTTGTTCTTGTTCGTTTTCAAGGTTTTCAATGTTGTTTTCAATGTTTTCCATAAACTCTCCTAATATATTGCATATAATATTATATATTAAATATATATATAATATATTATATATAATATACTTTATAAAGGCAAGCCTTTTTTGAAAATTGTGTCTACAAATTTGTCAAAATTGCAAAAAAATTGTTGCATTGATAAAAAAAATGTGCTATTATCTATCTCATGAAAAAAGAAGAGAAGAAAATGAAGAAAAAAGAAGAACTTGAAAACAATTCTGAGCAGATTATATCATCTGTAGAAGAGAAAAATGATGTTGTCAATGATAGTGAAATCTCAAAAGAGAGTGAAAACGCAATCGAAAACAACAATTCTCAAATTAATAGTGAGACTGAGAGTCTAAACAATGAAAAGGAAATAAACAACGAAAATTCAAATAATAAAAATGAAAAACCTTCTCGTAAGGCTGAATTTATAGAATTTTTGAAATTTTTATGTTTTTCACTTTCTGCAGGTGCAATTCAACTGGGTTCGTTTACTCTTATGTATGAACTTATCGGCTGGAAAGAGTGGTGGGCTTGTCACCTTATAAGTTTGACACTTTCTGTTGTGTGGAATTTTACATTTAATAGAAAATTTACATTCAAATCTGCAAGCAATGTGCCTCTTGCAATGACTTTTGCCTTTTTGTTCTATGTCGGTTTTACTCCTGCTTCCATTTTTGGTGGAAATGCACTTAAAGACATCGGCTGGAATGGAACGCTTGTTGAAATGCTTATGATGGTGATAAATTTTGTACTTGAGTTTGTTTGGGATAAATTTATTGTGTTTAATGATAAACTTATGGGGAAAATAGGCAATAAGTTGAAAATCAAGAAAAAGTCAAAAGAGAATTCAAAATAATTCCATTTTAAGACACATAAAAAACTATAAACTTAAAAAAATGTATTTATATATAATTCGTTTTTAAATTGACATGATTGCAAAATAAGATTAATATATTTTCATCATTGTTTAATATCAAAAAAATCATAGCCAAATTTGCTATGATTTTTTTGTGTCAATAAAGGTGAAGTTGTCATTTTTGATATTTACAAAATATTTTGTTTGCACATCCAAATTTCCCTTGTGAAATATCTTTGCCTCTTTTTCTCGTCCGTCAGATATGACCTTGTATTTGACATCAAAGAAATTATAGCCCAAAATGTTGAGAAGGGGATTGATATAAAAAAGCGAATTTTTGATGTAGACTATTCCGATAAAGATCATAATAAAGACAAATATGCAATATCCACTTACAAGCGAAAGGTCAAGTTGGAGGGCAAACAGCACAAAAAGTGAAAAATAACCTAAAAAGTGTTTGTCTGTGATATTCTCTCTTGATATGATTTCTATTTCAACCGCCTTGCCGGTTGACTTAATATTCCAAATAAGTCCACCTATACCACAGGCTATGAGCATGATTAAGGTGGCGAAATTTAGAGAGTTTAGCACATTGAAAGAAAGATTGTTGTTGAGCATATCAATGACAAGTTTAATGAATATCAAAATAAACATCGGCACAAAGGCAGACAGGAAAAGAGAGAGGTCTTTTAAGATGTTTTTAAATTTCTTCATATCTTTATTTTGAATAAAATATGAAAAAATATTAAAATTTGTTTTGTTTATTTTAAAAATTCGGTTACAATATAGTTATGATAAATGTTCCTTTTATTATTTTAAGTATTTTATGCGTTGGTATGGGCGCTATATTTACAATCTTTCATAAAAAAGTTGGGTGGCAGGGCATTCTTCTTAGAGGACTGACTATATTTTCTTTTCTGATTCTTGCCATTGTCAGTGCAAATGTGAAAGAACTTAATAATGCTCTACCTATGTTTGTTTTGATTGCTCTCGGATTGCTTATTTTGTCAGAATCGCTGTTTGCTTCAAACAATGTTGACGAAAATGCAAGGCTTATCACATTCAGCCTGTTAAATTTCGCTTCTATCATGCTTTTTGCGGTAAGTTCGATTACTTTATCGGAATTTGATGTTTTAGCCCTTGTAGGCGGTATTTTGACTGGCTTAGGGCTGGGGCTTATAGTTTGTGGCTTTAAAAGAAACTGGGCACTATATCCTATTTTAATGGAAATTTTAATAAGCCTGTCTTTGGGACTGTTGCTCGGCTTCTCATTGACCGCAGTGATTGTCTCATCACATTTTATAAGCAGTCTGTTTATGCTGTTTGGTGCTGTGCTTATGACAACAAAACATATCCTTGAAAGTTTTTGTTCAAAATACAAGTTTTGTGGGTATTTAGTGAGCGCATTATACCTGCTTTCACTTCTATTTATGACTATGACAATATTTTTCTTTTAAAAAAAACAATAAATTCCAAAAAAAGTGTTGACTTTTCCTGCGAAGATGCGTATAATGTAAATATGCTTTATCGCGGGATAGAGCAGCTCGGAAGCTCGTCGGGCTCATAACCCGAAGGTCGTTGG
>CAOJSF010000010.1 GCA_948442695.1 uncultured Clostridia bacterium | reverse complement strand
AAGAAAACACTCGCTTTGCTCGTGTTATTCTTGCGTTTCTAAAGAAAACACTCACTTTGTTCGTATTGTTCCTACCGTTCCTAAAGAAATACTCATTTCATTTCTGTTATTTCTCTATCTATCAAAAAAAAATACCGACCTTTTAGGTCGGTAAGTCATGCTGTAAGCCGAGTTCTGTTTTAGACAATCATCTATCTAGCCCTGCCATTGCTGACAGGTTCAAGCGGTTCGTTCGGGGCGTGAGAGAACAAGCACAAATGCCCTTTTGACCTTGCATCAGGTGGGGTTTACAGAGCCTTGACTATCTCCAGTCAAGCGGTGGTCTCTTACACCACCTTTCCATCCTTACCATAAATGGCGGTTTATTTCTGTTGCACTATCCCTAGAGTCGCCTCCGCTGGCCGTTAGCCAGCACCCAGTTCTCTTGATGCTCGGACTTTCCTCATCAAAAATGATGCGATTGTCTGCATAACTAAAAAAATTATATCATATTTAAAAAATATTGTCAAGCATCATCCAACAGTAAAAAGTGCTTTTACTTTGTTTAATTTTCTATCTGAAAAGAAAGCCTTTATTATTCCGTCTTGAGATATCTTGATTGCTGTGCCATATTTTGATAGTGTTGTTGCAGCAGCGAGTCTGCCACCACCTTCACTTCCTGCCTCAATTTTCAAGATTGCCCCAACAGCAATTATTCGTCCCTCGCTGTCAATAACAACCGCACCATCCATGCTGACAAGTTCAAGTCTAAGTTTTCTTGAAAGTTCATGGAAAGGCTTACCATTGATTATTTTTCTTAAAGACTGTGCTTTAACACATCGTTGCTCTTGCAAAAATGTAAGATAAGGCACATTGTAAGTTGCTTCCACTGACGAAAGTGTTTGAAGATTATAAAGTCTGCCAGCAACCTCTAAAACCTGTGCTTTTTTTAGTTCAAAATAATGTTCATCAATTATGTCATGAGCATTAATATGAGTCAATGCATTTTCAATTTCATCTTTATTTAAATATACTATACAACCACCATTATAAGAGTAAGAAGTATCAAGAGCGGTATAATAAATAGAACGACGGATATCTTTAATTGAATAATTACCTCTATATGACAAAAGTTGAATTACCTCTTCGTGAGAATAAATATTCCAGCGTCCCAGTCTGTTTGCAAATAGAAGATTTCTATTTTTAAAGATTAGTATATCACCATTCACAGTAAGAACAATTCCTATTCTTCGCTCATTGCAATATCTTGCTACATTTTCATATTCAAAAGGACAGATAGTAGGCAGTTTTTTTACTTTGTCCATTTGAACATATCCTATTAAATTCCCCTTTTTATCAAATTCTATATAAGAAGAAATACCATCACTTAAAAGTGCAAAAAAATCATTGCTCATGATATTAGAAAAATTCAAAGCATCCTCTTGTCCGCTGACATCTTGCCCCAAATTTAAAATAATTCCCATAGCAATCTTTCTGCCTTCATAAGTCCTGGCAGACCATTTTTGAATTTCATTTATTATAGCAAACATACAATTCGCTGTTTCTTGCTCACAAATAGATTGACAAATAGATTTTTCAATAGCATTTTCTTGAAGGACAGAAATATAACTATCATCTTCAAGTGGAATAAGTGCAATTTTATTAATTTCAGATATAATTGATTTGAGAAGATTCACCTCAAAAATTTGAAAAGGCTGTCCTCTTTTCAAAATAAGTCTATATTCATCTGCCTTTGTAGGTTTTATTAAAAGCGTATTTCGTTTTCCATAAGCAACCTCGTTGTCACGAACAGAAGATTCCGCTTCACCTTCAATAAAAGAACCTGTAAACAGAGGCAATATTAATTTATCAACAAATTTATAAAACTCTTGTTTGTCCATATTTAACCTCTTTTTATAAAAATGAACGCCAAAATCAACAAAAAAAAGAAAAATTGAGTCTGACAATTTCATTATATATTATTTTTTTTTGATATTCAATTATTTTTTAGATATTTTTTTAATTATTTTATATTTTTTTATTATTATTTTATAATTAAAAATTTATAATTCTGATATTTTATATTATTTTATCAAATAAAATCAATTTAATTTTAATTTTTTTATGATTTTAATGTCTTTTTCTTCAAAATTTTCTTTTTCAATATTTTTTTGCAATATTTTTATGATTTTATTTTCAATTCGTGATATATATGACCTTGAAATACCAAAAATATCAGCAACTTCCTTTTGGGTTTTTATTGTATAACCACAAAGTCCATAGCGATATTTCAAAATCTCCTGTTCCATTTCACTCAAGTTTTTCTCCATAATTTTCATTATGTCCATCATAAGGCAACCTACTTCAACCTGTTCAAAAACATCATCTTCATTTTCAGATGGTATTAGGTTTGCCAGTTCTAAATCATCACTGTCATTTTTAGGTGCAAGCATGGTATTTAAAGAAATTGTATCCTTATGCTTTTTATTTGAACGAATAAGCATCAAGATTTCATTCTCAATACATCGGGAAGCATAGGTAGAAAGAAGGACACCTTTTTGACTATCAAAACTATCTACTGCCTTTATTAAACCGATAGTTCCAACAGAAATAAGGTCATCAGCCTCAAGAGAATTATTATATTTTTTCACGATGTGTGCAACAAGTCTTAAATTATGATTGATTAAAACATCTCTGGCTTCTTTATCTCCAGATTCAAGTTTCTCAATCCAAACACCTTCTTCCTCTTTTGAAAGTGGCTTAGGAAAGCCTTGAATAGAACTTACAAAAGAAGTGAAACAACAAATTTGTCCCATAAATTTTGCAAAACTTTCATAAATCATAAACACCGCCCTCGAAAAAACTCGATAGCAATATATATGTTGAATTTTGTCGAAACTTGCTTGTCTACTCAAAATTTTTATAAATTGAACTGATAATATTGTCAAAAATTTTAAATTAATAATTAAACAAAAAAAACAAGTATTAGATTTTTACATTTATAAATCAAATATTTAAATTATAAATCCTTCTTAATTTTGACAAAAAAAAAGATGAATAATTCATCTTTTTTATTCTTTTTCATTTTCATCATCTTTATTATTAATATAATCATCAAAAATCTTATCAAATTTATCATAATCCATTTCTTCAACTTCAAAAGGCAATTCAATCTTATTTGGCGAAGATTTAAAAACTAACAGATCATAACCATCTCTATCAATTTTATAACCATTGCGATAATAAAATTTCCTTACAACATCACCTTTTTCGCCTTTTGGCCAAAATTTGCCTTCAAGCCCCCATATTTTATTATCAAAACAATCATTTTCAAAAATACGCATAAGAGTTGAGCCAACCTGTTCTTCCTTATTACGTCTATAATCTCTATTTACACCTACAAAATAAAGCCACGCTTGACCATTTCGAAACTTATAACATAAGTGTCCTATCATTCGGTCATTTAAAATTGCTCCGATATACTTTTGATTGTCAGGCGATTTACTTTTGACATATTTTATTTTTAATTTCTCAGTCATGATTACCTTCTGTATTAAAATAAATTATCTATAAAATCATTATAATCAAACTTTTCAAGGTCATCCACACCTTCGCCAACACCAACAAAAGCAACAGGAAGTTGATACTCTTTTTGAATTGCAACAACCACACCACCTTTTGCTGTGCCATCAAGTTTAGTGAGAATAATTCCGTCAATATCTACAAATTCATTGAAAGCATTTATTTGATTTAAAGCATTTTGTCCTGTAGTTGCATCAAGGACAATAAATGTATATTTATTTGCATCTGGATATTCTCTATTTATTACCCTATCAATTTTCTTAAGTTCTTCCATAAGATTTGTTTTTGTATGAAGTCTGCCTGCAGTATCAACTAAAAGAACATCAGTCCCTTTTGCTTTTGCACTTGTTATTCCGTCAAAAACCACTGCAGCGGCATCAGCACCTTCAGAATGCTTTATAATCCTTGTTTTAGTTCGCTCTGCCCATTCATTTAATTGATTTGATGCGGCCGCTCTGAAGGTGTCACCAGCAACCAAAGTCACCTCTTTCTTCTGATTTTTGAAATATTTTGAAAGTTTTCCGATTGTTGTTGTTTTTCCAACACCATTTACACCTACGATAGTTATAATTGCAGGATATTCAATGTCTAAATTTTCAACACTTGCAAAATCTTCTTTTATAATCTCTTTCAACTCATTTTTTACATCATCAGTGGTGCGCAATTTATTTTTTCTCGCTCTTATACGAAGATTATCAACAATCTCCATGCTTGTTCTGACACCTATATCGCAAGAAATAAGTATATCTGTAAGGTCATCAAAAAAGTCGTCGTCAAGTTCGCCATGGCTTAATAGCGCATCAATCTTGCGTGCTAAAGCCTCTCTTGTCTTCTTAAGTGCATTTCCTATTTTTTTGAAAAAGCCCATTTATACCTCCTCTTGAGCGTGTTTGATAGCGTCTGATAAAAGAACTGAAACAATCTTCGATACACCTTTTTCTTCCATAGTTACACCAAACAAAGCGTTTGCGTATTCCATAGTTGGTTTTTTGTGTGTAATAAGAATAAATTGTGTTTCAGTAGACAATTTTTTAAGATATTTATCTACAATTTCAACGTTTGAGTCGTCAAGTGCCGCTTCAACTTCGTCGAATAAGCAGAATGGAAGCGGTTTAATTCTTAGAATAGCAAATATAACTGCCATTGCTGTCAATGACTTTTCTCCACCTGATAAAAGAGTCATATTTTGAATCTTTTTTCCTGGAGGTTGAGCGAATATTTCCACCCCTGATTCAAGTGGGTCATTCTCATCAGAAAGAGCAAGTTTTGCTGTTCCGCCACCAAATAATTCTCTGAAAGTAAGTTTAAAACTTTCGTTTATTCTAGCAAGTTCATTGCTAAACTTCTCAACCATTATGACAGAAAGGTCTTTGATGATTTTATTTAAATCCTCTTTTGCCTTTTCTAGGTCTTCAGCCTGTCCATTAAGGTCATCATAACGCTCGAGCAACGCACTGCAATCTTCTATTGCATTTACATTGACATAACCGAGTGCACTTATGTTTTTCTTAAGTTTTGCAATCTCTGGCATTGCAACATCAATGTCAAAGTCAGGGCGCCTAAATTCAAGACAAGTTGAATAAGACAGAGAATATTCTTCATAAATACGTTCTTGCATTTGTTCAAGTTCTGTATCCACTTTTGATAAGTTCATCTCTTCCTTAAATTTCTTGTCTTTGATATTTGAAATTTCAGTCATGAGAGAAGATTTGAAATTGTCAAGTTCTTTGATCTTATCAGAAAGTTTTGCTTTATCTTCTTCTGCAATTTGGCGTTTTAAAATATGTTGTTCAAGTTCAATTTTCTTTTCTGATGTTGGAGCAGATGCAAGTTTTTCCTTTATCATCTGTTCGCAAGAAGCAATAAATTCATCGTTTTGGCTAATTTGTTCAATTATATTGCGTTCATTCATCTTTTGTCTGCCCAGTTCGTTGTCAATTCTAAGCAAATCCTCCTCAAGAGAAGAGATTTTTGTTTTTGCTTCTGCAATTTCAACTTTGACAGCCAAAATGTTTTTATTTATCTGTTCTCGCTGATTTCTTAATGCTTCAAACTGTTCTTTTTTCTCTTTGATAAGTTCGTCTGCATCTTCTTTATTGCCAGAAAGAGCAGATTCAATCTTTTCAGAACGAGAAAGTTCTTCAGAAATAAGATTAATTTTATTTTGGACTGTCTTTTCTTCCATTTCAGCAACTTTTAAGTTGTCCTCTGTTTCGGCCAAAGCAGATTGATATTTATCGAGTTTTTCTTTGCTTGAGGCAATGACAATTTCAAGATTATTTTTCTTATCTGTCAAAGTGATAAATTGTGCTTTTTTATCACTAAGTTCTTTCGTGAGTGAAGCCTCCTCCTGCTCTATAGCAGACAATCTTGTCTCAAGTTTTGCAATATCGACGCCCAAATTCTCTATTTCACGTTCTCTTCCCATCAAGTTTGAAGATTCCGCCTTCTTGCTTCCACCAGTAAGTGAACCTTGAGGATTGACAATATCACCATCTAAAGTGACAATTCTGAAAGAATACCTTGTGGTCTTAGCAAGACTTACTGCGGTTTCAAGATTATCAACAATTACAGTTGCACCCAAAAGGTTGCTTACAACACTTAAAATGTTTTTATCAAAATCTACAAGTTCGCTTGCAAGCCCAAAACATCCATTGACTCCACTAATTAAGCGTTTATCAAATTCTCGTTTCTTCATAGAAGTAATAGGCAGGAATGTTGCACGCCCAAAAGAATGTTCTTTCAAAAATCTAATAAGATACTTTGCTCCCTCTTCGTCATAGGTCACAATATTTTGCAAACTTCCACCGAGAGCAACTTCAACAGCGGTTTCAAACTTCTCAGGCACTTTTATAAGTGATGCTACAACACCAACTATTTTATCTTTGATGATAGAATTTCTGTCGCCCTCTTTAAGCAGTTTTTTGACAGCATAAGAATAACCCTCATATTCATTTTGAAGATCTGTAAGAAGTTTTTTTCTATTTTCATAGACCTTAATCTGAGTTATTGTGTTAGCCTTTTCATTTTCAAGTTCTTTTATTTTACGCTCATGAATATAATTCTGGCTCGCTAAAGCGTCAACTTCAGTTTTAAGAGAACTTAAATCTTTTTCTTTTTCTTCAAGTTCTGCTTTTATTTCATTCAAACTTGATTCATTCTCATTCTTTTTAGATGATAATGAGGAAATATCATTCTGAAGGTTTACTAAGTTTGACGACAATAATTCTTTTTCAGCCATAAGTCTTGAAACAGAACTTTTTATGTCTGAAAGTGAGCCTAAAGTCTCAATAACCTTTTGTTGATTCTGACCTGCTTCATCTTCGCTTAATGTAAGTTCGTTTGCAATTTTTAAATAACTTTCACTAAGTTCATCAAAGACATTTTCAAGTGCTTCGAGGTCAACTTTTAGGCCTTTCAATTGTTCTTCTTTTTTCCCACGCTCTTCTGTGCCTATTTCAATTGCTCTTTCACAATTTGTCTTGTCAAGATTGAGTCTATCATTTTCTTTAAGAGTAAAATTAACTCTTTCTCTGGCAAGTTTTGTTTCGCCTTCTTGTTTTTCAAGATTTACTGTAATATCAAGGATCTTTTCATTCAAAGAAGCCAAAACCTTATCAAAGTTTGCAAGGTCAAACATACATTTGTCATAATCTTCATTTGCTTTTGAAATATCACCCTCTCTCTGGGCAAGTTGTCTATTTATGGCGTCAAGTTTTAAGTTTATTGCATCCTTTACATTGTTTGCATTCTCATATTGATATATATAAGCATTGACTTCAAGGTCTTTAAGAGTTGATTTATATTCAAGGTATTTTTTCGCATTTTCTGCCTGTTTCTTAAGTGGTCCCATCTGTCTTTCAATTTCAGAAAGAATATCTTTGACACGTGTCAAGTTGTCATTCGTCCTATCAAGTTTACGCTCTGCCTCTCTCTTGTCATTTTTATATTTCGATATTCCTGCAGCATCTTCAAACATTGCACGTCTGTTTTCAGGCTTTGAATCAACAAGTTCTGTTACCTTACCCTGACTTACAACTGAATAACCATTCTTACCCAACCCACTGTTGTAAAGAAGATTTGTAATATCTTTAAGATGACAGGTATTACGATTGATAAGGTATTCGCTTTCGCCAGAACGATAAAGTTTTCTAGTGATTGCAAGTTCGTCATAATCAAAATTGAAAAACCTTGTTGAATTGTCAAAAGTAAGGGTCACTTCACAATATGAAAGACTCTTTCTCTTTTCTGTCCCATTAAAAATGACATCCTGCATACTGTCACCACGAAGGGTTTTTGCACTCTGTTCACCCAAAACCCATCGAATCGCATCAGAAACATTACTTTTTCCACAACCATTTGGTCCAACGATTGCAGTAAAATTGTCACCAAATTCAATTACAGTCCTTTCAGCAAAAGACTTAAATCCCACCATTTCAATTTTTTTAAATATCATATTTTCCTCTCGTTTGTTTAGTATTTTTTTTCTTCAAACAATATCATATTGATTTATTTATCATCGTTTATTAAAAACAACTTATTAATTGCCTTTTTTGCCACACTCTGTTCGGCTTCTATCTTTGACCTACCAAATCCAGAAGCAATTTCATCTTCATCCATAAAGAAAGTTGAAACAAATCCATCATTAGACGCCTTTGTATCATAGGTCATTTTACATTTAAAATTGCCTTGTATAAGTTCTTGAAGTTTTGATTTATAATTGTCATCAACAATGTCTTTATACTTGTCCAGTTCAAAATATGTATAAATAAATTTTTTTGCCTGTTCCATTCCACCATCTAAATATATGGCAGCAATTATTGATTCAATAATATCACCCTTGATTGCCTTTGAAATTTCACCCTGACAACTTTTACCCAGTTTGACCAAATTTAAAAGATTGAGTTTATTAAATATTTTTGCAAGATAATTTTCAGAGACATAATGACTTCTCAGCACACTTAGCCTGCCTTCACTTTCATCACAATTAAGATAAAAATATTCGCCAACTACAAAGTCTAAAATACTATCACCTAAAAATTCAAGTCTTTCATAATTTTGTGAAGATTTTGAACTATGTGTAAGTGCACGATTAAAAAGACTTTCATCTTTAAAATTATAAAATTTCGTTTTCATATTTGATATAAAATTCCTTTTAAGAATTTAAAATTTTGTCTTGTCTTAATTTTTTATTTAAATTATTTTTAGACAATAATACGTCCTCGCTATTATTCTTCTTCAACTATAGATTCTACATTGAGGTTTATAAGTACCTTTTCTATCTCGCTTATAAGTCCTTTTTCATGAAGAACAATAGTCTGTTCAATAGAAGAACAAATATTGTTTCGTTTACATGAACCGTGATTCTTTACAACAAGTTTTTTGCATCCTAAAAGTGGCGAACCTCCATGTTTATTCAAAATGTCAATTCTACCTTTAAGTTCTTTAAAGGTCTTGCTCATAAACAATGCACCTATCTTGCTCCAAAAATGAGACTTTATACTCTTTTTAAGAAGTGATAAAACTGCCATAACAGCACCTTCAGTTCCCTTTAAAAGAGCATTTCCAGCAAATCCGTCTGTCACCATGACATCAACATCTCCGCTCATAAAATCTCCACCTTCCTTATTGCCTATGAAATTAATAGGAGCATTTTTAAGAAGTGGAAAACATTCTTTTGCGAGTTCATTACCCTTGCCCTCTTCAGAACCATTGTTTAAAAGTGCAACCTTAGGATTTGGAGTATTGTAAATTATTGAATAATAAGCCGACCCCATCAAAGCAAAATGCAAAAGGTTGACAGGCTTGCAATCAACATTTGCACCACTATCAATGATTATGACATCACTATCTTTTTTGGTTGGTAAGATAGGAGCAAGTGCTGGTCTTGATATCCCCTTTATTCTTCCTATCTTCATAATAGCACCTGCAAGAACTGCTCCAGTGCTTCCAGCAGAAACAAGACCTATGACATCCTCCCTTTCCTTTAAAATGTCATACGCCCTTACAAGTGAAGAATTTTTCTTCTTTCTTATTGCAAAAGTTGGATGCTCGCCATTATTAATAATCTCGTCAGCATCTATGATTTCAATGCGGTTTTCAAATCCAGAAATCATTTGCTTTAAAATATCTTCCTTTCCACATAGCACTATCTCAAGGTCTTTATTTTTTTTCAGTGCAAGTTTAACTCCCTCTACAATTTCTAAAGGTGCATTATCTCCACCAAATGCGTCTACAACTACTTTCATAATTTTTTCCTTTAATTTATATTTTGTTTAATACCATATTTCATTTAATTCAATCTATATAAAAAATATAAACCTAAGTTATATATAAATATATACTATTATACTATAGCAAAAAATTTTAAAATTTGCAATAAAAATTTTTATATTTATAATTTGTCCTTTCTTTGCATATATATAGTATTATGTATGCAATACAAAATACTATATATAGTGTTACGTATATAATTATTTCTATAATCAATTAATTTATATCATCAATTTTTTCTTTTATAGTTTGGATAATCTAAAAAGAGATATCAAAATTATTTCCCCTTTTATAAAATTTTTACATAAAAAAAGACTCTCATATTCGAGAATCTTCTTTCTTTATAAGAAAATTTAAATGTCATTCTTATTTCTTTTCTTCTTTATTTTCAATAATAGTTTCACCTTTGTAAGTTCCACACTTCTTGCAAACTGTATGAGGTTTTTTCATCTCATGACATTTTGGACATTCAACAAGTGTTGGAGCCACTGCAACAGAGTTTGCAGAGTGTCTTGAATTTCTTCTTGCTTTTGAAACCTTATGCTTTGGAACTGCCATTTTTTCCTCCTTAAAAAAATCATCATGTTGACATATTATAGCAAATGATTATATAATTGTCAAGCATTTTAATTAATATTATATTATTTTAATAATTTAATTTTTCTTTGCTAAAGTTTTTGTATCTCTAGCAATGAGAAGTTCTTCATCTGTTGGCATTACAAAAATTTTGCATCTTGAATTTTTGCCAGTGATATCACATACTTCTCCGCGGTTGAAGTTGTAATTTTTATCTTTGTCAACTTCTATACCCAGCCAGTCTAAACCTTCCAAAATTTGTTGTCTTATTTCTGGTCTGTTCTCCCCTGTTCCTGCTGTAAATACAATTGCATCAACACCATTTAAAACAGCAACATATTCTCCGATGTATTTTTTCACTCTATAGCAAAGCATATCAACAGCAAGTTTTGCATCAGCATTGTTTTCTGCCTGAGCCTGAACATCTCTGATATCACTTGATATTCCACTTACTCCCAAAAGCCCACTTTTCTTGTTGAGATAATTAAGAGTTTCATGAATATCCATTCCTGTCATATCCATAACGCGTTCAACAACTGCTGGGTCAATATCACCAGATCTTGTCCCCATTACTAAACCTTCAAGTGGAGTAAATCCCATAGAAGTATCAAGGCATTTGCCATTGTCTACCGCAGAAATAGATGCACCATTTCCTATGTGGCAGATGATAAATTTTCCTTGCTTGTTTAAAATCTTTGCAAGTTCACCTGCTATATATTTGTGAGAAGTCCCGTGAAACCCATACTTTCTTATAGCCCACTTTGTGTATGCTTCTTTTGGAATTGCATATCTAAAAGCATAATCTGGCAATGTTGAATGAAATTCTGTATCAAAAACTGCCACTTGAGGCACACCAGGCATAAGTTTCATACAGGCTTCAATTCCCTGAATATTTGCTGGTTGATGAAGAGGTCCTAAAGGTATAAGTTCTTTCAGTTCTTCTAAAACTTTATCATCAATAAGAGTAGACTTTTTAAATTTTTCTCCGCCATGAAGAACTCTATGTCCCACCGCCTCTATTTCTGACAAATCTGAAATTATGTCATTTTCTTTGTCGCAAAGTATTTTTAAAACATGCTCCATTGCCACTTGATGATTATCAAGTTTTACATCGAAAGTTTTGACATTTCCGTTTGCCTTAAGTGTAATAGTAGAATCGCTGAGTCCTATCTTTTCACAATTTCCTTTTGCAATCAATGTTTCATCATTCATATCCATAAGTTGAAATTTAAGAGATGAACTTCCAGCATTTAAAACTAATGTTTTCATTTATTTTTCCTCCTTATTTGTCTGTAAAACTGTCACTGCAGTCATTGCAACGATATCATCTGCAGTGCAACCTCTTGAAAGGTCATTTATAGGCTTTTTAAGACCTTGAAGAGCAGGACCTATTGCATTTACCCCACCCATATATTGCATGGCTTTATAGCAAATATTTCCACTATTCAAATCTGGGAAAATAAGTATATTTGCATCACCCTGCAATGGGCTGTTTGGACATTTTTGTTTATGAACTCTTTCCACCATTGCTGCGTCAAATTGAATTTCTCCGTCACAAGGAATGCCCAACTTTTTAAATTTGTTGTAAGCATTCTTTACAACTTCCAAACTTTCATCTTCTGCAGAACCATTTGTTGAGAATGAAAGAAAGGCAACTTTTGGATCATTGAATCCTAAAGATTTATATGTCTCTACACTTTGACAGGCAATTTGATAAAGTTCATCTTCATTTGGATGTTTAATTACACCGCAGTCAGACAAGATCAAGCATTTATCTCCTAAAAACTTGTTTTTGCCAAACATTACAAAGCAAGAAGAAACAATATCACCCTTCTTTTTTGCTTTGATAATTTGAAGTGCTGGTCGAACAGTGTTTGCAGTTGATGCCTCAGCACCTGCCACCATACCATCTGCATAACCACATTCTACCAAAAGCGTTGCAAAATAATAAGGGTCTTTTGCCATTTCTTCTGCTTCTTCAATGGTCATACCTTTTGCCTTTCTTTTTTCATAAAGGCATTTTACAAGTTCATCTTTAGATGCAAAAGTAAGTGGATTTATTATTTCAAATTGAGAAAGGTTTTTATCTCTTAATATAAGAGCACTTTCATCACCTATAAGTATAGGTTTTGCAATGCCTTTTTTCTGGATAGTTTTTACCGCCTGCAAAGTTCTGTCACTGAATCCTGCTTCTGGGAAAACTATTGATTTATTCATTAATTTTGCTTTTTTATAAATATCATTTATTTTCATAGTCATTCCTTCTAAAATTGTGTTTTATTGAATAAATTTATCTATATATTGTTGTTTTAATAAATTTAAACTCAATAATCAATAGTAATTATAACAAAATATTTTCAACTTTGTCAAATTTTTCGGAGCAATAAATGAAAAAATATAACACTTTTTTGACCGTTTTTGTGCTGTTTATCATTATAAACATGGTCATCTCTCCATCTTTATATATAAGCCAAACTTTAAATGGAATTTCCGCCTGGGCTTTTAATGTTTTGCCTAGTGTTTTGCCTTTTATTTTTTTTGTGAAAATTTTGACATCTTTAGGCTCTTTGGACAAGTTTTCCAGAGTGTTTGAAAAACCATGTAAATTTCTTTTTAAAACATCTTCATCTTCCGCCCTAGTCTTTTTGACAAGCATAATTTCAGGATATCCTGTTGGCGCTAAAATGACTGCAGAACTTTATGAAAATGGAAAAATTTCCAAATCTGACGCCTTTAAAATGTGCAGTTTTTGTTCCACTTCAGGACCTATGTTTATAATAGGCGCTGTTGGGTCAATCATGCTCAAAAATCACATTTTGGGGATAATAATCTTTATCTGTCATATATTAGGAGCCCTCTTAAATGGATTATTATATAGAAATATGAAAGCCAAAGATGACAATTATTTAATATCTGAAAAAAACGAAGAGAAAAATAAAATTGATATATCTTCTGTAGTTTTAGATTCAGCAATAAGCATGATAATTGTAGGCACGATTATAGCAATTTTTTTTGTTGTAATCACATCTCTATCACCAATTTTTAACTTGTTTCCACCACAAATAGCAAGTGTTTTTGAAGGAATGGTTGAAATAACAAAAGGTTGCATAGATATTGCAAATGTTTATAAAGGAGTTTGGGCAATAGTTCCTGTGACATTTGTTATAAGTTTTGGAGGCTTGTCTACAATTTTACAATCTGTTTCAATGCTTTCTCGCTTAAAAATGCCGGTAAAATTATTTATTCTTCAAAAAATTACACATGCTCTATTAAGCACAATTATTGCACTCTTGTTTGTTTTTATAATATAGATTCTTGAAAAATTTGTCAAAAACCTTAAATATATCTGACTAAACCAACAAGTTATGCGTAAATGATTTTCTAAAAAATCTTTTCATATAAGCGGTTCTCTAAAATAAAAAAATCCTACATTTAATGTAGGATATATTTTTTTTAATTAAACAAATCATAAAGTTCTTTTATTAAAAATTTTACCTGTTTTGCTTTACAATTTTTCAATGCGAAAACAAGTGAATATGTCACATCAATGTCGCACATAGAAGAAGTTTTTACAATCGCTCTGCAAATTTGCATTGCCATTTCATTTGAATAATCATTTCTTGCATATTCAAGTTGACTCATAATTTGCACTGCAATTTTTTGTGCATGGTCAAATATATCCGAATCTACTTCGGTTTCATCATCATAACCTTCCTCTTCAACACCCTCTTCAATTTCTTGAGCATTTTCAGAGTTGTTTAAAAAACCAAAGGCCTCAACAATAAGGCGTTTAAAAGGGATTATCATTGAATTTACAAAACTGTTGTATGGATTTTCACTATTACCAAAAAATCTTTTTACAAAATCTGTAAAATCAATCTTCTTTGCATCAATATCAACAAGTGTGCAAAAAATCAAAGCCAAAATTTTATATTCTTCATCTGGCAAAATAAACATAAACTCACCATTGCCATCTTGAACAAAAGACTTAGAAAATTCTCTATCTCGATTGAATGATTCTAAGCACTCACCTATAAGTGAACAAATCTCCTGTGTATTTGCAAGTTCTTGTAGCATCTTTTGAAGTTTATATTCTGCCACCAAAAATTTGCAGTTTATAAGTTCATCAATAGAATTTAAAAAGTTTTGAAAGTTGTTGTTTTCCATAAATCCTCACATTTTTGACTTAAAAGCATTAAATAGTCAATATTTTTCGTTACAAAATAAATTATAACACATAAAAAATAAAAATGCAAATAAAAGAATTTGATTTATTTAAAAATTGTGATATAATATTATGTATGAACAAATTACCAAACGAAAAAGAAAGAATTGTGCAAGATAAACTTACAATGCTGTTTGTTGTTGATAAAATGGAATTTCCACTTACCGAAGATTCCATATTAGATATTTGCTCTATTAAAAACGAATGGATTAAAAATTATATGGATTGCAAGACAATCATACATGACCTAGTAGATGCAAAACTTCTATATAAAATCAGCAACGACAAAGACAGTAAAGAACTTTTTGCTCTCACCTATGAAGGTCGAGAATGTTTGTCACATCTTTATAGACGACTTTCACTTGAGAAGCGTGAAGAAATATCAGCATATCTTCAAGCAAACAAACTTAATGTCAAATCTTCACAGGAATATAGTTCAACCTATCGAAAAAATGATGATGGCTCTTATAATGTAGAACTAAAGATTTATGAGCCTCAGTCTACCGCCCCTATGTTTGTTTTGACAATCAAGGCTCCAACAAGACAGAGTGCAAATGAAGCAGTCCATAAATGGAAAACAAATGCACCCAGCATTTATGAAGTCATCTATGAAAAACTTATCAATGTCGACTAATTCTCAAAAGTTATTTGCTTTTTAATTTCGTATTTTTTTAAACGCGAATACTAAATTTTTCATTGCAAGCGAAAAGATGTAAAAGTTATAAATTATTTAAACAAGCAAACAAAAAACATACCAGATGGTATGTTTTTTATTAAGAAAATAATTTGTAATGATTCGTTCTCAAGATTTGTTTATAAAGTGCTTTGTTTCACTGCTATGTTTTTAGAATTATTTATTAAGTGGCGAATCTTTTGCAATCACAAAAATATGCACTGGATTTGGTTTGAAATATTTTTTTAAATTAAAAACTCTTTGAATTAAATTCAAATAATGATATGATGACTCTTCCAAAATTTTAGCATTAGCCTTTTTTATGATTTTTCTCCATTGAGACAAATGTAGATATCTTTCATCTCCATACATTTTATTATTTTTATCAAAATATTTTGTAGGTATTGCAAAAATCACTATTTGACTGAATGAAAGTTGTTTGATAATTAATTCTTTTATTTCTAAATCATCATAATGCTCTAAAACACCTATGCTATAACATACATCAATTTTTTCATCGCAAACAAAATCTCGTATGTCTTTACAAACAAAATCAATATTTCTTTTCTCAAATTTTTCAATAAAATATTTTTTGCTTAATTCAATCATTTCTTGATCTTTGTCAACTGCAATGACTTTGTTATTGTTTTGACTGGAAATATGCAACGCCAAAACACCTGTTCCTGAGCCAAATTCAACTATATGGTGATTTTTACAAGAATATTTATTTACTAATTTAACTATATTCTTTTTAGTCTTAAGTTTTTCCTTTATATAATTGTCTGCAGTGGTTAAAAGTATCTCATTTTCATATAATATCGACCATTTTGACATTTTTCACTCACTTTTTCCATCTCAACATATATAGTTTAAGAATTTTCAACAACAAGAAATTATTTAAACAGATTTTTTTAGTTTTTCAATCTCACCTCTTGCAAGAGCATCACATCTGTTGTTGTAAACATTGTCTGCGTGGCCTTTCACCTTATGCCAACTCACCTGATGCAAATCTAGAAGTTGAAGCAATCTCTCCCAAAGGTCTTTATTCATTACTCCGCCTTTAGTAGTTCTCCAACCATTATTCACCCATTTCGTAATCCAGTCTTGCAAAAAAGCATTTACAACATAAGCAGAGTCACTATATATTTCAACCTTACAACTCTCTTTAATCGCTTCTAAGCCTTTAATAACCGCCATAAGTTCCATTCTATTGTTGGTTGTCATTTCTTCTCCGCCAGACAATTCTTTCTCTCTTTGGTTATACATAAGTATTGCGCCCCAGCCACCTATTCCAGGATTGCCCGAACAGGCACCATCAGTATATAAAACAATCTCTTTCATTTAATTTTCCTTTAATTTAAGTTTTTCACACATTTCTTCCAACGTGCAATCATTCTTTTTTAAATTTGGAAATGTTTTCATCCCATCATCTGACCTTCTAGGCAAAATATGAAAATGAAGATGAAACACACTTTGCTCAGCATCTTTTCCACTTGCATTTAGAATATTCACACCACCAAAGTCACAATTATCTACCAAATGGTTTGAAATCTTTTTTATTGTTTTTGCCACATACGACAATACAACTTCATCACAATCCAAAACATTTGTATAATGTTTTTTGGGAATGATAAGGATATGACCATTCGCATCATTACTTATATCTAAAAAGGCAAATGTATGTTCGTCTTCATAAATCTTATATGAAGGAATTTCCCCTTTCACTATTTTACAAAAAATACATTCATCCATATTTCTTTCTCCTTTTTTATATTAATATTTAAATTGATACTTTAAATTTTGCTTTTCTCTTAAAAAATTTTTTAAAAAGCAAAATTTAACAAAAATTAATTTCCTTTTTCAACAAAACTAGATACACATTCAATCATAAGTTTTATAATAAGCATCTTAAGTTCTTTTTTATTAGGAGCATAAGACCAGCCCTCTTGTTTAACAACATCTGAAAAATATAATAGTTGTGCAAATTTATAATTTCTATATTTTGCTATAGCACTCCATCCAGCACTTTCCATTTCTACACTGACTGCACCTTGTTTCAATCTTTTATTTATTGCATTTGGAGTTTCTCTAAAAAAAGCATCAGTACACCATGATGTTGCAAGTTTATATTTATAATTATTATCAGTCAAAAAATTTGCAATAAAATTTGTCAATTCTTCGTTGGTTTCAACTTTTATTGATGGCTTTAAATAATGATACGATGTTCCTTCATCTCGAATACTATCTTTTATAAGAACAAAATCAGAACTATCAAATGAGCAATCAATTTGCCCTGCACTGCCACAAGCAAAGAAATTTTTAATTCCCATAAATCCCAACTCTTCCATAAAACCACCAGAAGCAGATCCGCCTAATGGAGATTGTGCAAGAATAAATTTATTGTCATATATGTAAGCCCAGTTTTCATTGCTTCCAGAAATAAAATTATAAAGAGGTTGACATCTATCTAAAATTTCTTTTGGTAATTCACTGTTTTTAATAAATATAAACAAGCAAGTTGCGACACCCAAATCTTCAAGTAATTTTACTTTATCAAGATGATCTGATATCCTTCTTGTAAAACTATCTTTATTTATTAAACTTTCATCATTAAAAAATTCAGTGATAGGATATTTCATCTTTATCTCCACTTATATTAGCATATAAAATTTATATCATAATATTTTCACTATGTCAACCAAATTAGTTTTTTGTTTTTAATTATTATTAATATAAAAATATAATTCAGCAAATCTCAAATTTTATTGAACATAAAATTTTTCATAAAATTTATTATTAAAATAATCTTTGTTTTTAATGCAAAAAACTCATCTTTCAAAAAAATATATTATTCGACAAGTTGCGATAATAGATTAATTTGCAATATTTTATCGAATTTTGTATCATAAAAAAAGAGGTGAAATTATGCCAAACTTTTTCTATGAAATTAAAATGGATTCTGAAAAATTAATCAATCTAAACACGACTGAAATCATTGCAATTATTGCTTTAATTTTGTCATGTATAATATTTATTCCAACATTAGTTATGTTATTAAAAACTTTATCAAAAGTCAAATGTGTATTTATCGGTCCATTTTTCACAAAAAAACTTTACAATTTGGATAATGACATAGCATTAATGATTATAAACAAATCCAACTTCCCTATCAGCGTGATTTCAGTTATGATAAACAATCAAATTATCAAAGACTTCCCCGTTTATTTACAAGCAAACGAGACAAAGATAATACCATTAGAATACATAATAGAAGATGAATCAGCAGAGTTGAGCATAGAAGTCATCACAACTTTCAAAGAATTTAAATTCAAAGCAACTCCAAACAAGCCTATAAAACCTCAATATTATATTTGATTGAATTTATTAAAAAATAGAAAATATTAATTGTTTTGGCTAAAATCAAAATCCTTTTGATAATTCAATCTGATTGCAATCCAACTCTTTTATTGTTGAAATAATATCTTTAAATCCAATGAAATTATCCATATAACAATCATTCTCAATATCTACTATTGCAATGTCACCCCGAGTTGTTAATCTTGAATCAATGTATTTATGATTGCCGAGATAAAGACCGCAATGACCTGGATACCAATTGTTTTCTGTTGTATGATTTTCACTTTTAGACTGCCTATGAAAGAATAAGATATCTCCCATTTTACACTTTGTATCTATGAAACTTATTTTTTGGTTTAAGGATTTTTTTCATCAACCGGCACAAATTCGCCACAATCAGATGTAAGAATCTTCCCTGTCCAACTATTTCCAATTCCATTTTTCATAATTTCAGCACAAAAATAATTTCTATAAACATAATTAACAAAGGTTGCACAATCTAATTTTGAAATGTTTTTCATTCTACTATTTCTCTCATAATAATCTATTAAATATTCTATAAACAATAGTCACTTTTCCCTTTCATTTTGAAATTTCTTTGTTGTCACATCTGATATGAACATCGGTTTCCGTAAATAGTAAAGTTTCTGTAATTGCTTAAGCATAATATTACTTAATCCAATATTTGATAATGCCTTAAAAATAGTATTAACTGAAATAGGTTTGCAATATTTTTTAATCATTATGTTATCTAATGTGTTTTGCGAGAAAAACTTTGTAAGATAATCTCTATCATATGTTGATAATTTTCTTAAATAATATAAACTTTGAAAATCATTCATTTCAATAATTGTGTCATCATTCCATGCCTTGATAACAATCTTACCTACATCAGTAATGGGCATAGCCAAAGAATTTAACATCCATGTGTTTTTTCTGTTGTTAAAAAAAACTAAGCAATCCATTCGAGGATCACTATAATAAAAACCATCAATATTATATTTTTCGTCTTTCAATCGAACTAAGTTATTAGCATGTTGACAACTTTTCCAAATCTATCTTTTAAAAAACAGCCTTGAACAGCACATTTTATTTCAAGTTTATCACATAATCTTTTCAAAATTGTAGCATAACCTACACTGACACAAAAGCCTTCATTTATCACATCAACATAACTTTTATCACTTTGAAATGAAGAATCTTTTGGTGCAAAATGACAAAATCTATTACTTGCAAAATGATAAGCACAAATAAACTTCTCAAAATCAGATAAATTTTTGCACTTTTTTATATAAACTTATTTAAATTTTGCTCTGCCATTAAAAAATCATTTAAAGACCAAACACCACCAAACCAACTTTTGTCAGTTATCAAAACATTGTCTTTTTGCTTAATGTTTTCCAACAACAATAAATCTTCATTATTAACATTATAATCTGTTATGTCAATTAAGCCATTTTCACAATTTGGAACAATGTTTTCAATATAATCTCTAAAAATAGTATTGAATTTTCACCTCTCCATTCTAACTAGATTTATTACATAAATAAAGCCAGCAATTTCTAAATTTTTATTATCATTTTCTTAAGACTTTATGCGGTTTAAAACAATTAAACACGTCTGATAAAGTATTGTTTGGTTTTTAAAAAACTTTTCTTACAATATTGTTTTGGCGCAGAGAACAGGATTCGAACCTGCGGAGGCTTATCACCTCACACGCTTTCCAAGCGTGCGTCTTAAACCACTCGGCCATCTCTGCATGACTAAATACTATCAAAATATTTAAAAAAAGTCAAACAATTTGACAATGAGAGTTTTAAAAATTCTTTTAAACATACATATTACTTTTAAATTTCTTTCAATTTTTAATATAAAATGACACAAAAAAAGAAACACATGATTGCGTTTCTTTTTTTAATATTAAATTGTTAAAATGGATTATTCTCTTTCCTCTTCCATTTCATAGTGACTTCCACTATGTTGTGTGGCAGGGAATCTTTGTCCTTTCTTTAACTTTGTGTTTCCACCACATTTACCATTCTTATCATAGCAAGAATAGTTTCCGCTTTTTGGTGCTTGTTCACCAGGTCTGTATTGTTTACTCATTTCCAACCTCCATTATTATTGTGTGCAGTTTAAGTTTTATTATACATATCATAACAATTTTCTTGATAAAAAATCATAATATAAAATACATTCAACCACTATATATGGTATTATGTCTAAAATATAACCACCATTATGTTGTTTTTTTGATCTTATAAAAAATCTTTAATTTCAATGCTTAAGTTTATTATTCTCATAAAAAAACATTGTAAATATTTCAATAAAAAAAGCCCTACTAAAAGAGCCTTTTTTTAATTTTTAAGTTCTTACAAAATTGTTTGCAAGTAAAATCCCGCCATTTAAAGCAGCAGAAATGATAAGCCAAATTGCTGAAAGCAAAACAAGGACATAAATTATTCTTGCAACGATAGTATTGCCGAAGCAAATAAATGTGACTAAGTTGAACATAAACAATCCCATAAGTCCCCAGTTTATTCCACCTATCAAGAGAATAATTAATGCGATATAATTTGCAATAATCATGACAACCTCCTTACATTTATTATTGATATATAAAAAGTTTTTATACATTTAAAAAACAAATTTAAGAAGTTGTTGAATTTTATCGAAGAATTTTATCATATTGAAAACAAAAAATTTATATACATTTTTTTATACTTATAAAGTCTTTTGGCTATAAAAAAATTTTTAATTTGGGGTAAAAATTTTATTCAATAAAAAAAGGTTTTGTAAAAACCTTTTAATTACAAAAACTTTTATCAATTGTTCCACCACCCAGACAGACACCATCATTGTCATAAAGCACAACATATTGACCTGGAGTAATCGCTCTTTGCCTCTCCTTAAAATCAACCTTGATTTCTTTATCATTTAGCACTGTGATATGCACCTGTTGATCTGGTTGACGATATCTAAATTTCGCCTGACAATCAAACTCTTTTTTGTTTGGAATTTCAGGAATCCAGTTCATCCCGCTTGCATACAATCCATCACTAAACAGCAAATCATCTTCGCCCTGCGAAACATAAAGCACATTGTTTTCTAAATCTTTTTTTACTACAAACCAACGCTGACCATTACCGTCTGCTCTTCCACCTATTCCCAGACCTCTTCTTTGACCCAAAGTATAATACATAAGTCCATCATGCCTGCCAACTTCTTTTCCATCAAGATCTAAAATCTTCCCTCTTTTTGCTGGTAAATAATCTTTTAAGAAGTTTTTAAATTTACGCTCTCCTATAAAACAAATTCCAGTGCTATCTTTTTTTTCTGCATTTGACAGTTCAAGTTCTTTTGCAATCATTCTTACTGTTGGTTTATCAATATTCTCCAGTGGAAAGATTACCGAAGACAGTTGGTCTTGACTGAGTTGATTTAAAAAGTAAGACTGATCTTTGTTTAAGTCATCCGCTTTGGCAAGATAAAATTTTCCATCTTTCTCCAACTTTTTTGCATAATGACCAGTTGCAATATAGTCTGCCCCCAACCTCTTTGCTTGTTCCAAAAATGGTCCAAATTTAACTTCTCGATTGCATAACACATCTGGATTTGGAGTTCTTCCTTTCTTCAGTTCTTCCAAAAAATATTCAAACACTCTATCATAATATTCTTTTGAATAGTTGACAGAAAAATACGGGATACCGATTTTATTGCAAACCCTTTTTACATCTTCAAAATCACTTTCTGCAGTGCAAGATCCATCTTTTTCTTCCCAGTTGACCATAAACAAGCCTATCACTTCATGCCCCTGCTTTTTCAAAAGATAGGCAGCAACAGAGGAATCAACACCACCACTTATACCGACTACAATTCTCATTCTTCAACCTCATTTTTTACGCCACTTTCAAGATCTATTGCCACTGGGACTTTAAATTTTTTCATAGCAACCGTAACCAAATCATAAGCCCAAACCAGCATAATCAAACCACATATGGTTGCGATCATAGCAATAAATCTGCCATCGTCTATTTTAAATAAGAACTCATTAAACACTGCACAACAGACCAGAACAACAGAATTTAATAAAAGCAATCCGCCCCTCCAGTATCTGCCAACATAGAAACAATGTCCGCCAAAAAGCCCTAAAAACATTGTAAATAGAAGCAGTTTTATAAAACTCACATCACTGGGCAACTTATTTGTATAAACAATAAAGTCTTTATCATGTCTCATGATTTTTCTTTTTGCATCTTTATTTGTTGCGATTTCAAGGCGAGAAAAAACAAACTTGCATTCTGGGCAAGAATCAATTCCTTTCAAACATTTAAGTCCACAACGAGGACATTCAAAAGTGCTTTTTTCTCTTTTAAACTTCATATAAAAATATTATCACTTACTTAAATTAAAGTCAAGTGATAAAAAGCATATTAAGTTTTATTCTTATTCCTTTTTCTAAATTGAAGTTTCAATTTAATTATTTCGACAATTTTTCCTTGCATTTATTGAAATAAATATAACAACCCTTATCTTTATGACAGATTTTTAAAGAGTTTGAAAAATTTTCGCACGCCTTATCAAAATCTCCTTCTTCATATAAAATCACACCTCTTTCAAAAAATGACTTTGACTTAATAAGTTCATTTGAAATATCTCGAGGCATAACTTCAAAGTCCTCAAAAAGGACAATTTCACCATTTTCGACTGTTGTAAGTTTACCGATATATCTATAAAGAAATTTGTAATTTAAAGGAAGACTATCAAGAGAGGACTTTGTAAAAATCACCTTTGCTGACATCATCTTACCCAGTTCATCAAGTTTTTCTAATATAGATAAAATGTTTGAAACTATTGTTGGCATCTTTCTTTCTTCTTCACCCACAATTCCAAATATCACATCACCTGTCATGATTGATATTCTCTGCTCTACATTAGGTAAAGATTTATTTTGACGATTTTTAATATTTATCGCCCTTATAATTGAATGAGAACAATCAATGGCATCTTCTGCCCTTCCAAAAACGCCTGTCACGCCTTCTCCATTATATTTATCAATAAAACCTCCAAACTTTCTTATAAGAGGCGAAATGACATGAATATAAGAGTTGACATAATTAAAATTCTCTTCAAGACTCATATCACCTTTGCCTGAAAGCCCTGCAAGTTTTACAAGCATACTTGTTGCCCGTTTTTTCACTTGATTACCCAGTTCCAACTCTTGAATATTTGATTTGCCTAAAAATCTAAAAAACTGTTTTGGAATAAATTTCTGTGCTTCTAAATTGATTGTTTTAAGTGATTTATCCTTGCTTCTATAATTGTTGTTTATTTTATTAAGTCCATGTTCTATGGCATTGAATTGTTTTCCACCGCCTATACGCAGTTTTTCATCTCTCACCTTTCCATCACCTAGGCGAGATACTATTCGCTCTACCTTTGCAATAGGTTTGCAAAGGACAAAACAATTTAAAAACAAAAGTGCGATAAAAACAAGTGTGATAAGTATTGCCCACAAAATTGTATTATACAAATTATCTGCTGAGACATTTAAAAGTGACTTAAGAGAATTTGCCAAAGGATTGTTGAAGGTTGTAATCTCTGCAAGCATAAACAAGGTCATTCCATACAACACTACAAGCGGAAGAGATGAAAAGAAAATTGCTTTGTCAACCGGTTGCGACATGATGAATTTTATAAACAATATCGTGCCCAAAACTAAAGAAATTACAGAAAGGACAATTCCTATAATCCCCTTTGTGTCAAAATTAAATTTAAATCCTTTGTCTGTTGCAATGATTCCTGCAATGACAAACTTTCCCAAAAACAATGTTGGAATTAAAGCGAGAATAAAAATTGCTAATAAAATTTTTGTAGACTTTTTCATGTAAATATTTTCTGCAAAAGAAGAAATTGTATACATAAAGAATATTATTTTAAAATCGGCACACAATTAACTAGGAGGAAATTATGCAAACTGAAATAAATAAAGAATTGATGACAGAATATCTCAATGCCATTTATCAAAATATTAAAACTGCAATTCAATCAATAGAAGATATCATTCCAAAAATAAAAGATGATGAACTTAAACGAGAACTTGCATCTGAAGAGGATCAATATTTATTGCTTGAAAAAGAATGTGAACTTCTTGCAAAAGCAGAGCGAATTGAAGGTTTGAAAGACAACAACTGGTTTGAAAAAGCAAAACTTTGGGGCTCAATCAATATGTCGACAATGACAGACAAAACCACAAGACATATCGCTGAACTTATGCTTTTAGGGACTTTTATGGGTGTGCTTACCTGTTATAAAGATAAAGTAGACCATAAAAATATCTCTCCAGAACTGGATGAAATTCTGGATAAATTGACAGAACTTGAAAGAGGCAATATCGACAACTTGCTTCCATTTATGATTAAAGAAAGTTGATAAACTAATTTTCAAAAACTTTGATAAACTAATTTAATTAGCAAAATTATCATCTTAAAAATATTTTCTAAAAAGTATTGTTTAATCAATTTAAAATATCGACAAGTTTGGTTGACAATGGATATTTTATTGAAAGAAGTTTTATCTTATTTTCATCAATCATCTTTACCCTACCATCCTGAAATTGCAGGATGAAAACAGTAAATTTATTCAGTTCTATCTTCTTTAAAACCTGTCCTATATCAACTGATTCATCAATCATATAAAAGAAAGGCTTTGAAAAATTCTTAGTCTTTTTTTTGTATATGGCAATCGGCTTATATTTACATTCACTTTGAATATCAAAAAGTCCCAAAATCATAAAAACTCCACAAAAACAAAGTGAAGGATTGAAATTATAAAAGAAACTTGCAAAAAAAAGTGCAAATAAAATGCTTGCAAAGACAACATTGATTATTCTAGTAATTTTTATGCTCTCACTTCTTGTCTTATTTTTTGATAAAATTCCGACAAAGATTCGTCCACCATCAAGAGGATAACAAGGCAAAAGATTAAATAGACCCAACATTAGCGATTGAAAGACAAATTCATAAGTAAAATTGTATGAAACAGGAAAAATCCACCATAATGATATGCAAATTATTGATAAAACAAAATTTACAAAAGGACCTGCAAAAGCAATCAAAATTTCGTCCTTTTGTTCAAATGCACTTTCTTTATAATTAAGACAAACGCCATATGGAGCAATCAAAAATGAATTTAGTTTATAACCCAGTTTTTTTGCCACTAAAAAATGTCCTAATTCGTGACTCATTACAACAGAAATAAACAGAACGAATGAATAGAAATTTCTTGTAAAAATAAACCACAAAAAAAGTAAAATAAAAGTAGGATGAATGGGAAATTTTTTAATTTTTTTTAATACCCCAGCGCCCATAAAACACCCAAACAAACTTCACAAACACAAAGAAAGGCAAAGATGAAATAAAAAAGTTTTCGCTTGTTTAAATGCACCCTCACCTTCGCTTGACTATATCTTTTCCCATAACTTTTTTGTCTAAAACTTCCCATGCTTAAATTTATGCTGTCAAAAATTTTATAATTACAAATAAGAAAAAAAAGAGGAAAAATTCCTCTTATTTTTTAAACTGCATCTGAAGTATCATCCTGCAAATCGGCTTCTATTTTAGAAAATTCCTCACCCTTTAAGAAGTCAGGCAATTCTTCATTAAACTCAAGATTTTCAACATTTCTAAACAATGTATTTTCATTTTGTTCATCTTCTTCTGCTCTGATTGTCTTGATTCTTTCCAAAAGTTGCTCATAATCTGGTAGGTCACTAAGATTTTTTACATCAAATCTTTTCAAGAAGTTTTCAGTTGTGCCAAACATCAAAGGCTTGCCCACAGCGTCCTTTCTTCCTACAACTTCAATCATATTTTGGTCCATTAAAATTTGAACAGCATAATCTGAATTGACCCTTCTTATATCTTCTATTTCAAGTTTTGTAATAGGCTGTTTGTATGCAATAATTGCCAGAGTTTCAAGTGCAGCCCTTGTCAAAGATTTTTCACGAATAGGATTCAAGACATCAGATATGTAATTTGCGTAAACAGGATTTGACGAAAGTTGAACTTTGTTTTTATATTCTATTATTTGTATTCCACTGTCTCCAGCATAGACATTTTTAAGTTCATCAAGTGCATTTTGCAATTCTTTTTTTGAAATCTCAAGTTTTTCTGCGATAAAATCCTTTTCAATGCCATCTCCAGCAACAAACAAAATGGATAAAACAACATCTTTTAAATTCATTATTGTATCAATATTTCCCATAACTCCCCTCGTTGTAAAATTATTTTTAGTTTTTTATTAATTTAAAAAATTCTTTATTGATTTATTTCTTCATTTGAAATTACATTTATTTGAGCGAATATTCCTACTTGCTCTACTTTCACATTTTGAAGTTTAAGAAGTTCTAAAAGTGCAAGGAAGACATTTATCATTTCACTTTTTGTCATATCAGGTGCAAAAAGGTCTTCAAAAGGAAATCTTCTATGTTCTCTTGCATAACCTCTGATAGAGACAATTTTATCTGCAACAGTGAATCTATCTTTGACAATCTTCTTTGGTGCTTCCTTTTCCTTACCTCTTGCTTCCGCCTTTGCGAGAAGTCCAGCAAAAGCGTCAAGAAGTTTGTCCAGAACCATGTCTTTGATGATAACTTTGACTTTCTCTGTCTCTTTTCCTGGTTTACGATACATTTTGTTTATGTTTTCGATTTCTCTCAGTTTTGCACCAGTCTCTTTAAATAATTCATATTCTTTAAGGCGTTGAAGTAGCATTGTTTCACTATCCTCAACTTCAATTTCATCTTCAGTCTCAACCGGTAAAAGATGTTTTGACTTTATTTCAATAAGTGTCGCTGCCACAATAATAAACTCACTTGCCCTATCCATGTCAATACTGTCAATATCTTGCATATATTCAAGATATTGCTCGGTAATTTCAGCAAGTTTTACTGTCATAATATCAAGTTTTGCATCTTTTATAAGGTGCAAAAGAAGATCAAGAGGTCCTTCAAAGTTGTCTAGTTTAAATCTTACTTTATCATCCACAAAGGACAACTGTTCGGTCTCAACAGCCTCATTATTTTCTTTAATTTCATTTGTGTTTTCTAAATTAGCCATAATATAAATAAATTATACTATAAATCAAATTAAAAATCAAGATTTTTTTTGCATATGAAATATTTTAATTTTAAATTATATCATGAATATAAAACAAAACAGAATTGCAACTAAAAATTTATCTTTAGATTAAAATTAAAAATAAGATTCAATTATAAAAAATTAAAAACAAAAAAGGTCATCAAAATGACAACCTTTTTATTATTAAAATAAATCTTACCAACCTACAACTATCTTATCAAAGCAATCTTTGAAAGACATTTTTTCTAAATCTTCATTTACGATTAAATTAATTTCTTTTAAAACATTTCCGTCTTTTGAAACAATCACCTTTCCGACCTTATTGCCTTTAGAAAGAGGTGCTGACACCTTATTAGGTTTTTCAAAAGAAACATCATATTCAGTTTTATCACCCTTTCTTGAAACCACTGAGAATGATTCTTGTGAGAACACTTCAACTTCACATACTTTACCTTTATTTACAGGAAGTTTTAAAAGTGCTTTTTCTGTGCCTACAATTTCCTTGTTTTCAAAGTTTGCAAATCCATAGTTGAAAAGTTTGCTACATTCATTAAAACGAGTTTTGCTGTTTTGGGCACCTATTACAACAGAGATAAGTCTCATGTTATTTCTTTTTGCAGATGCAGAAAGGCAACAACCTGCCTCGTTGGTAGAACCAGTTTTTCCACTATCACAGCCATCATAATATTTTATAAGTCTGTTTGTATTTACAATTTCAGTTTTTCTTCCTGATGGATGAACAAAGTCCTCCATCCAAATTGTGCTATATTTATGATAAATATCATGTTTAGAAACCTCTTTCAAAACGATTGCACAATCTCTTGCACATGAAAATTGTTCTGGTGCTGGAAGTCCAGTGCAATTTGAATAGTTTGTATTTTTCATTCCCAGTTCTTTTGCCCTTTCATTCATCCTGCCAACAAAAGTTTTTTCACTTCCGCTAATATGCTCAGCAAGAGCAACTGAAGCGTCATTTGCGGATGCAATTATCACACCTTTTAAAAGATTGCCTGCACTATACTCAACAAATGGATCTATAAACACCTGACTTCCACCCATACCAGAAGCATTTTCAGATGTCGTAACAAGAGTTTCCTCAGTCAAATTTCCCTTTTCCATCTCTTCAAGCGTAATTAAAATTGTCATCATTTTCACCATACTTGCAATCGGAAGATGCTTATCAGCATCTTTTTCATATAACATTGTCCCTGAAGCATAATCGACAAGGCAGGCACTTTTACTTGTTATATCAAGCATTTCTTGTGGTGAAGCAGATGCTTGCAAAACTGCAAAATTTTGCATACTAGTGCAACATATAGCCACTAGTATACACAGCATAATACAAAATATAGATATTTTTTTAATCATATTAATATTCTCCTTTTGACAATAGTTTTTGCCAAAGGGGAATTTTTATACTTTTAATTTGTTAAAAACAGAATAAATTTACCGCCTTTCATCTTTTATTAAAGATATTTATTTACTTTATTTAATAACTTTGTTTATTTACTTTATTTAAATATAAAGAAATTTGTTTGAATGCAATTTATTTAAACAATAGATTAAATTATCAAAATAAACTTTGCACTGAAAAGCACAAGAAAAACAGATTCAAATATACATATTAAAGATAGACAAATGGCTGTGCTTACTATGAGTTTCGCCCTTTGTTTTGGCACCCTGCACCCGCCAAAACATTTATAATCTTTTATAGTTTTAGTCATAAGAATGAAAAACACACCCAAAACCATAAGTGCTAAAAGTTGGCAAGGAAAGGCAACTATTACAGAAATTACCACGCCTGAGAAACCATATTTTATTATAAGTAAACAAACATTAAGCCCCAAAAGATATGCCCTGTAGGACAAAAATATTACACCTATAGGAAAAATGTAAATAGAGAATGAACAACCAAATAAGATTAACGCTATAAACAACATTGAAAACAATCTTGTAAAAAAACTTGTTGTCAGACCACCCGTCCTTACATCAACCACGCCATAGCCATTCAGTGATGAAAAACTGTTTCGAGTTTTAATTGCAACAATTATTCCTGTCAAAAGAGTTATCAGTGAAATCACAGATAAAATTATAATGATTATCTTACTTTCTTTAAGCATATCACAAGCAAATCTTGTTGCTTCTTTTAGTTGTCGATTTTTGTTTTTATTTGTCATATTGTAATTTATGTTCATATTATAAAAAAAGAACTTTTTATTATAATTTTTATTAAAATTAAAATTCTTTATTAAATTCATACATTATGTATGACGAATTTTATCAAAAAGTTTTAATTTTTATATTGCTCCAAATTTGCTTAAAAAAAATTAAAAAAGCGTGCTTAAATATACACGCTTAAATTTTTATTGTTTTTTAAATGTATCATCGTTTGCAATTTTTTCAGCAAAAATCTTGATATGTTCATAGGTCAGACCACCTTGAAAATATGCAATATAAGGTTTGCGAATAGGACTATCACAAGAAAGTTCTATTGACGCCCCTCCGACAAAAGTGCCTGCAGCCATAATCACTTTATCTTGATATCCTGGCATTTCCCATGGCATAGGTAAAGCATAACCGTCAACTGGCGAAACTGTCTGAACCAGTTGAACAAACTTAATAAGTTCTTCTTCAGTGTCGAAAATAATGGATTTTATAATATCTTGAGGCTGTTCATCATTTTCAGGAACAATTTTAAAGCCTTTGTCTTGCATAACCTGTCCAACTAAAAGACAGCCTTTAAGTGCCTGAGCAACAACATGAGGCGAGAGAAATAATCCTTGATAATATAATCTATAACCTATTTCATAAGAACCGATGTCAAGTTTTATTGAAGGATTTGTAAATCTTGTTGAAATCATGTCAACTGCCTTTTCGCTTCCTACAATATATCCACCTGTTGGAGCAATTCCACCACCTGGATTTTTAATAAGAGAACCCATAATAACATCTGCTCCCACATTTGTCGGCTCGACTTTGTCAACAAATTCACCATAGCAATTATCAACAACGATAAAACTTTCTGGAGATATTTTCTTTATTTCATCAAAAAGCGGTTTCATATCATAAGGTGAGATTGCTTTTCGATCACTATAACCTCTTGAACGTTGGAGATAAACCATCTTTGGTTTAAGTTTTTTTACAGTTTGAAATATTTTTTCACTGTCAAGTTCTCCACCATTTAGCAAATCAATTTGTTTATATTTTACACCAAATTCTTCCAAAGATCCATTATCTTTGCCAAATATTGTGTCATATATGGTATCATATGGAAGTCCTGTCACTGAAAGCATGACATCTCCTCTTCTCAGAAGTCCATACAAAACTGTTGAAATTGCGTGTGTTCCACAGGTAATAAGTGGTGAAATAATTGCACTTTCCCCGCCAAAAACTTTTGCATATAGTTTTGCTAATGTTTCCCTACCTATGTCACCATGTCCATAGCCAGTGCTTCCATTAAAACATTGAGATGAAATTTTTAATTCGATAAAAGCATCAAGCACTTTCTTTTGATTGTAAAGTGAAATTTCATCAATCCGATTAAATTGACTTTTCAATTTTTCTTCCGCTTGTGCAACTATATTTTCAGCCATTTTTCTATTTCTTCCTCCATACTTTCATAATAATCTTTTTCTTCTATGTCATAATAATTTATATTTTGCATTCCACGCAAAAAAGTCAGTTGTCTTTTTGCATAATTCCTTGTATGCTGACTTATTATATTGAGCATTTCTTCCTTTGTGATTTCACCATTTAGATATGGCAAAACCTCTTTGTAGCCTATGGCACGCATAGGCTGACACTCTCCAAACTTTTCATACAAGGATTTCGTTTCTTCAATAAGACCTTGTTCTATCATTGCTTGACATCTTAAATTAATCCTATTATATAATTTTTCTCTTTGCAAAGAAAGAGAAATGATTTTAAAATCAAATTCAACTGGCGAACTTTTTGATTTCTCTTCTCCAAAAGTTGCAATTTCAAGCGACCTTATAAGACGAACTTTATTGTTTTTATCTGTTTTATTTGCCAGTTCCTCAGAAATCACCTTAAGTTTATCATAAAGTGCATCAAGTCCTTCCTTATCTGCCAAATCTTCCAATTCTTTACGAAAATTTTCATGCTTTTGGGTCCCTCCAAAGTTGAATCCTTCAACCAGTGCTTTGATATAAAGTCCAGTCCCTCCAACAATGAAAGGAGTCTTACCTTTTGCTGAAATTTCATATATTTTTTCTTTTGCAAAATATACAAAATCACTGACAGAAAACTCTTGATTTGCAGAAACTATGTCTATTCCGTGATGAATTATCCCTTGCATCTCATCCTTTGTCATTTTGGCAGAACCTATATCAAATTCTTTAAAAACTTGCACTGAATCGGCTGAAATAATTTCCATATCAAATTTTTTTGCAAGTCTAATAGAAGTTGCACTTTTACCGATACCTGTCGCCCCTGTCAAAATCAAAACTTTAATTGCCATATTAAACAATCCTTTTAAACATCTTTTCAAAGTCTCGTTTAGTTATGACAAGTGTTATCGGTCTTCCATGAGGACAAAGCATAACACCCTTTCTTACCTCTTCAATGATGTAAGCACATTCATCCTTGCTTATGCTGTCCCCAGCCTTTATTGCGTGTTTGCAAGCAGACTGACACAATTTTTGGTGAATATAATCACTAGGTTTGCTTTCCAAATTTAAACTGTCAGCAACAATTTCATCGACAAATTTTGCAAGGTCTATATATGCCAAAATATAAGGCAAACTTTGAATTGTATAAGTATAGTCATTTTTAATGATTTCAAAACCCATTTTTTCTAAGTTTGGCAAAAGAAGTTCTATCGATTGCGACTCTTTTGCACCAACTGTAAAAGAATAAGGAGCAAGGAGTTGTTGGCGTGCCTTGTTTTCTTTATTTGCACTATTTAATAATTTGTCAAATAAAAGTCGTTCATGCCCAGCGTGTTGATCAATAAAATAAACAGCATCTTGATATTCGATTGCAATGTAAGTATTAAAAATTGTCCCGAGCACTTTCATCTCGTCTTTGACACTTGCCTTTAAAAAATTTTGTGCCTCGCTTTCAATTTCACGATTAAACTTTTCACCATTTTGGTCAAAGAAAAACACCGAATTGTTTTTTGATGTCACAACTGTATCATTAAGCGACATATTTTCAAGGTCTTCAATATCTTTGTCTTTCGTTGTCTCTTGCATCCTAGAAACATTAAGTTCTACCTCTTCAATATTTTCATCTTTAGAGCGGTTTATATTAAAACTGCGACCTTCAAACTCTGGAATTTTGTTTTGATCATCATGTTTAAACTGTGGTCTTTCATCAATTTCTGGTTTTTTCTCACTTACCAAACTAAAGAAATCATCTTGATTTTCTGAAGGCGATGCAAGCATAAATTCTTCTGCAAGAAAGTCACTATTTTCAGAACTTGCAAACTTATCACGCCCCAAAAAGTTTTGAATCTGATCTATAGATAAAAGTGCACCTTCAACTGCACGCCTAATTATTCCATAGACTTTGTTTGGATTATCAAACTTGACTTCTCTTTTAGATGGATGAACATTTACATCAACATTTTCTGGCGGAACTGAGATTGAAATCACGTAGACAGGAAATCTACCTTTCATTAAAAATGTTGAATAAATATTTTGAATACAAGCAGAAATCAACTGATTTTCTACATATCGATTATTGACAAAAAGGGTCTGATAAGTTCGATTACTCTTTGAAATTTTTGGCTTTGTTATAAAACCTTTTACCAAAAATCCATTTTCTTCATGATTTATTTCAACTAGGTTTTGATATATCTCATTCCCATATATTGTATATATTATGTCAGACATACTACATGATGTTGTATTATATATCATTTTTCCGTCTACATAATACTGAAATGAAATATCACTAAAAGAAAGCATAAATCTTTCTACAAGATGTGTTATTTCAGATTCTTCAATCTTTGGCTTTCTTAAAAACTTTGCTCTTACTGGAGTATTAAAAAACAAATTTCGACACGAAATTGTTGTGCCAGTTTTTCTTGCAATTTCCTCTACACTTCCAAATTCATTGCCTTCAACTTTTATACTATACCCCAAACTACTTTCCTGTGTTTTTGAAGAAAGTTTTACCTGACAAACTGAGGCAATACTTGCAAGTGCCTCTCCACGAAAACCTAGGCTCAATATATTGTCAAGGTCACCTGCATTTTTGATTTTGCTTGTGGCATGAGGAAGAAATGCGACAGCGATATCATCTTTTTCGATTCCGCATCCGTCATCTGAAATTGTGATGTTTTTTATTCCACCACCCTCAACTTCAATTCTAATATTTTTTGCACCTGCATCAATGCTGTTTTCAACAAGTTCTTTGACAATTGATGCTGGCTTTTCTACCACTTCACCAGCAGAGATTCTATTAAAAACACTAGGCTCTAAAACATTTATTTTCATCTTTTATTCCTCCTTGACCCTTTTGACAAGATCATTTAAAATTTCAAATGCATACATAGGTGAAATTCTATTTATATCAATATCTTTTATAGTTGACAAAATGCTTAGAGCAAGTTTTGTTTTATCTTCTGCCTGAACTTTTCTCTCTTTGAATATATTCATGTCAAGTTTTTGATTTACCGCTTCAAGATTCTGTGAAATTTCTTTCGCTCTGTCTAAGACAACGTTAGGCACACCAGCAAGTCTTGCAACTTCTATACCAAAACTCTTATTAGCACCACCTCTGACAATTTTTCGCAAGAAAACAACTTTGTCATCAATTTCTTTAACTGCAATTTTATAATTTTTTACACCATCTAAGACACCTTCAAGTTCTGTCAACTCATGATAATGGGTCGCAAAAAGAGTCTTTGATTTATATTTATTTGAAAGGTGTTCTACAATCGACCATGCTATGCTGAGTCCATCAAATGTTGATGTCCCCCTGCCCACTTCATCAAGAACAACCAAACTTCTGTTTGTTGCATTTGCAAGAATAAGCGCAACTTCACTCATCTCAACCATAAAAGTACTTTGTCCAAAGGCAAGATCATCACTTGCACCAACTCTTGTAAAGATTCGGTCTGTAATCGGAATTATTGCCTCTCTAGCAGGCACAAAACTTCCGATATGCGCAAGCAATGTGATTATGGCAACCTGTCTCATATATGTGCTTTTACCTGCCATATTCGGACCTGTGATAATCATAATTTTATTTTCTTCGTCATCAAGCAAAGTATCATTTTCTACAAACTGACCTTGCGTCATAAACTGCTCTACAACAGGATGTCTGCCATCTGTAATTTTAATTTGATTGACTTTTGATGAAATTTTTGGTCTGCAAAAATTGTTTTTGCAGGCAACTATCGATAATGAAAGAATGGCATCCAGCGAAGCAACAGCCGAAGAAATCTGCTGGAAAGTGTTTATATATTTCATCAAAATCTTTTTGATTTGAGCAAATATTTCACTCTCAAGTTGAATTGCCTTTTCCTCCGAGCCTAACACCTTTTCCTCCAAAACTTTCAAATCTTCGGTGATATATCGCTCGTTATTCGCAACAGTCTGTTTTCTTATATATCGAACTGGAACTTTATCCAACTGACTTTTATTTACCTCTATGAAATATCCAAAAATCTTATTAAAACTGATTTTAAGCCCTTTTATATCGGTTGCCTCTGCCTCTTTCTTTTCAAGAGCCTTAATCCAGTCTTTTCCATCGTTTTTAGCAGAACGATATTCGTCAAGTTCTTTATTAAAACCAGTTTTAATATAACCGCCTGCCTTCATTAAAGCGGAGGCATTTTCATCAATCGAACGCATGAGAAGATCTGTAATATTGCCTACATCAACAATATTTTTACTTATCTCATTTAAAATACTGCTTTTTGCCCCTTCAAGTTCTTTTTTTACTAGAGGAAGAAAACTTAAAGATTCTCCAAAATTGAAAAGGTCTTTTGGCGAAACTCTATCATATGCAATTTTACTTGAAAGTCTTTCTATATCATAAATTTTGCCGAGAAGTTCTGATAAATTATCACGCATGATAATTTTCGATATAAGTTCTTCAACGCCATCAAGTCTTGCATTTATTAAACGATCATCCTGAAGTGGTTGGTCAAGCATTTTTCTTAATGCCCTTGCACCCATACTTGTCTTTGTCTTATCAAGTACCCAAAGAATAGAGCCATATTTCTTACGCTCTTTATTAGTCTCATCTATTTCAAGGTTGCGTCTGGTGTTTAAGTCTATTGTCATATAATTTGAATTTCTGACAACATTGATTTTGTTTATATTTGCAAGCAGTGCTTTTTGCGTCTCTTTCAGATATTGAAGCAACGCTCCTGCACTGCAAACTATTCCATCATTGCCTTTAATATCATAAATGGTTTCAAAATTTTCGCCAAATTGCTCTAAAACTATATCTTTTGCTGTCTTTTTTTCATAAGCCCATTCATAAAACTTGCTTAACTTTTGCAGACTTCCCAGTTTCATTATTGCAAGATTGTTGTAAAAAGATAAACTTTCTTCATTTCCTATGACTTCAGAAGGCAAAATACGAGAAATTAAATCACTGATTTCATTTTCTGGCTTAGTTTTGTCAATCGACATAACATTAAATTCGCCAGTAGAGATATCAACATAACTTACTCCATATTTGTCACCGCTTTTATAAACAGACAACAAATAGTTATTTCTTTTTTGCTCAAGCATTTCTTCTTCGACAATAGTCCCAGGAGTAATCACACGTACAACATCTCTCTCAAGCATAACATTTTTCCCTGGTTGAGGCTGAGTAAGTTGTTCGCAAATTGCAACTTTATGACCATTTGCAACAAGTCTTGCAATATATGTTTGGGCTGCATGATAAGGCATTCCGCACATAGGTGCCTTTTCTGGCAAACCGCAATTTTTTGAAGTCAAAACAAGGTCAAGTTCTCTTGAAGCAAGGACTGCATCTTCATAAAACATCTCATAAAAATCACCCATTCTGTTCAGCAAAATGCAGTCTTCATATTTTTCTTTAACCTTAAAATATTGACGCATTCCTGGAGAGGCTAAATTTTTGTCAACTATCACTTGTTCTCATTCTCCTTTTGTAATCTTTTTTCTAATGCAAGAAGTTTGTTCACTCTTTCATTTTTTATCTTTTGATCAATCTGATCTTCCATCTTACTTGCAACAGTCCCCTCACGAGGTGAATACATAAATGCAAAAATGCTGTCATACTTGACTTTTTCCACCAAAGATAAAGTATCTTCAAATTCCTCTTGAGTTTCTGAAGGAAAACCAACAATAAAATCAGACGTTATGCGACAATCAGGGATTTTCTTGCGAATTTTGTCAATTATCTCCAAATATTTTTCTCTTGTATAACTTCTATTCATCATTTTTAGTATTCTATTGTTTCCACTTTGTGCAGGAAGATGAATGTATTTTTCAATTTTTTCTTCGCTTGCAATGACATCTATCACATCATCTGTCAAATCTTTTGGATGTGAAGTCATAAAAGACAACTTGAAATCGCCATCAATTTTGCAAATTTCTTTTAATAATTGTGAAAAAGACACTCCACCCTCTATGTCATTTCCATAAGAATTTACATTTTGACCTAAAAGTGTAATCTTTTTATATTTTCCTGTAGCAACAGTCTCTTTTATTTCTTTTAAGATATTTTCAGGCTTTCGTGATTTTTCTCGACCTCGAACATATGGGACAATGCAATATGTGCAAAAATTATTGCATCCTTGCATAATATTTACCCATGCATTTTCACCACTTGTCCTTTTATAAGGCAGTGTTTCGTCAATATCACCCTCTTCAAAAATTTCAAGTTGCCTGCCTTTTTTCACTGCTTCTATATAATGTGCAAGTTTTGGTAAATTGAAAGTGCCGATGACAATATCAACAAATGGAAAAGTATTTAAAAGTTTTTGTGCAGTTTGACTTTTTTGAGTCATGCATCCACAAACCACTATTATTAAATCTTTATTTTTCCTCTTTTGTTTCTTTAAATTGCCTACATTTCCAAAAACTCTATCTTCTGCCCCCTCTCTTATTGCACAGGTATTAAAGACAATGATATCCGCATCTTCTCTTGTCTGACAACTCTCATATCCCATTTTTTCTAAAATGCCAGCCACCTTTTCTGATTCATGAACATTCATTTGGCATCCATAAGTTACTATAAAATATTTCATTTCTTCCTCTTCATTGTATGATAAATTTTTTCTTAAGCACAAAAAGTTGTTTTATACTATCATAAAAAGATTATACTATAAATGCCAAAAATTTTCAATTAAAAATTTACAAAAATAGAAATATTTTGTGAAAAGTTATACATAATAACAAATGATGAAAAAGTTTATTAAATGGTTTATGATTATTTCTATTATTTTAGTAGCCCTATTTCTTACAGGACTGGGCTTTTACATATCTTCTATTTATATGAGTGCAAAAGCAATGGAAATCAATGAGGATATATTGACTTCCTCTACACTATCTTTAAATGTATTTGATATGGACAATAAGCCTATAAAGGAAGAAAACAGCATAAGTCATTCTTACGCTAAGATTGACACACTTAATCCGCACACAAAACAGGCATTTATCTCTATTGAAGACAAAGTCTTTTACAAACATAAAGGTGTCAACTTTAAAAGAATTGCAAAAGCAGGACTCAACAATTTAAAATCTCACTCTTTAAAAGAAGGTGCATCAACAATCACCCAACAACTCATCAAAAACACCCAACTTAGCAGTGAAAAAACATATGATAGAAAGATAAAAGAGGTTGCTCTTGCCCAAAAAATAGAAAAAATGTATAATAAAGACCAAATTTTAGAATTTTATCTCAATATTATTTATTTTGGCAATAATTGTTATGGTATTGAAAGTGCTTCAAATTATTATTTTTCAAAAAGTGCAAAAGACCTGACTTTAGAAGAATCTTGCACTCTTGCAGGAATGATTAAGTCTCCAGCCAAATATTCACCTATTAAAAACAGAGAATATTGTCTAAAAAGACGAAATTTAGTTTTGAGCGAAATGGAAAAAGATGGAAAAATCAGCATCGAAGAATTTACAACCGCCAAAAGCAAAAATCTTGATCTTAATTTAAACCACAATAAAATAAATAGACTAAATTCTTATAGTCAAGCATCAATAGATGAAGCAGAAAAAATTTTAGGTATACCAGCAAGACAGATTGCTTTATCAGGCTATAAAATTTATACATATCAAGATGAAGCAAAACAAAAGGCACTTAATGAGGCAATTTTAAGTCAAGATGTTTCTTCTGATAGTGCTGGTATTGTCATTGACAATGAAAAAGGTGCAATAAATGCTTATGTTGGTGATAGTTGTTATAAAATTTTAGATGCAAAAAGACAACCAGGCTCTTGTATTAAACCTGTTTTGGTTTACGCACCTGCATTAAATGAAGATATAATCTATCCATGCACTCAAATTCTTGACGAAAAAGTGACAATTTCAGACTATTCTCCAAAGAATGTAGGAAATGTTTATCGTGGTTATGTAAGCACAAGGGAGGCACTTTCAAAATCCATCAACATTCCTGCAGTAAAAATTTTATCTTATGTTGGAATAGATAAAGCAAAGGCCTATGCATCATATATGGGTTTAAAATTTGATGAAAAAGATGATAGTTACACAATCGCTCTCGGAGGAATGACATTTGGTGTAAATTTAGTTGACCTTGCAGGCTCTTACACCACCTTTGCCAACAATGGATATTATAAATCACCTAAATTTATATCTTTCATAACAGATAAAAACAACAAACTTGTCTATATAAACAAAACAGAAAGTGAAAAGATTTTAAGAGAAGATAGCGCCTATCTATTGACAGATATGCTTAAAACCTGTGCTAAAAGTGGAACAGCGAAGAAATTATCTTCTTTAAACTGTGAAATCGCCTCAAAAACAGGCACTGTTGGAAAACAAAACAGCAAGGAAAATCTGGATGCATGGAATATTTCATACACTAAAAATCAAACAGTTGGAATATGGCTAGGCAATTTAGATAACTCACCTATAACATATGCAGGCGGTAATCAGCCAACTCAAATAGTTAAAAAATACTTTGAAATAATGCCAGATGATTCAAAATTTTACAGACCAAACAGCATAGTTGAAAAGAGAATTGACGCTCTTACTTTAGATGAAAGCCATCTCGTTTCTCTTGCAAATAGTTTTACTCCTGATAGATATACACAGACAGAACTCTTCTCAAATTTCAATCTTCCTTCCGATGTATCAAATAGATTTGCCGAAATTGAAAAGGTAAAAATTGCAAGCCATGTCGAAAAAGGTATGGCAATACTTGAATTTGATTCAAAAGACTATGAGACCTATGAAATAATCATAAATGGTGAAACATTCAATAAAATTGTTGACAAAAATGGAAAACAATCATTATCAATTCCTCTTTCTTCAAATAGACAGGATATAATAGTAGAAAATTATTACACCTTGTCACCTGATAATAAAGCCACTCAAGAACTAAGTTTCATCAAAAAAGAAAAGTCTCAATCCAGCAACAAATGGTATATATAAAAGGAAGTTATTAAAAACACTACAAT
>CAOJSF010000009.1 GCA_948442695.1 uncultured Clostridia bacterium | reverse complement strand
ATTGTAGTGTTTTTAATAACTTCCTTTTATATATACCATTTGTTGCTGGATTGAGGTTTTTTCAACAGTGAAAAGAGGATATCTGAAATTGTAAAGATGAAAGGAGGGAAGAAAACATTTTTTAGAAAAGAGGTGAGATGAGACTTTAAAATGGGAAAAGCAGTATGAAGTTTAAAAAGGGAAATGGAAGAAAGGATTTAAAATGATTTAATATCGAGTAGAGAGTTTTTATTTTTTGGGGATGATTGAAATTTAGGGTTGTGATTTTTATTTAATGTTTGATTTTAGTGTGGAAGAGAAATATGGATTTAGACTTTTTATACAACAATAAAAAAATATATGGGAAAAAGAGTAAACTTGAAAAAATGACATAATTCTACAAATTTCTTAAACGATCTTCAACATATTAAAAAAACTGTTTAAATTAACTTGACTTTTTGCGGGGGGGGATAGAAGTATGTTTTCTATTTATTGTTATTTTTTGCAAGGCTTGTTTTTTGTGGTGGAAGAAGGAAAAAACTATTTTAATATTTTGTTTGTCTGGTGTTGGCTTAGGCAAGAGATAAACTTTAGATGAAATATATTATAAGAAGAAAGAATTTAAAATGAATTTAAATTTTTAAAACTAAAGTTTTGCAAGTAAACTTGCTTTCTTATAACAAGTTTGATGTCAGACTCATCTTTGTGAGAAGTTTGTTCTTGGTAATTTTAATACAAAAGGAGAAAGGTATGACTAGAAAGAAAAAGGTAACTATAGCATTTGCTGTAATTTTTGCGATTTTGTTGTTGGCGCTGGGCATTTATTTGGCGATATATTTTGTTGGTAAGAATAACCGACAAGATGAAGATAAAGAAAAAAATTTTAGTCTACAAATATATGTTGATGACCAGTGTGAGACTTATAATTTCAGTTCAAAAGATGAGCAATCTAAATATCTGGAAGATTATCTTCCAAAAAATATAAAAGAAGAAAATTCATGTGGTTGGTTTTCTAATTCGGAATTTACACAGCCTATAATAGAACTGCCTAACATTTTAAGGAGTGATTTGTCAATATACACTAAAAAAGCAACACTTGATTGCTTGAATTTAGAATTTAATGAAGAAAAACACTGTTATTCGGTGTCACAAGTAATATATCAAAACAAAAGAGATATTGTAATACCTTTAAGTTGTAGTGGTTCTATAGAAGGTCTTGGTGCTGTATGCCTTATTGAAGATAATGCGTTTTTGGGAGCAAATCAAACTTATTCAATAACAATGCCTTATACTATAATGGAAATAGGTAGTCACGTATTTGCAAATTGTTATAATTTGCAAAGTAATAATATGCCTGACTCTTATATTTATAGTTTAAGAAGTATAGGTGTTGGGGTATTTTCAGGATGTGATTCATTAAAAAACATAAAGTTATCTAATAATTTATCTAGTTTAGGAGAAGGTGCTTTTAGAAATAGTGCTTTGGAAAACTTAATTATTCCTTCTTCTGTGAAAGATATTGGAAATGCTTGTTTTTCAAATTGTATTAATTTAAAAGAAGTTGTTATACCATCCACAGTAAGAGATATAGGACATTCTGCATTTGCTTTTTCTGGATTGAAAAAAGTGGATGTTGGAGCATTCATCATTGAAGAAGAGGCTTCTTCGTATTGTAAATCATTAGATGAACTTATTGTTAGAAAAAGTGTAAGAGAAATTGGTAAGCAAGTTGTAAAAGGTTGTCCTTTGCAAATTTTTACGATAGAAGATGGAGTTAAAGTTTTGGGAAGCAATGTGTTTAGCGGGGCAAATATAACAAAACTTGAATTGCCTGAAAGTATTGAAGAAATAGATGGTTTTGCCTTCTTAAATTGCAAAAATTTGAAAGAGATATCTATTGCAAGTGGCGTTATGGAAAGTAAGGTATTTTCTGGTTGCGTTGAACTAGAAAAAATTTATTTTGGTGCAAAAGTGCAAAATATCTCTATGCAAATTTTTGAAGGTTGTCCAAATATTAATGATATAAAAGTCTCTTCTAAATCACAAAAATATACAATTCAAGACAAATTCTGTGAAGAATGCAATGTAGTCATAGACAAGACTACTCAAACTCTTGTCTTGGGAAGCACAAATGGAATAATTCCAAATGATGGAAGTGTAATTAGAATAGGAGTTAGTGCATTTGAAAACTTGAATATTGATTCGATAAATTTGCCTAATAAATTAGTAGAAATATGATCTCTCGCTTTTGCGAACACAAATATAAAATCAATTTATATTCCTGCTAGTGTATTAAATATTTCAACTGCTTTTTCACGTTGTAAGAGTTTAACTTCTATATTGGTTGATGCTGGAAATACAGTATACACAAGTGAAAATAATATGCTTTTATCTATAGACGGAAAGTCGCTTTATCTTGCCGCACATGGTGCAACGAAAATTCCTTCAACCGTAGAAATTATAAAAAGTTATGCATTTGCAGAACATGATTTTGTATCAATAAAATTGCCTGCAAGTGTTGAAGAAATTTATGGTTTTGCTTTTAGCGGTTGTAAAAATTTAGTTGAAGTCGAAATGTCTGATAACGTCAAAATTAGTAATAATGCGTTTTGGGTTTGTGATAATTACAAAGGTTGAAGCAAGAAAAAATTACAGAAAAAAATCTGTAATTTTTTTAAACCTGAAAAATAGCGTAAGAATATTTTATAGGTTTTAAGCAAGAGCAATCAATTTATTACTTTTGCAATATTTGAATATAAAAAGCGAAAGGTTTTTTATGTTTTTGGTAAACAACGAAAGGAAGAGTAGAAATTTTTCAGGCAGAATGAATAGAAAAATTTGTAAATTGAAACAATAAATATCAAGAAATTCGATAAACAGTTATTTATTGCAAATTAATTTTGTAAATTACTCAAAGTTGTTTGACATGGGTTTTTCAAAATGTTAAGATTATAGTGTAAATATTCTATTTTTTATGAGGTGTTTATGAAAAAGAGATTGAAACAATCATTGATTTTTGCCTTGATTTTTGGTATCGTGGGCTTTGTTGTGGGCTTTGTATGTGGCTACCTTGTTCAAGGCGAGGGACCATTAGAGGCAATAAAGAGTCCTTTCACCATTGTAGGTGTTGTTATAGGTATTTTGCTGGGGGTAGGTGTTGCACTGTTCTCTGGTAATAGAAAGATGAATGTCAGCAACACTGGACAGACTACATCTGGAGAAGATACTGACATCAATTTCGATTCTAAGTTTATCACACCAGATCAAATGAAGACTGATAAAGAACTTATTTATTCTACATGGAAAAATTTGCCTTCTCTTAAAAATACAGGCTTCCTTTTCAGAATGAAGCAAACTGCAACAAGTTTTGAAGTCAACATGAAGCCAGAAACACACGCTCTTGTTTTGGGTACTACTGGTGTTGGTAAAACTCAACTTCTTGCAAACCCTACAATAAGAGTTCTTGCACATTCTGCTCAAAAGCCTAGTTTGGTCATGACTGACCCTAAAGGAGAACTTTATGCAGACAATGCTGCAATACTTGAGGAAGAGGGTTATAAATGTATCGTATTAAACCTTGACAATCCTTACGCGTCATCTCTTTGGAATCCTATGGAAATTGCCTACAGAGTTTATGAAAGAGCGGGGAATCTTGCCAAAGAAGTAAAAAAATATACCGATGTAAAGCCGGAAGATGTGGGTCATGTAAGATTTAATACCGACCTCTTGCATGGCGTTGAATATGGAAATGTATGGTATGGTTTTGAAAACAAAGCCTTCCCAAATAAAGAAATTTTGCAACAAGAACTTGATGCCAAGAGAACTCAACTTGAAGAAGAGGCGAAGAGTGATATCAAAAACATCGGTCTTTCTCTCATTCCTGATGATCCAAACAGCAAAGACCCAACATGGTCAAATGGTTGTCGTGACTTCATAACTGGTATTATGTATGCCATGCTTGAAGATTCTCGTGACCCACGCCTAGGCATGACCATTGATAAATTCAACTTCTTTAACCTATACAAAATTTGTATGTTGCGTGACCCAGCAGGTGAAAGAGAAAGTGCTTTGAAAACCCTTACAAATTATGCTGACGGTCGTGATAAGGTCAGAAGTAATGTATACCAACTTATGAGTGGTGTATGTCTTGCAAGTGGTGTTACACAAAGATCATTCCTTTCAACCCTTTCTTCATCTGTCGGAAAGACTTTGGGTGATGAAGGTATCTTGTATTTGACAAGCGGAACAGACATTGACTTTACTCAAATTCCAAAACAGCCAACCGCATTCTTTATCAGAATTCCTGACCACAAGACAGAAAGACACCCATTAGGTGTGCTTTGTATAAGTCAACTTTATAAGGTTCTTGTCGATGTTGCAAACAAGACAATCAACCTCAAAACTGGAAAGGGTGGAAAACTTGAACGCCCAGTTTACTTTATTCTCGATGAATTTGGAAATATGCCTGCAGTGCCAAACTTTGGAACTATGGTTACTGTATCTCGTTCGAGAAATATATTCTTTGAAATTATCTTACAATCATACAAACAACTTGATATCAAGTATGGTGCAGATGAAGCACAAAATATTCGAGGAAACTTCCAGATGGAAGTGTTCTTAGGTTCGGAAGACCCATCAACAATTCAGGCCTTCTCAGAAGCCTGCGGTGAAACCACTGTATTCCATGAAGAAACTTCTCGTTCTCGTCAGACAGGAAAGGATGTTATGCAAAGTGAAAACATCACAATTTCTACTCAGAGAACAAGAAAGCCACTTTTGGATAAGCAAGAACTTCGTCAACTTGAGCGTTGGACAATTATTGCAAAGATTTTCAGAAAGTCTATTATGAAAGATGTTATGACTCCTTTCTTCGCAACAAAATGCATGGAGAAAAAGTCAAAGGCGATGCCTATCGCCCTTTCTAAACAACTTGATATTGAAAATATCTTCTATGATGTTGAAAGAAGAAATCAAATTGTTTTGAAAAGATAATTTTAAACAATAAAAAATCACGATATAATTCGTGATTTTTTTTGTTGCAAAATATGCAGGATATTGAAATATAGTCAAGAATGAAGATAATATTGTGCATTTAAAAATTTTTATTTACATAATGCTTTGTGTTTTTATTGAAAAATATATTTGTTTCTTAAGAAACCATTGTCTTATTAAAATAAATCATATCACATATTTCTTATTCATCTTTTAAACCTAAAATTCTGTCACCAGAAATATCAAGCCCTTTGCATATCGCTTTCAAACTATCATAACCAGGTTTGCTTTTTCCACTTAGCCATTCACTTACCTGACTTTGCTTGACACCAACTTTTTCGCCTATTTGAGTTTGATTCAAATCCATGTCTACCATTATGTCTTTTAATATATCTACAAAATTCATATTTTTCCTCCATAATTTATTTTATAGAATTTTCTATTTTAATGCTTGACTTATAGAAAATTCTATATTAAAATATGTATATGCAAAAGATGTTTTTATAGTCATTTTTAAAGGATAGATGTATGGACAAAAAGAGGACTGTTTGTTTGACTGGTCATAGACCCAGGTTTCTGCCATGGGGGTATGATGAAGAAAGACAAAATTGTAAGTTATTCAAAGAGAAATTGACAGAAATGCTTTTGGAAGAAATTGAAAATGGTTATTCTTGCTTTTTGACAGGTATGGCAGAAGGTTTTGATATGATTGCGACAGAATTGCTTTTGAAACTGAAAGAAGAGAAAGATATTGAGGTCATTGCAATTATCCCTTGTGCTAGGCAGGAGGTCAGGTGGAAAAGAGATCAGCAATTGCGATATAGAAATCTGCTTTGTGAATGTGATGACAAGATTGTTTTGTCAAGCCACTATACACCAGGGTGTATGCTTGAGAGAAATATGTATATGGTAGAGCGGTCTGCACTTTGTTTTGCCTGTTTTAATGGGCGTCCGAGCGGAACAGAAAAGACATTAAAGTTTGCCCTTGAAAGAGATTGTCAGATAAGAATAATTAATCCAGAAAACTTTAGAGGCATAGATTGAAAGCGGAAATAAAATTGATTGCTTTTTTGTGTGGACTTTAAAAATTTAAAGAAATTTGTTGAAAAAATGGCATTTTTCTTTAAAATTAATGATATTTTGACAAATTATGATATTTTTTATGATGTTTTTTTATGTATGTTATACATTTATTATTGCAAAAAAGCCTTCACAAAAAAAGGCTTTTTATGTTTAGAGATGATAGTTTTGACACAAATGCAATGTTTATGGTCATTCACCTAAAAAGACGACATTTCCGCAAAGCACATCATAATAGGAGAAAGTTTGCAATGATGATTTGGTGTCATCGAGTGCAACGGTAAACACGCTGGGATACACATCTTTGATTGTCCCGCTGAGAGTATCAAATTTTTTTCGTCCTCTGTTTACATTCATTTCAACTTCTCGACCTTTTAGCGAGATTATTTTTTCCTTTACTTCATTTATTCCCATTCCTGCTTTTCTCATAAAAACCTCCAAAATATTTTTTAAACAACTTGAAATAATAAAAAATTAATAAATTAGAATTGTATTTTTTGTTTTATTAATAATTTGTAAATATATTTTATTTTTACTTTTTTAAATAAAAATTTTAATATATTTAAACTTCTATTTCTTTAAATAAATTTAATGAAAGTAAATCGGTTTGATAAAAACAAAAGTTTAAAAAGTCAATTCTAATCAAAATAAAATCCTTCAAAGCAAGTTGGCTTAAAATATTTTTGACAAAAAAATAAAATTCTAAACATTTTTGTCATATTCTTCTTTAAGTGGTCGTATTATACCTTGTAAAATGTTTGGAGGGTAAAATGGCATTTGAAAGAGAAAATTTTAATGTTGCTAAAAAATCAAATCTATCTAAAGGTGATTTGACTGTTGAATGTAATGTTTCAGCAGGGGCAAATGTTTCAAAAGTTCTATCGCTTGCGGTAGAAGGCTTTGTAAACAGCGTGGAAGCGTTGAACGGAGTGATTAATTATTCAGGTGCGGTTGACACCAAACTTGTAATTATGGGTGAAGATGGGGAGATAAACACTGTTTGCTCAACTTGTCCTTTCTCATCTCGCTTTGAAAGCGATGAGGTTGAAAGCGGTCAGGACGCTTTTGTAAAGGTTAAGGTCATTGACTACAATGTTGAAAGCATCGGTGGTGAAATGGTCAAGGTGGCTGTTGTGCTTGAGCAGAATGGTTTCGCTCTTGCAAACAAGCAGGTTGAAACGATTGATTGTCATGACGATGATGTTTGTTATAAAAAGGATGAAATTTCAGTCATCAAATATATCGGCTCTGCAAATGGCGAAGTGACAAACGAGAGTGAAATCAATCTTCGGGAAAACATCAAAAAAATTCTTCTTACCGAAAGTCACGCGATTGTGAGAAATGTTGAGGCTGGTGCTGGGTTTGTCACAATAAGCGGTGATGTGGTGACAAGAGTGTTGTATCTTAGTGAAAATGATAAATTTGAAAGCGGTTATATCAATGACACATTCAAAGAAGAAGTTGAACTTGCTGGTGTGACAAGAGAAAGTTTTGTTGAGGGTGACGCAATAGTAAAAACTGACAGCGTTGTGACCGAAATTGTTCAAGATGAAAAGGGCGGAAAAATTCTTGTTAAAGTGCCACTTGCCTTGACAGTCCGTGCCTTTGAAGAGGGCAAAATAAGTGTAATCAATGATGTTTACAGCACCAAAAATGAAATCAATGTCACCACATCTTCCTTTAATATGACAGCAATTTCACCTATGGAAATTGCTGAGGGCAAGATTGAAGGCTCTCTCACTTTGGATGAAGATATGCCTAGAGTTGACAAATTCCTTTTCAGTGGTGGAAACAGTGTTGCAGTGACAAACTCATATCTCAAAGATGGTGAAATTGTCATTGAAGGCATTGCAAAAACAACTGCTATTTACCTCAATGATGAGGACTCATCACTTCACAGCGTTCAACTCGATGTCCCATTTGTAATTTCTGACAAACTTTCAGTAAGCGAAGGTGGAACTTTGACAGTTGACGCCATTGTGAATGATGTTGATGTAGTTGTCAAGAAGGGCAGAGAAATCTATTATGACGCAAAGATTAAGGCATCTGTTGGCTATTCTTCAGACCTTGTTTCAAGTGTGATATCTGAGGCGACAATTATGGAAGAATATCCTGCAAAAGATTATGCAATGGAGGTGATATTCGCACCATCTGGCAAAGAACTTTGGGAAGTTGCCAAAACGGCAAGGGTGAAGGAGGAGCAAATCATTGCTCAAAACCCTGAAATTGCATTTCCAGTTGCAAATGACACACCACTTGTGCTTTTCTATCAAAGAGTGCAATAACATTTTATAAATATTGAAAATTATCCACCTATATATAGGTGGATTTTTCTTTTTAATATTGACGAAAGGTGTTTTGTATGGTAAAATATTTTAGAGGAAAAAATGAAGTTTGAAATTGAAAAAGAAAGATATGGTGATTTTAAAGAATATCTTGCTCGAAAACTAACTAAAGAGACTGGAAAAAGTTATATTGCAGAAGATATTTTTGTCAATGATAAAGATATGCATGATAATTTAAAAAATTATTATCCAACAGACGAAATCCCATATAAATATATTTTTAGCAATACTTTTTTTGAGGATTATAAAGGTCATTTGAAAAATGTTGAATACATCTATGGAGATGCGATGTTTGATGGTTCTAAACTGACAAATCTAGGAAGTCTAAAAACTGTTTGTGGTTGTGCCTCTTTCTATGATAGTTTGCAAATTGAAAGTTTAGGTAATCTTCGATATGTAGGAGAAGATCTATATCTAGGAGAAAATATAAAAGATTTAGGAAATCTTCAGACGGTAGGTGGAAATCTTTATTTAAATGGTGCAAAGTTGTCAAATTTAGGAAATCTTCATGTGATTGGAGGAAACACTAATTTTGGATATTCGTATATTACAAATTTAGGGAAACTTAAAAAAATAGTCGGTAATGCAAATTTTGCAGGGGCTTTAGTTGATGATCTTGGAGAACTTAAAATAGTCGGTGGTAATGCCATGTTCAAAAATTCAGATATTACAAGTTTAAAAAATTTAGAATATGTCGGCGATAATTTAGATTTGATTAATTCAAAGGTCGAAGATCTAGGGAATCTAAAGTATGTTGGTAGAAAAATTTATTTAAGTAACAAACAAAAAGAACTATTTAAAGACAAAATTTATAAAGATGAAAAAGGTTTTTATCATTTCCGAAATGACCCTAATTATGTTTTGGTAGATGATGACAAAGAATTATAGATAAAATACTCTTATTGATTTAAGAAGGATTTTGAAGATTTTAATTATAAATTTATCAAGGCGAAGAAAATAAAAAAAATAATATATGGAGAAAAAAATGAATTTGAAATTAGACGCAGGTCAAGACAAAGAATTTAAAAAATTCATGGCGAGCAAACTCTCTAAAGAAACAGGAATTGAATATAGAGAGAAAGATATCTTTGTTTTTGATGAAAATCAAAATGTTTATGAGCCTCTTGAGTATGAGGATGGTGATCTTCACAAGTATTTTTTTTGTGATATGTTGTTTAGATTTTATAGAGGCAAAGAACTTGACAGTGTTGAGTTTGTTCATGGATTTGCAGATTTTAGATTTTCTAATGTTGAGAAAATTTCAAATTTAAGACATATACAAGGGACTGCATTATTTAATGACACTGTAATCAAGGATTTAGGAGATTTGGAATCAATCGGAGGAGATGCCTATTTTGGAAGATCACTTATAAAAAATTTAGGGAACCTTAAGACAATCGGAGGATATGCTGATTTTTCATATACAAAAAACCTTTTAAGTTTAAACAATCTTGAAAGTGTGGAAGGTGAATTAAATCTTGTAGGCTCTCAAGTCTCAGACCTTGGTAAATTAGAACGAGTTGGCGGGACGCTTAATATGGGTTCTTCCGAGGTGAAAGACTTTAAAAATCTTAAAGTTGTTGGTGGAAGTTTAGGTACAAGACAGTCAAAAGTCTCAAGTTTGGGCTCTATTGAATATGTTGGCGGGAATCTATATTTAGATTCAAATGTGACAGATTTGGGAAACTTAAAATATGTGAAAGGGCAGATATATATGTCTTTCCCTCAAAAAATATTGTTTGCTGATAAAATAAAGATAGTGGATAAAAAAGTTTATTTTATAAACGACCCAAATTATGTTTTGGAAGAAGAGAATGAGTTGAAATAAAAATATTTGTTTTTATTATTAAATTTATTTAAAAATTGTGGCTTAAAAATTAGGAGCATGAATGAAAATTGAAATAAAAAATGGCAAAGAAGAAGAATTTAAATATTTCATGTCAGAAAAACTTACCAGAGAAACTGGTCAGCAATATTTTCCTGAATATATTTTTGTTCAAACAAAAGAAGATAACGATGGCTATATCGTGATTCCAGATGACACAGAATATAGATATATCTTTGGGAATGTCAAGTTTATTGCATCCGGAAGTGAAGAAATTGACAATGTTGAGTTTGTTTATGGAGATGTAGGTTTCAAAAACTCGAAAGCAAAAAGTTTAGTAAAGTTGAAACATATTGCAGGCGATGCAATATTTGATAATTCACAAATTGAAGATTTAGGTGCTTTAGAAACAATAGGTGGAAATGCTTCCTTTAGTTTCTCGAAAATCAAAAGTTTAAAAAATCTCAAAAAAATAGGTGGATGTGCAAGGTTTATTGATGCAAACATTGAAGATTTGGGCAATCTTGAAATAATTAGAGAGGATGCTAGTTTTGGAAACTCGGGAATAGAAGATTTAAAAAATCTCAAAAAAATAGGTGGTTGGGCTATCTTCAGTTTTTCAAAAATCAAAAGTTTAAAAAATCTTGAGTATGTAGGTGAAAGTTTAATTTTAAAAGATTCTCAAGTTGAAGATTTGGGAAATCTCAGATATGTTGGAGAAAGCCTATATGCCGGAGATTCGGCAATAAAAACATTGTCAAAACTCGAATATGTTGGTGGAGATTTGTTTTTGGAGAATAGTGGAGTTGAAGATTTAGGCAATCTTAAGTATGTAGGTGGAAAAATATTTTTGAATGAAGAGCAGAAAGAACTTTTTAAAGATAGAATTTATAAAGATGGTCTGGGGTATCGATTCAAAAATGACCTAAGTGCTGTCAAAGACTATGAGCAATGTTTATAAAGGTAAAAAGTGAAAATTTTTCATTGATTAAAAAATTAAAAATCTAAATGTTTTAAAAATAAATTTAGATGCAAAAGAGGACAAGAAGATGAATTTTGATATAAAAACAGAAAGTGTGGATGACTTTAAAAAGTATTTGGCGTATAAACTGACTAAAGAGACAGGTGATAATTATACATCTGACGATATTTTTGTAGGCAAAAGAGAAAATAATTCTTTTGAAAATTTTTTTATGAAAGAAAGCGACCATTTTAAATATCTCTTTGGAAATGTTCATTTTAAAAATTATGCTCGTTTAGTTGTGGGAGATGCCGAATATATTTATGGAGATGCCGATTTCAAAAGTTCTAAAGTAAGAAATTTGGGTAGTCTCAGGCATGTCGGAGGAAATCTGTTTTTGAAAGGGAAGATAGTAAATGGGCTGGGTTGCCTTGAGTCAATCGGAGGCAATGCTTTTTTTCATGATATTGAAATCCGGAATTTAGGGAATCTTGTCTCAATAGGTAAAAATGCAGATTTCAGTGGTTCTAGAATAGGGAGTTTGAAAAATCTAGAAAAGATAGGCGGAAATGGAATTTTTTTTAATTGTTCTTTGGGAGACTTAGGCAATCTCAAATTAATTGAGGGAAACGCTTCTTTTGGCTTCAGCATAGTTGGAGATATGGGGATTCTGGAAAAGATTGTTGGAGATTTGGATTTGAGACATGCCGCGGTTGAGAGTTTAAAAAATATTAAATTCGTAGGTGGCAGTGTAAGTCTTAATCGCTCGCTTGTTTCAGATTTAGGTTGTCTTGAAAATGTTGGGAAAGAAATGGATTTAAGATATTCAAAAGTTGTTGATTTAGGCAATCTTAAAGAAGTTGGAGGAAGTCTTAATTTAAGAAATACTTCAATAAAAAGTTTGGGAAATGTTGAGTATGTTGGTGGAGATATTTATCTATCAACTGAACTTGAGGATTTTGGCAATCTTAAATATGTGCGAGGATGTATCTATTTTGTAGATGAAGAGCAGGCAGGGAAATTTGAAGATAAAATTTTTAAGAAAAATGGAAGTTTCTATTTTAGAAATGATAGTCAATACTACTCAAACAAAACATTCAAAAGACAAAGATATGAAGAGGCTTTAAGTTGAAAGGACACAATAAAATTAAAATTTGATTAAAATATGATTTATCAAAATCATTTTGAATTTAAATAGGATAAAAAATATATTTAAAATTGAATTAATTTCTTATAAAAATTTAAATATAGAAATAGAAAAGCATTTAAATACTTAAGAAAGCAGGTGAAAAAGTGAGTTTTATTATAGACCCAGACAAGATTAAAGATTTTAAAATATATATTGCTTATAAATTGAAAAAAGCCACTGGCAGGGAATATACGCCAGAGGATATTTGTGTTGCAACTTGTATAAATAGAATTACCCATTCGCCTGAAATTCATCTTGCTGAGGATGAGCATTTTAAGTATTTATTCGGAAATTCTTTTTTTGAAAATTATAAAAAAGAAGACCTAGATGATGTTGAATATATTTATGGCAGTGCGGTGTTTAGAAGGTCTCAAATAAAAACATTGAAAAATTTGGAAGTCATAAGTAATAGTGCAATATTTGAAAATTCTCAGGTGGAAAGTTTGGGTAAACTTCGATTGATCGGAGGCAGGGTGAATTTTGAATGGTCAAAAGTAAGAGATTTGGGCTGTCTTAAATTTATCGGAGGAAGTGCCGATTTCTCATACGGAAAAATGAGAAGCCTTAAAAACTTGAGTAAAATAGGAGGAGAGGCAAATTTTTATTGCTCTGACATAATTGATTTGGGAGAACTTAAATCAATCGGTGGAACTGTTTCCTTTATGAATTCAAGAATTGTCAGTTTGGCAAAACTTGAGTCAATCGGAGGTGGGCTCAACTTATGCGACTCTGGAGTGGAAGATACAGGCAGGCTTAAGGCAATCGGAGGAGTGTTGGATTTATCATATTCAAAACTTAAAAGTCTGGGCAAGATTGAAGTAATTGAAGGAAATTTGGAATTGCGAAATTCAGTTTTAACGGACTTAGGTGATTTGAAGTTTGTTGGTGGAGAAATCTTCTTAGATGATAAGCAAAAGAGATTGTTTGCAGACAAAATTCATGAAGAGGCTGGGCATATATATTTCAATAATGACAGTGCTTATAGTTTAAAGCATGACGAAATGGAAGAATTTGATGTTAATAATTAAAATGTCAAAACATATATAAAAATAATAGGGGGCTAGGAATGGTTGTTATTATGCCAGATATTATAAACAATCGAAAATATCATAATATAAAAGAAGATGCAGAAGACTTCAAAGTTTTTTTATCGAAAAAAATCAGTGATGAGACTGGAAAGACATATTTACCAGAGGATATTTTTGTAGGGCAGGTATTATCTTTAAATGACAATGATCACTATAAATTTGTTTTTGGTGATGTGTGGCTTGACAATTATAAAAACGAAACTTTAAATGATATAGAATTGATATGTGGGAATTTTAAACTTTTCGATATTTGCCATCTTAAAGATTTGCATAATTTAAAATATATAATGAGTTATGCTGATTTTAAAAAAGTTCTTCTCTTAGAAGGCTAGGGGAACTTGTTTCTATAGGGGGGATGTGCAGACTTTAGGAAGTCAGATATAAAAAATTTAGGCAAATTGAAAGAAATCGGGGGGGCAGTCTTGTTTTAAATAGTTTGCAAAAAGTCCTATTCGAAGAAAAGATTTTATATACTAATGGGAAGTATTATTTAAAAATGCCCAGAACAATGTTTTTGAAAAGCAAAAAGTGATAATGGTGAATTATTTTTATAACAATGGAGAGGGTGCATGGAATTCTTTGTAGAACCAGAAAAGGTTGAAAAATTTAAAGATTATATTTGTAATAAGTTGTGCAAAACTACTGGAATGGTCTATTATCCAGAGGATATTTGTGTTGCGGTTAAGCAAAGTGATTCAAATGAAAAAGCGAAAATCTTTTTGACTGAGAATGACAATTATAAATATATTTTTGGAAATGTTAATCTATCAAATTACAAAAATGACATATTAAAAAATGTTGAGTTTATTTATGGAGATGTGGATTTTGAAAATACTCAAATAAAGTATATAAGAAATCTTGAGACTATTGTCGGCAGTGTGAGTTTTGAGTGTTCTAATGTGGTTGATTTTGGAGTTTTGCAGACAATCGGTGGCGATGCAATTTTTCAAGACTGCTTAATCACTGAACTAAAAGGACTTGAAAGAATCGGTGGGAATGCTGTTTTTTCAAATTCTGAAATCACCGATTTAAATAATCTTTCTTGTATAGGTGGAAATGCTTATTTCAACAGGTCAAATGTGGAAAATTTAGGCAATCTTAAACTTATCAGCAAAGATGCATATTTAGGCAAGAATATTACAAATCTATCAGCACTTGAATCTGTGGGAGGAGAGTTGAATATTGTAGAAAGCAAACTTAAAGATTTTGGGAATTTAAAATATGTAGGTGAAAAGGTGATTTTAAATGATTCGCAGAAGATTTTGTTTGCAAAAAACATTTTTAATTATCGTGGAAATTACTATTTTAGAAATGACCGCAAGTTTGTTTTGGAAGAGATGAATCAAGAGGAATTTTTTGAAGAATAAATCTAATAATTTTTATTTTTATAGATTTATAATGTCAAAGTTTGAAATCTTGAGGATAAAATATACTAAGTGGTGTAAAAGTTTTATGACCATAAAACTTTTAAAAATTCTGCGAATTTGACTGCTTTGCAGTCCACCACTTAGTATATAAATCCGTCAGTATTGCTCAAATAGTCTTCGTGACTGCTTGACAAGACTTCTGATAATTAAATTATATCTTTAATTTTTCAAAAGGAGAAAATATGGATTAAATATAGAAGAAGGCAGAGAAGATGACTTTAAAATTTATATGGCTAAAAAATTGACTAAAACGACTGGGGATGATTATAAGCCAGAAGAAATTTTGGTGGTAAAAAAGCATATGAAAGTGATACAGGATACAAATTGAAGCCAAATCATAAATATATTTTTGGCGATGTTGATTTGTCTAAATATTCTGATAAACCATGTTCGTTATCAAATGTCAACTTTGTCAGGGGCAATGTGAATTTTTCTGGGTCTAATATAACTGATATCGACGGAATTATCTACATAGTATGTGATGATTTAACATTTGAAAATTCAAAATTGGAAAGTTTGGGGACGCTAAAGAGTATACAATGCAATGTGAGTTTTTATCAGTCTCAAGTAATTGACCTAGGAGATCTTGCTATACTTGACGGAAATGTAAATTTCTCTCTATCAAAATTGCAGAATTTAAATAATCTTAAAACAATCGGAGGGGATGCAATCTTTTTTCTCTCAGAAATCGAAGACCTAGGTGAACTTAAAGTTATTTTAGGGGATGCAGCATTTAGAATGTCTAAAATTTCAAGTCTTAAAAATTTGACTGCTATCGGTGGAAGTTGCAGTTTTACTCAATCTGCTGTTGAGGATTTAGGCAATTTAAAATCTATCGGCGGAAATGCTGATTTTCAAATTTCAACAATCAAGTCTTTAGGCGGACTTAAGGATATTTATGGAAGTGCTCCATTTAATTATTCAAATGTTGAAGACTTAGGCAATTTTGAGTATGTGGGTGGAGATTTAATCTTACTAAATTCTAAGATAACTGATCTAGGCAAACTCAAATATGTGGGTGGCGAGATTTTGTTGGATGATGTGCAGAAAGAATATATAAGCGACAGAGTTTTGTGTAAAAACGGCAAACTTTATTTTCAAAATGATACAAGTTTTCTTTGTGGTAAAGATGATGAAACTTTTGAATTAGATGAATTTTTAAACGAAGACGAGCAATAAATTTTAAATGAAGTGTAAAAATTATCATTTATAAGAAGAAAAAATTTCAAATTCAAATTCTTAAAAAACAACATTTCGCAGGTAAACTTGACTTTGTATGTTATGTTTTTCATTAGACTCACTCTTGCAAGCAAATTTATCTTTCGATAATAAAAATTAAGTTGTGTTTTACTATTTCAAAAATTGAAATGTTGTGATATAATAGGGTAAGAGTTTTAAAAAATTAAAACTTGAAACGAAATAAATAATATGTTTTATTCAATAATTATTAAAATATAAAGAATAGAGGTGAATATGAAACTAAGAATCAAAAACAGTCAGCATGAAAAATTTAAAAAATACATGGCAAATAAACTGACAGAGGAGACAGGCAAAAGATATTATATGTCTGACATTTTTATTGCTAAACGAGTTTGTGGGATTCCGAAAGATTTTGAAATTACAGAAAATGACAGATATAGATATATATTTGCAAACACTGCTTTTGATAAATACAATTCTGATACTTTGAGAGATGTTGAGTATATAGATGGAGATGCTTCTTTCTATGGCTCGCAAATTAAAAATCTTAACAATTTAAGCCACATTGAAGGGTGGATGATTTTACAAAATTCAGTTGTAGAAGATTTGGGTGCTTTAAAATCTGTTGGAGGAAATGTTATACTTGAAAAATCACTTATCTCTGATTTGGGCAAACTTGAAAGGGTAGGCAAAGATATATTTTTACAAAATTCAAACATTAAAAGTTTAAAAAATATTAAATATATAGGTGGTATGTTGGATACTTACAAATCAAGACTTGAAGATTTAGGAGATCTTAGATATATCAAACATTCTGCTTTTTGCTATAGATCTAAAATTAAGAGTTTGAATAAAGTTCAATATATCGGTGGAGACGCATTCTTTATAGATTCATCTTTATATGACTTAGGAGATCTGAGAGTGGTAAAAGGCAACCTTGATCTTTGTGATACAGGGGTGGCAAGTCTAAATAATGTTGAATATGTTGGCGGAGATTTGCTTGTTGTAAGAAGTAATATTCATGATTTAGGCAACCTTAAATATGTAGGTGGAAGAATTTATTTGGATAAATATCAAGAGGTTGATTTTGAAGACAAGATTTACAAAAGGAATGGACACTTTTACTTTAAAAATGATCCAGATTATGTTTTTGAAGAACCTACTTATCAAGATGTTTTGCTTGAAAGTGATTTGTAAATTTTAAAAAATTTGCAAAATTTTATTGAAAAAAGAACAAAAATCATTAAAAAATGCGAAAACATCTAAAATTTGAGTGTTTTTTATTTAAATTATAAATGTGAGGCATAAATAATTATGTTTAAGATGAAACCGAAAAAGGTGGGAAAATTTAAAGAGTTTATGGCAATGAAACTCACTGAGGCTTCTGGTAAAGTCTATAAGCCTGAGGACATTTTGGTCAATAATATAAAAGATAAACAAAATGAATTTATTTTTTATAGACTTACAAAAGAAGAACATTATAAATATATTTTTGGAGATGTGACTTTTGTCTTTTATAATAGTGAAGAGTTGAAAGATGTGGAGTATATCTATGGTGATGTAAGTTTTGTTGGCAGCACAATAAGACGCTTAGGGAAACTTAAACATATTCAAGGCAATATTGACTCTTTATATATGATTGAAGATTTAGGAAAACTTAAGTCAATCGGTGGTGATGCTTTGCTAATAGTAAATGATTTGAAAGAGCTTGAATATGTTGGCGGATCTTTTCAAAGTAATCAAATTCAAAGTCTGGGCAAACTCAGGTATGTTGGTGGTGATTTGGCTTTGCGTTTCAATTGTTATTTAAGAAGTTTAAACAACCTTGAATATGTCGGAGGGAATTTGAATTTAACCATGACTTCTATCACCGATTTAGGGAATTTGCAATATGTCGGAGGAGAACTCTTTTTGACAGAAAAGCAAAAAGTTTTATTTGAAGACAAAATAATAAACAAAAATGGAAAGTTTTATTTTAAGAATACTCATGACTATGTTTTCGACAAGGCAGAGGTGTTTAAAATTGAATACGAAGATGATTTATTGTTTGATGATGAATTTAAATATTAAAAACTTTGCCAAATCAACTTAAAGTTTTGATGAAAAGGACATTTTGATTTTTATTATAAAAAAAGGATAATTTTAAAAAGAATTCAAGAAAAACAATAAAAAATGTGAAAAAACTAATAAATTTTAAGAAAAACACTTAAAAATCAATAAAAAAATCAAAAAACAAATTAAAAAAAGAAGTAGTGCAACTTAAAGAAGGAGAATTTCATGAACAACAAATTTTATACTAGTCATTATTCGATTGAGCCTGAGCGTTATGAAGAATTTAAAAGATATATGGCAAAAAAATTGAGTCAAGAGACTGGCAGAAGTTATACGAGTGAAGATATCTTGATTTGGGATACAAAGAAGAAAACGTATTATACATACAAGGAAAGTGACCATTATAAATATATTTTTGGAGGCATAACCTTTGATTATGCGGGAGATATTCTTTCGGGCGTTGAGTTTGTAGATGGCAATGTCGATTTTGTGAAAAACAAAATAAAAGAAATTCGGGACTTAAAATACATTATGGGTTCTGCAAGTTTTTCATCGCTTCGTAATCTTGAGAGTTTGGGAAGCGTTAAATATGTGGGCAGAGATGCTTATTTTGGCAGGTCTGGTATTAAAGATTTGGGTGACCTTGAAGAAATCGGAGAATGTGCAAATTTTGTTGGGTCGCATGTTTTAAGTTTAGGGAAGGTAAAAAGAATAGGTAGAGATTTGGTAATTCGTGAATGTAATATGCAAGACCTAGGTTGTCTTGAAAGTATAGGTTGGGATGCTGACTTTAGAGGAGCAAAGATTAAAAGTTTTGGCAAACTTCGTTCTATCGGTGGATATGCAGATTTTTCGAAGACACATTTGAAAAGTCTTGAAAACATTGAATATATCGGAGGTGGGCTAAACATTTCTGATTCTGATATAAAAGATTTAGGAAATCTTCAATATGTAGGTGGAAGAATTCTTTTATATGAAAAGCAGAAAAAACTTTTTGCTGATAAGATTTTTTCTATGGGCGGAATGTATTGTTATTTGCACAATAATAGTAATTATGAGAATGAATTTATAGATAAAGATAATAAACCATCACCTTTTGATAATTATGAATTGTATGATTAATAATTTCAAACAAATTTCATTTAAGAAAGGAGGACGATATGCGTTTTATAATTCCTGTTGGAAGAGAAGAAGAATTTAAAATATTTATGGCTAATAAGTTGACCTATGAAACTGGTAAAAAGTATTTACCAGAAGATATTTTGGTGAATTATAATTCAGATAAGAAGTATACGAAAAATTTAAATGAATATAAATATATTTTCGGCGATATTAATTTTTCGGGTTGCAGTTTTGAAGATACCGAAGATATTGAATTTATTTATGGAGATACATCTTTTTGGGACTCATGTATAAAAAAATTATCTAGAGTTAAGCATATCGTAGGTGATTGCACTTTTAACAATTCATTTGTAGACCTGGGTGAACTTGAAACTATAAAGGGGAATGCTGATTTTGAAAGAACAAAGATTGAAAATCTGGGCAAAATTAAAGAAATACATGGCGAGGCAAAATTTTTTGGTTCTGAAATAAAGACTTTATCAAAATTAGAATATGTGGGAGGGAATTTAGATTTACAAGGCTCTAAGATAAAAAACCTAGGAGAACTACTTGGAGTAAAGGGAAGTTTGAACATTGCATCAGTCCCACTTAAAAGCCTGGGCAACATTAAATATGTTGGAGGTGATATCTTTCTTCAAAATTCAGAGGTTGAAGATTTAGGTGATCTTCAATATGTTGGCGGTTCAATTTGGATAAATGAAAAACAGCAGAAGTTGTTTGGTGATAGAGTTGTGGCTCGGACAAACATCGGCGGAAGCATAATGACAGCATTTAAAAATAATCAAAGATATGGCAAGATTGTTGAAGAATATTTAAATAAAAAAGAAGATAAACAAGAAGCGTCTTTCTTTTAAAGTGTTTTTGTATTAATAGATTTTAAAACGAAATATTTTTGAGATTTTATTGTGAAATATTTAAATAATAGAAAAATTACAAATAGGTTTTATCAAAATTTTTTTAAATATTCATTTTTAATTTTTAATGTTTTTATAATGTAAAACAATGACAAGCATAATAAAAATGCAAATAAGGAAGTTTTCTATCAAAGAAAATGTAAAAAAGGCAGACAAATGAAATACGAAATTGATATTGACAAGGTGGATGAATTTAAAAAATTTATCTCTAAAAAGTTGACTAAGGCTTCAGGGGAAGTTTATAATCCTGAAGATATTTATGTTTGTGATAAGCCTAAGTATGAATTTTATAGGACTTTGAATATAACTGAAAAAGAACATTATAAATATATTTTCGGGGATGTAAATTTTTACAGTTATAAAAAAGATATTTTGGAAGATGTTGAATACATTGCGGGCAATGCGATATTTGAACATTCACATATTTGTAAACTTGAAAAGTTGAAGTTTATTGATGAAAATGCCGATTTTTCATATTCTAGCGTTGAAAGTCTTAACAATATTGAGAAAATAGGCGGAACTTTAAATCTTTTAAAGTCAAAAGTTGTTGATTTAGGTCAACTTCAAAGTGTTGGCAAGGATGCTAATTTCGAATATTCAATAGTCGAAAGTTTGGGTAAACTTGAAAAAATTTATGGGGATGCAGATTTTATGAGTTCTGCTGTAAAAGATTTGGGAGAACTGGAGATTATAGGTGGTATTGCCCTGTTTGGCTCTTCCAACATAACTTCGCTGGGACAATTAAAGGAAATAGGGAATCATGCTTCTTTTACTGATTCTATAGTTGAAGATTTGGGGCAACTTACTAAGGTTGGTGGTTCTGTGCTTTTTATAAGAAATAAAAAAGTAAGAAGTTTAAAAAACCTTGAATTTATCGGTGGTAGTTTATTGTTGGAAGACACGGATGTGGAGGATTTAGGAAAACTTAAAACAATAAACAAAGATGCAGATTTTAAAGGATGTAAAGTTGAAAGTTTAGGCGAACTTACTACAATCGGCAGGAATGCAGACTTTAGTGATAGCGAACTATTTTATTTAGGCAAACTTGAAAAGATAGGCGGGAGTGTAGATTTCAAAAATACATATGTTACCAGTTTAAATAATCTTGAATATGTCGGCGGTGATTTGATTTTATATGACAGCAGGGTGACAGATTTAGGAAAACTTAAAATTGTCAATGGTGATTTGTGTATTAGAGGCACGCACTTAAAAAGTCTTAAAGGTCTTGAATATGTCGGTGGAGAGATTCGGCTAGACGAAGAGCAAAAGATAAAATTTGAAGACTGTCTTGAGATTAAAAATGGTAAATATTATTTTAAAAATAAGATTGCCCAGTCGCAAATTGAACAAAGTGAAAGATTATAAAATATTCGATAATTTATAAAAAAATAAGCAAAAATGAAGAAAAAATGTAAAAAACTGATGTTTTTTTGAATATTTTGCATAATTTTAAGTAAATTTTTAAGATTTTTTAAGATTTTTTAATTTTTGTAAGCGAGACAAATAGTTGAAAACTTTTATTGACTGCAAAGGAACTTATGAATAAATTGATTTTTGATTTTTTATGTTGTATATTTATTTTAATGATATAACAATATTTGAATGAAATTTTGAATTATGCAAATAGGAGAAAGATGATGAAATTTGACATAAAACCTGAAGATTATGAAAATTTTAAAGAGTTTTTTGCAAATAAACTCAGAGAAGAAACAGGCGAAATATATATTCCAGAAGATATTTATTTGGCAGAGAGGAATAAGAATGGAGGTTTTATCAAACTTTTTTATGATGACGACCTTTCTTATAAATATATTTTTTCTGATGTTTCTTTTGGTAGTTTTCATAATTCTGAGTTGAATGGTGTTGAATACATACATGGAAATGCAGAATCTTTAAATGATATTGAAAAGATAAATGATTTAAGGATTATAAAAGGATGTTTAAGTTTAAGCGGAAGTAAAGTCTCTAATTTAGGCAAACTTGAATATGTCGGTGAAGATGTAATAATAATGCATTCAAATCTCCGCAACTTTGATAGTCTTAAAAAGATTGATGGAAGTCTTTCTATTTATAATTGTAAATATATTGAAAGTTTAAATAATATTGAGTCGATCGGAAAAAGTTTAACTTTAAATAACATCACATTGATTGAAGATTTAGGAAATCTTGAATATGTTGGTGGTAATGTAGATTTAAAGAATATAAATCTTGAGAGTCTGGGCAAGTTGAAAAGAGTTGATGGATATGTTAAGATTGCAGATTCTACAGTAAAAGACTTAGGACAATTAAACTTTGTAGGTAAGAGTTTGACTTTAAATGAGCATATTGACTGTCTAGGTCATTTAAGAGAGGTTGGATCTTTTGTATTGCTTAATAAATCAAAAATTAAAGATTTGGGTGCTTTGAAAAAAATAGGAGGAGATTTTTGGTTAAACAAATATGATATTCTATCATCTTTGGGAGATTTGACTTCAATCGGCGAAGATTTTAGCATTAAAGATAATTTATCTTTGAAAAGTCTGGGGAATCTTGAATATATAGGCGGAAGAGCATATTTTTCTAATTGTAATTTACAAGACTTAGGCAAACTTAAATTTGTAGGTGAAGGTTTATTTTTGAAAAACACTGAAGTTGAAGATTTGGGAATGCTTGAAAAGGTATGTCATCATGCATATATAAGTGGAGAAATAAAAAGTTTGGGAAATCTTAAAGTGGTTGATGGGCATTTAAAGATTGAAGAGGCTTATGAGTTAAAGAGTTTAGGCAAACTAGAAGAAGTTGTTGGTGATTTAGATATTTCTAGAAGTGCTATAGAAGACCTGGGCAATTTAAAGAATGTGTCAGGTGAACTTATTTTGAATTACAGACAAAAGAATCTTTTTAAAAGGAAAATTAAAGAAGTCAAAGGAAAAATTTATCTAAAAAACCATAAAGAATATGAATTTGATGATCAAGAATTGCCTTTTTGATATTATTCGATATGAATAGATTGATTTTTTATGTTGTATATTTATTTTAATGATATAACAATATTTGAATAAAATTTTGAATTATGCAAATAGGAGAAAGATGATGAAATTTGACATAAAACCTGAAGATTATGAAAGATTTAAATTTTATATTTCAAAAAAACTTTCAAGTGAAACAGGGCTTGAATATAAACTTGAAGATATTTGTGTCTGTGAAGATTTGTTTTTTACTGAAGACGACCATTATAAATACATATTTGGCAATGTTGCTTTTAAGAAATTTGATTTGAATACTTTAGATAACATAAAAGAACTTGAATATATTTATGGTGATGCAGATTTTGCACATTGCATCGTAGAAAACTTAGATAGTTTGTGTGAAATTAATGGAAATATAAAATTTAAAAATTCTCAAGTGAAAAGTTTTGGGAATTTAAAAAGGTTTTCAGGTGATGTTTTGTTTAAGGAATGTAATATTTCTTCTTTTGGTGATTTGGAAAGTATTGATGGTGATTTGCGTATTCATGGTTGTAAAGGAGTAAAAGACTTAGGCAAAATTGAAAATATAAATGGATATGTTGGAATACAAGATTCAAGTATAGAAGATTTAGGTGAACTGAAAGTTATAGGAGAAGAATTGATGATTGCAGATTGTCCTATTAAAAGTCTTAATAAACTTAAAGAAGTAGGGGGCTGGGTTGATTTAACAGATTCATCAGTTGAAGACCTAGGTGATCTTGAAAGAGTTGGAGGAAATCTTTTTATAAGAAATAAAATCAAAAACTTAGGGAAAATCAATTATATCGGTGGTAGTTTGGATTTGACTGAAACAAAAATTACCGATCTAGGTGTTTTAGAGAGAATCGGAAAAGATTTTGATGCGGGACTGGATGTTGAAAGTCTGGGTAAATTGAAAGAGGTTGGCGGAAGCCTTAATATACAAGATTCAGAAATTAAGAGTCTTGAGAATTTGGAGCATATAGGTGAAGACTTATATGCCAATAATTATCTTGAAAGTTTTGGAAAACTGAAATCAATCGGAGGCAATGCTTATTTGTTTTTTTGCCATGTAAAAGATTTAGGACAAATTGAAACTATAGGTGGTGAAGCAGATTTTGGACAGTCTTTGATTAAGGAGATAAAAAATCTTAAAGTTATCGGCGGGGATACCTATTTTATAGGAGCAGAAACCGAGAGTCTGGGAAGTATTGAAATAATAAAAGGTGACTTGCATATTGAAGATTCCAACATAGCCGATTTAGGGGCATTAAGATATGTTAGAGGAAAAATATATATGGATGACTGGCAAGAAAAATTATTTAAAAAGAAAATCATTAAGGATGGGGATGGCTTTAAATTTAAAGATGACGAAAATGAAGAGTATTTGATTTAAGTTTTATTGACTTTAAATATCAATTGACTTTAAAGAATGTTTTTAAGTGTATTATGATTTAAAAGAAATCTTAATTTATTTATACTATCAAAAATTTTTGACGATAAAGTTGAAAATTTAAACAACTTTATAAATTTCTTTTTATTAAAATTATTTAATATTTTTAGGCAATTTCTATCGTTTTATATTAAAAAATTATCCACAAAGTGATGTGGATTTTTTTGTTTGTTTCAATGAAAAATATTTTTGATAAACTTAAGTTTATATTAATTGAAAAACTTTTGAAAATAGTGGAGTTTTATTATATTAATTATAGACTTTATATAAAAATTATATTATTGACTATTTCGGCATTTTGTGATAGAATAGAGTTATGTTTAAAAACTTTTTTTTAAAGAAAGAAGATGCTGAAAATTTTAAAACATATATGGCTGAAAAACTTACTTCAGCATCAGGTAAAATTTATCAACCTGATGATATTTATGTCGACCCAAAAGGTGGAATGATAGAAAAATCAAGATTATTTTTTAAAACCGGTTACAATTATAAATATATTTTTGCAACTTTGGATTTTGATGTGTTTGAGGGAAAAGATTTAGGTGATGTTGAATATGTTTATGGGAGTTTTTACTGCTTTGATTCCATGATAAAGTCTCTAAAAAATCTGTTTTATATAGGTAGTGCTAGTATTGTTTCTTCGCATATAAATGACATGGGCAAACTTAAAACGGTTGGTGGCAATGCAACATTAATGAGTTTAAATATTGATAATTTAGGTGAACTTAAATCTGTAGGTGGCGATTTTATGATTGCAGATTGTAAAAACCTTTCAAGTCTAGGAAATCTTGAATATGTGGGCGGAGATTTAGATATAAGAGGCTCAAACATAACAGACCTAGGAAAACTCAAATATGTTGGTGGCAAGATTGATTTAAATTATAGTCAAAAGAAATTATTTGAAGATAGAATTTATCAAGATGGAAATGATTTTTATTTAATAAATGATAATAAATACTCGAATGATATTGATTATGGCATTTTAGAGATAGAGAAATAAATTGATATTTTTGTGAAAATATGAAAGGAGCAAATTATGAGAATTACGCCTGAAGAGTTTGAAGATTTTAAAGCATATATGGCAGACAAACTTACTCAAGAGACAGGGAATTTATATACTTCTAATGATATTTATATTTGTGAAAAAATTCATTTGGGCCTTTTATTCGATTAAAGAAAGCGATCATTATAAATATATTTTTGGTGATGTTTACTTTAAAGATTATAAAGGCAAAATAAATGAAGATCTAGAATTTGTTTATGGTAGTGTTTATTTTAATTTTGAAATGACATCTCTTGAAAAAATTAAAAATTTATATGCTGTTCAAGGAAGTGCTACTTTTTATAGCGATACTATTTTTACGAAGTTTAATGATTTTGGTAAACTTAAAATAATAGGAAGAAATCTTAAATTAGAACATTACCTATCGACAATTTAGGAGAAATTGAATCAGTTGGTGGAGAACTTCGCATAACTTCATGCAAAAATCTTAAAAGTCTATGTAAAATTAAAAAAATTGATGGGACCGCATTTCTTGAGTACAGTAATATTGTTGACCTAGGAAACCTGGAATATGTTGGAAATATTCTTTTTGCACCTCCGCCTCTTGAAAGTTTTGGCAAGTTGAAGATAGTTGAGGGTGCTCTTTCTTTGTTTATTACAAAACTTAAAACTTTGGGAGATTTAGAAAAGGTGGGATACAATCTCTCTTTAGGACCTGATCTTGAAGATTTGGGGAGGCTTAAGACCGTTGGTGGCGATATTGAATTCGTCGATTCTAAGGTGAAAAGTTTGGGAAATCTTGAAAGTGTTGGAGGTAATCTTTATTTAGCAAAATCACAAGTTGAAGATTTAGGAAACTTAAAGCATTTAGGGGGCGAGATTGTTTTAAATGACAGGCAGAAAGAACTCTTCAAAGATAGGCTTTGGCAAAAATACAAAGGTGTTGGGGCTTATTATCTAAAAGAGGATAATGCCTCTTCAGAGAAAGAAGAAATTTTTTAATAAAGAGATTCTATTTTAAATTTATGGGAGAGAAATATGAATATAAATCCAGAGCGTCATGAAGAATTTAAAGAGTATATGGCTGGGAAACTTTCAGAAGAAACCGGAAGGTTGTTTTTTCCAGAAGATATTTATGTTTGCAAAGATGATGAACCTTTGTATTTGACAAAAGATGATCACTATAAATGTATTTTTGGTGATGTGGAATTTTCAAATTATAAAGGCAAAGTTTTAAGTGATGTTGAGTTTATATGGGGCAATGTTAATATACAATCAAAAAACATTGACCTTGGTGATTTAAGGTTTATTGAGGGGCAATTGTTTATATATAATTCTACACTCGAATCTTTTAAAAATTTGGAGTATGTTCATAAATTGAGTTTATACGAATCAAAAATTGCAAGTCTAGGTGCTTTAAAGTCAATAAAAACAGATTTGTCGGCACATAAATCAAAAGTTGGTGATTTGGGTGAATTAACAAAAATCGGTGGCTCTGCTTTTTTGCAAGATATGCAAATCACCAGTCTTGGTAAACTTGAATATGTTGGAGGATATTTATATTTGGCTGACCCTGACGGAAGTCATGACTGTCCGATTAAAAAAATGGATAACTTAAAATATGTGAGAGGGATTGTGTATGCTCATCCAAATCAAGTAAAATATTTTTCTGAAAAGTTGAAATCTTGTAGAGGGAGAAATAATCTATATTCATATACCTTTAAAAATGATCCAAATTATATTTACAAAAGTGAATTTGATTATCAAAGCAAAAATGAAAATGCAAACAATAATTCTTTGGATGATGAAAATAATTTGGATATATTTGAATCAATGTGCTAGGATTGAATTGAAAATGATGGCCATATGAAAATGTTGTTTTTATTGATATTCATGTGGGGAATTATATAGTCTTAAGTTTATATGCAATAATGTAATCATGCAAGTTCTGTTTGATATGGCATGGGTAGATTGAAAAAAAGTGGAAGCAATCTATGATTACCCAAAAAAATTTAAATTTTGAACGAAGATGAGTTTGTTGGAAAAAACTTTTTATCTACAATTATAAAAAATTAAAAGGTGTTTTATTATGAAATTTAATATTGAACCAGAAAAATATGAAGAATTTAAGGAGTATATGGCAGGCAAACTCACCAAAGAAACAGGAAAGTTGTTTTTGCCAGAAGACATTTATATTTGCAGGAGAGATAGGCATGGGGCTTTTGAGCAGTTGGAAATGCCACAAAACGATAATTACAAGTGCGTTTTCGGAGACATCTTATTGACAAACGTTGATAATGATAATTTCGCAGAGTTTGAAAATGGTGAAATTAATGACGATTTAAAAAATTTAGAATATATTTTTGGCAATCTTTTTATAAAAAAGGATATCAAAAATTTGGGTCAACTTAAACTTGTTGAAGGAGATGTGTATGTTCAAGAAGCACATATAGGCAGTCTCTATCCGCTTGAAAATGTAAATGATTTTACTTCTTACAATTCTGTAATAAATAGTTTCGGTAAGATGGAGATAAATGGCTCGCTTTATGTTGATGATTCTTACATAAAGGATTTTGCAGAGGTTCGCAAGGTTCATGGTGCTTTTAGGTTGCGTAATTCCGGTGTTGGCAGTTTTGGTGAACTTGAGTATATCAAAAATGATTTCAGTCTGGTTGGAGAATGTCGTATAGAAGGAGACATCAGCAAGATAAAATATATAGGGGACTATCTTTTTATGGATGGTGAAACTAGAAAGAAACTGGGTGACAAGGTTTTTAAAAAAGGTGATTATTATTACTATAAAAATGATGCTGATTATGTTTTGGATGAAGAGGACCAAAAGATGATTTAAAAAATGAGCATGGAAATTGTTTTTTTGCACAATTTTTATGAGTTAATTAATTGTTGTTTTTATATAAAGAGGTGAGGAATGATTTTTGATATTAAACCTGAAAAACAAAATGCTTTTAAGAAATATATGGCTAAAAAACTCTCTGAAGAAACTGGAGAGACTTATTTGCCAAAAGATATTTATGTGAGTAAAGACTTCTCAAGAAATGTATTTTATATGACAAAAAATAATCACTATAAATGTATTTTTGGACATGTAAGTTTCAAAAATTATGACAGTGATGTTTTAAGCGATGTTGAGTTTATTTGGGGGAATGCAGATTTTCGGGATTCTAAAATTAAAAAGTTTGAAAAATTGAAATTTGTGGAAGGCCTCATTTCAATGAAGGATTCTGTTGTTTATTCATTTAATAATCTTGAATATGCCGGTGGAATTGAACTTTATAATTGTAAAATTAAAAATTTTGGAAGTTTAAAAACCATCAAAAGAGATTTGTTTTTGTCTCAATCGGAAGCCGACAATTTAGGAGCACTTGTTTTAATAGGTGGAAGTTTTTATTTGTGGGAAAGCGATGTAATCAGTTTAAATAAACTAGAAAAAGTGGAAGGGAATTTATATTTTCAAGGTGACGGGTCAATTTATGGTTATTCTCATATATATGATTTAGGAAAACTAAACTATGTAGGTGGCAGGATTGAAATTAGTCCAAATCTTTTAGGTTTGTTTGAAGGCAAAATCTTTAAACAAAATGGAAATGTTTATTTTATAAATAATTCAAAAACAGAAAGTGATTATGATGATTTAGATTTATATTAAAAATAATTGATTTTTATGATAGTTTGTTTTTAAAGAGATATTCAAAGTTTAATTTAATATTTAATAGATACTTATTTATATTGTTTAATTTTCTATCCAAAAAACATTACAATTAAAAATGATACAATTATAAGATATAATGAAGAAACATATGGATTTTAAAAATGATATTTTATAAATCAATAAAAAATAGAAAATAAGTTTTGAGGGCAAAAATGATTGATATAAAGCCAGAAAAATATGAAGAATTTAAAGAGTTTATGGCAAAGAAACTTACCCAGGAGACGGGCAGGTCTTATTTTCCTGAAGATATTTTAATTTGTGATAGAGATAGGGATGGACGCTTTATTAGATATTATATCACCGAAAATGACCATTATAAATACATTTTTGGGCCTGTCTATTTTAGCAATTACAACAAAAGTTGGATAACCGACATTGAATATATCTTTGGTTATGCTGATTTTAGAAATTCAAAGGTGCAAGATTTGGGAAGCATTGAATATATAAATGGAAGTTTAGAAATATCAAATTCTATGGTTTCAAATCTGGGAAACCTTAGAGAAATAGGCGACACTTTCTTTTGCGGTAAAAATCCTTATATCAAAGATTTTGGAAAACTTAAAAAAATCAAGGGTGGATTGATTATAAGTGAAAATGATGATATAGAAATCAAAGGTCTTGAGACAGTGGGTGGACTTCTGAATATAGGTTATTCAAAAATTAAAAGTCTAGGCAGTATTAAGTATGTTGGAGGCTCTGCAATAATTTATGATTCTGACATTGAAGACCTAGGTGATTTAAGATATGTAGGTGGAGTTCTTAGATTGATTGACGGCAAAGTCAAGAATTTAAACAAAATAGAATATGTTGGCAGTGATTTGATTTTAAGAAGGTCTGATATTGAAACGCTGGGCAAACTTAAATATGTAGGCGGAATTGTAGACTTAAGTGGCACAAATATATATGATTTAGGAGACCTTGAGTATATTAAAGAGGAATTAGATTTAAGTAATACAAGTTTAAAAAATTTGGGAAATGTGAAGTTTATAGGCGGGAATTTAATGGTGTCTTTCAACGAAAAATTTTTCAAAGATAAGATTTTTAGAGATATAAATGGATATTGTCGTTTTAAAAATGATCCAAATTTTGAAAAGCACGACATTGAATATATTAAAAAATATTATAGAAATTTGGTCAAGTCAAATTATGAGGATGAAAATCTTATTTAATAAGATAATTTGGCAGAGGAAAATGCTTAATGTAAAAGTCGTTTGATTAAAAGAAAAGACAACAAAGTGAAGGAGAAAAAATGGAATTTGATATACCTACAGAAAGATCTGAAGAATTTAAAATCTATTTTGCAAAGAAATTGACAGAGGCAACTGGCAAAATTTACGAATCAGAAGATATTTTTATTTATAAAAAATATGGAAGTCTATGTCACCCTGAATCAAGCGATAAATTCAAATATATTTTTGCAGATTTACTATTTGATAAATATGAAAAGCGGACAATAACTGATATTGAATATGTCTATGGCGATGTTTCTTTTGTTGGTTCAAGTATAGAAAGTCTAGGTAGTTTGACCCATATCAAAGGTTGTTTTACATCATCTTATACATTAAAAGATTTGGGGAATTTAAATACAATCGGAGGTAACGCTAACTTTACAAATAGTTGTATAAAAGATTTGGGTGATCTTAAGACAATAGGAGGCTATGCTGACTTTTCATTTTCTGATATAGAAAGATTAAAAGGACTTAAAAGTATAGGTGGTTACGCTAACTTTACAAATAGTTTTGTAAAAGATTTGGGTGATCTTAAGATAATAGGCGGTGATGCGATTTTTAATAATTCTCTGGTAAACGATTTGAAAAATCTAGAATACGTTGGTAGAAACTTTATCGTTTTTTTAAATGAAAATTTAGAAAGTCTAGGCAAACTTAAATATATCGGCGGAGATTTGGAGGCTAATGATAGATTAGAATCATTATCTAATCTTGAATATTTGGGTGGTAATCTCACTATTAAATTTTTGAAATCTAATATTTATTATCATGGTGTTGGAATTGAAGATTTGGGGAAGTTGAAAGTCGTAGAAGGTGGTATGGACTTATCAAATTGTAAAAATTTATCAAGTTTAAATGATTTGATATATGTAGGTGATTTCCTTAATTTAGCACATACACAAGTCAAAACCTTAGGTAATGTTGAATACATCGGTGGAGATTTGTATCTTGACAAAAGTAATGTGACAGATCTCGGCAATCTTCAATATGTGGGTGGCGAGATATATTTAAATGATTCGCAAAAAGAACTTTTTAAAGATAGAATTAAAATAATGGATGGTCGGTTTTATCTAATAAACAATTCAAATTATGTAAATCCTTTATTGACTGGTGAAGGAAATTATAAGGAAAACTTTGAGAAAATATTAAAAGAAGAAAAAGACTTTTATCTTTAATAAAAGATTTTTAGTTTAGATTTGAATAGAAGTCATGTAAATCAACATAAAAAAATAATTTTTATTAAATTTAAAATAAAAAAGTATATACAGAATATGTTTTTAGAGTGAAACATCAACATATGGAAAAAATGTTGATTTAAAAGAGGAGAATTATGGACTTCAACATACCACAAGATAAGCATGAAGAATTCAAATAGTTTATGGCAAATAAACTTACTTTAGAGACGGGTAGGTCTTATTTTCCTGAAGATATCTTAATTTGTAATAGAGATAGGATTTGTGATAGAGATGGGAATGCATACTTTAAAAGATATTATATCACCGAAAATGACCATTATAAATACATTTTTGGTACTGTGTATTTTTACAATTACAACAAAAGTCTGGTAAGCGACATTAAATGTTTTTATAATGATGTTGATTTTTCTAATTCACAAGCGCGAGATTTAGGTAGTTTACAAGTAGTGATGGGAGTAGATTTTAAAGACTCTTTCATAAAGAGTTTAGGCAATCTTAAATTTATTTAGGAGCGGGCAGACTTTAGAGGTCAGGCTCATTTGAAGACTTTGGGAAATCTTGAAAGAATTGGCTGGAATGCTAATTTTAAGTGGTTTAGCATTGTAAGTTTGGCAATCTTAAGTCCATAGGTGGCATTGTCGAGATGCAAGGTTCTGAAATTCGAGACTTTGGAGAACTTGAGACAGTTGGTGGAGATGCATCGTTTAACAATACAAAGATGAAAAATCTGGACAAACTAAGAAAGGTTGGTGGCTTTTTGGATCTTGCTAATTTAAAAGTTGTCAGGCTGGGAGTTCTTGAATCTGTTGGTGGGTTTGCCTTATTTGCCTATTCAAAACTAAAGTATTTAGACAATCTTAAATCCATCGGTGGTGATGCATATTTTGATAGATCGAGGGTGACAAATTTAGGCAAACTTGAACGTGTTGATGGCGACTTACACTTAAGAGAATCCATGCTAATAAAAATTGATAGTCTTTGATATGTAGGCGGAGAGATTTTTTTAAATGCACTGCAGAAAAGATTATTTAAAGATAAGATTCATATGAAAGATGGGAAATTTTATTTTAATAATGATATAGAGTATATGAAAAAGCATGGAATTACTGGAAAAAACTCAGATTATGCAGAGTATTGTTCAAGTATGTGCTGATTAAAAAAACTTATAAACATTTAAGGAATAGAAAAAAGGATGAAAAGATGAGAGATTTAACTCCGGAGAATTATGAAGATTTTAAACTTTTTCTATCGAGAAAGTTGACGCAAGAGACAGGCGAACATTTTTTGCCTGAAGATATTTTGGTATGTGATAAGCACCATAATTATACTAAAGGTGATAAATATCGCTATATTTTTGGCAATATAGATATTACAAATTATGGACAAAAGACTTTGAATGATTTGGAATTTGTCTATGGCAATATAATCTATAAGCCAAATGGCAAGCGAACCCTTTTAAATGATATGCAGTCTTTAAGGCATATATGTGGTGATGTTTATTTTGAAAGTTTAAAATGTCATTTAAATTCTCTTGAGACAATAAGTGGAGATGTTGACATCACATATTCCACTTGTTTTATGGATTCTCTTAAAACTATAGGTGGAAATGCAAAGTTTTTTGAATCTAATATAGAGTTTAAAAAACTAAAGAGAATAGGTGGAAATGCTTTTTTTAGAAATTTTCAGGGTTCTAGTTTGGGAAGCATTGAATATATTGATGGTGATTTAGATACAGAAACTTCAAAAATTGAAGATTTAGGAAATCTTAAGATTGTAGGTGGTGATTTTTATAGTGGTTTTTTCTCAAATATTAAAACTTTATCTAATTTAAAGGTAATAAAGGGCGATGTGTTTTTTGCCTGTAGAAAACTTAATGGTTTAGATAATTTAAAATATATAGGAAAAGATCTCCACATTGATAATCATTGCAGTATTGAACATCTTGATAGTTTACAATATATAGGAGGAGATTTCATGGTTGCAGAAACAAACTTAATGGGTCTTGACAATCTTGAATATGTCGGAGGAAATGCAATTTTAAGTGATTCACAGGTCAAAGATTTAGGCAAACTTGAGACTGTTGGTGGAAATTTGTCTTTGACAAATACCAAACTTAAGAGTTTGGAAAATGTAGAGTATGTTGGTGGCGATCTTGATTTAATGAATACTAAAATCAAAAATATTGACAATCTTAAGTTTGTGGGTGGAAAACTTTATTTGACTGATCTCCAAAAGAGATTGTTTAAGGATAAGATTATTGTTAAAAATGGAGATATTTACTTTAATAATGATCCAAATTATGTTTGTAAGCAAAGATCTGATTTTGCTGCAATTCTTGACGAAGAAAGAGAAGATGAAATGGATGAGTTGGCATAATAGCAAAAAAAATTCATTCGTTTATCAAAAAAGGAAAAAAATGAAATTTGATATACCTACAGAAAGGTTTGAAGAATTTAAAAATTATTTGGCTGTTAGTCTTACCAAAGAGACTGGTAAACTGTATACTCCAGAAAATATATTTATTGCTGATAATTATGCGACTGATAAGGTAAATTATTACTTTCTCAAGAATGATGATAAATTCAGATACATATTTGCGAATGTAGATTTGCATAATTATAATAAGGATAGTGTTGCTGATTTAGAGTTTGTTTCTGGAAATTTATTTTTTCAAGAAAATAAGGAACTTAAAAGTTTGGGAAGCATAAAACACGTTCGAGGTGATTTGCTTTTAGGATATAGCGTGCTTAAGGATTTGGGAAAATTGACGACTGTAGGCGGCGATGCACAATTCCGTGATACTAATTTGAAAGATAAACAATTTGAAAATCATAGGAGGCGATGCAACCTTTATTGGTTCAGAAATAAAAAGTTTAAAAAATCTTCAGATAATCGGAGGGAATGGAAATTTCAATAACAGTTTGCTTGAAGATTTAGGAGAACTTAGAATTATAGTCGGAAATGTAGAATTTAGAAAATCTAAGATAAGTGATTTAAAAAATCTTGAATATGTAGGTGGTGATTTATCTACTTTTGGATCGGATAACAAAGTGACAAATCTAGGCAAACTTAAATATGTAGGAGGTTTCTTTTATGCAGATGAAGAATTGAAATCTTTATCTAATCTTGAATATGTCGGAGGAGACCTTTTTATCGCACTTAATATTAATAAAAGAAAACTTGAAGATTTAGGTAAACTCAGAATAGTAAGAGGTTCTTTAGATTTGCACGGAGTCTCTCATTTAAGAAGTTTAAATAATCTTGAATATGTAGGTGGATATTTTGATGTTTCTAATTCAAAAATTGCAAGCCTAGGTAAAGTAGAATACATCGGCGGGGGTTTATTTTTGAAAGGCTCAACTATTAAAGATTTGGGCAACTTAAAATATGTTGGTGGCAGAATTGTTTTAGATGAAGAGCAGGCAAAATTGTTTGCAGATAAAATAAGATATGATGAAGCAAGTGATAGTTATTTTTTTAATAATGACACTAATTATATTTATAGTGGGATTGACGATTATAAAACAGATTTTATAGAGGCTTTAGAAGAAGAAAATAGTTTTTAATTTTCGCATTTTCTTTAGAAGGCTTTGATATTGTGAAAAATTGTTGGAAAGAAGAGGTTAAATAAAATTTAAAATAACAAAAAAGTTGTTGTAAGTTTTTAGTATATTGACATTTTAGGGACGATGTTGTAAACTTAAAGAGAGGTAAATTATGCAATTTAATATAACTCCAGATAAGTATGAAAAATTTAAAGAGTATTTTGCAAACAAGTTGATTGATGAGACAGGGGGAATTTATAATCCTGAAGACATTTATATTCATCATGGCTATAGATTCAACTATTTTGCAATAGACTATTATTTCTTAAAAACTTATGACAAATTTAAGTATGCTTTTGCAAATGTCAATTTTGGTGAATATAAAAAATTGAAGATTACTGATTTGGAATTTATTGCTGGCAATGCTGTTTTTACTGACTCTATCGTTGAAAGTTTGGGCAGTTTGAAATATATTTGTGGCAGTGCTGTCTTCGATTTTTCAAAAGTGACAGATTTAGGAAATCTTATAAGCATAAGTAAAAATGCGGATTTCGAGAACTCTGTTGTCAAAAGTTTGGGCAATCTTGAATATGTCGGAGGGGATTTAAATTTAAAGGGCTCGATTGTTGAGGATCTAGGAAATTTAAGATATGTTGAAGGGACATTGACGCTGAATGATGAGCATAAAAAACTTTTTGCGGACAAAGTATATTATGTAAAAAAAGAGGGTTGGTGTTTCAGGAACGATCCTACATATTTAAATGAAAATGATGGCAAATGCAATGATTAGAAAAGGAAAAGTATTAATTAAAAATTTTGATGAATAGGAGATAAAATGGAAATTAATATACCAACAGAGAAACTTGACGAATTTAAAAGTTTTTTAGCGAAGAAACTTTATGAGGAAACTGGAATATTATATTCGGAAGATGATATATATATATGTAATAAGAATGGTGATAATACTTTATATGGGAAAACACTAATTAATGAAAATCTTACCAGTGCTTATATTTTTGGAGATATTAATTTAGTCAATTATAATAAGTCAAAAATAACTGATATTGAGAATGTATATGGAAACATCTATGTAGATTCATTAAGTAAAGTAACTAGTTTAGGAAGTTTAAAAAATGTTTATGGGGAAATTTTCGTAGAAAAAACAGGATTAGTAGACTTAGGCAATCTTGAGTATGTGGGTAAAACGCTAAACTTATATGGTATGAAAATAGAAAATTTTGGTAATCTCAAAAAGGTGGGCGGAGATTTAAGCCTTTATCATTATAAAGGAGAAAAGATTGACAGCATTGAGTTTGTTGGCCGTAGTGTTTGTGCAGATTTTTCGGAATTAAAAGATTTAGGCAAAATCAAATATATAGGCAATGATGCAGGATTTTTAATGTCACAAATTGAAAGTTTGGGTGATCTTAGGTTTGTAGGTGGATCTTTAGATTTGGAAAGAACATCCATCACAAGTTTAGGAAATGTCGAATATATTTGGGGTGATCTTAACTTAAGAAAATCTGATTTAAAAGATTTTGGCAATCTCAAGTATGTTGGTGGAAGAATTTTCATGTCGCCAAAACAAATGATTCGTTTTAGAGACAAAATTGTGATTAAAAAAGATGGAATTCATTTTAAAAATGATCCTAGTTATTCGAAACTTGATAGGGATTTTTATATAACAATGATTAAAAATGATTTTGATTTTAAAAAAGCATTAAATTTAGATAACAAAGAATATGAAGCACGAAATGAGATTGAGCCTTTTTCTTTTTAAACTTTGATTAGTATTATATAAAAGAAAAGTCCACTTGAAAGGGTGGATTTTTTGCTTGTTTTATGCGGTGGGTTGTGTTTTTCAGTTCTTGCAATGAAAAACTTAATACATCAATTTGAGAGGTGGTGTTTTTTAAATGTTCTTTTTTAATAAATAAAATATCGTTTGTGTTTTGCTTTTCTTACATGGATGAAAATCCACAAATTTGATGTGATGAAATTTGTGCTTTTGTATTAAATTAAAACAACTTGATATTCGTTTTTTTTGATTTTTTAAACTATATTTATTGAATTTTAAATCGGCAGTGATCTTTTTTGAAACTTTTTTGATGATTTGAATATGGCAACTGGCTGGGTGTCAATCGACAAAAAAGGTGATGATAGAATAAATTTTTCTTATTCTATATATTTTTTAATGTCAACAATATTTCTAGGTAGGTGAAATATGAAATATATTTTGGGGGCATTGTCTATTGTTGGGATTGTTTTAATATTTATTTTGTGTCCTATGGGTGGGCTTGCAAGCAGGCAAGAGAGCGAATATCTAAGAATACATATCAGGGCAAATTCAAACTCGCAGGTTGACCAAAATGTCAAATACAAGGTCAAGGATGCTGTTGTTGACGCACTTATTCCTCTTCTTGCTGATATTGACGATTTTGAAGAGGCGAAAAGGGTCATGAGTGCAAACTTTGGCATGATTGAAAATGTTGCAGACAGGGTTTTGAAAGAAAACGGGTTTAGTTATGGATGCAAGGCTCAGATTGACAATGAATATTTCCCAACACGAGTTTATGACAATATTACGCTCAAGGAGGGATTTTATGATGCACTCATTTTAAGACTGGGCAGTGGTGAGGGTGACAACTGGTGGTGTCTTGTTTATCCTGCGTTTTGTTTCACGAATTCGTCAAATTCCGCCAACATAGTATATATTTCGAAAATTTGGGAAAAATTAAAATTGTATACTAGGAGGAAATAATGAAGAAAAAACTATTTATCGTTTTGTCGCTTGTTTTCATCTTTGCAGTTACTTTTACTGGGGTGGGTTTGACTGCCTCCCATGTGGTAAGTGCAAGTGGTCAGGCAGAGCAATGTGATGTGCTTGACGTTCTCACTACTGCCCAGAACAAAACAGTTCAGACAAAACTCAAACGATGGGGCTATTATACAGGCTCTATTGACGGAATTTATGGCGCTAAGACCAAAGCGGCTGTAAAGAGTTTCCAAAGAAAAAATGGGCTTACTGTTGACGGCATTGTTGGCCCAAAGACTGCTGCTGCTCTGGGGATGAGCATCAAAGGAACAAGCGGTGGCACTACTCAGTCATCAAACGATTTGCATCTTCTTGCAAAATGTGTGCACGCCGAGGCTAGAGGCGAGCCTTACACTGGACAGGTTGCTGTTGCCGCTGTCATTTTAAACAGGGTGAGAAGTTCATCTTTCCCAAATACTATTGCAGGTGTAATCTATCAGCCATATGCCTTTACTGCTGTTGATGATGGTCAGATAAACCTCGAGCCAAATTCGACATCATATAAGGCGGCACAGGATGCTCTCAATGGTTGGGACCCAACTTATGGATGTTTGTATTATTACAATCCTCAGACCGCAACAAGTAAGTGGATTTGGTCAAGAAAAACAGTCGTTACAATAGGCAAGCATGTGTTTGCATTGTGATAAAAGGAGCAAGATATGAGTGAAACAAATCAAAAAAATAATGGCAAAAGTGCTCTTGCACACGAAAAAAGAGAAAATAAAAGAAAAAATGGTGCAATAATCGGATTATCTATTGCAACTGCCGTCCTTGCTCTTTCAACTATCGGGTTGGGTGTGGGTTTTGGAATAACCGATCATTATGCGATGAAATATAGATCAGACTTAGAGAATGTTTATAACAACAATTTTTATAATTTGCTTGATAGTGTAAACAATCTTGAAAACAAGGTTTCAAAGACATTGTCGGCAACTAATGGTTCTTCTTATCAACGCAAAATGCTTTTAGAAGCATCAAAAAATGCAAGCGAGGCCGAGATTTCAGTTTCTCAACTTCCACTTTCACAATCAGAAATTCAAGATACAATAAAACTTGTCAATCAAATTTCCGGTTATACTTCCACTCTTGCTGAAAAAATGGTGGGCGGTGAGACTTTGACAAATGAAGAAATCAACACTTTAAATCAGATACATAGAAGCGTTTTAGAACTTAAAAATAGGCTTAATGAGTTTGAAAAGAAACTTAATAATGGCTATTCAATTATGGGACGCAATTTAAATATTAAAGATGATGTAAACGACTTTACAAGAACGATTAATTCAACTAAAAATAATGATATTGAATATCCGACAATGATTTATGATGGACCTTTCTCTGATTCTGTTGTAAGCAGTAAGGTCAAAGGACTCTCTGGAAAGGCGGTGACCAAATCAGAGGCAAGCGAAAATGTAAAGAAACACTTTAAAGTTGCCACTGACATTGCATATGAGGGTGAAACAAATGGAAGATTTGAAACTTTCAACTTCCGTGTGACAAACTCAGAAAGCGAAAGATTGTTTGTTCAAGTGACAAAGATAGGTGGAAATATTTTGACTATCAGCGGGACTGGAAAAGACGGGAAAAACAGCATTGATAAAGAGGGGGCAAAGAATATTGCAATCAAGTTTGCCTCTGACAATGGTGTGGAAGATGCCGAAGTTGTGTGGAGTGACAGTATTGAAAACGATATGTATCTCAACATTGCCCCAAAGGTGGGTGGAATAATTCTCTATCCAGACCTTGTCAAAGTCAAAGTCAATATGACATCGGGGACAGTTGTAGGCTATGATGCAACGACATATTTTACAAACCATGTTGACAGAACTTTAAGTAAGGGGAATCTGACTTTGGCAGATGCGAAGGGTAAAGTGCCATCAAACTTTGAGATAGTTCAGGCAAGACATGTTTTGTCGCCACTTGATTACAATCGTGAGATTGTTTGTGTCGAGGTTGAAGCCGACAATGACAACAGCACATATTATTTCTATTTCAATGCCACAAATGGTGACCTTGAAAATGTGCTTAAAGTGATTGAAACTGATGACGGAAATCTGTTGATGTAATATAAATCAACATTAAATTTTAAAGTTGACAAACAAGCATTCTCGCTATTTCAGAGCAATTCTTGTGGACATAAAAAAAAGACATATTATAATTGATATGTCTTTTTTTAATCATGTATATTTTTTATAGAATTATTTACAATTCAAAATCTTCAAAAAATGAATACTCATCATCCAAAAGATTTTCGTCTGACATATTTTTGTCTTTGTTGAAGAATCTTTTGCATTTGCATTGTTGTTGGAACTTTTTCATTTCATTGATATTGTTGAGCAGTTTTTCTTCATTTTTTTTGCTGAAGATTTCTTTTTCAATTTCTGTTTTTAAAGTTTTTCTATATTCTTTATCTTTGTCTAAGGTTGTTTTTTCTATAATATCATAAACCTCTTTTTTTAATTCACCTTGCAATTTTTTATTTGAGTTTTCCATCAATTCAAAGCGTTTTTTAGTTAAATCTATAAAGATATCTCTTTCATAAGATGAATTTAAATATTTGGTAGGAAGTTTTGCAAATGCTCTAGGATCATTAATGATTGCCTCGCAGTGTGATAAAAATTCTTCATCTGCATTTTCAATGACGTCATTGCGTGGGTCTTCATATACATAATTGATAAAAGATTTGAGAATTGATTTGTTTTCTCCGATCGCTTTTGCTATAAAATCAAAATTGTTGATTGTTTCTTTAGGAATAGAATTGTTGTTTGTTTCATTAAGAACAAAATTAAATGCGAAAGGTGCTATCTTGATGATTTTCAACATAAATTCCGTATCAGATTTTAAAGAGGGAGGGAAACATACACAAACGCCTCTGTTTAATTTGCAAGCCTCAAACATAAAATCTTTATCGTTGAGCAATTTTTCATCAAGATATAATGCTGACTCATAGTTCTTTTTAATATTCTTCAGCATAAACTTTCTATCTTTTCTTAGTTCTTCAGGGCAATATTTTACGAAAAGAGGATTTAGTTCTATGGCTTTAAGTAAAAAGTCTTCTTTCTTTAATAAATCTTCAGAAACATAATCAGAAACATAATAAGGATTTATTTTTAAGGCTTTAAGAATAAAATCTTCTTTGTTTAATAATTCTTCAGAAGCATAATTTATAGAAAGGGGATTTATTTTTAAGGCTTTAAGAATAAAGTCCTCTTTATTTTTTAGTCTATCCGATGAATATTTCAAGGCATTGTTTATATAATAATTCTCAGATTCAAGACAAGATTTATAATAATCATTTTTGGTATATTTTTTATCATGTTGAATTAATTTCAACATAAATTCTTCATCATCTTTAAGTCTATCAGAAATCACTTTTGTAATTTTGGGTGAAATTTCAAATGCTTTGCAAACAAGTTCTTCATCGTCCTTAATTTTGTCTGATGCTTTATAAAACACATTGAGAAGAGAATTATATTTAAACGACAAAACTTCGTTTATAAAATCCTTATCATCAAACAATTTTTCAGGTATTTCATCCCAAATTAGATATCCATTGTAAGAAAGCAGTGCTGCGATTGTAACTTTATGATTGTTTTTTAAACTTTCTGAGAAATTTTTGTAATATAATGTGTTGTTTTGTAATGCGATATACGCCTCTGTTTTAGTTGAAATTTTCATACAACCTCCATGTATATACTTCTATTATAGTCTGGAAGTGGGAATTGTCAAGTCCTTTTTTAAAACAAATGTGAGATAATCAAAGGTTTTATATATATATATTTGTAATATATCAAAATTTTAGTTTTGTATTTGTTGTCAAACTTTTTTTAATATTATTTATGGTTGGTTGATTTTTTTTGCAATGTGTGATAATATTTTGGTGGAGAAAAATTTGTGTTTGCTGAAATAATTATCGACCAGGACGCAAAGGCTCTTGACAGGGTCTTTGAATACATAATTCCAGATGATATGAGTTTGAGTGTGGGTATGCGTGTCTACATTCCTTTTGGCAAACGCATTTTGCAGGGATATGTCATCAAAGTCAAAGATGATTGCGATTATGACAGTGAAAAACTTAAAAGTATAATCTCAAAAATTGAAGATTTTTCTGCAATAAAACCTCAAATGCTGAAAATTATGGAATTTATGGCTGAAAAATATCACTTGAAGTTGGCTTCAATTTTAAGATTGTTTTTGCCTGCAGAGATGAGAGAGGGAAAGGTCAAAGAACTTTTTAAAACCTATTATTCTCTTGTTGAAGGTGCATCTATTGTGCTTCCTAAGTCTGCAAAAAAGCAGGCTGAAATTATTGATATGCTTCAAAATGGTAGAGTTTCGGCGGTGGAACTGGCAGAAAAGTTTGGCTATTCTCCTATAAAGGCTCTCAGAGAAAAGGGGTATATCAAAAAGGATATGGAGGAGGTTAAACGCTCTCCATTTGTAATAGTGGAAGATGTTAAGCGTGTTGAACTTAATGATTGCCAAAAAAATGCGATTGAGAAAATAAACGGCAATAAAACATATCTTTTGCATGGTGTGACGGGAAGCGGTAAGACAGAAATTTACATGAATCTTATTGAGAGGACTCTTTCAGACGGCAAAAATGCAATTATGCTTGTCCCTGAAATTTCGCTTACACCACAAATCATGTCAAACTTTAAGGGAAGGTTTGGCTCGACAGTGGCGCTTCTTCATAGTGGACTTTCTGCTGGTGAACGCTTTGATGAGTGGAAAAGGCTTTTTTCGGGTGAGGCAAGAATTGCAATCGGTGCTCGTTCTGCCATTTTTGCTCCGCTTGAAAATTTGGGAATGATTATCATTGATGAAGAGCATGAGTCGAGTTATATTTCAGAGTCAAATCCTCGTTATGATACGCGTGATGTTGCCGAGTTTAGGGCGAGAGAGAATGGCTGTCCTTTGGTTTTGGGAAGTGCGACACCATCCATTGAAAATTATAATCGTGCAGAGAATAGAGAGATTGAACTTATCGAACTTCCTGTCCGTGCAAACGGCAGGGAAATGCCCCCTGTTCAGATTGTGGATATGATGGAGGAGTTAAGGCGGGGCAATGGTGGGATTTTTTCAAACCAACTTATTGCAGACCTTTGCAACGTGATAAATACAAAAAAGCAGGCAATGATATTTATAAATCGCAGAGGATTTTCATCTTTCATGAAATGTAAAGAATGTGGATTTGTTGCCAAATGCACCGATTGTGATGTCAGTCTTGTATATCATAAAGAGGACAACCGTCTAAAATGTCACTATTGTGGAAAGCAATACAAAGTGCTTTCAAGATGTCCTAATTGTCATAGTGAGCATATCCAGTATGGGGCGGTTGGGACACAACAGATTGTATCGAAACTTAAAGAGTTGTTTCCAGAGGTAAAAATTTTGCGAATGGATAATGATACTACCTCAACAAAAAATGCACATCAAAAGATCTTAAGCGAATTTAAAGAAACAAAACCTGCCATTTTGGTGGGGACGCAGATGATAGCCAAAGGTCATGATTTCGAAGATGTGGTGCTTGTTGGGATTGTTGATGCAGACCAAAGTCTTTATCAAAGTGACTATCGAGCAACCGAAAAGACCTTTCAACTTATCACTCAGGTCGCAGGTCGTGCGGGAAGAAGTGTAAACGAAGGAAAAGTTGTCCTGCAATCTTATAGTCCGTATCATTATGTTTATAAATTTGCATCCAACTATGACTATAAAGGATTTTATAGAAAGGAGATAAATATCAGGCAAACGGCACAATTTCCGCCTTATTCTCGAATATTGCGTATTCTTTTTAGTGATTTTGATGAAAATTGTGTGCGAGAACAACTCAAAATGTGCTATACTGATATAGAAGAGTTGAAAAAGTCTTGCAAAAATGAGATAATCTATCTTGATGCAATGAAATCACCTATAAAGAGAATTCAAGATAAATATAGATATCAAGTTTTGATGAGATTTAAACTCGGACATGCTGACCAGATTGAAAAAGAGGTTTTTAGGATTGTTGACAGCAAGACAAAAAATTCTGTTTTCTTTGAAGTGAATCCGCAAAATCTTTCTTGATGATTTTATAAAGAGTGCAGAATTTATTATAAACATTTTGTGAATAAATCTTAAGACAAAAAATTTTTAATATTAAAAGGATTTTTTATAATAATCATAAAACAATATCAAAATATTTTTATAAATAAAATTATATCAAACTAGGAGAAAAATATGGCTTTAAGAAATGTTACGATGATAGGAGAAGCTGTTTTAAGAAAAAAATCAAAACCGGTCAAAGATTTTGATGAGGATCTTTGGACTCTTCTTGATGATATGAAAGAGACGATGTATCAAAATGACGGAATGGGACTTGCGGCTCCTCAAGTTGGCATTTTGAGAAGGATTGTTGTCATTGATGTCAACAATGCTTTTATCGAACTTATCAATCCTGTCATAATCAATACTAAGGGCGAAGATGTTGAAGAAGAGGGCTGTTTGTCTGTCGGGAAATTCCGTGGCAGAGTGTCAAGACCTATGACTGTCACTGTCAAGGCACAAGATAGATATGGTTTTGATTTTACTCTGACTGGTGAAAAGTGGCTTGCAAGATGCATTTGTCATGAACTTGACCATCTTGACGGAATACTCTTTGTTGATAAAAGTCTTGATAGAGAAAAATATCTTAAAAATGGCGGAAGAATTTGATTTTTTCTGTCAGAAGAAAATAAAAAATGATGTTGTAAATTAAATTGTCAGAATTTTAAATCGTCATAAACATCAATATAAACATAAACAAAACAAATTTAAATAAACAATTTAAAATAAAAAACATTTTAAAAATATAGAAAAATTTAAAAATATAGAAATTAAAAGTTGGATTAAATGAAAGTTTTATTTTTAGGAAGTTCTCACTTTTCAAAAGTTGTGCTTGAAAAGATGATAGAAAAAGGCAATATGATATCTTGCGTGATTACTCAGCCTGATAAACCTTCTGGAAGAGGTCATAAAATGACTCAAACAGAGGTCAAGCGTTATGCAATCGAAAAGGGATTGCCAGTTTTGACATTTGATAAGATTCGTCTGCATATAGACGAGATAAAGAAGATTGATTTTGATATTTCAGTTGTTGCTTCGTTTGGACAGATATTGCCAGATGAATTTTTGGGCTTGAAACTTTGTATCAATGTTCATCCATCTCTTCTCCCTAAATATAGAGGGGCGTCTCCTATTCAGACAGCAATTTTAAATGGTGACAATGTGACTGGAGTGACAATAATGAAAGTTGCCAAAGAGGTTGATGCAGGAGATATTATCAGTCAAAAAGAGTTTTCTTTAAGCGGTGAGTATTTTCACGAGGCAGAAGAAAAACTTGCCATTCTCGGTGGTGAAATGGTCAGTGATGTTGTAAAAGATTATGAAAAAGGAAAAATTACTTTTACAAAGCAGGATGGGGAAAGAGCGACATTTACACAAAAGTTTTCAAAAGAAGATGGTCTGCTTGATTTTTCAATGTCGGCACAAGATATAGTAAACAAAGTCAGAGCCATCTCTCAAGAGGTTGGCACATATTTCGGCATTTGCGGGACAGCCATTAAGGTGGAAAAGGTGGCTGATGTAAGTGGAGAATTTGAGACCGAGCAAGGGATGATATTAAATAATAAAAAACGCTTTATTATAGGCGCTCAAAATGGTGCAGTGGAGATTCTTGTTTGCAAAGCACCATCAGGTAAGAGTGTGAGTGGAAGAGACTTTTTGAATGGTCACAACGAATTTCTTTCAAAAAGTGTCGACAAAGCCTCAATAAGGTATGACAATGCTTAGTGATTTTTCTTTTGATGAGATGAAAGAATATGCAAGAAAGTTGGGTTTGCCTGCGTTTAGGGGTGAACAGATTTTTAATGCCATTTATAGCGCAAAGTCTCTTGATGAAATTACAAATCTTCCAAAGGCACTTAAAGATATCATCGCACAAGATTATCCAAATTATAAAATTTTAAAGAAATTTGAAAGTAAGGACGGTACACAAAAATTCATCATCGAATTTGGTGATGGAAATATTGTTGAAAGTGTGCTTATGAAATATAAATATGGTTATACAGTCTGTCTCTCAACGCAGGTGGGGTGCAGAATGGGTTGTAAATTTTGTGCGTCAACTTTAAACGGACTTGCAAGAAATCTGTCAAGCGGTGAGATTTTGGGTCAACTGCTTTTAATCAATCGTGATAAAGGTGGCAGTGAAAAGAATAGACAGATTACAAATATTGTGCTTATGGGAAGTGGTGAACCACTTGATAACTTCGACAATGTCTGCAAATTTATCGACCTCATTTCTTCAAGTCGTGGTCTGAATATCAGTCAGAGAAATATATCTCTTTCAACTTGTGGACTTGTTGACAAGATTGATTTGCTTGCCCAGAAAAATTATAATATCTCCCTTACAATTTCCCTTCATGCAACGCTGGATGAAAAGAGGGCAGAAGTTATGCCGATTGCAAACCGCTATAAAATTTCTGAAATCATTGATGCCTGTCGAAGATATTATGATAAAACAAAAAGAAGAATTTATTTTGAATATACTTTAATTACCGGAGTCAATGACTCGGATGATGATGCACAAAGATTGTCAAAACTTCTCAAAGGTTTAAATGCTCATGTAAATATCATTCCGTTAAATGTTGTGAAAGAGCGAAATTTAAAAGGCACTTCAAGGCTGTTTGCATATCAGTTTGCAGACCTTCTCAAAAGTCATGGAGTCTCTGCGACAGTGCGAAGAACAATGGGAGAGGACATCGGGGGTGCTTGTGGTCAACTTCGTAATCAAGTCTTAAAAAATAAATAATTTAATAAAAATATATTAAAAAATAATAAAAAATGCGAAAAAATCTTGTAATTAGCAATTATAATTGAAAAATATTATAAAAATTGATTAAAAATTAAAATAAAATCAAAATAAATGGATTTTATTAAATAATAATTCATTTTAAATTAAATAATGACAAAAAAAAGATAAAAAAATATAAATTAAATAGGTAAAAAAATAAAATAAATTATATAAAAATTAAAAAAATATCAAAAAAATCAATAAAAATAATGAAAAAATTATAGATTTTATTTAAAAACATTAAATTATTGATAAAAATATCAAAAAAAATAACATTAAATAAATAAAAATAAAATCTTAAAATATTGTGTTAAATTTAAAAAATAATAGGAGGGAAAATGCAAGGTTTGGTTGTTTGCAAAAATGCAGATTTATTTACTGTTGAAAGTCAAGACAAATTTTATAATCTTAAACCTAGTGGCAAGACCAAAGCCAAAGGCATTTTTGTTGGGGACAGAGTTGAGTTTGATGAAAACATAACCAAAGTTTTACATAGAAAAAATCTTTTGATAAGACCTCCTGTTGCAAATATTGATAGAATGTTTATCGTCCTTTCTCAGTCGCCAAAACCGGATTTTGTTTTGGTTGACAAAATTTTGGTCTATTGTGCACTTAATGATATCGAGCCTTTTATTGTAATCAACAAACTTGATTTATGTGGACAAGAGTTTATAAAAAATGTGGAAGAAGATTATAGAGATTATCAAATTATTAAGGTCTGTGCAGTAGATGGAAATATAGAAAGTCTTGTCAGTGAAATTCAGGGGCTCTGCGTTATGGCTGGGCAAAGTGCTGTTGGCAAGTCATCTATAATAAATGCGATAAATAAAAGTGACAGTGAAATGGTTGGCAGTCTATCTAAAATTAAAAGAGGCAAGCAGACCACAAGAATTGTTAAACTTTTTAAAATAGGCAAAAATTATCTTGCTGATACAGCCGGATTTTCGCTTTTGGATTTGTCTATGGTCTCTAAAATTGAAGAGCGAGAACTTGCGTCCTATTATCCAGATTTCTTAGCAGGGAGAGGAAGGTGCAAATATCGTTCTTGCCTGCATACGATTGACAGTGATTGCGGTGTCATTGATATGGTGAAGAGTGGTGAAGTTTCAAAAAGGCGATATGAAAACTATTTAAAGATTTTGGAAGAAATCAAAAGTGCAAAAAAATTTTAATGATTGAAACAAATAATCTTTTTGAAATAAACAACTTAAAAAAAATGATTTGTATTGACAGAAAGATTTGAAGTTGATTTTAAATTATCAGCATGAAAAATTTTGACAAGAGTGGAAAAATATTTTAAAATTATCGTAATAAAACATTTTTAAATAAAAAGTCAAAGTTTGCTTAATTTGATTTTTGGTGATATGCAAGATTAAGAAAAGGAGAAATTATGAAAAATAATAACATTTACGTTTCGGTATCGACAGACCCTGTGAAAGAATATTCGAAGGTTGTCGAGTATGCAAAAAATTTGCAGGGCATTGCGGACATGATTCATTGTGATGTGAAAGACGGGATTTTTGTTTCAAGCAAAAATTTTGATGCAGGACTCACTCGCAATATAAATCAAAATTGTTTGACAATGCTTGATGTTCATCTGATGTGCAAAGAGCCTTTAAAAATGATAGATGATTATCTCAAGGCGGGTGCGAACATTGTGACCATTCATTATGAGGCATTTGAAGATAAGAATGATATTGTGCTGGCTCTAGATAAAATCAAATCTGCTAAGGCACTTGCTGGGCTTGCAATAAAACCAGAAACTGAAATTAAAGATGTGAAAATGTTTTTGCATGATTTTGATATTATTCTTGTTTTGGGAGTTGAGCCTGGAATGAGTGGTCAAAAATTTATTCCTTCAGTGATTGATAAAATCAAACTTCTTGACCAGATAAGGGAGAAAAATGATTTTAAATATAAGATTGAAGTTGATGGTGGAGTGAGCGAGGAAAATGCTCAAGAACTCATCTCTTTGGGCGTTGATATTTTGGTGAGTGGCAGTTTTGTATATAAGTCGCAAAACAGAAAGGCAACTATCGAAAAGTTGAAAGCAAATAGATAAATGTCTTAAATAAATATTACAGGAAGATTTCGTAATGCAGGCATATAGACTATTTGAGAATGTTGTTGTAAAAAATAATAAGTCAAGTTTACTTTCAAAACAAAAGTTTTAAACATTTTATATTTTATAAAAGGGTGACAAATTTAAAATTGTCCCTCTTTTTTTATGCAATCATAATCGTTGTTTTAATCTTCAATTTTTAGGCATTAATATCAGTCATTGTTTGTTATTTAATTGCTTTTTCATATTGACTTTCATCATGTTTTAATTTATAATAAATTAAAAGGTAATTAATTAAAGAAAGTCGGCTTTAATAATTACAACATGGCTTAATTCATTTTAAAAGCGATGAGAGTAATAAATCTGAATAAACCTATGCCGAGATAGAAGATTTATCAAGATAAACAATAATTGCAACATTTTATAGTTGTAGATTAAGATGAAATAATTGAAATGGAGTATTTATGAAATTTGATTTAAAGCCTGAAAAGTATGAAGATTTTAAAGAATTTATGGCGGGGAAACTCACAAAAGAGACTGGCAGGCTTTATCTACCAGAAGAAATTTTTGTTGAGTATGGCAAAAATGATTCGGGTTTTTTAAAGTGGACTGAAATAGTAAATGATGAATATAAGTTTGTATTTGGTAATGTAATTTATACAAATTGCAAGGAAGAAGTTTTTAAAAATTTAGAGTATGTCAATGATAATTTTAGTATAAAAAATTCAAATATTAAAAAAATAGAATCGCTTAGATATATAGGTGGATATGGAAATTTTTTTAATTGTTCTTTGGAAGGCTTAGGCAATCTCAATTTCATTGCAGGAGACGTAAACTTTAGGGGGACTTTTAGATTGAAAAGTCTTCAGAACCTTGCCTTTGTAGGAAAAAGTTTGAGTCTTGAGTATTCTGAAATTGAAGATTTAGGGGAATTAGAATATGTAGGACATAGTTTGGATTTGGAATCTAGCAGGGTGAGTGATTTAGGGAATTTAAAATATGTAGGAAAGGATCTTTTTATTAGAAATTTAAAGATTATCTCTTTAGGCGAACTTAAATATGTCGGTGGAAAACTATTTATGAACGACATACAGAAAGGGGTTTTTGCAGATAGCATTTATGAAGATGAGGGTGGTAATATTCGATTTAAAAATGATGAAAATTATAAACCAAAGCATGAATTTGTGGAAATGGAGCAGTAAAAGTCATTAAAAGATAGATTGTTTTAAGAGAAATTATAAAAGGAAAAGAACATGAAATTAGATATTAAACCAGAAAAGTACGAAGAATTTAAAAGATACATAGCAGAAAAACTCACCAGAGAGACTGGAGAATTTTATTATCCAGAAGATATTTTTGTTGATTGTGGTAAAGATAGTTTGGGACTTCATAATACAATAAATTTAAAGCAGGATAGTTATAAATATATTTTTGGCTGTGTGGATTTTAAAAACAGCAATTTTAATGATTTGAAAAACTTAGAGTATGTGGACGGAAATGTAAATTTTAGTTGGTCAAAAATAAAGGCGCTGAAATCACTTAGGTTTGTAAGTGGGAATGTAAAATTTCAAGTTTGCGACGTTGAAGATTTAGGCAATTTAAAAGTTATAGAAGGAGATTGTGATTTATATCATTCTAAAGTGAAGAGTTTAAAAAGCATCGAATATGTTGGTGGAGATTTGTTTTTATCATTGTCGTCTGTAGTAGATTTAGGCAATCTTAGGTTTGTTGGTGGGTGTTTTTATGCCAGAGGAACAAATTTTGCATCTTTGGCTGGTGTTGAATATATAGGTGGCGATTTGTTTATAGACGAGAGTCATGTTTTAGACTTGGGCAATCTTAAATATATAGGTGGCAATTTGTCTTTGGGAGATTGTGTCTTTGATTTAGGCGAACTTAAATATGTCGGTGGAAAACTATTTATGAACGACATACAGAAAGGGGTTTTTGCAGATAGCATTTATGAAGATGAGGGTGGTAATATTCGATTTAAAAATGATGAAAATTATAAACCAAAGCATGAATTTGTGGAAATGGAGCAGTAAAAGTCATTAAAAGATAGATTGTTTTAAGAGGGTTATAAAAGGAAAAGAACATGAAATTAGATATCAAACCTGAGAAATATGAAGATTTTAAAGAATATATGTCATTGATGCTTACCAAAGAGACTGGCAAACTTTATCTGCCGGAAGATATTTTTGTTGAATGTGGAAAAGATGCTCTGGGTTTTTTAAAAGCAGTAAATATCAAGCAAGATGATTATAAATATATTTTTGGTAATGTTAAATTTGACAATGATTGTCAGTTGGAAAGTCTAGAAAATTTGGAATATGTCAACGGATTTTTATTGCTTGAGAAATCAAAGATAAAAGAACTTAAATCGCTTCAGTATATTGGAGGTGGTGCTTATTTTGAAAATTCAGAAATAGAAGATTTGGGTAGTTTGAAAATTATTGAAGGAGATTGTTTGTTAAGTGACACTAAGAATTTGAAGAGTCTAAAAAATGTTGAATATATAGGTGGCGATTTGTTTATAGACGAGAGTCATGTTTTAGACTTGGGCAATCTTAAATATATAGGTGGTGATTTGTTTATAGACGGGAGTCATGTTTTAGACTTGGGCAATCTTAAATATGTAGGTGGGCGAATATTTTTAAATGAAGCACAAAAGCATTATTTAAGTGATAAAATTTTTGAGGACAATGGAAATTATTACTTTAGAAATCAAGAAGATTATGTTTATAATAATGATTATATAGAAAAGGAGTAGAAATGAAATTAGATATCAAACCTGAGAAATATGAAGATTTTAAAGAATATATGTCAT
>CAOJSF010000008.1 GCA_948442695.1 uncultured Clostridia bacterium | reverse complement strand
ATGTGGAAATTTTTTTATTTCTAATTTAAAAATCATTCAATATAAAAATTTCTTGACTTATTAAAACTACATTTATAGAATAACATATTTTAAATCACAAATCAATACCTTAAACCAAAAATTTCAAAAAATCTCTCAATTTACCCCTATTTATCTCCCAAAACCACCCTTTCATCCACTTTATAGCCTTTTTAAATTCATATTTCTCCCTCTTCTTCCTCCCTTTCTTAAGCACATTTTCAATGTCGAAATAAACATTATTCAATTATATTTTGTCGAAATCTGCCACAAATTATTAAATCAAATCGAAATTTGTCACACATTCTTTCCGCCTGTTTTATATCACAAATCTCTTCCACCTACTCTTTGTCGATTTTTATAATTTTATGTCGAATCTTATCGAAATTTGCGTACAACTTTCACTTATACTATTTTATAAAAATTATTTCTTTCATCTCATCCACACAAACTTCACTCACACACCCTTTGCCGAAATTTGTCGTATTTCAAAAACAACATTTTATAATTCTATCTTCTTTTTTAATTTTATCATCAAAACCGCACAAATTTCACTTACCCACATTTTGCCAAATCTTGCAAATTCCACTCCTCCCACTATATCCTCTTTATTATTATTTCTTTCATCTCACCCGCACAAATTTCACTCACAAATCCCCTGTCGAAATTTGTCGTATTTCAAAAACAACATTTTATAATTCTATCTTCTTTTTTAATTTTATCATCAAAACCGCACAAATTTCACTTACCCACATTTTGCCAAATCTTGCAAATTCCACTCCTCCCACTATATCCTCTTTATTATTATTTCTTTCATCTCACCCGCACAAATTTCACTTGCTCTTATTTTATAGAATATTATTGAAATTTTTAAGTTGCATTCCTCTCTCCAACCTCTTAAATTTTATTTTCTCATCAAACCTAAACTAGCCTCTCATGTATTTTTGTCGAAATTTGTCGTATTTAAAAAAACATTTTCTCATTCTATTTGTTTGTTTAATTTTTTGAACAAAATTTACACAAATTTTACCTATTCAAATTTTGTTGAATTTTATAATTCAATCAAAAATTAATAAATAAAATCGCACTTTGCCATCAATCCATTTTATGTCGAAATTTGTCTGATTGTTTGCCATTTACAATCCCCTCCAAACTTTCCTCTTTTTCAACTTATAAAATTTTATCTCACTTGATTTTCAACATTTCAAAAACTCATCATTCTCTTCATGGATTCAATGTCGAATTTTGACGTATTTTTCATCATTTTTAAAACCGCCTACTTTTCACCCGCACTTTATAATATTTTACCACCCACCCAAAATCAAGTTTTTGTCATCTACAAAAATTCATCAATTTATTCACAACCCTCAAATCAAGTTTTGTCACATATAAAAATTCACATCATGTTTACCACTGCCTATTCAATCAATGCTTTGTCAAATTCTCATTTTTTTATCAACCGCAACAAACTCATAGATTCTACTTTATTATCATTCAATGCTATATCATTTGTGCCAAACTTACCGAACTGTCCGCATTATCACATGTCGAATTTTGTTTAAATAAATTGTTTCCAACACAATCTATTTCTCACATTTTGTTCCTCACAATTTATTCTTCATAATTGATTCTGCCAAATTTTTCATCATAATTTATTTATAACAATTTATTCATCACAACTTATTCATCACAACTTACGACTTACAATTTATTCCTTATAATTTACTACTTACACTTTAATTCTATCAAGTTTTTCATCACAGCCATTTTCATCAAACGCACATTCACGCCAAATCACACCATCTCCGAAAAGTCGAAATTTGTTGAAATGCACATCTAGATAGCATAAATATCTTCTATAAGTTTTATAATATCATACATAACAAAAGTCGAAATTTATTGATTTTTATGTCGTTGTGCCCCATTCACGCTACAATTATCAAGATTCTATGTTTGATTCAAAAATAACAAGCCACCTTTCAATCTATAATTTGTTGAGGTTCTACATATCATGCAAAACTCACCAAACCTCCCACCACAACAAAAAGGTCGTAGTTTGTTTGTAATTTGCATTGCTCAACCAAAAATCATTCATTATTTTTATAATCTCAGTACATAACTAAAGTCGAAATTTGTTGAGACTCATGTAAATTCAAATCAACCGAAAACAATTATTTTTACGGCATAAACTATTATAAAGGTCGAAATTTGTCTTGCATGGCCTCAAAACAAACAACCATCACCCTATTAAAAAAGTCGAAATTTATTGCGAGTTGTCTCATAATAAACAAAAATACAAGTAATAAACATTACATTGTAAAAGCCGAAATTTGTTAAACTGTTTGTCTTTATGTTTTAAAACTTAGTTTCCAAATATTCTAACTTTTTTACTTTCTTTTTAAAAATCCTATCTTTTCTCACTCTTAATTTAAGCCTGACTTTTATTATTCTTTCTTCTTTTTTTATTTCAAAACAAGTTCTAAAATTTTTATATTTTCACCTGTATTAAAGAATGATTGATTCTTATTTTTCTATTTTCGTCCACATATTTAAAATCTTATTTATTTCTCTATGATTTTTCTTGCATTTAATTATGCCATCTTCAACCTCATTTTTCAAATCTTTACTTTTCACTATAGTTTTTTTCTTAAAATTTAATTATACCATTTTCGTCTACTTGTTTACAACTTTAATTATTTCACTATGATTTTTTTTGATTATTAATTATACCATAATATCGCAAGAAGGAGTTTGTAATATGACGGAAAGCGAGCGTGCGTTGTCCCCGCCAAAGGTGGGGCGAGCGTGCGAGCGGAGAAAAACAGACCTGTGCCTTTCTGCAACAAAAAAATGCCTCCAAAAAATGGAGACATTCTTTTGATTAGCATTTCAAATTCGCCTATCTAATCGCCACAATTCTATTTGTTTCGATATATTTCTATATTTTTCAGTTTTTTTACCTATTTTTCTACATTTTTCGATAAAATTATATAAATTAAACAATTTTTCGATATGGTGTCTTTGCAATTCTATTGATTTAAATCCACAATTTATAAATCACAATTTTTATCAGATTCACAATCTGCTAAAACACCTGCAGTATCATTTTTAAATTCACCTGCAAAATTATCTGCTGATTTATCTAAAGACTCTTCATTTTCTTTCATCTCACCTAATGCCTGATCATCAAGATTATCAGTTGACTTATTATCAATTATTTCACTAGATTCTTCATTTCCGACAGATTTTTCGTGATTTTTTTCATTTTCAATGGGCATACACACAATTCCCAGCACAACAAGTATCCCAGCGAAAGTCATAATGACATCTTCAATGATTGCGACATTGATTGAAAGACCAAAGCATTTCGCTATTGCACCTGCAAAAAGAGTCACCGCTCCTGCCAGGGCTGTCCAGAAACCATAAGATTTATATTTCATCATCAGACCTCCTTTCAAGATAGTCTTTAATTTCTGCCACCTCTTCTTTTACATCTTCAATGACAATAAGATGCTCGGCAAGTTCGTCAATCGTCTTGCGATAGGCATCTTCTCTTTTTTGACTATCTTTGAGAATATAGAAAAGCAAATAAACAAACAGCATGGCAAATATACCATTACTAATCACAGTTTTTACAAGTTCAGACCAGAAATCCATATTATTTTTTCCTCCTGCTTTTTTGAAGCATTTTTTTTAAGAGATATTCTTCGACCAGAAATTCTCTTTTATTAATCAAATCAATATGATTTCTCAGTTTTTCAAACATCAACCACAACTCACTTTCAGCACAAAATTGCTTATATAAACTTTTTGATTATTCTTTGTCTCAATCTTTACAACAAATTGATTACCTAGAACATTTGCTCTTATTTTTTGCACATCTTTCCTTCCTTTGACGGCAAAAGATTTCTCACCTCGTTCACTTATAAAAGTGACTTTGCAATCCCCCTCACTTTTGATTAAAAAGGATTTAATTCTCTTGAGTTTACCGCTATAACCAAAATCGGTTTTTCCACTTTCCCAAAAGGCATTTTCTTCTTCGCCAAACACCTTTCCATCAAAGGTAAGTTCTCCTATCTGTCCTTTATGTTGACCGTAAAAGCAGGCAACAAGTTTTGACTTGAATTTATTTGTCAGTGCAAGAAGTTTGTTTATGTCAACACCTCTTATAATATCAATATGCTGACTTAAAATATCAAGGACCAACAAAATATTATTTTTAAATCCGCTCTCAAAATTTTCACATCCTATACTCCTGTCATCATCAAAATTTCCACGACAAGCAAGATAATATTTTCCGTCAAAACACTCTCCATAAGCAAATCTGTTGTCACATCCTTGCAAAAGTCTAAAAACTTCAAGGTCAACTGTTTTAATTGAAGAGCCATTAAAAACTTTAAGTTTGTTGCCTTCCATAAAATAGACATTGTCGCCAGTCTCTGCTATTGTATTTGGATGAATATAACTATCAGATTGATAAATATGGCAAATTTCAAAAAGTCCATCTTTGCCATATTCAGAAATTCTTGTAATGCCAAAATCCCTAAACAAATATAGATAATCATTAAACGAGATTATCTTGTTAAGGTCACCTCTACTATCACTAAAATCAAGATTTTGCGTTTTCTCATCCGTCCATTCAAGCACATCACTATTTTCTTTATAAACAAGGGTGCCACGAGCATTTGCAGTGATTGCAAAGAGTTTTCCATAATGACTGCAACATGATATTATCTTTGGTGCAGTATCGCTTGTAAAAGTATGTTCACCAGTAATAATCATCAACTTTTTACCAGTTTCATTTTCATCACCTTGAATCTTTGCCTCACCTGACAGCATAATTGCATCCTGCAAATTTTTGCGGTAATAACAGGCATATGGAGTATTTACAAAGTCTGTTTTTTTATAACCCGTCATAACCCTCAATCCAAATATATTGTCAAAACAAACATTGCCTTCATCATTAAAATAGAAGAGATAATATTTGTTTTGGTCTGCTCCTGCGTCATACCATTTAAGTTTCCAGATATTTTTAACCTCATTTCCTCTAAGTGAAATATCAGTTTCATTGTCAAGATCAGTTTCACTTGTTGGCATTGCTATATTTTTAAAACCATAACCATTCTTCAGTGTCCCGTCAGCAGAAATAAAATTGTAAACCTTTCTAGGCTCACCCACTCTTAATACAGTTTGGTCATCTTCCATGTTTTGGTTGTCGCCAAACATATCAAATTCAAATTCTTTCTCGTCACTCTTTTTGCCCGATAAAGTCCTTTTATAAAACATCAGATCCACCTCCTACGAGGCAAAACCGTATCTCCTTTTTTACGTTCAAAAATTTGCAAACTTGATTTAAAGCGTTCATCCCACACTTTGGCATCTTCATAAAGAGTTTGAATAAAATAATATTCTCTTACAACGCCATATGCATAAACCCTATCTGAAATGGTAGAAAAAAATTCGCCATCAAGATCAAGTTCATCAGTTGATGAATTATAACATACTAAGACGTCTCCTCCTTCAACCAGCATAAAGTCATCAAATATTTTAAATTTTACATTGTTTCCAAAGTTATCCTTAACTGAAATTATGTCGACAACCTTCTTTTTAAACTGATTAAAATTTATCTTGCCGTCATGACAAATCACCCTTTCCATATTTACTATGGGCATATACTCGCAGACAATTTCATTCCTGACAAGATTGAAACATTTTAAAAGTTTATCTAATGCGTTTTGTTTTTCTTCATCTAAAGCACTATCTTGCTCGATAGCCTGCGCAAGTTCATCATTTTCGATAAAGTCACAAGCCTTTAAAATAATATCTTTTACAAACATAACGCCTCCTTTAATAAATTTACTTGATTTTTAATATTTCTCTCCTCTATGATTTTGTTGTTTAGTTCAATCTCCATGAGAAGTTTATCACGATTTTCAGAGCGAGTTTTCAAAGCATAATCAATCGTTCTTTCATCAAGAATGTTGTAAGGCACTTTAAAACAATAACTGTTTTTTTCTTGCTCTGTTGAATGAACTTCAAAACATTTTGTCGTTAAATTGAAATAGACTTCATAACTAGGGTCAACATTTTTTAGTCGCCTTGCAATGTAAAAAACATCATTTTCTACCTTGATTAAATTTTTCATAAAACACCTCATAAAATTGATAATATTAAAAAATTTAAAGAAAAAAGGCAAAAAACCTTGATTTTTTACTGTTTTTTGCCTGATTTTCCTTAATTATCTCTTAAGCCTCAGTTGAAGCAGTATTGTTTACTGTCACATTTGGAGCAAAAGGATTTGTCACACTTGACTTAATTTTAGAAATTTTAGCCTGTCCACATGGCTTGTCACAGATGAGTTCTGCATATTTTACAAGAGTTGCACTGTAGGTTGGGAATCCTTGATTTTGTTTTAAGATTCTTCCATCCTCACCTTCAATCCATTGCCAGTCGCAAAGTTCATGAAGAGTGAAATCATTTGTATTCAATAAATACATTGTATCATCGTCAACAAATCTGTCAGCAACAACTGGAATACCATTGTGAGATATAGTTTTATATCCGCCTTCAAGTTCTGCAATGTCAATATTTCTTCTGTAAGCACCGAGATATTCTTGATATGCTCTTCTTACCGTGCTTGAGCAAGAAATAAAGTTGATTTTGCTGTCAGTGTTCATGTCAAGGAAGTCAATAGCCTGTTGAATCAATAAGTCAGAAATTTCAGTTTCAGAAGAAGTTTGATAAGGATTAAGCCATGGATGTTCTGATTTGCTTACTCCATAAATAGAAGTTGCAGTTGTATCAAATAATTTGCCCAGTCCACTGATTTCAAAATCTTTTGAGCCTTGAACATAAATGATATCACCTCTTGCAATAGTGATTTCAGATGCACAGATGTATGTAAAAGTCTTGTTTACTCTGTCAACATATGTGATTTTCAAAGGATTTGTGCTTTTCTTTCCAGTTGATGAATAAATGTCAACAAGCATACCTTCTATAAGATTGTTTACCTTGTTGCATTTTACAGTTTTGTCTGAAACACTGTCAACTTCTGCAAGTTTACCAGAGCCATCACCATAAAGCATTCTTCCTAAGTTGAATGCACTTGCCTTAACAAGTCCTTCCATTTCATCAGAAAGAAGATTTACAAAAGCACCAACATTGTTTGCAGATGCTCTCACTGCCTTGTCAGAAATTTCAATTTTACCATAAAGGTTTTTAAGTTCTGCAATAAACTGAACATATCCATTCGATGAAGAAGAAGGAAGTGCGTCAGTTTCACTGCCAGCACCTATGCCACCATTGATGCCAAAAGGTGCAAGTTTGCGGACTTCTTTGCCCCAAACATCTTTACTTGATTTTTTGATTTTAGCCAAAAGTGGATTTGCATTGACATTGAGTTGATTTGCAACCACGCCAAGATACACATTTTTTAAAGCACTTTCAGCAGTTTGTAATGTTACCATTTTTCCCTCCAAAATTTAATTGATAAAAATTAATAATTTAATAAGCAAATTTTAAAGTATATTTTCTATTAAAAGGATAAATCCAAATTTGATAATTTAAAAAAAATTATTAGATTTTAATAAAAAATACCCCAAATTTGATAAAATTTTATTAATTTTCTTGAAAAAAATATGTTTTATTGCTCTTTTTTTATTTTTTTAACTAAACATCTTGTCCACAAGCCTCTTCGCATCAGCAAGCGTTTTAGGGCTGTCAGGCATGACACCTGACACCCTTTCTCCGCTCTGTGAAGAAATTACAAGTGGTGGTTTTGAGTTGCGTAAGCCATCAAGATAATCCTCGATTACCTTTTTTCTTACATTTTTATCAGATAAAACATATTGATTGATTAATGGGTCGCTTGCTTTGTCCCCTTCTTTGATATGACTAAGAAGGACCTGAGCCCATGCAACCTCAAATGGGTCAGAATTTTTAATGTCTACACTTTTGAATCTTTCTTTGATTTCATCAGCATAACAACTTGCATCAAAATTACATTCAAGGAACTTTTTCATTTCTTCATCATCGAAAGAATTTTCACCTGTTTTAGAAAGAGCAATTTGCTCATCTTTTGCATCATTTTCATTATTTTCTTCTTGCAAATCATTTTCTCTTTCAGAAGCATTCTCGTCGTTATTTGAGATAATTTCTGCATCTTCATGTGTTTTTTCATCATTTTTATGAAAAATTTTGTCGATTTTAACAAAATTATCAATTTTTTCTGTCAACTTTTGTTCGTCAACCTCTTTTGCAGAAACCTCTTTTTCTACCTCATTGTTTTCTTCCTTCTTTGATAAGTTTTCAGTTTTGTCTTTTTGTAACTGACTAAGTTTTTGGCACTTTTTAGTAAATTCCACCTCCAGACTATCATACGCGTCTTTCAAAGCCTGAACGGTTTTAAATTTCCCTAAATCATGCAGAGAGCCGATTTCGCTCATAGCACTGTTTTCATCTACTAGGTTTAAAGTTGTTGCTGGCATTATAATCGGTTGTTCTCTTTTTTCTTCCATAATTCCATTCCTCCATTTTAATATTTTTAATTATCTTTTTCTTGTCTTTTATTTTCTCGCCTATCATTTTCTTATCTATATATTTCTTAAATATTATTGTTTTGATTATGATTTTTTTGATTGTCATTATGATTGATATTTTTAATATCGTTTGACTCAACAATTTTTTGATTGTCATTTTTTTGCATATCATTTTGCATTTTCTCATTTTTATGCTTATTTATATGCTCCAAAAACAACTGCTCAACTTTATCATTCTTTTTGCAAACCTTTTCATAGTCTTCACCCAGCATAAAGGCAATATGTTCGTTTATATGAAGTTCATGATTGTCAATTTCGCTTACCTTTACAGACTCTCCTTTAAGAAGATTAAGATTTTCATTGCTTGCCTTTCTGATATGAAGTTCATTGACATCTTGAGCATTTTCCCAAATTCCCATGCCCAGCATATCAAGGATTTTGCATTTCATTCTATTTGTCAGTTGATTGTTTTCATCACTAAGCACTCCATTTTTTAGAAGCGACATAATCATCTCTCTCCTTTGCGATAAAGTGTTTAACCCCTCTGACTGACTCTCAATTTCAATATCATCACTTGAAATATCACTTGATGAAAAATAGAACATTTCAATTTGACCATTTTCTCCGATTACTCTTGCAAGTCTAGGCAATTGAGCAAACTGTTTATATAGTTGCAAAATTTTCTTTGCGATATGCTTGACCGAAGAATTTATACTATCAATAGAAGCATTAAGTCTTGTCTCATCTTGAGAAATCATAAGTTCGATGGCAACACCGCTCATTTGAGAGGAAAGAGAACCAGCACTTAAAAGATCACTTACACCACTTATAGATTTAAATTCGTCAAGGAGATTTGCCTCCTCTTTTTCAATCCCGCTAGGAAGTGACTCACCCTGCAAATATTTAGGTTCACTTGCACCCTGCCTATAAACAAGCACTTTGCCAGGACAAAGCCCCTCATCTTCAAGGTTGTCGAGGTCAACCGAACCATCTTCGACACTTAAAACACCGAGAGAAAGCCTATTGATAAATTCATGCTTGCGGTTTTTGACAGCATTGTATGCTCTTTGAACTGGAATCAGTCTTTCAATTACACTTGTCCCCCAAAAGCAACCTGGTTCAGCAATGCTTGTTTGTCTGATAAAAGGAAGATCTCTTTCTTCATCATCAAACATATATGGAAGTTCTCCGTCAAACACAAGCCTGTTTCCCGCAACGATTGTCAGCCTGCCATTTGGATAGGCAGAACTAGGACGACAATATCTTTCAATTACAACCGCACTATCCTCCTTGACATTTTCAATCATCTTAGGCACAGTTCCATTAAAGCCTAGCCCTCCAACACCAAAACTCACATTGTCAAGAGCATATGTATTGATTTTTTCGCCTTCAACTTTCACGCCATACATATTTTCAATTTGTTTTGTAGAGAACGCTTTTGCATGAATTATGCTTTGACATTCTTCAATACTTTCACAAACTGATGAATCTGGATAAATCTCAAAAGGACTAACCGCAGAGAACTCAATTTCGCCACTTCTAATAGGTTGTCCTTTTTCGTCCGTTGCGACAATTTGTCCAGCATTTGGATTCCAACCTATCTTATAAAAGGCAGTCCCACAAACTTCAGACCATTTAATAGCCTGATTAATTTTTCGATCAATATCAAGTTTGTTCTTCACCGATTTATATATCTTCTTAGACACTTTTGCTGTAAGTTTATCACGCTCATCATTTGTTGCAGGAATAATATTGATATCTGGCTTGATTTTTGAAAGTTTTGCATAACGAATATCAAAAATAGGAGCAATATGATTAAAAACCTCCCTCTCCTGCCAGAAGAATTGTCTATCAACTTCTTCTAAACGATTTCCATATCCTACATTACAAAATTGATTTCCCATCAAGAAATTCATATTAATCTGCCAAATGATATCAAAACTTCTTCTCATTTCAGCACGATTTTTAAAGTCATCAATGACCTCTTTTACAATTTTTTCTTCTTCACTTATCATCTTTTTTACCCAACCTTTTATTTAATTTGAAAGGGCTGTTGATTCCCTTAGGCGTCTGCAATTTTGCCACCGCCTGATACATCCCCTTAAGACAATCTTCGCAAAAGCATAGATTCCTTCGTAAAAGTCCTTTAGTTGAAAAACTATACTTAGCCAAATTGTTGCAACCATAAAAGTCGCACTTAGTCAAATGTTTACATTCATTTAATTCCATTTTTTACCTCCTTCAACTGATTTTCAAGTTTTTCTTTTTCAGAAAGAAGCATCTCATCCGACATTGCCAAAACCTCATCTTCATAAGTCTTGTAATATCTCTCAAGCAAAACCTTAACGGCAGTTATGTCAGGACTGAAATGTTTTTTTGTGACCTTCTTCTTTGAAAGTCTCGCCTCTCCTTCCTCGTCAATGACATATTCTTCAATCACTTCATCAGCGTTATATCCCAGCGCTTTCTTCATAAGGGCCTTTTTTATCTTGTCTTGTTCTTCCACGCCTCCTCCCATCTCATTAGCTAATTGCCCATATTATAAAAGCCATGTTTAGCCATTTTCAATGTTGACTGACAAAAATTTTAAAAAAATTGAAAAAAATCTGAAAATTATTAAAAAATCAATAAAAATCAATAAAAATTTAAGAAAAATGCACAAAAAATTGAAAAATATTAAAATTGCCAAATAAATTATATAAATTAATCAAAATTCAAATAAAAAATCAAATTAATTAAAATAAAATCATAAAAAATAAAATTTTATTATTAAAAATACTAAAAAAAATAAGATTTAAATAAAAAATCATTGAAAAAGATAAAAATATATGAATTTATTATATAAATAATTAAATTATTATAATATTATTAAACAAAGATTTTTTAAAAAAATAATTTCAAACAAATTTTAAAATATTTGTAACAATCATATCACAGATTGCTAAACTGATAATGTAGAGGTCATACGAATGGAAAAATTACTTGAATTTAATAATGTTAAATACTTCTATCAAACAAAAGAAAGCGAAGTTTGTGCTTTAAATGGCGTAAACTTCACTGTTGAAAAAGAATCTTTTTCTTCTCTTGTTGGTCCTAGTGGATGTGGTAAAACGACAATTCTTTCGCTTACCGCAGGTCTTTTGACACCATCAAGTGGAAAAATCCTTTTAGACAACAAACCTGTTGAGCAAAACGATGAAAGAATCGGATATATGTTTCAAAGAGACCATCTTTTTGAATGGCGGTCAATTTGGCAAAATATAATTCTGGGTTTAGAAATCAAAAAGATGAAAAAAGATGAGAAAAAACTTGCTTTGGCAGAAGACTTATTAAAGAAATATGATCTTTACAACTTTAAAAACAAAAAGCCTCGCCAACTCAGTGGTGGTATGCGTCAGCGTGTTGCTTTAATTAGGACTTTGGTGCTTGAACCTGCTCTTCTACTTCTTGATGAGCCATTCTCAGCACTCGACTTCCAAACAAGACTAAAAGTATGCGATGATGTATATGAAATTATAAAATCAGAAAAAAAGACTGCTTTGCTTGTCACTCACGACATTTCAGAAGCCCTCAGTATGTCTGATAAAATAATAATCTTGACAAAAAGACCAGCGGAGGTGAAAACCGAACTTGAACTGTCTTTTCCACAAGAGACGCCTCTAAAAAAACGCGAGGATAAAGATTTTGGCAACTATTTTGAAATGATTTGGAGAAATCTAGTCTAATGAAGAAAAAAATCGTCAACTACTCAAAAGCAAGACGAAAATACCTAAAAAGCCTACGAAACAACAAGATTCTGATAATTGTTTTACAATTTACAGTTCTTCTGGCATTTTTGGGAATTTGGGAACTTCTTGCACAAACCGAAGTGATAGACCCATTCTTCTTTTCAAGCCCTTCTCGAATAGCCGTAACAATAGTCGACCTTTTTCAAAATGGCAACCTTTTATTGCATATGTGGACATCACTATATGAAACAATTATCGGGTTTGTCCTTGCAACATTCATCGGCTTTGTTATCGCAATCATACTTTGGTGGAGCGAGCGACTTAGAAAGGTGCTTGAACCCTATCTAATCATCCTCAATTCACTGCCAAAGATTGCACTAGGCCCAATGATTATATTCTGGGTTGGCTCAGGAACTGGTGCCACAATTGTAATGTGTATATTAATATGTGTAATAATCACAACTATTTCAATGCTAAACGCTTTCATTTCATGTGACAATGATAAAATATTGCTTATGAAATCAATGCACGCAAAAAAATATCAAATATTATTCAAATTAATAATTCCAAATGCATTACCCGAATTTGCCACCGCCCTAAAAATAAATGTAGGCATGAGTTGGGTTGGCACAATAATGGGCGAATATCTGTCAAGTAAGGCGGGACTGGGCTATTTAATCAACTATGGCTCTCAACTTTTAAAACTTGACATAGTCATGGCTAGTATCGTCATCCTTTGCCTGCTTGCAAGTGGAATGTATTTCTTAGTAAGCCCACTTGAAAAGAAATATAAAAAATAAAAATTAAAAATTATTTTTAAGATAATCAAAAAATAACTAATAGATTTATTTAAAAGATTTATTAAAAAAATAACTAATAGATTTATTTAAAAGATTTATTAAAAAAATAACTAATAGATTTATTTAAAAGATTTATTAAAAAAATAAATTAAAATATAAGATTAAAAGATATATTAAAATATATTTAAAACATATTTTAAAAGATATATTAAAAGATAATTTTGCAAAAAATTCAGAAAAAACAAGCAAAAACAATGTTTTTTCATAAAATTTAGTGATTTTTAAGCAAATTATTTAAAATTTTTACGATTTACTCTTCTACTTAAAATCGATAATTTCTTCACCCTTGTGGCAAAGAGTAAATCACACAAAAGATAAATTCCGAGTATACTTGCAAGCGGATAGAGATATTCGACAATAAAGTCAAACCCCAAAAGACTTATGATTAAAGGCATTATTACACTTACAAAAAATATTAAAAATTCATTTTTGCACAGCCCTCGCATTGAAGAAGACAATGTTACCACAAGTGTAAGAAGTGTCGTCAAACAGCCTATAAAAACAACAAATGTCATTATCAGATGTCCTTCTTTTGAAAACATATTGACAAGTGGCATGGCAGATGAAAAGGAAGTTGGGTTTAAAAGCAAAACAATGTTTGCAATCAGCAAAATTGCAGAAAGCGTAAGTGCCGATATAAAGGCTACTTGCGTTTTTTGTTTCTTTGACAATCTTTGCCCTAAATTTGCAATTATCACCCCACCGTTTGCAGTGTTTAAAATGACATAAAGTATTGCGTAGACAAATGAAACTCCACCAAAACTTCCTTCAATAGAATTTGAAAGTGGCTTTATTGAAAGTTTAGTTGTAAGCATGACTAAAAAAACTATAAGCATGAATGGGACTAAAATAAAGTTTATTTTGTTGAGACTTCCCATTCCAAATTTAAACACGATAAACGATAATAGCAAAACTATAAAAAATATCACAAAATTGACAACAATTTTGTCAAATACAAGCAAATTCGATATGCCTGCAAACATGGCTGACGAGAAAAACAGACATAAAAACAGATTTATAAAAAATGCAAATTTTGATGTTTTTAGTTTTTCTATTGCACTATCACCCAAAGACAAAAGTTTTTTAAATAAAAGAAAAAACAAAATAAATGCCAAAGCAATGCAAGGAAAGGAAAAATATCCAAACCTTGCAAAAAATACAACAATTTCCTTGCCACTTATAAAGCCCGATCCTATAACCGTGCCTATAATGGCAAGAATAGCCAAAAAACAATTCAACATTAATATATAATATTGATGAAAAATTAAATTTAGAAATAATTAGGAGAATAAAATGTTATTTAATAATTTTAATAATTGCAACTGTGGTTGCAACAACAAAGTATGGCAAAATCCATGCTTCAATCCTTGTCGTCCAAATTGTGAATGCAACAATGATTGCAGATGTCATCACAACTGTGATTTCCGTAACAACTGCGACAGATGGAATGATTGCAATCGTCCATGCAACTGCTGGAACAACAGAGAATTTGAAAAGAAATATGAAGAAAGAAACTTTGAATATCGTGAATTTGAAAACAGAGGCTTTGAAGAAAGAGATTTTGGCTTTGACAACGACTTCAATCTCTACCCACCAGAAATAGGCGGAAGAGAGGAAAACTTTGAAAGAAGAGATTTCGATTTTGACCAAAAAAGAGGTCATGATTGCCATAAAAACTGTGACAGAAACTGCAACCACAACTGCAATCGTCCTTGCAACTGCAATCACAACTGCAATAAATGTTGCAACAGAAATTCACTCTGCCTTCTCGCAGGTTGTATTCTAGGAAACTGTTGCAGAAATCGTTGTTGCTAAGACTTATAATCAACAACCAAAAATCATATTGTTCAAAAATAAAATAGAATAAAATAAATGATAAATTCAAATTAAATCGTCAATTCATTTTGAAAAAAAACTTTTGCTTGCTATACTCTTTTTAAGAGGAAAACATGAAAAGATTTTTTGGACGAATAGATGATAAAAATGATAACCAAATAATTATTGACGGAAACGAATTTAATCACCTTAAAAAGGTTTTGAGGATGAATGAAGGCGATAAAATAATCGCAAATGTAAATGATGATTATGATTACACCTGCACTATTTCCAAAATGGGCAAAAACGACTGCATTTGCTTAATTGAAGAAAAACTCCTTTGTCAGGCTTTGCCAAAACGAAATATCACACTATTTCAAATGCTTCCTAAAAAGGATTATTTTGACAATATCATTGCAAAGAGTATTGAACTTGGCGTAAATAAAATCATTCCATTCACAAGTCAATACACAATGATTAAGGATATAAAAGAAGAGCGAGTTGCCTCTCAAGTCATGACCGCTTGCAAACAATGTGAGCGCTCAAAACTTGTGGATGTGACAAAGCCTGCCAAACTAAAAGAACTCCCCGATATGCTTAAAGAATATGACCTTGTGATATTTGCCTATGAAAATGAGGAAACTCCTTTCAATCCCGAAATTCTCTCAAAAAAACAAAATATCGCAGTCATTGTGGGCAATGAGGCAGGCTTCAACGAGGAAGAGGCAAAACTTTTAAAACAATGTTCTCATTCAATCTCGCTGGGCAAACGCATTCTACGATGTGACACCGCAGTCATCACCACTCTCGCTCTCGTTTCAGTCTTATCGAATAATTAAATTTAATTTTGTCTTATATTGATTGATTAAATTAAAATGTTGAATTTAAACAACTTTTTATCAAATTTAGAAGACTTATAAAAATTTTAATAATCATCTTATAATAATAATTTTCTTAAATATATAAGATTGAAAGTATATTGATATTATACGACTGAAAAAATTTTGAACAAATTTGACTTATTAAAAAAGAAATTTTTGAATATCGACAACAAAAAATAGGAAACAATATTGTTTCCTATTTTTAATCTTCAAGCCCCAACAAATAATCAGTTGACACTTTAAAATATTGTGCAAACTTTATGGCTACTTCAATATTTGGTGTTTTGCTATATGCTTCCCAACGAGCAATTGCTGATTGACTATAACCTACGTCTTTTGATAATGCCGTTTGCGTCAAATTGTTTTCTTCTCTTAATTCTTTTAATCTGTCTCCAAACTTATTCATTTTATCTCCTTATTAATATTTTATACCAAACGACATAAAATTGCCTGACTTATGTCGATAGGCATAATATAATATATATGTCGTTCGACATAATGAGAGGATTTAATGAAAAAGACTATTAACTTCAAACTAATAGAAGAATTTAGAATAAGAGAAGGATTGTCGATAGCAAAATTTTGTCAATTAAGCAACATAAGTTATTCTACTTATAAAACGATATCCAAAGGAAGTTTGCATATCAAACTCACATATTTTTTCAAAATAGCAAAATATATGAAGGTAAAAATTGAAGATTTATTAAAATAAACAAAAAAACACCCATTCAAGGTGTTTCTTTTGCTCACTTTTTAAAGAAAAGTGAAATATAAACAATCAATTAAAACAATTCTTAAATACTTATTTCATATTTTTCAAGAAATTGCCGTATTTGGTGTAAGCGTTATCGCCCAGTTTTGAGGCAAGTTCGCTGAGTTTTGCCTTGCTTTCTTTATCAAGGCTTTTTGGCACCTCTGCCTTAACTGTGACAAGCAAATCTCCATAAGACTCTCGATTGAGATTTTTCACACCCTTATTCTTGATTCTCATAAGCGTTCCGCTTGCAGTGAGTTCTGGAATATTAAGTGTGTATTTGCCATTTAGCGTTGGAATATCAACCTTTCCTCCCAAAATTGTAGTTGTGAAAGGGACATAGAGGTCAAGATATAAATCGCTATCTTTTCTCACAAGAAGTTTGTGAGGTTTGACACTTACTTTGATATTGAGGTCTCCATAGATTCCTTCACCTGCTGGGGCATTGCCCTCACCTCTCATTCTAAGTGTTTGACCATTGTCAATTCCTGCTGGGAATTTGACTTTTATGGTCTTAGAATTTCTTAAATCACCTCTGCCATTGCAGTTTTGACATTTTTCTTTGATAATTTTGCCAGTTCCGTTACATTTTGGACAACCCGCTTCACGAATTGTAGTCCCAAAAATGGTGTTTTGTTGAAATCTGACTCTTCCAGTTCCATTACATTCTTTGCAGGTTGTAAATTCTTTGCCATTTTTCGCACCAGTGCCCTTGCAGGCAGAACATTTATCAGTCTTGTTGATTGTGATATTCTTTTCACAACCAAAGCAGGCTTCTTCAAACTCAATAGTGACAGCAATATTGATATCTTGCCCCTTAGTTTGCACTCTCGAAGACTGTCTGCCTCCACCAAAAGCGGAGAAGATGTCTGAGAAGATATCACTAAAACCACCACCGCCACCGCCAAAGAAGTCACCAAAACCGCCACCCTGACCACCGAAAGGATTTCCTTCCGCTGAGCCAAACTGGTCATAATTTGCCCTCTTTTGAGAGTCACCCAGCACTTCATAGGCCTCGTTTATTTCTTTAAACTTATTGACAGCCTCTTCAGTTTTATTTATATCTGGGTGATATTTTTTGGCAAGCCTGCGATAGGCGGACTTAATTTCGTCATCACTGGCATTTTTTTCAACACCTAAAATTGAATAATAATCTTTATTCGCCATAATAGTCCTTTTTCTTTTTTAATTAGTCAACAACAACCTCAGGGTCTCCGTCGTTTCCTCCATTTGGATTAGAGCCGTTTGGGTCACCATTTGGGTCGCCGTTTGGATTTGCAGATTGATACATCTTTGTCACTATGCCATTTGAAACATTTGTAAGTTCGTCAATGGCTTTCTTAACAACTTCGATATCTTCGCTCTCAAAATCTTTCTTAGCCTTTTCTATTGCTTCTTCAAGTTTTTTCTTGTCATCCTCAGCAAGTTTGTCACCATTGTCTTTAAGCATTTTTTCAAGACCATAAACTAAGTTGTCAGCCTGATTTTTTGTTTCAACAAGTTCTTTTCTCTTCTTGTCTTCTTCAGCATGAGCCTCTGCCTCTTTAATAGCCTTTTCAATATCTTCTTCTTTAAGGTTTGAAGAAGCAGTGATTGTGATATTTTGTTCTTTGTTTGTGCCGAGGTCTTTTGCAGAAACTTTTACAATTCCGTTTGCATCAATGTCGAAAGTAACTTCGATTTGTGGAACGCCACGAGGTGCTGGTGGAATGTCGGTAAGTTGGAATCTGCCCAAAGTTTTGTTTTGGCTTGCAAATTCTCTTTCACCCTGAAGAACATGGATGTCAACACCACTTTGTCCGTCTGATGCAGTTGAGAACACCTGAGATTTCTTTGTTGGAATGGTTGTATTTCTTTCGATAAGTTTTGTAAATACTCCGCCTAATGTTTCAATACCCAGTGAAAGTGGAGTTACATCAAGAAGAAGAACATCTTTCACTTCTCCGCCGAGAACGCCCGCCTGAATAGCCGCACCAACAGCAACACATTCATCAGGATTGATTCCCTTATATGGCTCTTTGCCAGTGAAATTTTTCACCGCTTCTTGAACGGCTGGAATACGAGTTGAACCACCAACTAAAACAATTTTGTTTACTTCATCTTTACTGAGTTTTGCATCAGAGAGAGCCTTAATTGTGCAATCAATAGTCTCTTTTACGAGGTCTTCTGTGATAGCGTCAAATTTTGCACGAGTAAGTTCAAGTTCCATATGTTTAGGACCTGTTGCATCAGCAGAAATGAATGGAAGAGAGATTGTTGTTTTTGGAGTTGCTGAAAGATCAATCTTAGCCTTTTCTGCAGCCTCTTTCAATCTTTGCATAGCAAGTTTGTCACTAGAGAGGTCTATATTGTTTGTCTTTTTAAATTCTTCAACAAGAAGGTCAATAATTCTGTTGTCAAAATCGTCTCCCCCCAAACGAGTGTTTCCGTTTGTTGAAAGCACTTCAAAAACACCATCACCGATTTCAAGAATAGAAACGTCAAATGTTCCACCACCCAGGTCATATACAAGAATCTTTTGGTTTGCGCTTTCACCCTTATCAAGACCATAAGCAAGAGCGGCAGCAGTTGGTTCATTGATGATTCTAAGCACTTCAAGTCCTGCAATCTTACCAGCATCTTTTGTAGCCTGTCTTTGAGAATCATTGAAATATGCAGGCACAGTGATGACAGCCTGAGTCACCGCTCCACCCAAATAACTTTCAGCATCAGCCTTAAGTTTTGAAAGAATCATTCCTGAAATTTCTTGAGGTGTATAATCTTTGCCGTTGAGAGCGGTTTTATAATCACTTCCCATTTCACGCTTGATTGATTGAATTGTTTGGTCAGCATTTACAATAGCCTGACGCTTTGCAACCTTACCCACAAGTCTTTCCCCTTCTTTAGTGTAAGCAACAACTGAAGGTGTTGTTCTATCTCCTTCTGCATTCGCAATGACAGTTGGCTTTCCGCCTTCCATAACAGCAACACATGAGTTTGTAGTTCCGAGGTCAATTCCGATAATTTTTCCCATAATTAAAATCTCCTTTTTGTTTTTAATTAAATTTTTTGTTTTTTGATTTAATTTTATTTTTTTATTAAATTTTCATATTTTTAGTTAAATTTTCATATTTTTAGTTAAATTTTCATATTTTTAGTTAAATTTCTTAATTTTTATTAAAAATTTTGTCGCTTTTGACTTTTTTAATATTTTAATTTATTTTGTTTTATTAAATTTCCATTGCAAAATTTGTTTTACAATTTCATTTTTTCTTATGTATTAATATTATAAATTAATCAGTTTTCCTAAGTAAATATCCTATCAGCCAAAATCAAATCTCCCAAATTGATTTTTATAAGTTTGCCTTTAAATATCAGTTTTTCTAAATTTTGTTTGCTCCATATAAAATTTAGTTTTTCTAAGTTTTTTCTTGTCACTCTAATCAGTTTTCCTAAGTTTACAAGTTTATCAAAAATAGCCAGTTCTCCTAAAATTTTGTCATCACAATTTGTTTACAATGACTTTTGCATAACGAAGCACTTTGTCATTAAATTTATATCCTGCTTGATATTCTTCAAGTATGACATCATTTTCTTGATTTTCGTCACGCATAACTGCGATAACATTGTGCAGATGTGGGTCATAAACTTGACCGATTGATTCAAGTTTTTCAACACCCAAACTTTTAAGCGTATCATTGATTTTATTTTCAATCATTTCAACGCCTTTAAGCACGTTTTCATCATTAATACTTTTCTTCGCCTCTTTAAAAGTGTCTAGGCAAGGCAAAAACACCTCAATCACCGATGCCTGCCCGTCAACTTTTGCCTTTTTAATGTTTTCGGTTGCATGTCTTCTAAAGTTATCAAAGTCCGCTTGCACTCGTCTTGCCATATCTAAATAACTGTTTTCGATGCTGTCTTGACTTTGAGCCTGCGAAACAACTTCAACTTCCTCTTCCTCAAAACTTTCAGAATCACAATTTTCATGTTTTTCGCAATTTTCTTCATTACAATCTTGATTTACATCTTCATTGTTTATATCAAGATTGTCCTCCCTTTCTTCACATTCACAATCTTCGCAAACGCTGTCAAATTCTTCTATGTTCATCTAATCTCCTTTTAAATCATTAAGATTGTCTATCACAACTTTCAATGCTGAGGCAATCCCCGCATAATCCATTCGCTGTGGACCTATCACGCCTATTGAGGCAAGTTGCCTTCCATTGACGCATATAGGTGCTTTGACAACCGAGCAACTTCCCTCTTCTTCAGCGACAGTCACTTCAATATTGCCATCACCTTCAAGTTCTAAGATGTTTGAAAGTTCTTTTTCATCATCAAGCACACTTAAAATCTTTTTTGCATCCTCAAGACTATTTTTGCTGTCAAGAAGTTTTGCGCTTCCCTCTCTCCTCACATCAAGAAACCTTTGTTTATTGAGTGTTTTAAGTCCCTCAATCAAGGTCTCAACAACCCTTTCAAAAGCATGAATTTCTCCCTTCATTCCACCTTCAAGTTGATTGATGTTGTCAATCATATAACCGATTGTTTCCCCTCGAAAGTGATTTGTGAGATAGATTGTTGCATCATTGCACTCTTCAAGACTTGCAAACAGGTCAAGAGTCTGATAAATATAGCCAGTCTCTGTGCCGATAAGCACCATTATCTTGTCATCAACAAGCGGAATAAGTTTAAACTCTTTTAAAACAAGATTCTCATATCCATCAACCATAATTACTGTTGGGTAATTTGTGGCTTCACTGACAATTTTGGCTATTCCCGAAACTATGTCGTTAAGCGAACTTGTTCGCAAATTGATTTTATCTTTCACCCTTTCAAGTTGAGCATCACTTGCCTCGGTCGAAGACAACAACTTTTCAACATAATATCGATAGCCCTGTGCTGTTGGCACCCTTCCTCCAGAAGTATGCAACTGCCTTAAATAACCCATGGCCTCCAAAGTGTTTAGTTCGTTTCTCAGTGTGGCAGTCGAGCAGTCAATCGAAGTCAAATCCTTGATTCCACCCGAAGTGATAGGACTGCAACCTCTAATATATTCCTCAACCGCTCTGCAAAGTATCTTTTGTCTGCGTTCAGAAAGTTCCATTACAACCTCTTTATTTCGACTTTTTTAGCACTCTTGTAATTCAAGTGCTAGCAATAGTATATGCAAGTTTTCAAAAATAGTCAACTGTTTGTGACAATTTTTTAAATTTTTTTTAGAATTTTTCTTTTTATAATTATATCTACAATATTTCAAAATGAAACTTTTGTAATTTTTTATCAAAAATTGAAGCAATTTATTCTGCCTTTCATCAACTCTCACTAAACAAAACGATATTCCATGAGATTTTTATTAGAAGTGCTTATTATTAGAATAACACCCATTTAGTTCCTGATACTCCTCGCCCGCCAAAAGAAACCACATATTTCATTCATGTTATTCCTGCCGTTTCTAAAAAAAATCTCTACGACTGTTACTCCTTCTCTTCACATACATAAAAAGCACTTTCTTCGTTTCTGCATTTCATCCTCTTACTAGCCCAAAAGAAAATACTATTCTTGTTACTCCTCCTGTCTATAAAAACTCCCATTTCTTTCATGTTTTACCTCCCGTCTATAAAAAACACTTTCTTAGTTAGTCCATTTTGAAACTAGCAGAATAATTAAAAAGAAATATAGACCAAAACAGCCTATGTTCTCTTTTTTACCCTTACTCTCTCTTAACTGCCAAACTAAACGAATGTTTCTGCCGTCCATAAAGAAAACACTTTCTTCGTTCGTGTTATTTTTTTCCATTAAAAAAGCATACTTAAAATGTATGCCATATAAACAATCCTTAATTTATGTCAACCTCATTATATTTTTCTATAAAGTTTAATTCATCACTATTTGTGTCAACTTTTTCATTTTTATTAAATTCAACAATATCTTCACTTACAAAACTCTTGCACTCTTCACTTAATTCAAACTTCAGTTCATTCATTCCTGCTACGCTTTTAAAAACATTGATTTTTTCTGATTTTAAAAATGACATTAAGTTTTCAATTTTACCCATTATGCCATATCTTTTCTTGAGCGCCAACTCAAATTTTTCAACATATGCTTTGGGTGCATTTTTAATTTTCATAAGTTTTTTAATTCTAAATTTTGAATAGTTTGCAACAAAACAATCAGGATCTTGAAGTATTTTGCAAATGCAATTAGATATCGTTCCACTTTCAAAATCACGACTCACCATGTTATATACACATAAATTATCTTCTCCAGTAAAAAACTCAAATTCTTTAAAACTTTTTTGATAAATCAAAGTTTCAAGCACTTCAATCTTAAGTTGATTCAATCTCTCATTTGCGATTTTAATATCTTGCTTATATTCGTTATCACCAACAATATCAATGTCTTCCAAAGCCTCTAAGAGAATCCGACGTTGAGAAACAGCCGTTCTCACATCTCTTACAAAAAGTCCGCCATCATCCTTTGACAACAAAACTTTAAATGACAATTGCCCCTGCTTTACTTTGTTTTCACCAAACCTATTTAAGACATGGCAAACCTTTTGAATATAAGGATATATTTCTTCAAATTCATCTATATTAATATAATTTATATCTTTAATACAATCTATTAAATCATCAACAATCTTACATATATCGTCATCATGATAAATACAATCATTCAAAAAATAAGCATACCTTCTTCTTTGAAACTCACTCTCATCACAAATCTTGACAACTATTGCCTCATCTTTAATCTCTTCCAAAAATGAAAGATTTGATAAAGCCTGTCTAAATTGTTCTATTATTTTTTCAACCTTCACATAATCTCCTTAAAACTTTTATATTGTATCACAGCATAAAACTTTAATCAAATAAAAGATTTCTTAAAAAACCATATTGCTGTCGAAGATTGTCGAAACATCAAAAAATTTTTAATATAATAATTAAATAAAAAATTCAAACAAATAAAAAACAAACCCAAATTACCTGCGATATAAAAATATAAATATAAAAAAACGATTTAAATAATCAAAAAAAATACAATATGAAAGTAAAAAATAATAAAAATAAAAAAGTTTTAAAAATCAAACCCGTTAATAAAACTTAAAAAAATAAAATAAAAAATTTAAATAAAAAGATTGACAAGAGGAAAAAGAGTATGATAGAATGATAGAGCGACATGGGGAGATACTCAAGAGGTCGAAGAGGCGGCCCTGCTAAGGCTGTAGGTCGGGCAACTGGCGCGAGGGTTCGAATCCCTCTCTTCCCGCCAAAAGTTCTTTTAACGTACCAAATATCGGTGGTGCGTTTTTTGTTGAACTATTTTGAATTTTGTTATAAAATAAATATGATATAATAAAAAAGGTTAGATGAGGAGAAAAAACTATGTCAATATCTAAATTGGAAAAAGTAAAAGTGATCACGCTTTGTGGAAGTGCAAAGTTTAAAGAAGATTTTATTAACGAAATGAAAAAACTTACTTTGCAAGGAAATATAGTACTAATGCCTATATTTGATTTTGCCGACGATGAAATAGATACTTCTAAGGCTAAGATATTAAAAGATTTACACTTTAAAAGAATAAAATTGGCTGATGAAATTCTTGTTATAAATAAAAATGGATATATTGGAACAAACACAAAATTGGAAATCGAATATGCAACAAAAACAGGAAAAAATGTGAATTACTTGGAAATTTAGAAGGTACAATTCAACAATTTTGCTCTCCGCCAAACAAAACCTAAATCAAACACCTAAAAAGTTTGGTTTAGGTTTTTTATTTATCTTCTTGTTTTTTAGTTATATTTATGATAAAATTATTTTGTGAATTAAAGGAGTCTTTATGATATTTGTTCAGTATATTTTGCCATATTTAGTCGCCCTTTTGACTGCGATATGTTCAGGTTTAATTACTTATTTTTCAGCCATAAAAAAGTGCAAACTTGATAACGATGTGAAAATCAAAGAAATTCAAGAACAGCACAAACTAGATTTAGAAAACCAAAAGGAGATGTTTAAATTAGAAATAGATAAAATTAATTTGCAGCATCAAAATGAATTGGAAAAATTAAAAGTAGAAAGTAATAATCAACTTACTAATAACTTGGCTAATAGTTTTATGTCATCATTGTTTACAAATCCTCAAAGTATTGAGAATTTAATAGAATTAGCAAATAAACTTAATAAAAATAAAAAATAAAGGAATATGTATGAAAAAGTTAACGCTAGGAAAAACTTTTGGAAACATTAAGCACGATTTTAGAGAAACTTGTTTTGGCCTTTATGTTAAAGACGAAAAAATTTTGTTAACATATAAAACTAATAAAAATGAATATTCTTTACCAGGTGGAGGAATTGAGATTAATCAATCTCATAAAAAATGTTTATCTCGCGAATTAGTTGAAGAAACAGGTTACAAATTAATATCAATGAATGACTTTATAACTATTGATTGTTTTGGATGGCTGGCGGAGTTTGGCCAATGGAGTCACTGTCAAATCAATGTCATTGTCTGATGATAAATTTTTGACATATGTAAAGTTGTTTGCCCACAATATTCCCCTTCCAAAAACACTATCCGGCAACACCGATTTTGATGGTCTTATCATTGACGATTTTCAGCGTAGCACCTCTTTTATCAACAAGATTGAAAAAGAACTGGAATATCCTTTTATCGCAAAACCAACATTTGGTTATGGCGGAAGATGTGTCAAGGCAATCAATAATATAGAAGAACTGGAGTCTCATATAAAAAAGCAGGGACAAACTGCATACATAATTCAAGAATTTATCCCAGATAATGTTGGCAACAATATTCGGTTGGTTGTCGTTGGAGGAAAAGTAATATATTCAGTTTTAAGAAAAGATACCATAAATCTTCAAACCAACATTGCAGGAAAAGATGATGAAGAAAAATTCATTGCAACAATCCAGCAAATTGAAATCGCAGAAAAGATTGCAAAAATTTTAAATTTAGACTACTGTGCTGTTGATTTTTTTGACACGATTGATAAAAGACCACTGGTATGCGAAGTCAACGCAAATCCAGGAGGCATTGAACCATATGAAAAAATCACTGGCGTCAATCAAGCCCAAAAGTTGGTCGAATTTATAGTTCAAGAAGTCTACAAGAACTAAAATCAAAAACGTCAGTTTATTAATCATTTTAAAATCATTTTATTATCTAATATAAATTTTTTTAAATATTTATAATTAATGACAAATCTATATTGAATTTACAAAACTTAATATATCAAAAAAATAAAAGAACAGGAGTAAATTATGAAAAAAAGAATTTTATGCTTTGGTGACAGCAACACCTTTGGCTACATATCAGGCTCAAATCATCAAAGATATGACTCAAACAAAAGATGGACAGGCATACTTCAAAATAAATTAGGAAATGATTTTTTAATAATAGAAGAAGGCCTAAATTCAAGGACAATCATTTCAAGTGACCCTCGCCCAGGAAGAGAAGGCAGATGCGGTTATGACTATCTTCTTCCATGCATTGACAGTCACGAACCACTTGACCTTGTAATAGTCATGCTGGGCACAAATGAAGTGAAGGTAAGATATGATAAATCGGCAATAGAAATTGCGCAAGATCTTGAAAAATATATCATTAATGGAATAAAATCAAGACCGCTTTACAACTCCCCTGATCTTCAAATTTTAATAATCACCCCAGTAAAAGTTGATGGCAAAAAAGCAAGCACAAATTTTGAAAGCAAGTATGACAACTCTTCCGAAATAAAAAGTATAGAACTTGAAAACTATTTTAAGACGGTTGCTTTGAAAACAAACTGTCATTATCTTTCGGCACTTGATTTAGAAACAGGAGTTGACGGGGTTCATCTGACAGAAACATCTCATGAAAAGTTGGCAGAAATGGTCTGTTCAAAGATAAAAGAAATATATAAAGTATAAATCTATCTTGTTTTTTATAAATAAACTTTATATAAAACTATTTTGAATTTATTAAATAAATTACAACTTTAGAATTATATAAAATTTAATAAATATATAAAAATAATATTAATGACATCAAAATTTAATAAAAAATCGTCATTTTTATTAAAAAATAAGGAGAAAAAATGAAATTAACTGATTTGACAGGCAAACAAGTCGAAGTCAAAAACTGTTTAGGTTGTGAAATTGTTGAAGAGAAAATTTCGGTTATGGGAGGTTTGATTTTTAAAGGAAAACATTTCTCAATAGCACAAGATTTTGAACTTCCTATAAATGGCTTTATCATTCTTTCCTCAAATAGACACATTGAAAAATTTATTGAACTAACACAAGAAGAACAATTCGAACTAAACACTCTTATACATAAAACCTTGAAAATTCTTGAAAAAAATTCTGTTGCAGAAGAATACAACATCATTTTAGAAGAGAAAAAAGGAGTCCATCTTCATGTCTGGCTTATGCCCCGTCACAAATGGATGATAGAAAAATTTGGAAAGGTTTTAAAAAATGTCAAAGAAATTCAAAAATATGCAAAAGAAAATATGAGGATAGAAGAAAATTTGTCAAAAATACAACAGACCTGCAATCTATTAAAAAGTCAATTAAATAAATAATAAAATTCAATTAAACATGACAAAAATATGACAATTCATTTTACCTAAAAACTATATAAACAACCTCTCACATATAAACAGTAAAAATCATATCAAAATTATTTGAAAATTCTTAAATCTTTGGTATAATAAAACAAAAGGAACAATAATGAACAAATCAAATATTTTTATACTTCACTCACTCAATGGTGACACTTTAGAAATTTGGTGAAAGGATGTCAAGGAACATTTTGACTTAAAAGGTATTGAGACATTTATGCCTCAATTTCCTATCAGAGCAGAAAGTTCTTTCATAAAATTCAATGAGATTTTGACAAAATATCTTGAAAATGGCACATTAAATGAAAATTCTATCATCATATGCCATTCAATAGGCAATCCATATTTTATTAAGTTTTGCAAGTTTCACAACTTCATACCTAAAAATATAATTGCTGTTGCACCTGGTGCAATTTATCCCTATCCTATGACAAGGACTGATTATATAGTGGAAGTAAAGAATCAGGCTTATCTTACAAAAGAAGAGTTTGAATTTGGAAAAAATTTCAAAAATGTCTATCTTCTTAATTCTAGCGAAGATGATAAAAACCCTGAAAAATTCACCCGATTTGAAAAGGATTTCAACACAAAGAGTTTTTATTTAAAGGGCTATAACCACTTTGATGGTTATCACAGAATTTACAAATTACCAGAACTTATAAACTTGATAGAGGAAATAATATGAAACAAAAGAGAAAACTTATCGCATCAATTAGAAATGGCAACAAAAACGTAACTGCAAAAGAAACCATATATGCAATTAAAAATGCTGGTTTTGATGGTGTTTTTATAGAACTAAATAATTATAAAGCCTGGCCATTTCCAACCGAACAACAGATTAAATTGTGCCAAAAACTCAACCTAAGCATTGAGTTTGCACATTTTGACTATCATCATATCAACGATATTTGGGTAGAAGGCAAAAGTGGCGAGAAGAAAATAGAAAATTTCATTCACGATTTGGATGAAATGAAAAAATATAATATAAAGACAGTTTTCATACATCTAAGCAGCAAGTTTACCGCCCCACCTCCTTCCGAACTGGGCATTAAAAGACTGCAAAAAGTAGTCAATTATGCAGAAAAACTTGATATAAAAGTTGCTTTTGAAAACAATAAGATTTTTGGTTATCTAGAATATGTATTAGACAGAATAAAAAATGATAATGCTGGCGTTTGCTTTGATTCTGGACATTTTCATTGCTATTATGACGCCAAATTTAGTTGGGATAAGTTTAAAAACAAGATTTTTGCAGTTCATTTTCATGACAACAATAGGTCTGGTGATGACACACATCTGCTTCCTTTTGACGGAACTGCCGACTGGGATAACATAACAAGCAATCTCAACAAAGCAAATTACACAGGTCCGGTAATTTTGGAGGTATCTTATGACCATAAATATCTAGACATGACCATAGACGATTTTTACAAAGAAGCATATAAACGAGCAACGCAAATTGAAAAAGACTTAGATTGTTCAAATAATCTAACTTTATAAACAATAAACAAAATAAAAAAGTCAATAATAATAAATCAAAAACAACCAAAAAAATACAACATGAAAAATTTAGCAATATTCTATTTTAGTTCTACAGGAAACAGCCTATATATCGCCAAAAAAGCAAAAGAAAAGTTTGACGGTAAAATTTTGTATGTGCCTTCATATAAAGACAATGGAAGTGAATTTGAAAATATCATTATTGTCACACCTATTTACTCTTTTGGTATGCCTCTGCCCATTTTGAATTTGCTGTCAAATTTTGAAAAAGGCAAAGAAATCATAGTAATTCAAAATTATGGTGGAATGATAGGCGGAGCCGATAGATTGTTTTATGAATATGCAATCAAAAATGGTTTAAAAGTAAAAGGTATTTATACTTTAAAGATGCCAGAAAATTTCACACTGGTCATGTCCCCTCCTCCATTTTATAAAAATATGATTTTAAAGAGTGCTGACAGACGAATTGACAAGGTGCTTAATGCAATTTCCTCTAGCAATTTCAAATTGCCAAAAAAGAGGAAAACCAAAGAGCAAACTTATCTTAAAAATATGTCAAACTGGCACATAATAGGTCAAAGATTTTCAGTCAACGAAAAATGTATTAAGTGCAAAAAATGTGTGAATCTCTGTCCAGTAAAAAATATCGAATTAAAGGATGGGAAAATAAACTTTGGCGACAAATGTATTGCCTGTCTAGGATGCTTTCATCGTTGTCCTCAAAAAGCAATAATCTATAAAAACAAAGACAACAAAAAAAGATATATAAATCCTTTTGTCAACGAAAGCGATATCGGAAAAGACTTATAAATTCATACAAAAACGTTTTAAATAATGGCAAAAAGATAAAAAGGCAAACTTAAATAGTTTGCCTTTTTTTATTTTAATTAATAAACTTTTGAATTTTTGGATATGCTTTTAAGCAATTTTTAAATAAAAGTTTGTCAAGATTTTTTTCTCCAAATAATGATTCGCAGATATAAATATACTCTTCAACCGCATAAAAATTTGAATTTTTTCCAAAATAATCTGTTCCAAACATAACTTTATCAGATAATTTATCAATATCATATTTATTTAAAACTGGTTTAATTTTACAGATAAACTTATCTGCCAACTGCTTGTTTGAATAATTTTTATGATTTTCTAGTTCGCCAGAGACATCTGTGAATACATTTTCAAATTCTGTTATAAGTTTTGCACAATCATCAAAATGTGGATAATCAAAATGAGAAGCAATAAAGTTTACATCAGGATATCTTTTTGCAAGTTTGGCAATAGGCAGACATGAAGCGTAATCATACCCTTTGGCACTTTGCAAGTTTTCGGCTCCCACCCCGCAGTGATAAACAACCGACAAGCCTTTTCCCATCGCATACTCAAAGACAGGAGTCAATCTTTCATCGTCTGCAAAAATAGGCTGATATCCAGTGTAAATTTTAAGTCCGATTATCTTATTATATTGACTTAATTTATCTATTTCTTCTAATTGCTTCTTTATAGGAAGCAACAAATCAATACAAGGACAAACAAATATATTGTCAAACTTTTTAGTTGCATCCCAAAACTCATTGCCATTTCCTATTAAAGAATCAAGTGCCTGCATAGACACTGCAAATTCTCGATCAGTGTTTGCAAAATATTCTTTAATAAGTTTTTCACTTTGCAAGTGAGTGTGACAATCAATTATTTTCATACATTTATTATAAAACATAATAAGTTAAAAGTAAAATAAATTGCATAGAAAGTTAGATTCTTGAATTATGACAGACAAAATAAATCACTTGAAAATTTTTTGAAAGTTCTTTTAAAAACTTTTTGCCATTCTCAATTTTAATTTCATCCATGTTTACAAAAGCGTCATCCACAACAACAAAAGGTTTTTCTTTGTCAAAAAGTGATTCTATAAGCGCCAGTCTCATGCAAAGTTCTATGGTGTCTTTATAACCTTTGCTTAAATAATCAATCTCTCTTGACTTGCCATATTCATCAAATGTGACAACAAAATCTGTGTCAAGTTGTAAATTTGCAAAATCTGTTCCAGTCATCATTTTAAGATATTTTCGCAATCCATCTTTCATAGGCGAAAGAAGTTTTGCAGATAAACTATCAGATGCTTCCTCCAAAAATTTCTTTGCATTTTTCACTGCCGACAACTCTTGCGAAAGAACTTCAATCTTTTTTTCTAATTCTTCCTTTTGATTTTCAAAATCATCAATCTTTGATAATTCTTCATTTAATTTATCAATTCTTGCAAGAAATTTGGCTTTTTTCTCTTTATGCCCATCTATAATTCTCTGTAAAGACTCATTTTCAACCTGCAAATCAGACAAATCAACATCATCAAACTCTTCATCAGAAAGGTCAAAGTGTTTTTCTTTTTTAAATTTATCAAACTCTTCCTCTTCTTTTTTTGATTTTTCTTTTAAATTCGCTCTGTCTATAATGGACTTTTTAATTAGTTCCAACTTATCTGATGAATCAAAATTTGACATATTTTTTAAATTAAACTTTAACAAAAATTCCTCTACATTTTTGTTGCAATTTTCAATTTCTTCCATTAATTGTTGCATATTCTCTTTATTTTTTTCATTTTTGACACTTATTTTTTGAAATTCTTTAAAATTTGAATAAATTTTGCTGAAATCTTCAGTCATGTTTGCCGACAATTCGTTATACTTGCCATTAAATTGTTTTATGTCGTTTTCAAGATTTGTCATTTCAATCAAAATTTTCTTAGAATCAATTTCTTTATTCAAATCTGCAGAATCTTTATTATTAATAAGATTTTTCAGATAAAAGAATCCTGCCAAAATAAAAGTCAATCCACCCGTGACAAACAAGATAATAGGCAAAATTTCAAATTTTAAAGTTGCAATTCCACCAACAATAAACAAAGCACATAATATCAACATAACAATCGAAAGTAAATTTTTATTTTTCTTTATTTTATCTTGATTTGGTTCTGTCTGATGATTTCTTAATTTTAAAGCATTGTATTGATTTATCTTTTGTTGAACGATGTCAAATTCTTCTTCATTTGGTAAATTATCTTCACCAAAATAATCTGATAATTCTTGATAGCGGTTTGCAACATAGTCATCTTGTAAAAGTTCAATCTTTTCCTGTTTTTTGTTGCAATCTTTCACAAGATTTAGATACTCATTGACCTCTTCAGTGCTTGTAATATGACCATTTAATATTTCATCAATATGTTCTATTTTTTTGTTTATGTCCGAAATTGTATCAGTATATTTTTTATGTAGGTCTTTGTTTGCAACCTTTTCCTTTATCTTCGCAACATCATTCATCTTTTCTTGAAGAGATTTCTGTTTTTCAGAAAACTTTTCAATCTCGTTTTCTTCTTCATCAATTTGAAGTTGAATTTGCTCAATCGCTTGACCATTTGACTTTAATGAATTGATTTGAAACACCAAATCTTCAACATCATTTTCGAGTACCTGAATAAGCCCAGTCTTTTTATTGTTTGAAAGGTCAGCCCGCTTTTTGTCAAGTATTTCCAAAGCCCCTTCTAAATTAAACTGCTCAGTTGTGCCATGAATAAGATTTGTAAGTTTATTTGAAATGCTTTCATTTATAAGACTCAAAAAAGATTTTTGAGGAATAAAAGCACTTCTCTCAAAAGCATCACTATCAAGGGCAAAGAGTTCTTCACCTATTTTCTCGCTGTAATCACTTGATTTTTTCCCAGTAACTAAATCTACAAGTTCAAAAGTGTCCTCAGAACTATTTTTGCCAAAAAATCTGGTGATTCTGTAAGATTTTTGATTTGTTTCAAACTCAATATTTCCACCAAAGTTTCCGCCCTGCCATGGTTTATACTTCTTTCTTTCATTCTCGTCTAGATTACGCTTTGTAGTTGTGGCTAGACCATAAAACATGGATTTTATAAAAGTCGCAAAGGTAGTTTTGCCCCAACCATTTTCATGATTTAAAACATTCAATTCTTTATCAAACTCAAAATTAAAATTTGTTAGTTTTCCAAAATTTTCAATATGGCATTTAAGAAGTCTCATTAGATTTCCTCCCCTCTAAGCGCTTTAAGTCCTGAAAGAATGATAATCTCCTTTGCCTTTTCAGAAAGGTCACTTGCCAAAACTTTTCTAATAAATTCTCCTCGAAGTGAAATATCATTTTCAATATCTTCTATTTTGACATCAAGCAAAGATTCATCTTTGACCTTAACAAAATAAAAACCCTCAAGTCTCTTTTCAAGCATTGAGATATGTTTATCAAGGCTTAAGTGATATTTGCCCGTCAATGTGATTTTTAAAAGATTTTCTCTATCTATATTTTTGAGCCTTTCAATGATTGCACTTTCGATGTCAAACCAGTTGTCAAAGCCAGTAATTTCAAACTCAACATCAATAAGCCTGCGTCTAGCAAAAGGGATAAACTTTGACAAAACTTTTTTATCGTCAATCTCCAAAAGCACAAACCCCTTTTCTCCACACTCATCAAAGCCTCGCCCTTCAAGACATCCGCAATAACAATATTCTCCTCTTTTGTCAAGTTTTTCTAAAAGGTAATAATGAATATGCCCCAGAGCAAGATAATCAATATTTTTGTCTTTCAACTTTGGAAGAGCAATCACCTCACCTTTAGATGAAGAATTATACTTTGCAATCTGCCCATGCAAAACAACAATATTTATATCGTTTTCCTTTAAATTTAAGGTTTCATAAAGTGCATTTGAATTTTCGCCACTTAAGATTGCACCAGTTATTTTTACATCACCATAATCAAATGTTGTCCAGTTTTTTCCAAAAACTTTTAGATTTTTTGGCAATTGATCAAGTTGTGAAATAAAACTGATATCATGATTTCCCGACAGATATAAAAAGTCGATATCAGAGTATTTTGTCATCAACTTCAATATTCTTGATTTTGTTTGACTTAAAATTCGATTGCCATCAAACATATCACCTGCAATGATGACTCCTTTGACATCCTCTTTTTTTGCAAATTCAATCATTCTCTCAAAAGTATTCAAAATTTCATTTTTTCTCTCTTTGGCTTTTTGAGAAGAAAGATTTGATTCCATTTTGCTGTCTAAATGAATGTCGCCACAATGCAATAATTTCATAATCAAACTCCTTATATTTAAAAAATACAAATTAAATAAATCAAAATTATATAAAACTTTTCCATCAAAATTTAATTAAAAACCATTTATAATTCTAAAAAATTTTAAAAATAACAGAAATTTTCAATAAAAAGCATAAAAAAACCGCATTTTTAATTAAATTTTTGAAAAATTATCAATTTTTAATCAAAAATATTTTGTATGTAAAGTTTGCAAATACAAACCATCTTTATCATTTGTGACAAGTTCTGGAAGCACCTTCACTCCATGCCTGCCACCTTTGACAGCCTCTAAAACAATAAGTTTGACATCACCTCTTCCATTTTGAGTAAAAAACATTCTTTTCACTTCCAAAGAATTTTTTGTCAAATTATAAATAAGTTCACAGCACCTGCTTGCCACATAAACAAGATAAAATCTTCCACCTTCTTTAAGCATTTGGCTTGCCGTCTTGCACAAATCTTCCATTTTTAAATTTTTATCATGTCTGGCGATATTTCGCACCGAATTTTCATTCTCAACATTTGAAAGCATATATGGAGGATTTGAAAAAACACAATCAAATGAGTTTTTCTGGAATATTTTATTGAAATTTTTTATGTCTTCATTTATTATTTCGACTTTATCTTCAAGATTATTAAGTTGGATATTTTTCTTTGCAAGAGATGACATCTCCATTTGAAGTTCAAAAGCATGAATTTTTTTAAATTTGTTTTTGGCTGAAAGAAGAATGGAAATCACCCCACAGCCTGTGCCTATTTCAGCACACAAATCATTTGCTTTAAGTTTTATAAAATTTGCAAGAATGACACTATCAGAAGTGAAAGTGTAATAATCTTTATTTTGAATTATCTTAAGCCCATTGCATTGCAAGTCTTCTATTCTCTCACCTTCCAAAAGTGTCATTTATTCCTCCAAATAAAATTATAAAAAATTGATTAACATAATAATAAATAAATTGATTAACATATTGATTAAAAAATTAATTAATAAATCGAATCAAAATCTTAACAATTTGATTAATAATCGCTTTTTTACATAAAAAATTCAATAATATTATGAAAAAGTGCGATTTTTTCAAATTTTTACTAATTTTTATTTAAATTATTAGTTTTTCTTTGATTTTTTATTATCTTTAAAATTATCTTTGACCTTTATTTCTTCAACAGAAAACTCTTTTATTTCGCTTTCTTTTTCATCAGAAATACGCACAGAAACCATTTTCTTTAAAAGGTCATTATATATCACTGTCCCTTCGCCGTCAGGTGTTTGAACAGTTGTATTTAATTTTGGCATAATTTTAAGCACTTCACTATAATAATGATTTTCATAAGCGAGACAACACAAAAGTTTTCCACAAAGTCCACTTATATTATTTGGATTTAATGATAAGTTTTGATTTTTTGCCATTTTAATCGAAACATGGTCATTGATTCCAAAGCCTTGATGACAACAACATAACTTACCGCATACTCCCAGTCCGCCCAGAATTCTTGTAGCATCACGAGGTCCTATCTGACGAAGTTCTATCCTCACCTTAAATTTGTCTGCAAGTTTTTTTACAAGTTCTCGAAAGTCAACACGATTTTCTGCAGTAAAATTCACAGTCAGACGAGAAAAATTATAATTACACTCCACAGAAATCAACTTCATGTCAAGTTTTTCATCAATTATCATTTTTTTAATTTGAGGAAAGAGTGCTTCTGCCTTTTTATAATTTTCTTCAGCCATTTTAAGATCTTCATCTGTTGCAAGTTTTACAACATTTTTAAGTGGCTCGATAAGGTTTTCTTCATCTGTCATATATGGTTCTTTTGAAATTCTCACAATGTCTCGACCTTTTTCGGTGTCAACAATGCAATAATCTTCACATTTTAACTGAAGTCCGTTTGGACTGAAAGAATAAGAATGTGAACCCTTTCTAAATTTTGCTTCTACTACTTCTACCTGCATAAATATTTTACCTCCAGTATATTAAGCAACAAATTTTCTAAAACAAGTGTGAAATTGCAATTAAAAGAAAGTTCTTTCACTGCTTTATCAATCTGTCTTTCAATCATAGTGATAGCCTTGATTGAATATTCATTTTTAATATTTTTTAGTTCTTCCTCATACATTTTAAGTCGGATTTCTCTGCCACCCTTTAAAAACAATAGGTCTTCAAAGATAAGTGAAAGAGTTTGAAATATAAAATCGGCATCTTTGGAATTGTCAATCAAACTTTTTGAAAATGACAAAAGTTGTTTGCTGGTCTTAAGTTTTGTCACCGAAGAAAAAACAATTTCAAAAAGTTCTTTCAAGTTTGGCATATTGCTTAATTTTTCCGCCCTTCCTAAATACCCCTCACTGAGCGCCGAAACAAGGTCGATATTTTCTTGAATGTCCAGACAAGAGACAATATCTTCACCCTTAAGTTTAGAAAGTTCTACCTTATTGCATCTTGATTTGATTGTTGGAAGCACCAAATTAATATTTGAAGAAGTAACAATAAAATAGACATTATTTTGAGGTTCTTCCAAAGTTTTCAGAAGTTTATTTTGGGCTGTTTCCATGCTCTGTTCAATATTTCGTATAATAAATATTTTTTTATCAGCAAAAATCGGTCTGATTGAACTTTCTGAAACAATCTCAGTGCTGTCAGCAACTAAAAGTTTTTCTTTAAGTGGATAAATTTTTATGTCAGGATGAGATGATACCTGCATTTTGTAATAATGTTCACTTTTTTCAAGATTGCCATTTTGAAGTCCATTATTTAAAATCATACATGACAAAAGATTTGCAAAAGAAAATGCATAATCGCTATCTTTAGAAATCAGCATAATTGTTTTTGCAAGTTTTCCGCTTTCAAACTCATTTGCAAGCATTTTAAATTCTTCTGATGAAGTTATGATTTTTTCAAGTCTATCATTCATGTGAATATAATAACATAATTTTGTCTTATTTGCAAATTAAATTTAAAGCGGAAAAATTTATTTATAAAAAATATTTTGATATTAAAAAAGGACACATTAAAAATTCAATATGTCCTTTATAGAAATTAAATATCATTGTCATAATAATTTCACTTATTATAAACTTTTTTTTAAGCATCATTCATTATCTTGAGTTTTTTTGATGCTGACCTGATTTTTGTTTTTACTCTTTTTTATCAGGTTTTCAACCATTTTATAAATTTCACTGAAAATAAACATTGAAGCAGAAACGCCAAACACAATTCCCCATTGCATTCCAGAAAGTTTTACTAAAGATAAAAGTCCTCTAAGTGGAGTAAAAGCAAACAGAGCAATCAGCCCAAAGCAGAAAGCAAGCGAAAGAATGAAGAAAATGTTTTTATGTGGTTTTGATTTATAGAAAGGTGAATTTGTCCTCATAGACGCAAGATAGAACATTTGAATGATATTGAGGGCATAGAAAGCCATTGTCACTGCAACGCCATCATCAAACATCTTAAGTCCCATAATATAAGTTGCAACAACTAAGAGTGTTTGAACCACCCCTAAAATCACAATTGAAACGCCGATTCCATTTGAGAAAAGTCCTTTAGTTCGGTCACGTGGAGGTTGTCTCATAAGGTCAGCCTCAGGCTGCTCAACGCCTAGTGCTATTGCCGGCAATGAATCTGTGATAAGATTGACAAACAAAATTTGCACAGGGAATAAGAAAATATGTTGAGGGAAAATAATTGTGACTAAAAACAGAGATAAAAGTTCTGCTAAATTTGCAGAGAAGAGAAATTTGACTGTCTTTTGGATGTTTCCATAGATTTTTCTTCCCTCTTCAACTGCCAAAACAATTGTTGCAAAGTTATCGTCTGTGACTATTATATCAGACACCTCTTTTGCCACATCAGTTCCGCCCTTTCCCATGCCGATTCCGATGCTTGCACGCTTAAGACTCGGTGCATCATTTACTCCATCTCCAGTCATAGCAACAACCTTGCCTGCACGCTTAAATGCTTCAACAATTCTCACTTTGTCTTCTGGGCTGACTCTTGCAAACACAGAGCAATTTTTTATTCTCTCATCAAGTTGATTATCTGTCATTGATGCCATTTGCTTGCCAGTAATCACCTCTTCCATACTATTTGCAAGCCCGATTTCTTTTGCGATTGCAAGGGCTGTTATGCTGTAATCACCAGTTATCATAACCGGTCTCATCCCCGCTTTTTTACATTTTTTTACTGCATTTTTTATTTCCTTTCGAGGTGGGTCAATCATGCCCATAAGCCCTAAGAATATAAGGTCACCCTCTTCAAATTTCCCGTCGTCACAACCCTTGAAGGCAAAGCCCATAACTCTCAAAGCCCTCTCACTCATATCTTCCACCGCATCAAGTACATTTTGACGCTCTTTTTCGGTAAGTGGATATATTTTGCCATCAATCATTATTCGAGAACATCTTGCAAGCAAAAGGTCTGGGGCACCTTTGCTCATCATAGTCTTTCCTTCATAATCTACAAGGACTGACATGAGTTTTCTGTTTGAATCAAAAGGAATTTCATCAATTCGTCTATATTTCCCGTCGCATTCTTTTTTGCTAAGTTTTAAAGAATTCCCCAGTTCTGTCAGTGCAACTTCTGTTGGGTCGCCCAAAATTTTACCATTTGAAACAACGGTGTCATTACAAAGCACACCTGCCAAAATTAGCCTTTGCCCCACATCATCAAGTTTAAACTTCCCATTTTGAATTTTAGAATTATAATAAATTGAAGTGACAGTCATCTTATTTTGTGTGATTGTCCCAGTCTTATCAGAACAAATTACTTCACAACATCCCAGCGTTTCAACCGAGTGCATACGCCTTACTATTGCCCGCTGTTTTGCAAGCCTTGCCACACCCAAACTCATAATAATTGTTATCACCGCCGGCATACTTTCAGGAATTGCCGCAACCGATATGGCAACCGCTGTCAAGAATGCATCCATGACATTTAAAGGTGAAATGCAGATTTCTATAATGAAAGTTATCACCGCAATGGCAAGCACCAAATATGTCAAAACCTTTCCCACATCTTTGATAGACTTTTGCAGTGGAGTCATCTCATTTTTGCTTTCGGTGATGACTTTTGCAATTTTGCCCAGTTCTGTCTCGCTTCCCAGAGCAACAACAATTCCCATACCACGCCCGACATTGACAACAGAGCCTTTGTAAGCCATGTTTTTGCGTTCTCCGAGAGGAGTATCATCTTTATAAATCCCATTTTCATGTTTTTCAACATCCAAACTTTCACCAGTCAAAGAGGACTCATTGATTTTAAGTTGGTGACATTCAATAAGCCTCAAATCGGCTGGAACAATCGAACCCGCTTCCAAAACGACAATATCGCCTAGAACCAAATCTTTTGTGCTGATTTTTTTAAGATTTCCATCACGCATAACAAAACATTCGGGTTGGGTAAGTTTGCTTAGCGCTTCCAAAGACTTCTCTGCTTTATATTCTTGCGCAACACCAAAGATTGCATTCATAAGCACTATCGCAAGAATGATAAGCCCGTCCACAATTTCGCCCATGGTTTTTTCAACTATACCGATAATGATAGAAACAGCCGAAGCAAGAAGCAAGATAATAATCATCAGGTCATGAAACTGCTCAAAGAATCGACTAACTATCCCCTGCTTTTTAGGTTTATTTTCATCATCTTTTTTTGTATTTGCTCTGGCCATGACCTCGCTTTCACTTAGCCCGATGATTGCGACCTTAAAATCGGCTAGCGTCTGCTCAACACTTCTATTATGATAACTTTTCACGTTCGCTTCCTTTTAAATAAATTTTTTATTTTTTAAATTAAACAACTGCACATTTTTTCAACTTTTCAAATTTAAAATCTTTTCTCTCTTTCTTCTTAGTTTTATCATTTAAAAAATTATAAATCTTTTCTTCAACTTTTTCTGTCCTTTCAATTATAAACCTTTTTCCTCAACTTTTAGAATATGTCAAAATTCAAAAATTCTGATTTCTTTCTTTAATTATTATGTTAAATTTATACAAATATATTTAATTTTATATATTAATACCATAACACAACAGCAGAAACAATAGCAATTAAAATCAAATAAATTGTGAAATATTTAAAATTTAATTTTGTAGTCAAATTAATCATAAATTTTATAGTCATTGTGCCAACTAAGAAAGCGACTATAAATGCAAGTGCAAGCCCCAGCCAATTGACCGATATAACTTCTGCATGGGAGCAAATTTTTATAATCTCCAACATAAGCGAGCCTACAATTATAGGCAAACTTATAAGGAAAGAAAACTTTGCACATTCCTCTCTTTTTGTCCCAGCCATAAGCCCAGTGGCAATGGTTGTCCCAGAACGAGAAAGGCCAGGAAAGATTGCTAGACCTTGAGCAAACCCGATAAGTCCCGCCCTCTTGTAATTTATCTCCTTTTTTCCATTTGAAAGCCTTTGAGACAAAAACAACAAAATTGCACTGGTCAGAAAAGCAACCGGAAGCATTGCCCCCTCAAAAGATGCTGTAATAAAAGGCATCAGTGCGATAGCAACAATGCAGGTAAAAATAGTGGAGACAACTATTTTCATTGATAGTTGTGAAAATGGGTGGCGGATACAATAAAATATTTCCTTTCGCATAACAACCACAACAGACAAAAGTGTCGCCACATGAAGAATAATACTTACAAACAAACTATCTTCAATGCCAAAAACATTCGATAAAAGCACAAGATGTCCACTTGATGAAACAGGCAAAAATTCACAAATCCCCTGCACCAGTCCCAACAAAACTAAAACAGCAACCGACATCACTTCTCCATCCTTTACTTAATTTTTTAAAATTCAAGCCGACTTTTATTAGGTTGTCCTATTTTAAATATATAGTCCATCAAAAAAGAATATGTCTTTTTAAGAAAAGAAATAAAGTTTAAACAAAATTTTTTATTTTTAATCTTGATTTTCACCTGAAAGTGTGATAAAATAAACTCATGATATTTAAATCTCATATATTTGATTGATTAAATTAATAAAAGATATATTTAAAAGCAAATTAAATGAGTTTTATTTATAAAATATAAAAATAAATTTATTATAAGGATGGAAAAATGCAAAAATTTAATGTCAATGTATCTGAAGATGAACTTAGCGTAAAAGAGCAAATGAAATTCTATATTGAAAATAGAAAAACTTTCATGCTTCATGGTGCCAGCGGTCTGGGAAAATCAAGAAGAGTTCAAGAAATAGACCCTTCTCTTGTGACAATCGTTCTTAGAGATGGTATGCTTCCTGAAGAAATCACAGGAAAAACTGCTTATGAAAATGGAGTTTCTTCATGGATTGAACCAACATGGTATACTGCATTAAAAAAAGTCTGCAATGCTGAACCCGACAGAAATCATGTTTTGTTTATTGACGAACTTACAAATGTTGATGAAAACGTTCAAAGTCTTGTCTTCCATATAGTGCTTGACCGCTCTATTGACGGAACTTTAGGCAAACTTCCTGAAAACTGCACTGTTGTTGCTGCCGGAAACAACCCAAAAGAATCTATTTCTGCAAAACCTATGACAGAACCACTTTTCAGAAGATTTGATGCCCATATATATCTCACTCCAGACATTCAAAGTTGGCTCAGATGGGGAAGTGAAATCGGAAAGAATGGCAATCCAAAAATCCATCCAGTTATTGCAAGTTTTGTTGCAGCAAATTCTGATAGGATATTTTATAGACCATACAACCCAGAAAACCCACCTCGCTATACAGTTGACCCTCGTGGATGGGAACAGGTAAGCAATATCATTTATGCCAACAATAATACCATCAGCAAAAATCTTATTATGAACAAAATCGGAGATACTCACACCGTGTCTTTAATGTCATTTGCTCAATCAAAGTTTATATCAATTGAAGATATTATAAACAACAAATACCAAAAAGAAGACATCCCAACAAATGAAAATGGAAGATTTGCATTGACCTGCTCACTGAGATCTGTCGATGAAAGCAATGTGAAAAAGATAAGAGAATTCATCAAACAAGAAATGGGTGGCGAAAAATGCGCAATCTTTGATGAACTTTGGATTGAAGACAATGATGAAAGAGTTCTGATAATCAAAGACCTTGAAGATGAAGAGGCAAAGAAACAGGGCAAATCTCTTTCTGATATTTTCAACAGAAACACAAAGAGAGAGGAAAGAAGAAAAATAAACCAAAATGTTCAACCTGGCCAAATCGAAACTTGGATGAATGATTTTAAAGAAATGAATTAAAATTGATTTAATTAAACAATTTTTATTTACAAAAAAGAGAGGTGCAAATTCATCTCTCTTTTTTATTGCAAAATTTTCAGTTTCTTTTCTCTGATTCTTTTGTTGGCTCATAATCCACTTAAAAAAAGTGCCTATCAAATAAAGGATAGACGCTTTTTAAATTTTTATTTAAATTCAACCAAAACTCTTGCCTCAACTTCGATTTTCCCTACAAGGTCAGAAGCAGACATATCACCAGCATATGTTCTATAGAGACTATTGCAAGAATAAACGTGTTCTTCTTTGACACTTACAATCTTCAAATCATTTCTGTTTAAAAGTTTGCTTGCTTTTTCCTTAGAATTTTCAACAGCATTTTTTAAAGCATTTGAATATTGTTCATCGAGATTTGAAACTTCATAAACAATATCGTTTATTTCTGTAACGCCATTTGCAGTCATCACACTCACACATTCCTTAATCTTGTCAAGAGCATCAACTTTTATAGTAAAAGAAGTTGTGCTGTAATACCCTACAATTTTTCTTCCACAATCATAATTATAATTTGGATGACAATTAAAGTGAGTCAAAGTGATTGCATCTTCTTCAATTCCAATTTTTTTAAGTGCTTTAATCAAATTTTCAAAAGCCTGAAAATTATTTTCTTTGGCTTTATCAAGTTCACTTTCCAAAAACTGAATGCAAGCAGAAATCTTTGCACTGTCTGGAGAAAGACTGAGTTTTGCATTTCCAAATACACAGATTGTGACGTCATCAACTTCTACTTTTTCACCAGACACCATCTTTAAATTATTTTTCAGTGCGATTTTAGAGTTTTCAAAATCAGTCGAAGTTTTTTTGTCTTTAAGATCATTTTGCTTTTTTTCGCTAAGCAAATAATCTTTATCCATAACAAAATCATCTAAGACATTTTCTTTAGAATTTTCATCAGTAGAATTAGCATTATTTTCTCCTTCCTCATATTCAATGACCTGCGCCTGCGTCATTGCCATTTCTCTTACTTCAATAGGTTTCTTTTTAACAGTTCCACTCACTCCCCCTATTAAAAGAAGTGTGGCCATCAGCACGATTGCAAGTGATAAAAAAACTTTTTTCATTTTCATTTCAACCTCCACATTTAGAATGATTAAGTTTAAAAAAATTATTAGCACAAGACAATAAAAGACAAAAAAATCACAAAAGAATTAAAAATAAACATTTTTAGATTCAAACCTCATTGATTCTTTACCATTTAAAAGCAAAAACAACAAATTCTTGATTTTTCAAGTTCAATTTTTTTTCATTCTACAATAAAAGTAGAAAAAATTTAAATTTTTTTGTATCTAATTTGAGAATTTTAATAGTTGTAAAATTATTTTTTAAAAACTCTTTACTTTTATCAAATTTATTGCTAAAATAAGATTAGTAATATTTTAAATTATCACCAATAAAATATATAGGAGGGATTATGAAATTTGATAAAGATTGTGAAGTGATTTGGCATGATAGAAAGAGACATTTTGGTTTGCCTATTTCTTTCTATAGATATTACATAGTAAAAAAGGAAGGAGAATGGGTAAAATTCTTCAGACACAAAGGCTTTTTGTCTGCAATTATCGACGAAATCAATGTCTATAGATGCTATGATGTTACACTTACCGTTTCTTTAGGAGACAAGATTTTTAAGACAGGAACTGTTGCCATTGACAGTAATGATGCCAACGCCCCAACTTTCCACCTTAGACATATCGCAAATCCATACAAGGTAAGAGACCTTATTTCAAGTTTGATTGAAATTGAAAGAAAGAAAAGACACGTTGGAATCACAGAATTTCAGTCAATTAGTTAATCTATTAAATCAAATAAAAAATATTTTAAAATTAAAAACGCCAAACTTAATTGTTTGGCTTTTTTTAATAATAAAATATCATAAATTTCTTCAGTTTTTAAAGGACACATTTTAAATGCTCTGACAATTTTTATCGACAAATTCTTTAAAATGTTGAGGCAAATCCGCCTGAAATTCCATGACTTCCTTCGTTTTAGGATGAATAAAACTTAGACTATAAGAATGCAGAAGTTGACCTTTTAAAGATTTTATCTGATGACCATAGACATCATCTCCAACAATAGGATGATTCATCATCTTACAATGCACTCTTATTTGATGCGTCCTACCCGTCTCAAGAGAAAATTCAACCAAATCATATTTTTGATAGGACTGAATGACTTTATAATTTGTGACCGCAAACTTTCCGCTGTTGCTTACTGCCATTTTTTTTCTATCTTTTTTATCTCTTGAAATAAAACTTTCAATCCTGCCCTCGCTATTTTTGAAATGTCCCTCACAAAGTGCAAGATATTTTCTTTTAAATTGCGTTTTTTCAGCAATCTGACTTGCAAGAAAATTGTGGGCGGAATCATTTTTTGCAACAATCATAAGTCCTGAAGTATTTTTATCAAGCCTATGCACAATGCCAGGTCTTAAAACACCATTTATCCCACTCAAATCTTTGACCTTAAACAAAAGCCCATTTACAAGCGTCCCACTTTTAGTAGAGGAGCAAGGATGAACCACCAGCCCCTGCGGTTTGTTTACTACTATTAAATCATCATCTTCATAGACCATTTCAAATTCAACTTCTTCGCTTTCCACTTCAAGAGGTTTGTTTTCCTCATATGCAAAACTGACTTTTTGACCTGATTTAACAATCTCGCCCGCCTTAACTTTTTTTCCATTTAAAAGAATGCATCCATTTTCAATAAGATCTTTAATTCTTGACCTTGAAAGAGAATCAAGTCTTATCTGCACAAGCCTATCAAGTCTTTCTCCACTTACTTCAACAACGAATTCTCCACTAATCATGTTTTTCACCTTCGTCTTTTTTGCTTAAAACATTTTCGTCTTCAATGACTATAATATCTTCATAACTATTTTTTACTACATCATATTTTTTTTCGTCATTGTTTTTTTCTCTTTTGGAGAGGTTGCTCTCATCTTCATTTGATATCATTTCAACTTGATTGTCATATTTCGATAAATCATTTTGTTGATAATCAATTTCAGAATTTTCAGTTGTGATATTCTCTTTATCTTTATTTCCTTTTTGACTTTTCTTCATTGATGAATTTTTAATAGCAACATTTTCTGTTTCTTTAGAATAAAAGAAAAGCATATAAACGACAAGAAGTATAATCCCAAAAGTCAGAAAAATATCTGCAAAATTAAAAACTGGAAAACTTATAAACTCAAAATTTATAAAATCACGCACATAACCGAGAATCAATCTATCAGCAAGATTGCCAACCGCTCCCCCTATCAAAAGTCCGACAGAGACCGCCATCAACATTGATGTGCGATTGCCTACTGTCTTTAATCTTAAAATATAAAATGCTATGATAATGGCAATCCCCACAAATGTCATGATTGACAAAAAGATTGTATTATTCTCAAATATTCCCCATGCCGCACCATAATTTTTGACAAAAATAAAACTTATGAAATTTGGTATTACTTTTAAATAATCCCCCACCTTTGGAATATAAGCAGGAATGATAAGCCCTTTGGTGAGTTGATCAATAAGCATTGCAATGACAAAAATAATGCCAACTATAATAGGTGACAAAATCTTTTTTCTCTTTACAATATCAAAAAATTCTTTACTCTTCAACTTCCATTCCCTCAGGTAAAATCAAATATAACTTATTTTCAGTAAGTGTGATAAGTCGTGCATTTGCACCGATAACAAAACCATTTAAAAAGTCAATTATTCCGTTATAATCCTCATTTGGACAATATTCTGTTGAAATAATAATGGCCTTGCCCTCTTTAGCAAATACAACAAACTCCTTGCACTGGTCTTTCTTCTCTGGATAATAAACTGATATTCCGTCAATTTGCTCTGGTCTAGAATTGTTTTTCTTAAGACTATAAGATGCCTTCGTTATGCTTTTTGTCTTTTTGCCTGTCTTTGGTTTGCTTTCACTTTCAAAGCCCAAAACTTTGAATACTCCACCCATAAATCCCATAATTAAACCTCAAAATAAAATATTAATTTCAGAAAATAGTATAAATAAAATTCCCGCAAAAGTCAAACAAAAAATCGTGGAATTTATCCACGATGATTATTGCAACAAGTTTGATTGCGATTTTTATCAATTTGACAAATTTAAGTTTGAACTATTTTTTAGCCTTTGCTTCTATCAATTCTTCAAACATCATTTCATATTCTTTTGCAATTTCAAGCCATGTTTTGCCAGAAATAGTGGCTATGTTTTCACAAACATGGTTGTATAACTCTTTGTCATTTACAATCTCATAAATTCTTTCTGCAAATGACCGTTTGTCAAAAGCGGAAACAAACCCATTTTCATTGTTTGTGATTCGCTCGCTTGAGCCAGTGCCTTCAATAGTCAATGTCGGAGTGCCCTGCCTTGCCGCTTCACAAATCACCAAACTATCATTATCAAAGATGGAAGGGAATAAAACAACAAGTGACTTTTTATAGAGCATATCAAGTTTTTCTCTGTCTTTTTCAAGCCCATGAAAAACAACATTGTCTGTCAAGTTTGCCTTTTTTGTCAACTTTTGAAGTTTCTTTTTATAATTTCCCTCGCCAACTAAAATAAACTTAAAATTATCAAAGCCTTTCTCTTTTTTAAGAGTTTCCAAACTTTTCAAGGAGAATTGAATGTTTTTGACTTTTATCAAATGTCCACAAAAAAGAAAATTAATATTGTCAAAGTCAATATCTTTTTCACTTTTCAAGTCAGGATTCAACCCGTCAAAACCATTTCTTATGACTTCAACTTTGCCCTTATAACCATATTTGAAAAGTTCTCTTGCCATATCATGCGAAACAGTGGTTACCCTGTCCGCCTTATTAAGTTTTCTAGCCAAAGATTTTATCATGATTTCGGTAATAAGTCTGCTTTTACAACCATCGTAAAATGCCTCTCTAAATTTGGTATGTATGGTTGCCACAACAGGGATACCCAGTTTTCTTCCAACCTTTAATCCCATTGTTGCCATCCCTGAAGCGGTGCAAAATTGAATGACATCAGGTGCAAACTCTTTTACTCTTTTTAAAACTTTTTTATATCCCGCACGAAAAACAGCCATGTCATTATGAGAAAGTTTTATGCTTTTGACTCTGCCAACCTCAAACTCGTCAAAATTTTGTTCTCTGTGATAATCTGGTGCAAACAATATAATCTGATGTCCCAAAGTTAAAAGATTTTTGCACAAATTATAAACCGCTCTTTCAGTTCCTCCAACCGATGGGAAAAAACTATCGGTAAAAACTGCTATTTTCATTTTTCACCTCAAAAAAATTGTCAAATTTTATAAATTTATATTTTTCATCAAAATACATATCTTTTTCTATCTAATAATTTATTTCTTAGAAATATTTTATTTTTTAAAGAATTTCAATTATTTTGTCTCAATATATCACCTTTTTTCAAATGATAAGGACAATTTATTTCAACGATTTCTTGCACTCTTTTTGCATCATCTATTTCTTCTCCTAAATGATTTCTGATAGAAGAAACTTTGATTGTCTTTAAGAAATTATCATCTGGAGAAAGGATTTCAAGTTCATCCCCCACCTTAAATCTATTTCTCATTTCAACCTTGACAAAACCATCCTTTTCATCCTCAACAACTTTTGCAACGAAAACAGATGTCTGAACAGGCATAGAAGATTCAAGATATTCTTTATTGTTGTCACCAAAATAAAATCCTGTTGTGTATCTTCTATGACTGGTCTTTTCAAGTTCGTCATGCAAAATGTCAAAATTGGCAAATCCGTCAAGTGCACGCCTATAGGCATTTATGACACTTGCCACATAATAATCAGACTTCATTCTTCCTTCGATTTTTAAACTTACAATTCCGGCATCTCGAAGTTTATCTAAATGATCAATAAGACACATATCTTTTGAATTTAAAATATAAGTGCCTCGCTCGTCCTCTTCAATTTCATATTCATCATCACGGCTTTCTTCTCTGATAAAATACTTCCACCTGCAGGCCTGAACGCAGGCACCACGATTGCTATCTCGTCCTGTGAGATAGTTTGAAAGCAGACATCTGCCAGAATATGAAATGCACATGGCACCATGGACAAACGCTTCAATTTCGATGTCTTTGTTGTTTTGGTGAATCTTTTTTATTTCGTCTAAATCAAGTTCTCTTGCAAGTACAACCCTCACCGCACCCAAATCACAATACATCTTGACAGTTTGAGAATTGTTTATATTTGCCTGAGTTGAAACATGGACATTGAGTGATGGAAACTTTTTTCTTATATAACAAATCAGTCCTAGGTCTGAAACAATCACACCATCGACCTTTGCATCTTCCAGGACTTTTAAATATTCATCAATACCTTCAAAGTCGCTATCTCTTGCAACAATGTTGAGAGTGACATAACCAACCTTGCCACGCTCATGCAAATATCCCATTGCCTCAAAGATTTCTTTATCTGAAAAATTCCCAGCAAAAGCACGAAGTCCCATAGTCTTTCCAGCAAAATAAACACCGTCTGCTCCAAAATGCACAGCGGTTTTAAGTTTTTCAATATTTCCAGCAGGAGCCAAAAGTTCCATACATCACTTCCTTTTCATTCCATATTTGTTTTAATTCTGTTAATAAACAAAATCTTAAATTGCTTTATTTTGATTTTTCTAAATTATATCAACAATTATCATTTAATAATTTTCTTTACAAATATGATTTGTTTATTTTATTTTCTAAATTTTATCTATTTTTTGTCAATTTAAATTTATCTCAAAACTTTCAACTTATCAAAACGCATTCTTATTAAGTTCTACATTTGGTTTTGCAGTAAGCGAAAGTGGAGCAAGCCCCAACCCATCACGAATCATATAATAAGCCATTGAGCCTATCATCGCACCATTATCAGTGCAATACTTAAGCGATGGACTATAAAAATTTAAGTTATTTTCATTGCATAACAAAGCAAGCCTTTCTTTAAGACGAGAGTTTGCACCAACACCGCCAGCGACAACCAAATCCTTGAATCCATAATTTTTGCAGGCTCGAACTGCTTTCTCAGCAAGTTCTTTTGTCACACACTCTTGAAATGAAGATGCAATATCTTGATTTAAAATTTCTTTACCCCTCTGTCTTGCATTATGCACAAGATTGACAACCTCGGTCTTGATTCCACTGAAAGAAAAATTGTATGTGTTTTTTAAACTGTTTGAAACTGTGAATTTATAAACAGGCTTTCCTTGCTTTGCCAACCTGTCAATCTCAGGCCCACCAGGATATGGAAGTCCCAGCACCCTCGCCACCTTGTCAAAAGCCTCACCAACAGCATCATCAACTGTTGTGCCCAGCATGGTGAATTTGTTATAATCCTCAACTTGCAAAATTGCGGTATGTCCACCACTGACCATGAGACAGATAAATGGCGGTTTTAATTCGGTATGAGAAATATAATTTGCCGAAATATGGCCATGGACATGACTGACAGCAATCAGTGGAAGTTGCAAACTATAAGCAAGCCCCTTCGCAAAATTCACTCCGACCAAAAGCGCTCCCATAAGACCTGCACCATAAGTGATAGCAATGGCATCAATATCTTTTTCGGTCAATTTTGCCTGCAAAAGTGCCTCTTTATAGACATTAGAAATTGCCAAAATGTGGTTTCTTGATGCAACTTCTGGCACAACGCCACCAAATCTGCGATGAATTTCAATTTGAGATGAAACAACATTTGCCAAAACCTCCCTTCCATTTTTGACAACCGCTATGCTTGTTTCGTCACAAGAACTTTCAATCGAAAGCACAATGATATCTTTTTTAGTCTTTAATTTTTCAAATTTTTCTTTTACTATTTCAATATAACTCATAATCACCACAATTATATCAAATATATCAAATATAATCAAGAAAAAAAGTGACTTATGGGCCACTTTTTCTTTTAATAATAAAAATTAAATTATTTCTCCTTCTGAAAAACACTCATGACAAATTTCATCATAACCATATTCCTTAACGCCATCTTTGTTTTTTGCAAGTGCAAGATTATATTTTGGAAACTCTACATAATCTTTATTATAAATTAAATATTCCTCTGTACTTGTATGATACTCGGCAATTACTTTTTCGCAAGATGTGTTTATATTAAATAAAGATAAATTAGAAATTTTCACATCCAAACTTTTATGAATTACATAAACATCGTCTTTGTTCTTTAGAATTGTATATTGATACTTTGAAACATCTTTTTTGCTATCACAACCAGTCAAGCAAAATGCACCTGTCACAGCCATGACTCCCATTGATAAAAATGACACAACTTTCACAATTCTCTTCTTCTTCATCTATAAAAATTGTAACATATTTTTTGATAATAGTCAATACTCAATTTTTGGCTTTTTTGAAATAAGTCAACTGATTTACATAACTTTTTTTGTTTATAAATCTCAAAACGCTTGCACATATTTTTATATAAATTAATAATTTGTTATAATTCCCATAACTTTTATAATCACTTTATAAAATTATCTACCCCCCCATATTCTTGACAAAAAAATAGAGACACAAAATGCCTCTAAATTTTCTTTAAATATTCATTTATAAACTCTTGAATATCACCATCCATAACCGCCTGAATATTGCTGTTTTCAAAGCCAGTTCGGTGGTCTTTGACAAGAGTGTAAGGGCAGAATACATAACTTCTTATCTGACTTCCCCATTCAATCTTTTTCACTTCGCCTCTTATGCTTGCAAGTTTTTCAAGTTCTTCCCTCTCCTCTTTTTCAGCAAGTTTTGAATATAGCATTCCCATAGCCCTTTCCTTATTTTGCACCTGAGAACGCTCAACCTGACAGGCAACCACAATTCCTGTTGGAATATGGGTGATTCTTATCGCACTTTCTGTCTTGTTGACATGTTGTCCACCCGCACCAGAAGAACGATATGTGTCTATCTTCAAATCTTCTGATCTGATTTCTATATTAGGACTCTTTTCAAGTTTTGGCATAACCTCACAACTCGCAAAGGATGTATGACGCCTTGCATTTGAGTCAAAAGGTGAAATTCTCACCAGTCTATGCACACCCTTTTCAGCCTTCAGAAATCCATAAGCATTGTCACCACTCACTTCAAAAGTGATTGATTTAAGTCCCGCTTCATCACCAGATAAAACATCGAGAACTGTCAATTTATATCCCATATTTTGGCAATACATTTTATACATTCTATAAAGCATATCAACCCAGTCTTGTGCCTCAGTCCCGCCTGCACCAGCATGAAGAGAAATTATTGCGTCAGAAAAATCATACTTACCACGAAGCAATGTTTGGATTTTCGCCTTTTCAACTTCGGCTTCAAGTTTGTGAAGACAGTCCTCCACCTCTTCTTCCAGTGCCTTATCATGACTCATTTCAATAAGTTCAATATAAGCACTGCAATCATCATACAAACTCTCAAGAAGTTTAATGACATTCAGTTTCCCCTCAATTTTTTTGACATTTTTGCCAACTTCAAGCACCTTGTCTTGATTTAAATAAAATCCGTCTTGCGCCTGCTCATCTTGAAGGACTTTCAGTTGGTCTAAAAGACTGGTCTTGTCAAAGACACTCCTTAATAAAAGAAATTTCTTCGCCCATTTCAGCAAGCCTCAATTTTACATTGTCCAAAATCATAATAAACTCTCCTTAATATTTCAAAAAAATAATATCAAAATAATCTAGTTTTGTCAATTAAAACATTGCCATAAAAACTCACACTTGCAATTCTTCTATCCTTTTTTCGCTTGTTTTTAAAAAATTCATCACCCCACACCTGCCACTTCTTTTTTCACATCGCCAAACCATCCACTTTCAAAGCATCTCTTCCTCTAAAAAAAACATATCCCTCAACATTCCCACACAACGTTTTTTTAATATTTATTTTATCATCCTCTTTCTCTTGCATTTAAAAAACATCCTCGCAATTTTCTTCCACACACCATTCTTTTCACTTTCCACATTTATCTCATTTCTCGCAACCATTCACTTTCAAAGAATCTCTTCCTCTAAAAAAACATATCCTCAACCTTCCCACATATCATCTTTTTATAATATTTATTTTATCATCCTCTTTATCTTCCATTTAAAAACATCCTTGCAATTTTCTTCCACACTTTATTCTTTTACTCTCCACATCTACCTCATTTCTCGCAACCATCAACTTTCAAAGCATCTCTTCCTCTAAAAAACATATCCCTCAAAATTCCCACACAACATCTTTTTATAATATTTATTTATCATTCTCTTTCTCTTGCATTTAAAAAACATCCTCGCAATTTTCTTCCACACACCATTCTTTTCACTTTCCACATTTATCTCATTTCTCGCAACCTCATTAACACAATAAAAATTTTCTCCTCTTTCTTTTCTTTATATCTGTTTTTTAATAGATAAAATATTTGTTCGACATTTTCAGTAATAAAAAATATATTATATGAAAAAATTTAAAATTCTTTTCAAACTCTTAAAAAGTTACGTTTTTTCAAATAAAATAATCTTCCATATATTTAATCATCAAATTCAATAAAATAATTTTTCCCAAATGTTTTGCAAAATCTTACGATTATATCTAAGAATATTTTTTATTTGCACAAAGCGGACTGGTATAAACATATACTAGATTGTATGCTAAAGGAAAATCATACATCGTAAAATGAGGAGGTTTAAATGTCATTTTATATCAACAATACAAATCCCAACAGACCAGGGCCAATGACAGGTAACCCTGTAAATGGGATTTGTGAAAAAGTACTTATTGAAACAACAAAGGTTTTTGACGCCTGTGTTTCTCAAACAACAGAAACAGGCATCGTTCTGCCTTTGACAGGTTTCAATCCAGCAAATCCAGCATTGCCACTGACTTACATTTCCGCACAAAATCAGATAGGCAATCCACCAACAGTGTCAGACCTTGTAATAGACAGAATTGAAGGCTCACCAAACTATGCAAATGTATCAATGACAATCACAGTTCCTCTTACTGTGACTTATCGTGATGCAAATGGCGTACTCGGAACTGCAAGTTCAAGCATAACTGTTCAAAAATGCAGTATGTTGTTTGTGCCACAACCTTCACTTTCACCAGTTGACATAAAAGTCAATGCTCTGTTCTCAAGTCAAATCGGCACATTCACACCTGAAAATATTTTCACTGTGACAGGATGCCTGCAAATTCTCATCAAGGTGACAGCGGTCGTAGACCTATTGATTCCATCTTATGGCTACCCAGTTGTTCCACCATGTCAGGCTTGCCAGAGCGGAAATGTTTGCCCAGGATTTGATGACCTGCCATTGTATCCAACAGCAACAATCTCTAGATAAACTTTTTCAAGTTTCATCTTAAAGTCTAAAAAAAATTTTATTAATCGCAGTGACTTAAATATCAAAATGTATTAATAAAATAAAAACTACAAACAAAACTAAAACAATATAAATACAGCCTAAAATACAAAAAAACACGAAAATTAAACAAAAATTCGTGTTTTTTTAAGAATTTTTTCATTTTTTAAGCAAATTATCTTCTTTCATTAAAAAACTGAGACTAATTATAAATTTGAAAATGCTGATTTTACAACTTCGTTTATATCAACTTTTGCATTGTTTTTTCCATTTATGTGCATGAGATATTCTATGTTTCCATTCTTACCTTTGATAGGTGAATATGCCAAATTAGACAATTTGAAATTATACAAGTCAAGTTCATTTAAAAAATCTTTCAATAAACTTTGATGAACCGCCCTGTCTTTTATCACCCCACGAAACTTCTTTGCAATATCCTTTCCGCACTCAAATTGAGGCTTAAACAAAAGCACACATTCTATCTTTCCAAAAAGTTCATTAATTTTCGGCAAGATATGTTTTAGTGAAATAAATGAAAGGTCGCCTATTACAATATCGGCATCACCCACCTCTTCTTTGGTCAAACTTCTTATATCTCTTCCCTGCATATTAACAATTTTTGGATTAATGGCAAGGCTTTTATCAAGTTCGTCCCTTCCCACATCAACAGAATAAACTTTTTTAGCACCATTTCTTATCGCGACCTCTGAAAACCCACCTGTTGAAGCACCCATATCAAGCACGATTAAGTCATCAAATTTAAGTCCAAATTCCTTAATTGCACCCAAAAGTTTAAAAGCACCGCGAGAAACAAAACTATCTTTCATTGACAAAGCCAACTCACTTTCTTCATCGACAAGTTCGGAAGGTTTTAAAATCTGCCTACCAAAAACTTGCACACATCCCTCCTCAATCAATGCTTGTGCTCGAGTGCGAGAGAAGTCAAACTTTTGGGAAATTAAAATATCAATTCTTTTTTTCATACATATATTTTACAATTTTTAAATATAAAAATCAATCAATAATTAAACTAAAAAACATTAAATTTAAAGAAAATATCAAAAAAAATCAACAAAAATTAAAGAAAATAGCCAAAATTTAAGTAATTTTATAAAATCTTTATCAAAATCGCTCTGCAAACATCTATTCTGCTTTACTATTTTTTTGAATTTTGATATAATAAAAAAAAGGAGAAATCATGAAAATAACAGTTATTATGAGCAGTATGACTCAGTTTAAACAACTTGTTTTAGATGATGAAACTAAAAAGGCAAAACTCAATGGAGAAAAAATCAAAATTGATATTGACGACTTTGCCAGCAAAATTCTTTCAATAGTATCTTCATGGGATGCGCGCATGGTAAATGAATTTATTATGGACGGTCAGGAATATAAGGTAAAAATCGAAAAAGATGAAAAGACATTTGAGTATTATGGAAAAAATAAGTATCCTGACAACTTTAAAGAATTTACCACCCTCTTACAAGAAAATAAAATAATTTAATTTTTAAATTAACCATTTTAATAATATTCATTTTTAAAACAATACATAAAAAAATTTATAATTATATTAAAGTTATCAAAAATGAAACTTGCAATTGCTTTGCCTCCAACCAAAGAGGATAGGCATTGCTTTTACAACTTACTGTCCCAACAAAAAACACTCATTTCTTCTAAATTGTGGCAAACAAAAAAGGTATGAAATTTCATACCTTTTTTTATTTAGGAATGCAAGAATAACACGAACGAAAAAAGTGCTTTCCTATAATTTTTTTATTCAAGACTTACCAAATAATAATAAACTGGCTGTCCACCTCTGATTGCGGAAACTTCACATTCGGAATATTTAGCAGAAAGAGTTTCAACAAGTTTATTCGCTTCATCTTCACGAATATCCTCACCATAGAATAAAGTAATATTCATGATTTCTTCACTCATCATGCTTTCAATAAGTTTTTCTGTTGTCTCTGATGCAAGTTTTCCTTTGGCAAGAATTGCCTTGTCATCAAGACCGATTATATCACCAACATTGAGATCAAACCCGTCGACATGAGTATCTCTGACAGCGTAAGTCACAGAACCAGACTTGACACCTTTAAGGGCATCATTCATAGATTCAGTATTTTCTTCAACACTTCCATCTGGATTGAACGCAATAGCAGATGAAATACCTTCTGGAATTGAACGAGTTGGTATGATTATCAAGTTTTTATTAGTCAAATCATTTGCCTGCTCAGCAGCCAAAATAATATTTTTGTTGTTTGGGAAAACAAAGACGTTTCTTGCAGGGACTTTGTCGGCAGCAGCAGCAATATCGGCAGCCGAAGGATTCATAGTCTGTCCCCCCACAATAATTTCATCAACACCTAGATCACGATAAATATCAGCAAGACCATCTCCAGGAGCAACGGCAACCATACCATGCTCTTTGGTTTCTTCAAGCACATTTGCCTTTTTCTTGATCTCTCTGTTTTGTTCTCTCATGTTCTCAATTTTGAGATTGTAAAGTTCTCCCAGTTCAAGAGCGTATTCAAGCGCTTTATTTGGTTCATTTGAATGAACATGAACTTTTACAAGGTTGAGGTCACCGATACAGATGACAGAATCACCGAGTTCAACGAGTTTCTCTCTGAGTTTGTCAATGTCGGCCTCAGTTGTTTTCTTCTTCATATGAATAATCATATATTCAGTGCAATATCCAAATTGAATATCACCCAAATTGTTGATATCAGCAATTACATCATCAAGAGATTGCTTTTTCTCATCATCAAACTGAAACTCAAAATCCTCTTCGCCCATAATGAGTTTGTAAAAACCTGTGAAGATGATTATAATTCCTCTTCCACCAGCATCGACAACGCCTGCTTTCTTAAGAACTGGCAACATCTCAGGAGTTTGTTTCAAAATTTCTTCACCGACTTCAAGAACCTTCTTTAAAAAGACTTCAAAGTCGTCACATTTTTTTGCAACGCTAACAGCGTTTTCAGCCATGACACGAATGACAGTGAGGATTGTGCCCTCTTTTGGTTTTGTGACAGCCTTATACGCAATATTAGCCCCCTCTTGCATAGCCTTTGCAAAAACCTTTGTTGTGATTTCTTTACATTTTGCAATCTCACTGCAAAAGCCCTTAAAAATTTGTGAAGTGATAACACCACTGTTTCCACGGGCACCCTTTAAAGCACCTTTTGCGAAAGCATCACTAAGTCCATCCAAAGTTGTTGTTGGGCATTGTGAAACCTCTGTAACTGCTGACTTCATAGTCAAAAACATATTTGTCCCTGTATCACCGTCTGGCACAGGAAACACATTTAGAGAGTCAACATATTTTTTATTTTGTTCAAGCAAACCAGCACCCGCAATAATCATTTTACGGAAGGTTTGTCCGTTTATAGTCTTAATCATAAATTATAATTCTCCTAAACTCTTACTCCGACAACATGAACATTGACAGCATCAACAAGCATACCTGTAAAATTTTCAACACTATATTTTACAGATTTGCGAAGTGACTCGGCAACGGCACTAATAGACACGCCGTATTTCAAAATACAGTAAACATCAATATATATTCTGTTGTTGATATGGTTAATCTTAATTCCTTTTGAATAAGATTCTTTTTTAAATAATTCTCGCGCACTATCTATTATGGATTTGCTTACAAGGTCAACTACACCATAACAGTCAAGTGCAACATAACCCGCAACAACCCTGATTGAGTTGTCGGAGATAGAAATATTGCCATAGTAATTATTAGTATCTACAGTCACCTTATGCTCCTTTTTAGATAGTATACCCTCTATATAATACAATAAAACAAAGAAAAAAACAACACTTTTTTTGACATTAATGAAAAAAAGATAAATTTTTCTCATAAAAATAAATATTTTTTGCCAAAATGGTTGATTTTTAAAACTAAAAATGCTATCATTAAGTGCAAAGATAATTATAAACGGAGGAAATAGTAATGAGCAGAGTATGTGAAATATGCGGAAGAGGCAAAATGACAGGCAAACAAGTATCTTTCTCTAATAAGAAATATAATAGAACTTATGATTTAAACCTTCAAAAGGTTACAATGGAAGTTGACGGAAAAGAACAAACTGTTAAAGCCTGCACAAAATGTATCAGAACTGCAAAGAAAGCGTAATAAAGTGTTCTTTGTTTTTTTGCAAACAATTTGACATGACAAAGGAAGGAGCAAGAGGCTCCTTCCTTTTTTGAAACGCATAATACAAAAACGCAAGTGCTTCATCAAAAAATAAAATCAACAAAAGTAATGCAAACGATTTTTAATAATTTGAATTGACTTTCCAAAACCACTTTTGACAAAAGCCGGAGACGGAGTCGTCAACTTCTTCTCGTTTTCCCAAACTGAAAAATTTATGCGAAAAAATCATTCCAGCATTACTCTGTTATTATTTTAAAAACCTATGCCTCTTTTACAAATTTCTTAAGAAAATAAGAAAGCCATTTTGGTGCTTTAATGCAGATGATTTTGAATTTATCTTTTTGTTTATCCATATTCATTTTTATTCAGACCAGACAAAAAGTGTGACAATATCAACCTTTTTTCTTACAACTTTTAGGACACTTATTTGCATATGAGCATCTCTTTGTCTTTATACGCTTAAACACATACACCAAAGAAACAATCAAAATTACCAGTGCCAAAAGAAATACAAATACAATTCCAAACCCAAAAGACTCAATCGCAAGTGAAATTCTGTAAACTACAAACGCTGTCAAATAGGCAATCAAGAATTCAAATATAAGTCCCAAAACCAACCACTTTTTACCTATCTCTTTTCCTAAAACAGATGCAGTTGCAAGACATGGAAAATACAAAAGACAGAATACAAGATAACTTAACACCGAACTTCCGTCCGCAAAGAAAGCAGGAGATGCGGGGTCTTTTATAGACGAAGCAATCCCTGAAAGGGAGGAATCTGACACACCATTAAACATTGCAATAGAACTGACTATAACCTCTTTCGCAACAAGTCCAGCAATCAAGGCTGAAGCCAGTCCCCAACTTCCAAATCCCAGTGGTTTAAAAACAGGTGCTATCACCCTGCCAAAAGTTTCAAGCATACTCACCCCACCACTGCCAACATATTTAAAAGTTATGGTGAAATTTGAAAGAAACCAAACAATTACATTCATCGCAAGAATAAGTGAAGCAACACGAGCAATAAATTCCTTTACATTTTGCTTTAAAAGTGACATGGTACGTTTAAAACTCATCATTCGATAAGGCGGAAACTCCAAAATAAAGGACTGCTCTTTGCTCTTTAAAATGGTTTTTTCATAGATAAGTGACATTAAAATCGCGATAAACACACCCAGAAAATATAAGCCTAGTATGATAAATATATTTTTCGCTCCAAAAAACGCCCCGCCGAGAACTGAGTAAATAGGAAATTTAGCCGAACAACTCATGTAAGGAGTAAGTAGACCAGTCTTTATTTTGGAGTTTTTATCTTCCATATTGCGTGCTGTCAAAACTGCAGTTGTAGAACATCCAAAACCCATTAAAAGAGTGTATACACTTTTTCCTGAAAGACCAACCTTACTTAATATATCATCAAAAACAAAGGCTACTCGAGACAGATAACCGCTGTCCTCAAGAAGTGAAAGAAAGAAAAATAATAGGGCGACTTGAGGGAGAAAGGTCAAGATAGAACCCAGCCCGCCAAAAATTGCATCCCGAAACAAACCTACAATCCAACTGCCCTCTCCAAATGATTTTATAAGTAGATTTGTCATCGGTGTTGATATAAGTTTATCAAGCAAAAAGTTAAGTCCAGAACTAAGATATGCCCCTATTGAAAAGAATGTCAGATAAAAGGCGACAGCAATAATCAAAATAAAAATCGGAAACGCAAAAAATCTATTTAAAAGAATTTTATCAAATTTGGACTTACCATAGACCCGCTCACTCTTGCCACAACAGGAGGACAATACTTCATCAATGTATTGATATCGCCGTTTAGCCACCCTTTCCATTCCGCCAAATTCCTGCTTGATGGAAAATAGAGACTTCACCCTTTCATCATCTTCAAGAAGTTTGACGCAATAATAATCCTCTAAATTCATATTAATATTTTTGTTTTTTAAAAAGGATTTAAACTTATGCAGACCAAATTCTTTTAAATAAGAAGGTTTGTCCTGTTGATAGCCGGACTTTATTTTGTCATAAAGTTTTATAATATTGTCATTGACAATTTCACCATCTTTTTTGTTAGAAGCATTTATATGCAAAACCTTTATTCCCAGCATACTTTCAAGTTTTAAAAAGTCAATTTTGCAAAGAGGACGCCTGTCTATTTGATTTACAACCAAAAGTGTTGGAATGCCCATTTCAAGAAGGGATAATGTAAGATAAAGATTTCTCTTAAGATTGCTTGCATCACAAATGTTGACAACCATATCAACATTGTTGTTTAAAAGATAATCAACACTCACCTCCTCTTCATAACTTAGAGGTGAAAGCGAATACAACCCTGGAAGGTCAACCATAACTATGTCATTGCCCTTATGCTTATAAAGTTTCGCCTTCTCTTCCACCGTAACTCCATGCCAGTTCCCAACGTGCTCGTGCGAGGCAGTGAGGAGATTATAAAGGGTTGTTTTTCCTGTGTTTGGATTGCCTAAAAGTGCAACTTTTATCATTTCAACCTCATCTTAATTAATTGATTTTAAATTTTTTTATATATAATCGCTTGATATAATTTTTAAATCTTTCCTATTATTTTTAAATTATATAATTTTTTTGATAAGTCTTCTCAATTTTTCACCTTAAATTTTTAATATAATTAAAAAAAACTTTCATCATTCAACATTGACATAAGCCAAAATTTCCTTACGCATAGACAATGTAAAGCCCCTTATTTCAACAAGATAGGCCTGTCCCAAAAGCGACCTTCTTAAAACTTTTACTCTGGTCCCAGGTGTAAATCCCAGTTCCAAAAGTCGCCTTTTAATTTTAAAAGGTGTGCTTTCGGCAAATGAAAATATAGATTTATACTCATTTTTTACTCTTAATAAATTCTGCATATTATAATTTATTTAATTTATTTTCATCATATGACAAAAATCGCAAATAAAAAACTAATATTTCATGCCTTTTATTTAAAACTTAATAATATGAAAACCACCTTTCTCTGCTCATAAAACAATTAATTCCCAAATATTTGAAACCATTTTAAAATTTCAAATTTTTCAAATCAATTTTTTTAAATCTAAAAATACATTTAAATTATTTTCTATACTTACAAAAAGACAATTATTTAATTACATTTTTCTAAATTAAAAATTTATATTCTCACTTGCTTTTTTCAGCAAAAATAAAAAATTATTATTAAAATGTTGAAAAAACTTTTAATTTATGCTATTATTATTAAAGAAATATAAGGAGAACTTACATGAAATGTATATATTGCAACGCTGAAGAAAGCAAGGTGCTTGATTCAAGAAACAGTGAAGAAACAAACGCTATAAGAAGAAGAAGAGAATGTCTTTCTTGCGGAAGAAGATTTACAACTTATGAAACAATCGAAACAACACCTATCTTAGTAATCAAAAATGATGGTTCAAGACAATCTTTCGATCCAGAAAAATTAAAACGCGGAATTATCAAAGCCTGCGAAAAGAGACCGGTAAGTTTAAGTCAAATTGAGGGAATAGTTGCATCAATTGAAAAGCAAATTCAAAACAAACTTTCTCAAGAAGTCAAATCTACCCAACTAGGCGAAATGGTTATGGATGCACTCAAAGAAATAGATGAGATTTCTTATGTCCGATTCGCATCAGTCTATCGTCAATTTAAAGATATAGAAAGTTTCAAAAAACTTCTTGACAACATTTAAAAAGCAAGAAATCCCTAGAAAATAAAATCACATACTAGATAATTTAATCAATTAACATAAATCAAAATCACAAAAAACATATCAATATCATCAAACAAAATCACATTAAAATTAATACTCAATTCATCTAAAATAAAAAAATCACAAGCATTTTTGTTTGTGG
>CAOJSF010000007.1 GCA_948442695.1 uncultured Clostridia bacterium | reverse complement strand
CTGTCAATGTTTTGTATTTTTTTTCTGCTTTCTTTCTATATTTTTTTCTTTAATTTAATTAATTTTATTTAATTTTTATATTTATTTAGTATTTTCGTTGTTTTTTTTGCGTTTTTTAAATATATTTTTAATAAAATCTTCAATTTTATCATTAAATTTGCTTGAAAGATAAATTAAGACTAAAGAACTTACAATAATAATCGCCCATACAATAAGCCCCCAACCATGATAAGGAATCACCTGACCACTTGAAAGATAACTGACCAAAAATATACTTATAGGTCTTGTAATAAGTTGAGTGACCATAAAAAAAGTCCAACTCATTTCAGTAAGTCCTGCAACCATACATAATACATCGTCAGGAAAAAAAGGAAGAATCATCATAAGGACAAAAGTATATTTACAACTTGATAAAAAAGCACGCCATTTTTTTTCTGCCTCTTTGCCAACCATAAACACAACCAACCTTTTGCCAAATACCCTGCCCAAAAAGAATGCCAAAGCACTACCCAGCAATATGCCTGCTATCGAAAGAAGCCCGGCTTCAAAAGGACCATAAATAAGACTTCCAGCAATAATCAAAATGGGAGAAGGGACTGGAATAAAAGTCACTTGAAGAAACTGCAAAAATACAAAGGCAAACCTCCCCCAGAAGCCCAGTTCTAAAATTATTGTCTGAAGTTTGTCAACTGAATTTAGTTTTTCCCAAAGACCAGTTATATTTAAAATAAAATACATCAGTCCCAAAAACAATGCTATCAGCACAACAACCAAACAGATTCTTAAAATCTTTTTTGTTTTCGACATTTCCATAATCTAGTATAAATAAAAAATCACACAAATATTCTGAAAAAGGAAAAGTATATTTTTGATTATTGTAGAGACAATAAATAAAGAAAAAACTTTTAAATTCCTTTTAAAATTTTAAAGTTTGTTATCTTTTTGAAAAAGGAGTAAGATTTTGAAAAAGAAAGAAACCGCTATAAAAAAATCTAGGTCTTCATTGATTTGGCTTCTCGCTGTGGCATTTATCGCAGTAACACTTCTGCTTTTTTGTCAATTCTACTTTGGCGATTCAATCAGCAGTAAAACCACTTTTTACCCAAATACACATATAAATGGTGTTGATGTTTCAGGTCTGACAAAGACTGAGGCAAACAATATTTTGCTTAGCAGTTTAAGCGAAAACAAAGAAAAACTAAATATCACACTGACAAGCAATCAAAAACAATGGACAATCACAGGAGATGACCTAGGATTCCTCGGCAATTTAGAGCCAACACTAAATGAGGTAATAAATTATGGACATGAAGGAAATATTTTCTCTAAAAAGAAAATAGAAAAGAAAATTAAGAAAGATGGACTGTTTGTCTCTGTGCCTTTTGAGGATATTTATAGTGGAATGGAAGAAAAACTTGAAAATATAATAAGCGAGGTTGAAAGCACTCCAAAAAGTTCTGGTATTAAATTCGACCCAAACGCAAATGAAATGTTTTCAAAAACAGAGCCTCAAACAGGAAAAATTGTAAACAGACAGGTTCTTAAAAGTGAAATTGCAAAGTTTATAGCAGGTGAAAATTTAAGCGAAATCGAGATTCCAGTCGTCGACATTATTCCTGATGAAGATTTTGATAGCATTATAAACAATATTTCTCTCCGTTCAACTTTTACTACAAATTACTCAACATCTTCTGCAGACCGCAAAAGCAATGTAAAACTTGCTTTATCAAAATTCAACGGCATGATTATCGAACCTGGCGAAGAAATCTCGTTCAACAACACAACAGGCAAAAGAATCAAAGACAATGGATATAAAACTGCAAAAATCATTGTAGGCGGGAAATATGTAGATGGTGTTGGTGGAGGTGTATGTCAGGCTTCGACTACACTCTACAATGCTCTAATTCGTTCTGACATTGAAATACTGCAGGTAAATCACCATACCCTCCCTGCCTCTTATGTTCCTCTTTCTTTTGATGCAATGGTCAGCGAAGGATATGCCGATTTAAAATTTAAAAACAATCTTGACACACCTATTTTCATCAAAACTATCTGCGATGAACAGTCTGCAACAGTTGAAATATATGGGCAACCATTAGAAAATGGACTATCAATTCAAACAAGAGCCGAACTTGTCAAGATTCTACCTCATGGAGGAGATGATATAATCACCGATTATAAGGGTGAATATGAAAATAAAGTTCTCTATCGTGGTGAATATTATAGACTCAAGTTCCCTCAAGAAGGATATGAATCAAAAGGATATATAGATTATATAAAAGAAGGTCAAGTCATCTCATCTAAGGAAATAAGACATGACAAATATCTCCCACAAAATGGAATTATTGTTGAAGGCTCTTCAACTCTTGAAGATGGAATGACCCTACCTAGCAATTCAGTGAGATACATTTCCCCTCAAAAAGTGACTAAAGAGGCGGAAAACAATGCAAAATCCAAATGGAACATTCAATAAAATACAATAATAAAATATTGTAAAGACACATATTAAAATAGAATTTTAATTGACAAATAAAAAAGAGGATTTATCTCCTCTTTTTTTATGATTTTTATTAATTAAAAATTTTTTTAAATTTAACTTATAAATATCTAAGTTTTCCTTCAACTGCAGTTATAAGTTCTTCCTTCTCATTTGAGAGTTTTCCATCAAATACATCACTCAAAAGACTTTCTAAAATAGGTTTATATCTGTTTGCCTTGACTGTTGGATAATGCTTTTTGATGTCATTTCCATTTATTTTAAGTTCGCTTGTAGACATAATAAGTCTATGAGAGATGATGTATTTATAGAAAAATTGATATTTGTTTGCAAGATACTTTGATTTGTGAAGCAAAAGCAAATAAATCTGAGGAAAATTGTTGAAATATTTAAAAAAGTATGGTTTATTTTGTTGTCTATTGAGTGCCTCATAATAGCCTGATAAAATATTTATATAATTGTCAACCATTTTTTTGCTTAAACCAAAGGAATTAACCAAAATCAAATTTAGATAATATGACACTGAAATAGGATTGACGGTGTCTACAATATCAATCAAAAGCCCTTGCGATTTATGACTGACTTTTTTCACCATTTTATATTTCAGTTTTTGGCAATCAATTCCAAAAATATGCCAAAATCCACCCTTATTAAAATGATTCAATGCCTTCATATATGCCTTTGGTTTTGAAGTGCCTTTATATTTTGTAGGGCTATGTAAAATGCGAGTAATCTCATGAACAAGACGATCACCTGATACATCACGCAAATTTTCCTTATATTTATATGCACTTTCAAGTGTTGCTTTGTCGATTTTAAAATTCAATTCACATTGAAATCTAAATAATCTCAAAATTCTGACACCATCATGACAAAAGACTTCATCACAATCATCAACAGCCTTTAAAATTCTCTTCTCGATATCTCTTTTTCCATCAAAGAAGTCAATCATCTTATCATTTTTGATATCATAATATATCGCATTGCAGGTAAAATCTCTTCGTTTTGCATCTTCTTCAACTGAAGTGATAAATTCAACACTATCTGGTGTATGCTTACCATTATTTGGGTAAAATTCCTTTCTGAAAGTGGTATATTCAAATTTTTCACCCCCCTTGATGATTGTTGCAGTGCCTAAAAGTTTGCTTTTTATCTTTAAATCATAATCGCTTCCATTTAAAAGATTTTCCACTTCATCCAAAGTAAGTGAAGAACATATATCTATATCATCATTTTTTATCCCCATAAGTTGATTGCGAATAAATCCACCGACTATATACAACTCAGTGTCAAACATATTTGCAAGTTTAGTCAAAGATTTTGGAATATTGAAAAGCATAATAATTACCTCTTAATCAAATTTTAACTTTTTTTTCATCACTTGTCAAATCAAATTTATAATAATGTTGACAATAGGACAAAATTTAATGTATAATGATATAGACTATGTGATATAAAAGTTTTATGGCAATAAAACTTTTACAAATTCTGCGAATTTGACTGCTGTGCAGTCTATCACATAGTATTTATAACTATTAGTTTTGCAAAAATAGTTTGTATGACTATTTGACAAAACTTCCATTAATATAGGTTTATTATATGAAAAAGAAAAATGACAATCTTTTAGACTTGCCTAAGGCACTTGTAAAAACTGAAATTAGATATTATAGAAGAATTCCACGCAATAACAGCATGGAAATACTTTTTTATTCTATAGAAGGCTTAAACAATAATAAAGGAATAATTGAAAAATTTAAAATAAAATTTAAAAACAGATTCACAAAAGAGAAAAAGGAAGAAGAAAGTCCGGCAGTTTGCGATAATGTTGAAAGATATGCAGTTGATGTAAAAACAGGCCTTTCTGACGAGCAAGTGCTGTTGCGACAAGAGGCAAACCTAGTCAACAGCACAAAGGTCAAGTCATCAAAGTCTTATGCTTCAATCTTCTTTAAAAATATATTCACCTTCTTCAATATGCTCTGGCTTATAATTGCCGTTGCACTTTTAGTTGTAGGCTCTTATAAAGACCTTATTTTCATATTTGTCATAATTGCAAACACAGCGATTGCAATTATTCAAGAAATAAGGGCAAAAATTGCAGTTGAAAAACTTTCCATAGTCACAACCCCACTTGTCAAAACCATTCGAGGTGGAAAAGAATATGAAATACCTGCCGACCAACTGCTTCTTGATGATTTAATAGTCCTTAGAAGTGGAAATCAAATTCCAACAGATTGTGTCATAGTTGACGGAATTGTGGAAGTAAACGAAAGTCTCTTGACAGGCGAAAGTAATGCAATCGAAAAATCAATAGGCAAGCCACTTCTTTCTGGAAGTTTTATTGTTTCTGGCGAATGTTATGCAAAAGTTGATAAGATAGGAAGAGATAATTATATCTATCAAATGGCAAAGAAGGCAAAAGAATTTAAGACGCCTCAGTCAAACCTCTTTAAAGACCTTAATAGACTTATTAAATATATCGGTATCGCACTTGTCCCTATCGGAATACTTACTTTCTTAAAGGAATTTAAACTTGCTGGCTCGACACTTCAATCTCAAATTACAAACACAAGTGGTGCTCTTACAAGTATGATTCCTGCGGGAATGTTTCTACTTGTCACCATTTCACTTTCCATAGGCGTAGTCAAACTCTCAAGAAAAAAGACTCTTGTCCGAGATTTATATTCAATCGAAATGCTTGCAAGAACAAACGTCCTTTGTCTTGACAAGACTGGGACTATCACTGACGGAACTATGAAAGTTGTAGATTTTCTCACCTATTCCAAAAAGAGACAATCAAGCATTAAAAAATTGTTATCAAATGTCTTAAATGCACAAAAAACAACAAACTCAACATCAAATGCAATGATTCAAGAATTTGGTAGAAACAGCGACTTGCACCCACTCAACATAGCAGAGTTTTCATCAGAACGCAAATATTCAATCACCCAACTTTCAAATAAAAAAATCTATTTTGTTGGTGCGCCAACCAGAATAGGCTGTGCAATTTCGCCAGAGCAACAACAACTTATCAAAGGTTATCTATCAAAAGGTCTGCGTGTGCTTGCCTTTGCTGAGCAAGAAGGAGGCACTTTTGACAAAAAAATGAATGGCAAAAAGGCAGAACTTCTTGCTCTTATCGTCCTTGAAGAACACATCAGAGAAGATGCTGTTGAAACCATACAATGGTTTAAAGACAATGAAGTCGAAGTCAAGATTATTTCAGGTGACGACCCTGCAACCGTTTCTAAAATTGCAGGCAGAGTTGGTGTAAAAAATCACGATAAATTTGTTTCTCTTGAAAACGTAAGTTTAAAAGAGGTGGAACAAATGGCTGATCAATTCACTGTCTTTGGCAGAGTCACTCCAGAGCAAAAATATACTATAGTCAAAGCACTTAAAAACAAAGGCAAAGTTGTTGCCATGACAGGTGATGGTGTCAATGACACACTTGCATTGAAAGAAGCAGACTGTTCTATCGCAATGGCTGACGGAAGCGAAGTCGCAAAAAACATTTCAAAACTGGTTCTTCTAGAAAGCAATTTCTCATCCCTGCCTGCTGTTGTCAGAGAAGGAAGACAGGTTGTCAACAATGTGCAAAATTCTTCATCCTTATTCTTAATGAAAACATTTTTTGCCATTTCACTGACAATTATCACCCTATTTGTCAACCTGCCTTATCCTTTTAAGCCTAGCATGATGATGCTTCTTGAGGGCTTTATAATAGGATTGCCATCATTCATGTTGACATTTGAGCCAAATACAAAACCTATAAGCGGAAATTTCCTTCCTCAGGTTTTAAAACGGTCACTACCTCGTGCTTTAATAATGCTTATCAATGTCTTGATTGTAATGGCACTCTTCCACTCGCAAGACCCTGGCAGTAATCTCCTATTAGAAGAAGAATATACTACTCTAGCAATTCTTATAATGACTTATACTGGCTATCTAAATCTTGCTTCGTTATGCTGGCCTATTACACTTTTAAAAGGACTTACCGCAGGTTTATCATTTATCTGCACAACTTGTGCGATAATCGCAATGCCAAAACTTTTTAATATTTCGTCAAGCAATATAACAGTGCTTGTGACATTCTTTGCAATAATTCTTGTGACAATCATTCTGATGGTGCTTATCAAACTCAATCAAAAACGGCTTGATAAATTAAGAGAAAAGATTATAAAACTTTTACAAAAGAATTAAAAAACACACTTTTCATTCGTTTGCAAACAAAATAATAATCAGGTTTACATATCAAATGAAAATTGATAAAAAAAGAAATTTCTAAAAGAAAACACTCACTTTGCTCCTGTTATTCTTGTATGACTAAAAAAACATCAACCTATAAAGTTGATGTTTTTTATTTATTATAATTTAATATTTTACTTTGTTGCAAATTTATAAAGGTCGTAAGTATTTGCTCGAACATTTATTTCAACAATTCTTACCGCATCAGTCCCCTCAAGTTTGCCTCCCAAAAAGAGAGTTGTTTCACTTTGACTATTTTTAGTATTTAAGTTGAAATACATCTCATCAAAAGTAAATGATTTGTCTGAGTTGAAAGAAGATTTGAATACTTTGCCATTTGACTTTAATATTTTACTTTCTTCAGCAAATGAAACACGGACATAATTGTCACCCAGTTTTTTCAAAAGTTCACTGCTAGGGGCAGTTTTTGAATTTTTTGCATAGAAGTCATATTGAGTATCTTGAATTGAATATCCACCAACTTTGCCTGTAAAAATTGCAGTCATATATTGTGTTTGGAAAGATTCAAGATAGATTTTATTAAAATCATCATATTCTTCGGTATTTTCCACCATTGTCATTGAAGTATAACCTGACAATGTCACTCTAAAACTTGAAACTCTGCCCATGAATTTAGGGTATAAGTCAATTTTAATGCAAGAAAGAACTATAATCGTAACAGCAAGTATCAAAATTATTGCGGAGGTAATTGAGTAAGAAATTATACGAGTTCGTTTTTTCTTTGCAAGATAAGCATCACTGACTGAATTTAAAACTTTGTCAACATTTTCGTTTTCTTGTGTTAAGTTTTCTTCCATTTATTACCTCCTTTTACTTGTTTTCTTCATCTTTTTTGTCAACAGTTTTTCTTGTTGATGTTTTCTTTTCTGATTTTTCATCACTTTCTTTTTTTAGTTCTGTTGACTTTGCTCTTGAAGTTTTTGCTTTAGGCTTTTCTTCAACAATTTCTGTTTGAATGGATTTTTCTGAAGAGTCAACTTCTTGTGTATTTTCTTCAGTCACCTGTTTTTCATTTTCTTCAGTCTTGTTTTCAGAAATACTATCACCTTCATTTTTTACATCAGAATTTATAGTTTTTCCTTGATTGATTGTGACAATAACATCATTATTTGTGCCTTCTTTAATTTTTTCAAGGTCTTTTACAATCGCATCATATTCTTCTTGAGTAATTATACCGGCAGACAACAATTTCTGACCTTCTTTGATTTTTCCATCAATTATTTTAAGTCTTTCTTCTTCGGCTTGTTGTTTTTTCTTTGCCTCTTCTTTCTCTTTTTGTTTTTTCTTGTGCTCTTTCATGATTTCACTAATCTGACTTGCACTCTTACCTTCTGCAATGAGATCAACTTCTTCGCTATAAATTGTCTCTTGATCAAGCAAAAGTGTAGCCATTTCTTTCAAGAAAGAAAGATTTTCTTTTAGAATTTTCTTTGCTCTTGCATAATTTTCGTCAAGAATTTCCTTGACTTCATCATCGGCTTCTGCAGCAAGTTTTTCTGAGTAGCCAGACCTTGTCTGATAATCTCTTCCGATAAATAATTGACCTTGACTATCCAGACTTAAAAATCCTAATTTTTTGCTCATTCCATAATTGAAAACCATGCCCCTTGCAATCTTGCTTGCCTGCATAATGTCACTTGAAGCACCTGTTGTGATATCGCCAAAGATAAGTTCTTCAGCAATGCGACCACCCATACAAACTGCAATTTCATCAACAAGTTTGTTGTAAGTCATATAAGAGTTGTCATTTTCTGGGCGTTGCATAGTATATCCACCAGCCATACCTCTAGGAATGATTGATACTTCTTGAACTTTATCAGTAAATTTCATAAGTTTTGCAAGCACAGCATGACCTGCTTCATGATAGGCTGTGATTTGTCTATCTTTTTCTGTAATGAGTCTGCTTTTCTTTTGAGGGCCCATTGTCACTTTGTTGATACCTTCAGTAATATCTTCCATTACGATTGTTGTTCTGTGGTCTCTAGCCGCTAATATAGCCGCTTCATTCAACATATTTTCAATATCAGCACCAGTAAAACCAACTGTTATTTTTGCAAGTGTATTAAAATCAACACTTTCATCAATAGGTTTATTTCTAGCGTGAATTTTTAAAATGCCCTCTCTGCCTTTTATATCAGGAGTGTTTACATAGATTTGTCTATCAAATCTGCCTGGACGCATAAGTGCCTGATCAAGAATATCACTTCTGTTTGTTGCGGCAAGGATTATTATTCCTTCATTTGATTCAAACCCATCCATTTCAACAAGAAGTTGGTTGAGTGTTTGTTCTCTTTCATCATTTCCGCCACCTACACCAGCACCTCTTTGACGACCAACAGCATCAATTTCATCAATAAAAATTATACAAGGTTTGTTTTTCTTTGCTTGATCAAACAAATCTCTTACTCTGGCAGCACCAACACCAACAAACATTTCAACAAAGTCAGAACCGCTTATTGAGATAAATGGAACATTTGCCTCACCTGCAACTGCCCTTGCAAGAAGAGTTTTACCAGTTCCTGGATTACCAACCAAAAGCACACCTTTTGGTATTCTTGCACCGAGGTCTGTAAATCTTTTTGGTGATTTTAGAAATTCTACTATTTCTTTAAGTTCTTCTTTCTCTTCGTCAGCACCAGCAATATCACTGAATCTAACTTTATTGTTTACATATGCTCTTGCCTTGCTTTTAGCAAAACCCAAAGCACCTTTGCTTCCGCCACCCATCATTTTAAACATCAAGAAAAGTGTGAGGCCGAAAACACCTACATACATTAATGGATAAATAAGAATTGTCCAGTTGAAGCCATTTACCCCAACTTCATAAGTTATATTTGCCTCAGCAAGTTTTTCACGCACCTGAGCGACAAATCCGTCACCATATTCATAATGAACATAGTAGTCAGAGTATTTTGGGAAGTTGTTTTTGTATTTTGAATCTTTCCATTCATCTGATTCCTGTTTTTTAGATTTAACTAAGAAATACATTGTATCATTTTTATAATATACTTTGACAAGTTGCTCAAGTTCTCCTTTGGAATTTTTGTGAGTTCCAGCAATAAGTTCTTCAACTTCGGTGATACCTCTATCAATATATTCGCCTTTATAGCCATTATTTGTAAAAATCAAAACAAACAATAAGATAATAAGCAACAAAATCACAATATATGAATATTTAAATTTTGGTTTTTGTTCGTTCACATTGCCTCCTTAAAACATATACATAATATTGTATCATAAAAATTAAGATAAGACAACTTAAATTGATGTGAAATTATTATTTTTTTTATATCTTAGCCTTTATTCGACAAAATTAGTCACTTTCCAGAACAAAATTCACCTTAAAATTCACATAATCGAGGAAGTTGTCAGCGCCCCCTATCTCCTCTAAGAAATGGAGATACTCCTTTCTATGCGCCTTAAAAAATGCCTCATTTATTCCTATTACATCAGTTTTATTTTTTCTTAATACTTCAACTGCATCAGTAAACTGCTTTTTCAAATTTTGGTCTATCTTTTTTTGCACCTGTGGTTTTATATCTGAAAACTCTGTGTTGACCTTAAGATTTTCATGATTTCCATCAATTTCAACAAGTTCAAGTCCCAGGATAAGTTGAGCACCATATATCGGAAAACCATTTTCAAAATTAGTGACAGTGCTGATTCTTTTATTTTTGATTCTATATGAATATTTCAAAGGTTTTTCTTCCTTATCTTCTTTTATGGTGATAATCTGGTTGACTGATTCAATGTTTAATAAATTGATTCCATTTAATAGATCAACAGACAGTGTTTCCATGAGTTTTCCATTTTTTAACAATACCGCTTTACCTTCATTGAGTATTTTCTTTTCTCCACCACTTGAACTGCCACCTGAACTTGAACCGCCACCAGAGCCACCCGCTCCACCGCCACCACTAGAACCTCCATTTTCTCCTCCGCCAGAGCCACCGCTGACAGAATTTGTGCTTGAAGAACCTTCATTGCTTCCTGACCTTGAAGAACCCGTCATACTGCTTCCTGAAGAGATATCATTCGCTCCAGTTCCGGCAGTATTAATTTGAGTAGGTCCTATATTTTGTGATGCTCCGCTTGCCCCTTCCTCGCAAGCGCCATCTTCACATTCGACAGATATAAAACCTATGAGTGAAGAGTTTGCTTTGCTGTAATATCCCTTATAAAATGCCTCTAAAGATGTATCAGTTACATAAAGGTTTTTTGCATTATAACCGATTATCTGTTCCAGTTGCATTCCAACAGTGCTTTCAAGCGAAATCGAAGCCTGCAAAAGTTCTTTTGCAGAAGTATCAGTGCAAATAAACACGGTATTTTCTGAAAGAGATGCAACCCTGCTTAAATAATCAATATATTCAGCGACATCATTTTGCAACAGTTCTTGATTGACAACCGTTGTCTTTGCGTGAGACAAACCCACCTTTCTCCCCATTGCGATTTGGGCGTTATATAACGCCTTTGCAACAGTATCACCTTTGCCAGAAATGACAGAGTTCATCTGCTCATAAGATTGTTGAGCGGTTGGAATAAAAGTCAGGAGCGACACTTCAAATTCATCCGCCTGCCTATCAATTCCTATTCCAACAACCACACCTACCTCTCTGTTTTGACCTGGAGAATAAAGGCTTTGTGGAGTGAAAAAGACAAGGATTGCAATAAAGACCAAAATCATAGGATTTTTAAATATTCTTTTAATCTGATTTTTCATCTTTTTTCCTCCTCTTTAAGAAAGTAAAGATAAAACAGGCAATCGGAAAGACATAACCCATAATCACTCCTAAAACAGGTAGCCATGTAACCGTTGACTTGACCATGATCTCATATTTACCTATGAAAATATAATAAAGTATCAAAAATATGATGTCAAAAAGCACAATCGCATACTTTTTATCAAGAGGCAACACATTTATAAAACTATCACAAAACCCATAACAAAATATTTCCATCTGAAAGAGAGATGAAAGCATTATCGTCAGCATTGCAACGATATCAAGCCGTCCTATCGCATTAAAACGGACTGAAAAAACCAGTAAGTCTGCCAAAGCATTGTTGTGCATAAAAGATGTAAGTTGATATTTGCAATAGAAAAGGAAAAACAGAGCGACAACCAAAATCATCCCAAAAAAAACATAAAAATAAAACTTTTTTTCTTCTTTCGGTTTATAATCAATTTTATCAATTATTAAAAATAAAAAGAGTGAGTCACCAAATGTGAAAGCGTATTTATAAATAGATGCAAAAATGTCTTTTGCAGAAGAGACAAAAAAGTATGGAGTTGAAATAGGCGTAAAAAATGATATAACCAGACAGAATACAAATCCTGCAATCAAGACTCCAAAGAAAAGTTCCATTGTCCTCGCTGTCGGTTTAAGTCCAGACATGACCGCATGATTCATGATAGGAATAAAGGAGATAAGTGCAATCCAGACAAACTCATTTTGATAAATCTGTTCTTTAAGATAGACATAGACGATACTGAAAACTAAAAGAGCCTTAAAAATCATAAAAACCATTGATGCAAGATACAAAAGTTTTGCTCCAAAAACGGTAATATATCTTTTTAAAATATCATAAAGTTTTTCCTGTGGAAATGTCCTTCTTAATTTTAAAAATATAGGAACTGCCAAAAATTCAATGGCAAAAAGCATAATTATCGCAAATATTGCATCTGCTTTAATGTATTCATGCATGAGTGCTGGCAAAAGCAATATTTTATTTGAAAAAATGATGAGAAGTGCGATTATACCCGCCTGCCTCATAGAAATCTTATCTTTCATTTTCGTTTCTCCTTTTTTGGCGAATAGGATTTGGGCAATTCATCCATTTCTATTATCGAATTTGTAAGAATCGCATCTTTTAAGTCTCTAGGTATACGAGGACTATATGGTGCAAGATATGGAGTGTCAAAACTGTCAAGTTTATTCAAATAATTGACCACATACACCATTCCTGCCATAATTCCCATAATTCCCAGCGAACCACCTAAAATTAGAAAAACAATCTGAAGAACTGTGATTTGAGAAGCCTGCTCTGGCACAGTATAAAGTGCAATTTTAGCAAGGGCGACAATAATAACCCCTGGTGGCGAAATAAGTCCGGCCTTTACACCAGTGTCACCCAAAATCAGTGCACCCACAACAGAAGTTGCAAGCCCTAAGTAACTAGGAAGACGCAAACTGACCTCATAAAGAATTTGAAACAATAAAAATATAAATGCAATTTCAATAAATGGAGTGAATGGAAGCCCCAGCGTGGTATCTGCAATGGTTATTAGAAAGTTTAGCGGTAAAATATTATAATGAAAAATTTGCAAAGATAGATAAAAACCAGGTGCAAGAATGGCTATCAAAAGTCCGAGCAGACGAATGACTCTGATAATGCTTGAATAATGGTGATTTGTATAATAATCATTACTGTTTTGTAAATCCTCTATGATTGCAAAAGGGACAGTCAAGACTATCGGAGAATTATCAACAATAATAGCAACCTTTCCCTCAAGCATTTTGGCAGTGACAATGTCTGGTTTTTCTGCATTGCCCACCTGCTTAAAAAGTGAATTTGGATGTTCTTCCAAAAATGAAAGGATATAATAACTATCAATAATTCCATCAATCTTGATTTTTTTTAATTTTTTCACCACTTTGTTTACAATGTAATCATTTGCAACATCCTTAAGATAAGTCACGGCGATTTTGGTCTGTGACTGAGAACCTATTTGCAAACTTTTTATCACAAGGTTTTTGCTCTTTAGCCTTCGCCTTATAAGAGTAATGTTGGTTTGCAAATCTTCTACAAATCCCTCTCGTGGCCCCTGAATAACTGGTGATGTTGGAGGCTCAGTTGGTTGTCTGGTTGGGAATTTATATAAATCTACTGCAATTATTTTATCAGAAAAATCGGTAAGTAAAATTATCTTCCCGCCCAAAATTTCATTAATAATCTTTTCTTCCTCAATTTCGGTAATATCAGAACATTTTATAATCTCATTTTGCAAGTTTTCAATGCTAAGACTTCCCTGATACATTTGCATAGGCATATAAATAGAATCTGAAAGCAATTCTTGATCAGTTATGCTTTTCAAGAATATCATTGCGACTTTTTGCCCCTCTTTTTCAAAATAGCGATGAGCAAAATCAATGCTGTCATTTAAAAGCATTTTAAATTCTTCTATTTTTTCTTGTAAATTAAAATAAGACATACTCCACCTTTTTGTGTTTAGTATGTCTTAATGATTTTATTTTAATACTATATATTATTTTTTATATCTTAAATTAGATAATCTAAACATAAAAAGTTTAAACATCAATTTTCTGGAGTTTCTGGAAACTCAACTGTCACATATTTTATGGTATCTCTGTCAGCAACATTGTATTCATCTTTGCTTACCGGCATTATCCCGATGATTTTTTGATTTGAATAAATCAATTTTAAATCAATTCTATATTCAAAGAAGCCTGCTTCCTCTTTTATATCAAATTTTTTTACTATATAATGGGTTGAATCAAGCAATATATCAACATTATCATATTTTTCAGTGCATCGTGCAACGACTATTTTAGAATTTAAATCAAAATTGATTGATGAAAAACCTACAAGAGTATGCACAAGTTTAATATTCACCTCATTTGAAACTGCACTCTCTTTGTAATAGTTTTTCTTAGAACAAGCAACCACTGAAAAAACTCTTTCTCCGCCCTCTATTGTTGTCAAGTCAAGTTGAGAGGTTTCAACATTGATAAATTCATCATTTCCATTTATAAAAACTTTATAAAAATCGGCATTTCTAATCTCATCCCATATCAAAAGTTTTTGCTCTAAGTCAAACTTAATCACAGGAGATGCAAGATATTGACTGCACTGCCATTTTATAGGCTTGCTATATTCACTGTTGTTGCCCTCTCTGTCTGCCACATAGCATGACGAAACTTCATAATCAACTCCCAGTTTTACACCTTTTTCAACAGCAAAACTAGATGAAATCATATTTGTTTTGCTGTCAATCAAAATATCCTTCCCCTCAGATGAGAACTTAAATCTATAACTTTGATAGTTTTCATTACTCTGGCAAGTTATATAAATTTGTTTGCCATCATCCAAAATCATAGGCTTTGCGGGAGAATAACCATTATAACTTATCAAAAAAGCAGTTGCAAGTGCTGTAATTGCAAGAGTAATCAATATTATTGTTGAAATAATAATCAACAATTTTTGTTTGCTTATTTTTGTTTTCTCTTTCATATAATATAAACCATGTGATGTAAAAATTTTATTAACATAAAACTTTTACAAATTCTGCGAATTTGACTGCTTTGCAGTCCACCACTTAGTATGTATAACCATCAGTTTTGCTCAAATAGTCTTTCTGACTGCTTGACAAAACTTCCGGTAATATAAACCATGTGATGTAAAAATTTTATTAACATAAAACTTTTACAAATTCTGCGAATTTGACTGCCTTGCAGTCCACCACTTAGTATGTATAACCATCAGTTTTGCTCAAATAGTCTTTCTGACTGCTTGACAAAACTTCCGATAATATAAACCATGTGATGTAAAAATTTTATTAACATAAAACTTTTACAAATTCTGCGAATTTGACTGCCTTGTAGTCTATCGCAATTTATATATTACCATCAGCCCCACCTCTGCAAGCAAATTCGTCTTCCGATAATATAAATTGAATTAAACTTCAATAATAGTATAACCTAAAACTATAAAATTTCAAAACATTTTTAAATAAAAGAAAAAACATTATTGACAAACAATTTTAATTGTGCTAAAATAATGATAATTATGGAGGAATTATGTTAGATTTTATGAAAGTATCTCAAATCGCTGCTCTTTCTTTAGGAATCATCTTCGCAGTTATTTCAATCGCAACTACACTTTTGGCAATCAAGTATGCTAAAAGACTCAACTCATTTGCAAAGGCATCTGCCCTTTCACTCTTAGCACCATTTATCTCATGCATTTCATGGATGTATTTGATTTTAAGTTTCATTGAAGGACTAAGAAAAAATGAAATTTTGGCTTTAGTTATCGCAATTATACTTACTATTTTCATCTTTGGAATGATTGTAATTGTTGCAAAAGCGCTTTATAGCAAACATGGTGCTGACTTTGATGCAACTGATGAACTTAAAGATGAACTTGCTGAAGAAAATGTTGAAGAACAAAATGTTGTTGAAACAGAAAATGTGACTGCAATTCCACTTCTCCTTGAAAACAATGATGAAAATGTTGTTGAACTTGAAGAAGAAGCAGTTGAAGAAATCTCTGAAGAAGAAATCAATGACACAGAAGTAGAAACTTTTGTATCAGATGAAGAAATTGTTGAAGAAAACATTGAAAGCGAAGAAGAAATTTCAGAAGTTGAAGAAAATGATATTGCTGAAGAGGAAAATCAAGAAACAGAAGAAGAAAATATCGAAGAATCAACTGATGAACAAATTGAAGTAGAAGAAAGCGAAGAATCAACAGAAGAAACTGTTGAAGAAAACGCTGAAGAAGTTGTTGAATCTTCAGAGAATGAAGAAATTGAAGAATCTGAAGAAAATGAAAATGTTGATGAAAATATCGAATCTGAAGAAACTATAGAAGAAACTGAGAATAACGAAATCGAGGAAGAATCTGTAGAAGAAACTGAAGAATCTGAAAACAATGAAGATTTTGATGAAGAATTTGATAAATTCATTGAAGAACTCAAGAAAAAAATTGATTCAAATGACGAAGATGACAATAAATAAGGATTTATAACCCCTATTACGATTTAAACAAAAACTCTAGCCAACTGCTAGAGTTTTTTTTAGGGACGTGAGGAATAACACGAATGAAATGAGTATTCCTTTAAGGACGAGAGGAATAACACGAGCGAAGTGAGTGTTTTCTTTAGGAACGGGAGGAATAACACGAACGAAGTGAGTGTTTTCTTTAGGGACGCAAGGATAACACGAACGAAGTGAGTGTTTTCTTTAGGAACGCAAGAATAACACGAACGAAGTGAGTGTTTTCTTATAAATTAAAACCACCAGACTATCTGGTGGTTCATTTTATATAAATAATCATATTCAATAAAATCAATATTTTATTTGAATCAAACAAAATCAAAATTTTTTATATTATCAATTCTAGATTACTTAATGATAATATTTACAATTCTCTTTGGCACATAGATTTCTTTGACGATTTCTTTGTTTGAAATTGCATTTTTGACAATATCGTCTGCTTTGACAATATCTAAAATTTCCTCTTGTGATTGAGTTGGGTCAATCATAATCTTTGTGACAATCTTTGAGTTTACCTGCACTGCAATCTCAACAAGGTTTTCAACCAAATCTTTTTCATTGAAAGTAGGCCATTTGTCATCTACTCTCCCCTCGAAACCTTTCTCCTGCCAAAGTTCCTCGGCTGTATGTGGAGCAAATGGACAAGCAAGACTTAAAAGCACTTTAAAGTCTTCTTCTGATATTTTTTCCATTTTTTCAAGGGCATTTGTAAGCACCATAATCTGTGAAACAGCAGTATTGAATTTAAGTCCTTCAATATCCTCACTCACCTTTTTGATGCTTTGAGCCAAAATAAATTTGTTTTGAGTTGAAATGTTTTTGTCAACCTTTTCTCCTAATGCAACAATTCGGTTAAGAAGTCTTTCACATGGTTTAAACACATCTTCTCTCCATGGTTTTGTTTCACAATAGTCACCCATAAACATATGAGCAATTCTTGTCACATCCGCACCATATTCCATAACATATTTCATAGGGTCAACTACATTTCCACGAGACTTGCTCATCTTTGAGCCATCAGTCGCAAGGATGATGCCCTGTTGAACTCGTCTGTCAAATGGCTCAGAGTTTGAAACAAAACCATTATCATAAAGGAATTTATGCCAGAATCTTGCATATAAAAGGTGTCTTGTAACGTGTTCTCCGCCACCATTATATAAGTCAACTTTATCCCAGTATTTAATCTTGTCAAAAGATGCAAATTCTTTGTCATTGTGTGGGTCCATATATCTAAGCCAGTACCAACTTGAACCAGCCCAGTTTGGCATAACATCGGTTTCACGTTTTGCCTTTCCACCACAATGAGGACAGGTTGTATTCACCCAGTCAGTAATTAATGAAAGTGGACTTTCTCCATCGTCAGTTGGCTTATAAGATTCAACTTTTGGCAAAGTGACAGGAAGTTGATCATCTGGAACAGGCACATGACCACATTTCTCACAATGAACAATAGGCACAGGCTCACCCCAGTATCTCTGACGAGAAAATACCCAGTCACGCATTTTATATGTGTTTATTTTTTCGCCTAAACCATTTTTTTCAAGATAACTGTTGAGTGCATCTTTTGCCTCCTCAACAGTAAGTCCGTTAAATTCTCCAGAATTTATTAGGCGACATCCTTTTCCTAAATAATCTGCTTTTTCAAATGCCTGAGTTGAAACATCTCCACCAGAAACAACCTCAATCATAGGAAGCGAGAAAAGTTTTGCAAAATCGTAATCTCTCTGGTCGTGTGTTGGAACAGCCATAACTGCACCACTGCCATAACCAGCAAGCACATAGTCACCGATAAATACAGGCACCTTTTTGCCATTTATAGGATTGATTGCATATATTCCTTCCAAAACGCATCCAGTTTTTTCTTTAAGCATTTGACTTCGCTCAAATTCACTCTTGCTTGCTGTCTTTTCTATATATGCCTTCACTTCATCATAATTCTTGATTTTGTCTTTTAACTTTTCAACAAGTTCATGCTCTGGTGCAAGAACAAAATATGTTATACCAAAGACTGTTTCAATGCAGGTTGTAAACACATCAAAACCCTCTCCACTTTCAAGTTTACAATGAAGTAAAGTTCCACTGCTCTTTCCTATCCAGTTGCGTTGCATTGTTTTTATATTTTCCCAGTAATTTGTTTCATCAAGTCCTTGAAGCAATTTTTCTGAATACTCACTCATCTTAAGCATCCACTGAGTCTTAGGTTTTTGCACTGTTGCACTTCCGCATCTCTCGCAAACGCCACCCTCACTTTCTTCATTTGAAAGTCCGATTTTGCAGTTTGGACACCAGTTTATGTTTGCAGTTGCCTTATATGCAAGACCTTTTTTATAAAATTGCAAGAAAATCCATTGTGTCCATTTATAATAATCTTCGGCTGTGGTATTAATCTCTCTTGACCAGTCAAAAGAAATTCCCAAACTTTTGATTTGTCTTGTAAAGTTTTCAACGTTCGTTGCTGTCGCTTTTATAGGAGATATACCATTTTTAATTGCATAGTTTTCAGTTGGCAGACCAAAAGCATCCCAACCTATAGGGTAAAGCACATTATAGCCCTCAGCCCTTCTCTTTCTTGCGATAATATCCATTGCAATTTGACTAGGAGTATGGCCTACATGAAGCCCTGTTCCACTAGGATATGGGAATTCTACTAAAATGTAATATTTTTGCTTATCTGAAAAATCTATCGCCTTAAATTTTTCTTCTTCATCCCATTTTTTTTGCCATTTTTTCTCGTTTGCTTTAAAGTCCATTGTCTTTCCTCCGTTATATGCGAATATTTTAACAAATTATATATTAAAAGTCAAATAAAAAGTTAAATAAAAAGTCTGTCAATTTGATAGACTTTTTCATGACGTAAGTATAAATCTATAAATCATTTTTTTACATTTGAAAAAATTAAAACTTTTCTTTTCAAAAATATAATATCTTTTTTTGCATTTATCTTTCAGAAAAACCTACATTTTAAAGTTAAGTTTATATTTAAATTTTAAAATTTCATTTTATTTATAAGTTTACTTTTTAAATTTAAGTTTACATTTCAGTCATGCTTTTTATAATGCACAGAAATCAAATTTGTGGTTTCATCATAGACTGCTAGAATTATATTTTTAAGGTCTTTTTTTGAATCTATTTTAAGTTTTCTAAAAAGCCACTCTTTGTTTTTGCCCGCCTCACTAAGTCCTGATTTTGAAACAACACCATCTACAATTAAGACATTATTCAATGATGATTCTTTCACCTGTGCACCATCAATATCTTCAATAACAACAGGTTTTTGACTACCTTTTGGAAGAACTGACAACTTTCCACTAGGCTCAAATATCGCATAAGCAACATCGTTTATATCAAAATAATTCTTTTCTCTAAGCATGGACAAAAGATCATTTACATCAATCTTGTTTTTCTTAAGTTCTTTGTATACAACCTCTCCTTCATAAATAAGAGTTGAAGGCTTGCCTTTAAAAACCCTCTTTAAAAATGAACTCTTGCGACCGATTTCGGCTACCAGCCATGCCAAGACAAAAAAGATAGCCATTGCAATTAAATAATAATAAAAAGGCTCTTTTGTTTCAATCGACCAGTCGGCAGCAATCGAACCGAGAGAAATACCAACAGCATAGTCGATAAATTCAAGTTGAGAAATCTGTTTTTTGCCTAAAACTTTTGAAATAATATACAAAAAGATAAAGGATGCCACTGAGTTTATAAGCACCCAGTATATACCACTGATTCCAAACATATTTCACCTCATTTCTATCTTTTGCAAACTCAAAGAAAATATTACATAATCTGTTTAAAAACTATATATAGTATTATGTATGAAATACAAACTACGAAATAAGGGGAAATTTAATGTTAATAATTAAGAAATCAATTTTTTTATTAAGGTATTATAAAGACAGTTTTTTATTATATAAAACCCCAAAATAAGAATATAAATAAAAATCCACCCACTTTTTCGATGGATTTTATATTCACATTTCTAGTTCTTCATCTTGATATTTTTTTTGAGTATCGTTTTTTTACTACCATAAAAATCATATCTAGATTTCATGTCTTCTTTTCCATTACCTTGTCACTAGTTTTTTGTCTAACACTTACAACTTGTGCAAAATTGCACCTATTTAATATGAATTAAGAGTTGAGAAATCAATTTTGCCATAATCTAATATTAAATTTGCAGTTTCACTTGAGAGAGCATCTGCTAAAAAAATTCCATAAGAAAACATATTTGGACATTTATCAAGGTAAACTATAAATTCTGCAACTTTAAGATACTGCTCTTCAATACTCTTTTTACATGATCTAGACCATTCAATCTCCAACCTCTCTATTGCGTTTAAAAATTGAGAATATGCTTTGTATTTTACTGCCATTTCAAGTCTTTCTTCATATTCTCTCATGATTTGAAAGCCTCTCTTTGCCGTCATAGTTGAATTGATTTTTTCAAGATTTTCTTCTTTAAAATGTCTGACTGGCTTTTCAACATCAAGAGGTTGTTTGCTTATTTTATCTTTATATTTTTCAACATATTTATCAACTTTATCATTTATTTTTTTTATATTTTTTTATATTTCTTTCTATAGTATCAACAACATTTTTATCGCAATATTGTTTTGCCAAATACAAAATCTCTATCGTATTTAAAGCAGTAGGAAAATTTTTCTTTTTAAGCATCAGCAATACAACATCATTAAATCCGCTTTGATTTTTACATTTCAAAATAGTGTCAGTTAATAATCTCTCTGCACAATAAAAATTAGACTTTGACAAATCTCTAAAATCATCAACACTTTTAATAAAATTGATTATCTTTCTATCATCCCCTTTTTCAATCACCTCAACTAAGCCTTGATAATAAAATTCTTTGCTTTGAAAACAATTTTTTTGTTCTGAAAATAAAGAAAATAAATCCATTCTTCCCTCCTTTTTATCATACTTCTATTATATATGAGGCAAGAGTTTTATTTAACTTATCTTGCTAATCTTAGCATAATTTTAAAAGTTTTGAAATAGTAATTTTTTATATTATACATTGACGCAAAAAGAAATTTTCTTCATAACATCTTGCCCCTCAAATAAATGAGGATCTCTTTCATATTCACATTCTTTGTAAAAGAAAACAACCGCTCCAAAACTGTTTTTCTTGCGTAACTTAAAAAACAACCTCTTCCCTCCTATTATTCTTTTATTCTAAAAAAAGTTTAGGATAATTAAACGCCTAAACTTAAATTTAATTTGATTTATTATAATTTTCAATTTTAATCATAAAACTTTATAAATATCTATTGAGTTCATTCACATCCATATTTTTATAAAACTCATCATTTTCTACATCACTTTGAATATCTTTTATTGTTTCATCTTTCCAAAGTTTTTGTCTGCCCACCGCATACACTTTTGCACCCATTTCACTCAATCCTTTGGCAAGTCCTACAATATTCAATGCTGGCATTAATGATTTGTAATAATCAGTTTTTATAAACCTTTTATCGTTTACATATAATGTCGAATTCTCAAATACTTTTGCATTTAAAATTTCATCTCTAAGTTGTGATATTTGTTTTGCCTCTTCGTCACCGATATCTTCAACACCCGTATAATCTCGATTAAAAAAGGTTTTCAATCTTTCTTCGTCTGATTTGCTTGAAAATTCTTTCAACTTCTTTAAAAATTGCCCTGAAATTTCTTCCACACTATATTTTGACTGCAAAAGATGTTTGACTAAATCCTTGCTTTTTGAATCAAAAAGAGAAGAATCATCATTTTCATTTTTGAGATAAAAATCATCAAACTTATTTAAAAATGAATCTAAAAGGTCTTTATACAAACCATCTTTTTTAAAAATTACACGATTTTGTTTATAATCCTTTAAATCTTTTTGTTTCAATTTTAAAGTCTTTGCAATGTATTTTATCTCTCTTTTTACCAAATTATAAACATTTTCTTTGACAATAAATCCATTGAAATTTTCAAGGAAATGAACCTTTCTTTCATTAAGTTCTGTTTTTATCAATTTCAATCTTTTTTCAGCGAAAAGGCTTTCAAACAACTTGCTTTTACTTTCATTAATCGTTTCATCATCTATTTTTAAACCATTCACCTCACCATACAACTTTTTTGCATTTTCAATAGAAATTATGGCATAGGGAAATTCTTTACCTGCCATGATTCCTTTCTTTTCTCTCCCCCATGTTGGCTCTGAAACAAATATTCCATTGATATTATATTTTGGGTCATTTAAATAAACTAAATCTGCTATATGTCCACCTAAGCCATCTTTTGAATTCAAAAGCAATGAAGAACAATGTATACCCACTCTATTTAAAATATGTCTAAAGATGGATTCAAAACCAGCACAGACCATTCTGTCACCATTTAAGACAGCGATTGTATGCCTAGATAAATTTGAATTGCCTGCTTTATCTTCAAATCTATAGTTAAATTGAGTCGCTATTTCAAATACATACAAGAATTTTTCAAGAGGCGAAAGTTCCATTTCATTCACCCTTGCATTATTAATTTCATCTGCCCAGTCATTAATCTTTTTTGTCGCCTCAATAGTTTTGTTTACATCAAAATATGTGTTTCCATTTTTAAAACGAAGTTCTGATCTGTATCTACATTTAATTCCATTTTTGACAGCATTTTTATATGACAATTCAAAATTTTCTAATTTATCTTTTTCAATTAATTGATTGTCTGCTAAAGAATCAGCATAATTATATTCAATGGTGACTCCATTTTTGGCAAGGTCTTTTATTCTTGTGATAATATCTTTATTGTTTTCTTCGTCAGAAAAAATCGCAATAAAATCATCAACATTAAGTTTTACCCTACTGCCTTTAAGTTCGATTTTTTCCATAAGCAAGTCTTTTTTTGATTTATTTTCTTTCTTTTCAGTCATAAATTCCTCTTTATATAATTATACTTTATCTCCTCTCGTTTATCAAGATAAACAAAAATGAAGTTTACACAAAAAAATAGAAGAAAAATCATCTTTGATTTATTTGAGTATTTTTTTTCAACAAGCAAACGAAAAGAAAAAACTTTGTTTTTCAAGTAAATGAAAAGAAGATGATTTGATTTTAAAAAAAGTCTACAAAATTAATTTTATTTTTTATGCAAAAAGTGTTGACAAAAGGAAAAATATAAGTATAATAATAGAGTTGAAATTAAAATCTTATCCAAAGACAGCAAGCGTCAATCATAAACATTTTTTTAAATGTGCTTGCCGAGGAAAGAAGTATATATAGAAATTTTCTCTATGCTTTTTTCCGAGGGCATAGAGATTTTGTTTTAATAAGCACAATATTCATTAAAGGAGGAAAAGATTTCATGGGTGCTAATTTAGAAGCAAAAAAATTGATAGTTGAAGAAATCAAAGAAAAACTCTCAAGAGCAAAATCTGTGACTTTCGTTGACTACAATGCACTTACTGTTGCTGAAGATGGAAATATGCGTCGTGAGTTTAAAAAGAATGGCGGCGAATACAAAGTCTACAAAAACAAATTATTGCTCCTTGCACTCAACGAACTTGGAATCAATGGTGCCGAAAAATATTTGCACGGCACAAGTGCGGTTGCTTTCAGTTATGAAGATGAAGTAAGTGGTCCAAAAATCGCTTGCGAAACTGCTGAAAAGACAAAGAAATTAACCGTAAAATTTGGTTTACTTAATGGTAATTTCGTTGAAAGCAAGGAAATTGAGGCTCTGGCAAAACTTCCAAGCAAAGAAGTTCTTATTGCTACCCTTCTTCGCACACTCAATGCTCCTATTACTGGGCTTGCTAGAGTTGCGATTGCCCCTGTTGAAGGGCTTGCAAGAGCATTAAATGCTATTGCAACAAAGTAATTTCTGCATTACTATAAAAGCAGATTGATTAAAAGCAGTTCAATTAAACAAAATTGATACTTTTAATAATAAGTAGTTTTCTGCCCTACTTTAAAAGCAGAATTAGGCAATTTGCCACAATAAAATTTGGATAAAACCAACAAAATATCGAGGAGGAATTTAAAATGGCTGATATTAAAAAATTAGTTGAAGAAATTAAATCTATGAGTGTTCTTGAAGTTTCTGAACTTGTAAAAGAACTTGAAGAAACATTTGGTGTAAGTGCTGCTGCTCCAGTTGCAGTTGCTGCTCCAGTTGCAGGAAACGCTCCTGCTGCTGAAGAAAAATCAGAATTCACAGTAGAACTTGTTGAAGCAGGCGCAAACAAAATCGCTGTTATCAAAGTTGTAAGAGAAATCACTGGACTTGGTCTTGGAGAGGCTAAAGCATTAGTTGAAAGCGCTCCTAAGGCTGTTAAAGAAAACGTTCCAACTGAAGAAGCTAAGGCTCTTGAAGCAAAACTTAAAGAAGCTGGCGCTACAGTTAAACTTAAATAAATCAAATTAAAAAAAGAATATTGTGCAAAAAAACTAGGATATTTCCTAGTTTTTTTATTCTAAAAATTAAAAATAAAACAAATATTTTCACTTATAAATTATATAATTTATTGATTACATAATCATTTCCAACCTATAATTGATTTTATTATTATATCAAACAAAATCTATAATAATTTTAGAAATCAAAATACTGCCCTTGCATCAAGTTTTTCTCTCTCATAACCCTGTCAACACCATTTAAAACAAGTTTTTTATGTGTGTTCCAAACCGGTGCAACCAACTGCTCTTTTGGAGCGTCGCCACTTATACGATGTATAACAATGTCACCTCTTATATGTGTCAAAACATAGACAACACTGTCAACATATTCATCAAGTTCAATCGTTTTATACTCGCCATTTTCAAACATTTCACAAAGTCTAGTTCCTTTAATAACATAAGTCGAGTGAATTTTCAGCCCTGTTATATCTTGTGCATTTAAAAAATTTACCGTCTTTTGCAAATCAACCTTATCCTCATTTGGAAGACCTATCATTATATGAGCGACAACATCAATCCCATACTTTCGCAAAAGTTTTACAGCATTTTCAAAATCAGAATTTGTATACCCACGATTGATAATCTTACCCGTTTCTTCATTTGCAGTTTGAAGTCCCAGTTCTACAAAAACATAAAACTTATCAGCAAAACTTGCCAAAAGTTTTGCCACATTTTCATCGACACAATCAGGTCTGGTCGCGATAGAAAGTCCGACAATCTTGTCACTCACCGAAAGTGCTTCATCATACTTTTTCTTTAAGTTTTCGATAGTATCATATGTGTTTGTGAAAGACTGAAAATATACAATAAATTTCTCTGCTCTTTCACCCCTATAACTTTGCAAATGATTTCTCACCTGCTCAGAAATTGAAACATTCCTTTTGCCATTTCCACTGCCATTAGCACCACAAAAAATACAACCGCCTTTACCACATCTTCCATCACGATTTGGACATGAGAATCCTCCGTCAACACAAATTTTCAAGACCCTTTCTCCAAATTTCTCCTTAAGCCAACTATTCAAATGCACATATCTTTCCATAAAACAATTATATCATAAAGCCACAACAAAACATAATATTTTTTCAAAAAAGCATTTTTCAAATTCTCAAATATCAAAATTTCTACAAAATTTTAATATAAAATATATCACTTTATTAAACAAAACAGAAAAATATAATAAATAGATTCGTTTCAACTACTTTGTATAGATATTTTGTTTACTAAAAAAGTTATATGTGATATAATAAGTTTATGGTAAAAATCGAAAGTATAGACTTATGGACTGAACAACATAAAAACCACCATGATTGTTTTAATGGTGCCTTTATTGATGGTGTCGAAAGAGAAGAATTCCCATATGATAGTTTTAAAATTGTTAGAAATTGCAACTGTTTAATTTCAAACAATAATAATATCTCAATAGGAAACAAACATCACGCTATTATTTTTTATAAAAATTCTCTACCTATAAGACTTATGGTAATCTGCAGAGAAACTAATATTGATGATTTATTAAAAACTGCCTTAAAACAAAAAGTTGGCGACTTTCTTTTGTCTCAATTATTAACAGAAAAGCAAATTAAAAGTTGTGAAATCAATTTAAATGAAAAACCACTTTTCAATGAATTTAATTCAACTAACGAAATCGATGTTGGCTCTTGCGATAGATTTATCCTTATGAAAAATATGCTTAAAGGAAGTTATACTGAAGACGACACTGGGCTAGGTCACTATGACAGCAACAAATACACCTATATACAAAATTTATTTGTAAAATACTCTCTGAAAACTGATGATGAAATTTTTGAAATTGAACATGAAGGCGGTTTTTTAAATGAACTAAAAACCCGTATAATTATTTTGCAAAAACACTTCAAAAGTTGTTGAAAATTTAAGAACAAAAAACTAAACCATTTCAGGTTTAGTTTTTTGTTTATATACAAGAGATTTTCATAAATTTTTGATTTATCATTCTATTATTCTCAAACCAAAACAACTCACATCTCATTTTTTAAACTTCACTTTCAAGAGTTACACCATCAGGGAATCCACAAGTTGCTTTGCATTTATATCCTGACATACATCTTGAACCCATAGATTTTTTATCAAGATAGTTAATTTAAAAAAATGCACCTTTTAAAGTGCATTTTTTAATATTTTTATGATTTAATATTTTGATAATTTTATTTAGATTTCTTTATCTTCAATAATAATAGGTTCAAGTTCGATAGTTTGCATTTTTTCTTTTGCATCTTTCAAAACATTTGCATTTTTATAATCTTTGAAGATTTTTACAAGTCTGTTGACTTCAACTTCTTCTTTATGGCTTAATGCCTCTTTAACAAGATCACCTAATGTTTTGCCATCTTTGTTTTTCTTAGTTGTATCAATTTCAACATAACCATAATGCTTTTTAATAGCGGCAAGGAAAACCTCAACATGATTTGAACTAACTTTGTTTACTATTGCACTCATCAAAGCATCATTGCCATTATTATCAACATGATTGAGAATTTCTTCAATATCGTTTATGCTTATTTGATCTAAAATGTATGAGCAACCAGCACCAAAGATATCACTATCCAAATTTTTAGATTCTAATTTAAACATATGACCTATTGCATTTGCACCGTTTTGGTCAACAATACTAGGGTCAAATGATTGATGTCTAACTATTTGACTTAAAGCCTCAATATTTCCATTAGACATGGCTGAGTCAATGTATTTATATTTGACTGGTTTATTTACATCAAATTCTTTTAAATTTATGATTTTATTGATTGCACCAGTATTGCTTGTTTCTAAAGCAAGAGACAAGAAATCATCATTTTTGTTTAATTTAATTTCAGAGTTTGACATTATATAGTCAAGTGCTTCATTATTATTTTCTTTTATAGATTTCTTTACAACATCTGAAATTGCTCTGTCAACACAAGTTTTGTTTATATTTTTCAATTTTATTACTTTATTAAAAGTTACATAATCTCCCTTGTTTAACAAATTTCTTACAAATTCAGTCAAAACTTCATTTTCTTGTGAAAGATCTAAATCAAATCTTGAAAGAAGAGTATTAAATAAAGTCAAATCTTTTTTATTATAAACTGCATGAAGAGCAAAATCTCCATGTTTGTTTATTGTGTTGATATTGATGTTTTCAAAATTTAAAAGAGTTTTTGCGATATTCTTTCTTGCTGTATTATTTGAATTTCTAAGGAATAAACAATTTAGTAAGAAAGCATCTTCATTATTTTTATTGACAATATTGATATCAATTTCATTTATTTTAAGAATGGTATTTACAATATTTTCATTTCCACCCATGATAGCATGATGAAGTGCCGTATAACCAAATTCATCCTGAGCATTTATATCATAATAGCCATATCTTAAAATTCTATTGACTAAATCTTCGTCACCTTTTTGGCAGGCATACATAATTTCGTTTATACCAAATTGATCTCTCAGCCCCTCTTTCTTTGCAAAAGATTGAGTCAACTTTTCAATCAATTCATTCACTTCAGATGATTTTTGACCTCTTGCATCATAGACCATCATCCATGGTGTTTTTTCATCACCATTAATTGTCAGAGTGGCACTATTTACATTTAAAGATTTTCTATATAAAACACTTTGAATGACATCTGTATACTTCTTTTTGTCTTCAATATCAATATTGCTTTCAATGACATTATAAACCATTCCATACAAAGCAGACTCATTTTTCATGTTTGTTTTATTGATATCAATTTCATCATTTAATAAAAGTGGTTTTATTAAATCCCAAAAATTATTTCTAATTGACCAAACAAGAAGCGTATCACCCTCTTCATTTATAGGCATATTCAAATCTAATTTGTTGCTATAAACAATTTGTGTCAAAGTGGCAACATCTTTATTCTTAATTGCTAAATTAAATTTTTCCATCAATTTATCCATTGATTTTTTCATATCATCCTCCACCTTATAATCATTATTATATACAATTTTGTTACAAAAGTCAATATCTACTATAAAAAAAGTGCAATAATTTGCACTTCAATTTATCGCAAATGGCATAAACCTGTTTATTTTAACCCAACTAAACAAAATTATTGTCTTGCTTTTAAACCCTTTTTTCAATTTAAAAAGAATACTATAATTTAATTTATGATAATGAAATTATTTCACTACATAATCTAAATTTTTTCTATTTCAAAACCATCTTTGCTATCTTTTACAACATATCCTTTCTCAAGAAGTTCTCCACGCAAACTGTCAGCCAAAGCAAAATCTCTGTCTTTCTTTGCCTGCCACCTTTTTTGAGCAAGGTTTATTATATCTTGTGGAATTTCATCTTTATTTTTCTGCTTAATAAAATCAAGCACTTCTTTTGAATTGTTGACGAAAAGCCCTAAGTCTTTATATGCCTTTTTTACGCCTAAATAATCCCTTACAACACTTTCATCATTGTCATCAATTTTCTTTTGCATAATCTTAAATATTTCAAATAAATAAGACAATGCTTTTGGTGTGTTGAAATCATCATTCATGGCATCAAACACATCTTTTTGGAATTTTTCTTCAAAATTTTCTTGATTTATATCAAATTTTGATTCAATTTCAGCAAAAACTTGATAAAAATTATTGATATGTTTTTCTGCCTGTTTGAAGTTTGCCTCAGTAATATTTATATCACTTCGATAACTATTTTGAAGAAGTGCAAACTTTACAACTTCAGGATGATATTTTTCTTTAAGTTCTTCAAGAGTGATGGTGTTGCCCAAACTTTTGCTCATTTTTTGACCTTCAACTTTGATAAGTCCATTGTGAATCCAATATTTTGAGAATTGCTTTCCTGTCAGAGCCTCAGTTTGTGCAATTTCATTTTCATGATGTGGAAAAATCAAATCTCTTCCACCACCATGGATGTCAATCTGTTCACCAAAAGCCTGCATATTCATGGTCGAGCATTCTATATGCCAGCCTGGTCTCCCCTTCCCCCATGGAGAAATCCAGAAAGGCTCACCTTCTTTTGCACTCTTCCAAAGTGCAAAATCAAGAGGGTTTACTTTTTCTTCATCATTATCAATTCTATAGCCATTTTTAGCATCCTCCAAATTTCTATTTGAAAGAGCACCATATTTATGAAATTTTTCAACTGAAAAATAAACATCACCATTCTTAGTAGGATAAGCGTAGCCTTTTTTTATGAGTTTTTCAATAAAATTGATGATATTTCCGATATTTTCTGTCGCTTTAAGCCAAATATCAGGTTCGTCAACTTGAAAATAACTCATTTCGTCATTTATTTTTTCAATCATCTCTTGTGCATATTTATGTGAGTCAACTCCCATTTCATTTGCTTTTGCGATGATTTTATCATCTATATCAGTATAATTTCGAGCATAAGTCACTTCAAAACCATTCTTGACAAACACCTTTCTTATAATATCATATATCATCGCTTGATAAAGATGACCTATATGGGCATTTCCAGAGACAGTTATTCCGCAGGCATACATCTTAACCTTATTTTCTTCCAGTGGTTTAAACTCTTCCTTTCGTCTAGTCAAAGTGTTATAAAATTTAATCATAATTCCCCTTTTTTAATTAAATTGCCTATTTTTTTAATAATTTTATCATTTTTTTGTGATTTTTTATTAAATTTTCTTAAAAATATAAAAAATCAAATCAATAAGCAGATAAGCAATTTTCATTTGGTTTTTATCTATTCATACATTATTTATATGATTAAAAATACGATATTTTCTTATTTTTTATCGTAATTTTTAAAATTTATTAAATTAATTTGTTCAAATACTTGCCTAAAATTTCTATTGCATAGTCAAGTTCTGGCGAAGTAGCACCCAGAATTTTGTCGATTTCTTTTAAATATTCATCAAGTTCTGCATTGCCTTTTTCTGTCAGTTCAATAATTCTACATCTTCTATCAAGATGTGATTTTTTGATTATAAGACATCCCTCTTTTTCAAGCGAAGAACTCATGAGTGCAAAGTTTGTCTTTTGAATGCCCAACTTTTCAATTATCATACTTATTGAAAGATTTTCATAAAGACGACTAAAGAAAAGTATTTTCATTCGCAAAATACCACTTTTACAATTTTTTTTCATCACATTTTCAAGTAAAGATTCAATTTCTATTAAATTGCTCGCTCTTTTCATAATTCTCTCTTATTTCTATTTAATTTGAAAAGTCAATATTTTTGATTACTTAATGAATTTTTATTTGAATAAAGAATAAACAAAATTTCATTTAACCACAAATCTTGACCTTTCAAAATCTCCTCTTTTGGTCTCTCTTATAGTATATAAAAATTTTTTTTGAATTGCAAGTGTTTTTTAGTTGATTTTTAAGGTTGATTGATATTAAAATATAATCATGCAAATCGAAGGACCTATTGAAGAAATAATTTTTAGGAATGACCAAAATGGTTATACTGTTTTTTTACTTGACTTTAAATCCACTTCTGTGCCTTGTGTTGGCAAACTCGTCAATGCAAGCGTGGGTGAAAATCTTTCGCTTGAAGGAGAATATGTCAACAACTCAAAATATGGATATCAGTTTGCCTTCACTTCATATGAAGTGATTCTGCCAACCTCTCTTGCCGGAATAGAAAGATATCTTTCTTCTGGCCTTATCAAAGGTGTTGGCCCTGCAACTGCCAAAAACATCGTCAAGCATTTTAAAGATCAAACATTTGATGTGATTGAGTTTTCCCCATCGTCTTTAGCGGAAGTAAAAAATATCTCAATGAAAAAGGCACTTGAAATAGGTGAAAAATTTAAAGAACTTAAAAAAATGCAAAATGCTGTAATGTTTCTTCAGAAATATAATATCACAACAAATATGTCTCTTAAAATCTATGAGATATATGGAAGCAAGACTATTGACATTGTCAAAAACAATCCATACCGCTTAGTTGAAGATGTAAACGGAATCGGATTTTCCACTGCTGATAAAATTGCTAAGTCAATCGGTATTGCCTCAAACAGCGAATATAGAGTGAGAGCAGGAATTATTCATACTTTGAATGCCTCAGTTGAAAAAACTGGAAACACCTACCTGCCCAAAAATATGCTTCTTACTCAGTCAGCACAACTTCTTGAACTTGACCTTGATTCTTCTCCTCAACTTTTTGACGATGCCCTTTCAAATCTCACACTTGACAAATCCGTCATGACAATGTGGCATAACAACTCTGAAATCATAGTCCCTTCAAAGTATTATTTTTATGAAACAGCGGTTGCTCAAAAACTTGCACTTTTAAATAGTTCTATACTAAATCAAACCAAAAACATTGATGATGAAATCAAACACTTTGAAGAAAAATACAATATTGAATTTCATCAAGAGCAGAAAAATGCAATAATCAGTGCCATCAACAATGGTGTGTCAGTAATTACTGGCGGTCCTGGAACAGGAAAAACAACCATTGTCAAATGTATCATAGAATTGTTAAAGCAAAACAACCAAAAATACCTGCTTCTTGCCCCTACCGGCAGAGCATCGAAGAGACTTTCTGACAGCACAGGCGAAGAAGGAAAAACCATACACAGAGCACTTGAGGTTGCATCTGGCGACATAAACGCAATAAGCCGTTTTGTTTATAATGAAAACAACACATTCAAAGTCAATGCTGTCATTGTTGATGAGGTATCAATGGTTGACGTCGCACTTATGAATCATCTTTGCAAGGCACTGCCACGAGACTGCAAACTTATTTTAGTTGGAGATAAAGACCAACTTCCTAGCGTAGGTGCTGGAAATGTGCTTGATGATATTATAAAAAGTGGAATTGTAAAAGTTTCCATGCTTACAAAAATTTTCAGACAAAGTGATGACAGTCTTATTATCACAAATGCCCATCTCATAAATTCTGGAAAGATGCCATATATTGACAATTCTTCTAAAGATTTCTTTTTTGAGGAAAGAGTAGACATCGGTGCGATGAAAAATTCTATCGTTGACATGGTTGTCCGAAGGCTTCCAAAATTCACCGGCCTTTCCTCCCAACAGATTCAAGTGCTTGCGCCACTAAAAGCCGGAATTTGCGGAATTGACAATCTAAACAAGAGTTTGCAAGAGGCAATCAACCCACCTTCAATTCAAAAAATGGAACTTGTAGTTGGTGACACCATTTTCAGAACTGGTGACAAGGTCATGCAAACAGCAAACAACTATAATCTCATATGGAAGAAAAAGGTTGGATTTATCGAAGAAGAAGGAGAAGGCGTTTTCAATGGTGACATAGGCTATGTAGAACTCATTGATTTTCAAACTGGAGAAATGGTGGTGACTTTTGAGGACGGAAGAAGATGCCTTTATCCTCGCACTGAGATAAATCAACTCTCACTTGCTTATGCCATCACCATACACAAAAGTCAGGGCTCTGAATTTGACATTGTCATTATTCCTGCCATAGCAGGACCGAGCATGATCTTGACAAGAAACCTCATCTACACTGCCGTAACTCGTGCAAAAAAAATGGTGGTCATTGTCGGTGAGCAGAAAAATCTAAAGCGTATGGTTTCAAACAATTATACTGTGCAAAGATTCACCTTGCTTAAAGATTTTTTGATTGCTTGCGACAAAAAAATTCGTGAACTGTTTGATTAAGTAGTAACAAATTGCATTATTAATATTCTCACCGCTTACTACATTATTATAATATTATCTTATTCAAGATGAAAACAACAAAAAAGTTTAAAACTACACAAAAATAAAATATGAACATGAACTTAAAAGCAAAATTTATAAAAATTAAAGATATAATTTTAGATACACTTTTTCCACACAATTTTAAGTGCATATTTTGTGGTCGTGATATTCCGTCTGATTATATATGCAAAGATTGTCTAAATCATAACATCTTCAATGAAGGCAATCGTTGTCAAGTTTGCGATACGTTAATAAAAGAAGGCAACAATGTTTGTGATCATTGCAAGAGGAAAAAGAGAAGTTTCAAGAAAGCATATGCCCCTTTTAGATATGACGGTGTCGTCAGAAAGGCAATCTTACAATATAAAAGTGATGGCGCAAAATATTTGGCAAAAAGTTTTGCCACCTTTATTGCCCAGCGTCTGGAAATTGAAGAGGTGGAGTTTGATATTATTGTCCCCGTTCCCTCACACAAAGATGCTATCAAGAAAAGAGGTTATAATCCAGCAAAAATTCTTGCAAATGAACTTAGTAAACTGACCTCAAAACCAGTTGAAGATGTGCTTTATAAAATTGTCCAAACTAAAAATCAAAAACTTTTAGACTATAATGAAAGACAAACAAATCTAGAAAATTCAATTATGCTTTTAAACAATTCAGCAATCAAAGATAAAAACATTTTGATTGTAGACGATATTATTACAACTGGTGCGACTATTGAAACTTGTGCAAATCTATTACATAAAGCAAAAAACATCTATGCTTGCGCTATTGCAAGAAGAACATAGAAAAAAATTGAAATATTTGTGAAAAAATATATAAAAAACCCTTGACAAAGCAATTTAAGTTGAGTATACTTAAAAAGTAATAAAAATAAAATGATTTTTAAGGCCTCATGGTCAAGCGGTTAAGACATCGCCCTTTCACGGCGGAATCAGGGGTTCGATTCCCCTTGAGGCTACCAAAAAATTACGCACCATAATTATAGGTTGCGTATTTTTCTTTTTTCAAGATAGTTTCGGGATTGTAAAATCTAATATTGTGCTTATTTGCAAAGCAGTCTGCCACAAAAAACTTTTTCAATAAATTTTTCATTTCAAAATGCAAATCTATATAAACTTATAACAATCACATAAAGACGGCAAATTTGCTGTCTTTTTTCACAAAATAAATATTTTCTTTCTCAGTCAAAAAACTTATATAAAATATATTATTTCCACATTCATCAACACACTTTTTTTTATTTAAGAGATATTTTGTAAAATATTTTACAAAAATGTTTGACTTATGAATTTTCTTTTACTATACTTTTAAATACTGATTAAAAATACATAGTTTTCGACAAGATGAGGCAGTGATATTTTAAAATGAGTTTTTTTATGCCAAACTTTTATTTTTATATAAAACTAGACGCTGATAAATTTAATTCTTTAAAAACGACAGATATCTTAGCAATTTTTGCTTTGATTTTATCTATTGTTGTTTTTATTGTTCCTTTGGTTTATACCCTCAAAAATCTTCCCAAATTTAAATACATTTTTATTGAGCCATATTTCGCAAAACATTTTTATAATTTTCCAAATGACATTTCTCTTATGATCATAAACAAATCTAATTCCCCTTTCAGCATAATATCAGTGCATATAAACAACAAAATCATAAATAATTTCCCTGTCTATTTGAAGGCAAATGAAACAAAAATAATTCCATTAGAATATAAAATTGAAGACAAATCTCAAATATTAAACATTGAAGTCTTTACAAATTTCAAAAAATTCAAGTTTAAAGCAAAGCCTTACAAACACATCAAACCAAAATGCTTAATATAATTTGATATTTTGATATTAATATAAAGTATATTGTTTATTTATTAATAATAATTTTTGCATAATTTTTATAATTTGATATTATTCAAAACATTTTCTGTGCTTATTGAATAGTATGTGAATAGGCAGGCTTTTGTCTTGCCTAAAAGGATAAAATTATGACTTTTTTTAATGGAAACAATAGATGTTGTGGTTGGCGTCCTAATTGCTGTCAACACTTCCATTGCGATAATCAACCGCTACCTATCCCTGGTCCACGTGGTCCTCAAGGTCCAACTGGTCCTGCAGGCCCTGTAGGTGCGACTGGTCCTACAGGCGCAACCGGTCCTAGCATAACAGGTGTGACTGGTGCAACTGGCCCTACGGGTGCAACTGGCGCAACTGGTGCAAACGGATTAATAGGTCCTACTGGCCCTCAAGGTGTTCAAGGTCTTCAAGGCGTCCCTGGTCCTCAAGGTCCAACCGGACCAACTGGTCCTACAGGCTTAAGTATAACCGGTGCAACCGGTCCTACTGGAGCCACAGGCCCTACAGGTGCGACTGGTCCTACTGGTCCTACGGGTGCAACTGGCGTTGCAGGTGCAAGCATTACAGGTCCTACTGGCCCAACTGGGGCTACCGGTGTTGCTGGCGCAATCGGTCCTACTGGTCCTACCGGTGCTGATGGTTTAAGTATAACTGGTGCAACTGGTCCTACTGGAGCCACAGGCCCTACAGGTGCGACTGGTCCTACTGGTCCTACCGGTGCAACCGGCGTTGCAGGTGCAAGCATTACAGGTCCTACTGGCCCTACTGGGGCTACCGGTGTTGCTGGCGCAATCGGTCCTACTGGCCCTACCGGTGCTGATGGTTTAAGTATAACTGGTGCAACCGGTCCTACTGGAGCCACAGGCCCTACAGGTGCGACTGGTCCTACTGGTCCTACGGGTGCAACTGGCGTTGCAGGTGCAAGCATTACAGGTCCTACTGGCCCAACTGGGGCTACCGGTGTTGCTGGCGCAATCGGTCCTACTGGGCCTACCGGTGCTGATGGTTTAAGTATAACTGGTGCAACCGGTCCTACTGGAGCCACAGGCCCTACAGGTGCGACTGGTCCTACTGGTCCTACGGGTGCAACTGGCGTTGCAGGTGCAAGCATTACAGGTCCTACTGGTCCAACTGGGGCTACCGGCGTTGCTGGCGCAATCGGTCCTACTGGTCCTACCGGTGCTAATGGTTTAAGTATAACTGGTGCAACTGGTCCTACAGGTGCCACAGGCCCTACTGGTGCGACTGGCCCAAACATTACTGCAAATTCTGCTTTTGCTGGAAACACTACTTCACCAACAATCGCAGTAGTTTTAGGAGGAACTGACATTGCCCTCCCTAGCAATCAAATTACAACAGCAGGAATTACCCCAAATGGAGCAAACACAGTATTCACTGTTGCAACAGCGGGCAAATATCAAATCAACTACGAAATTCATTTAACCGCTGGAATTGCTGCTGGCTCTAGAATTATGATAAATGGAACCGCTTATGCTCCATCTACAATACAACCTCTGCTTACACTTTCAAGTTTCAATAACAGTGTAATAGTAAACTTAACTGCAGGTTCTACTATTTCATTGCAATTATTCGGCCTTGTTGCAGCAGCGGTATTGCAAGCAGGTGCAGGCGCAAATCTTTCAATAATTCAGTTGGCATAAAAAACCACAACAAGCAAAAACAACAAAATAGACCACCGAATTTATCGGTGGTTTATTCATTTTTTCAATTAAAACAAAAATTTTGATTATTAGATAGGCAAATTCTTCTATAAATTTTTTAAAACTTTAATTAACAATTTTAAAAAACCTACTGTTATTATTATTTCTCTAATTTGCTATCATCAAAAGTTTGCTCCATAAAATAAGTGCCTGATGCAATTACAATGTGATAGATTTGTTCATTTTTGCCGTCTTCCCAGGTTATTTTTAGAGTATATTTTTCTTTATCTTTTTTTATTATAGGTTGAAAAATTGCAATCATATTTTGACCTTCTTGCAATTTAACAATATCATTAAGATTAAGTTTTTTATCTTCAAAATATGCACTTCCAGTTTTATATTCTATATCACCTTTAGGCATTGCGATTTGAAAGCCTATTCGATTTCCCTTTTCATCCCAACCCTTTGCAATATCTTCTTCATAAAACTGAACAACCTCTCCTTCACCACCAAAAGTTGCAACATGAGAAATTTCATCATAAACAAAAGTCAAATTTCCACCAGTATTATAATTGTCCCTTTCTATATTTGGTTGAATAAGATTTTTATCTTGACAACCACAAAGCGAAAAACAGACAATGACCAAAGCCAAAAGAAATGAATATTTTAAAAACTTCATAACTACCTCTCTTGTTAGAATTAGCAGTTTTAAATTTATTAATCATTATTTTTAGTTTTTTTCATTTCTTTCATTTGAATTTTTAAAACATCCGCTCTTTTGACAGAAAATTTTGAAAAAACCATGATTGCCAAAGCAAAGAAGATTGTGCAACCAAAGAATACAATCATTCCCAGTCCACTTTGCACAGACATTGCTTGAACAGGCTGAGTGGAATCAAATTTAATTAAATCAAGCAAAAATCCCACAATAAGAAGAGCAATAGAATTTGCAAGATTATAGGTAAATGTGAAATAACCAGTATATGCCCCTGCGCTGTTTTGTCCAGTTTTAAACTGCTCTAAAGTGACAACATCGGCATACATTGAAAAAGGTATCGAATACATTGCACCAGCACCTATTCCGCAAAAAATCAGACAAATAATTGCGATATAAAACATTGCTTCGTTTGGAATATAATCTCTAAACAAAAAAGTAACAACAGTCATAAATATTCCAAACACTATTGTCGACAAAGAGATTATAAGTGCTCTCTTTTTCTCCATTCTTTTTGACAAATATACCCATAAAGGCTGAGAGGCTATCGCTCCACCAAACAGTGAAATCAAAACAAAAGAAATTTGAGTGCTTGAAAAATGATAACAATATGTGAAAAGATGCATTCCAACAGAAGTCAAAAAGCAAGATGCAATAGTGGCAAAGGAATAACCTAAAATCACCGCCCTAAAATCCTTTTTCTTTAAAACACTGAAATAACCAGTCATTAGTTTTGCAAATTCAAACTTTTCTTTAGGCACATTTATATTATATATTTGGTTTTTTCTTACATGTCTCAGTGTAGACAATATTGTAATAAGCCCCAAACTAATAAGCAAAAATGAATTAATGTAAGCAATTTTTATATATCCTTGTTGAGTAAAACCCGTTTGAATACTAAGTGAAATTGAAGACATGAAAAAATACATCAAAATATTTGGCAAAATCATTCCGATAATATTAAAAACTGTTTTAAAACCTTGAATTTTTGATTGCTCATTGTAGTCAGGGGCAATATCTATGGCAAGAGCAGAATATGGAGTCCCAAAACAGGTGTTTGCACTCTCTATTGCAAGCATACCGATCAAAAGCCAAAAGAACTTTCCCATCTCAGGCAAGGAAGCAGGCATCGACCAAATGCAGATGTTTATTAATGCAATGGCAAAAATACCAAAAAACATAAAACCCAGTCTTTTGCCAAAAAATTTATTTTTAGTATTATCAGAAAGATGACCTATCAATGGATCACTGACCCCATCCCAAAGTGATGAAATAGCAATTGCAATACCAACCAAAGAACCAGAAATCCCCATAACTGCTGTAGCAAAGAACATAATGAAACTATTAAGGGTCTGTGACATAGAACTATAACCCAGTCCACCTATTCCATAAAAAAATTTAGTTGAAGTTTTAAGATTTTTTTTGACCAAATTACTTTTTTGACTTTTACAGTCATTCTCCTTAATCATATTTAAAAAGACAAGCCTTTTATATATTAAAATTATGTGACAAGCCCAGATTTTAGAATATACAAATCATAAAGAGAATGATTTTATAAAAAAGACTTAAAATTTTAGATGATTTAAAAAATATTGATAACTTGATTTGTTTAATCTTTATTGCAACAAATATTTTTAATACATAAACAAAATCACCTTAAAACACTCTTTTTTATAATTTATAAGAAAACACTCATTTCATTCGTGTTATTCTTGCGTTTCTAAAGAAAACACTCATTTCATTCGTGTTATTCCTCTCGTTTCTAAAGAAAACACTCATTTCATTCGTGTTATTCCTCTCGTTTCTAAAGAAAACACTCATTTCATTCGTGTTATTCCTCTCGTTTCTAAATAAAACACTCATTTCATTCGTGTTATTCCTCTCGTTTCTAAAGAAAACACCCATTTCATTCGTGTTATTCCTCTCGTTTCTAAAAAAAAGCATATCAAATTGATATACTTTTAAATTTTATTTATTATCTGGCTCTTCAACTTCAGTTGTTTCTCTTACGACATTTTCAACAGGCTGAGCAAAGAGTAATTTTTTAGCAATTTCAAATCGAGAAATATTATTTAAAACAAGTCCTTTTATTTTTCTCTCTATAGTTGATAATATTTCATTTTTTTCTGGACGTTCGTCAATAGGAAACTTGAAAGTCATTCCCACCCGCTCTTCTTTTTTCCCTGTTTTCAAATCTTTATAAACAACAGTCTCATACTGCATAATTGCACGATATCCAGTCCCACAAATAATTTGATATTTGTCAGAAACAATCACAACTTCAATGATAGGCGCTGTCTGTTTTATTATACTTTCTGTGTCAGTTGAAAATGGCATTTTGAAAGAACTTTCTATCATACTTGCCATTTGATAGGAATAATCTTTTGGCTGTTCATCATAACTGCACATTCCAAACAAAAACTTTTCGCTGGGTTTATTAAGTTCTTTCACGCTATATATTTTTCTGATATTTAATGAAGATTCCCCGTCCTCTGTCCATTTAGAAATCGCTATTCCTGCATCGGCAAGCAAATGACTTTTTATATCATAAAAAATTTCTTGCGAATGTCTTTTGGCAATTTTTTCAAATCTATAATAAGGAAGATGTTTATTAAGGTCATTCAAAACCTTTTTAAAATCGGTAAAACCAACAAATTCATAGTGATAACTTTGGCTATTATGTTGTGAAAGTTTTTTATCCATATTTACGCCCCCTAAAACAACAAAACATTCTTACAATTATTTTATGTTTACAATTATTTTACTATCTTTAGCAAAAAAAAGCAAACAAAATAAAATCTTTTATTTGAATATTTTTTTATTGAAAAGCCAAAATAATTTATAAACTATTTTTTCACCAGGAGGAGTTATGGATTTTAATCAGAGTAAGACAAAAGAATATTTGGCAAGAGCATTTGCTGGCATCTGTCAAGACGGAGCGAGATATCAATTTATTTCAAAAACCGCTGTCAGTGAGGGTTTTAATGCAATAAGTGACAAACTCAAAACTATCGCCAAACATAAAATGGCACACGCCTCAGTTTTATATCAACTTATGCTTGACAATATTGAAGAAGAAAAGGATAATATAAATATAGAAGCGGGTTATCCTTTTGAACAACAAATTCTTGATACAAGTCTCTTAATTTCAAGCGAAATTGAAGAAAATGAAGGAAAAAACATCTTTCCACATTTTGCAAAGATTGCACATGATGAAGGTTTTTTTGCAGTTGAAGAGGCCTTTTTAAACATCTCAAAGGTAAATCTCGCAGACGCAAAGATACTCAAGTTTCTTGCCGATGAGTTTGATAATGAAAAACTTTATAAAAGCGAAAAAAGTTTTGACTGGGTTTGCTCAAATTGTGGATATAGTGAAAGTCGTAAAACTGCATGGCAAAATTGTCCGCTATGTTCTTACCCTCAAGGCTATGTTGAAATTTCTATCAATGAGGAATAAAATTCAGTTTTGACAAATTTTTTAAATAAAAACATATCAAATGATATGTTTTTTTCATATTTCCTCTTTTCTTTTGCTTAAAAATTATTTTTTATCTTTATTTTTTATCTTTATTTTTTATCTTTATTTTTTATCTTTAATAAAAAAATCGTGGACAGATTGTCCACAACTTTTTGATTAATTTTTTGAAACAGTTTCTTTAAAACTATCACCAAATTTAAATACTGGCACATCTCTTTCAGGAATTGAAACTGGTTTTCCTGTAAGAGCATTGATACCCTCTTTTGCTGACTTAGTTTTCATTGAAAAAGTGCCAAAACCTGCAATTTGGATTTTTTCACCATTCTTAAGAGTCTCTGCAATAGTCTCTGCCATTGCTTCAAAAGCAAGCCCTGCATCTTTTTGTGTAAACTGAGCCTTTTCAGCGAACGCTTTAATAAATTGTTGTTTGTTCATCTATTAATCTCCTTTTTTGGTATATAACCATCGTAATTATTATAACATAATATAAATAGATTTTCAAGCGTTTTTTGATGTAAATAAAATTTTTTATAGTCCTACATTAGCACCAAAGAATCTCAAAGTTTCCTTCCACAAAACATTTATAAAGCCAACCGCCCTGTTTAGCCACCATGCTTTATTACCTGGATATGGTGTGCCTTTTGGCACAATTTCAACAACTTTTCCCACTACTTTTTCTAAAGGCATTGTCCCCGGCATATGTCTTGAATCATTTGAATGTGCCCTGTTGTCACCCATATAAAACACATGATTTTCTGGGACTTTAAAAAATGTCACATCTGACATACTTTTCCCACCATTTAAACTTACTTTAAAAGTCTTTCGCTCCATTCCTGTTGCATGACAGGTCTTGAAAAAGTCATTATCATAATAAACGCTATATTCACCATTATCAACTTCTATTTCTGGGTCTTCACTCCATTCATCATAATCGAGAATATAGTCTTCTTCTAAGATTTCAACTGTAGGAGAATTTTTCTTTACTCGCATAAAACGATATTCTCCCGTCCATTGCCATTCTGATTCAACCTTGACAATGGAAACATAATCTCCGCCCAACCCCATTGTTCTTTTAATAACTGTATCTCTTCTCGTCGCATTTCTGTTGTCAATAATGATAACATCACCATAATCTACATCATGAGTCAATTTCACATAAACGCCATCGCATACATATTGCTTTGTGTCATAATCCTGAAAATCTATATAGACAGGATTTTTGTTGAGGAGTGGTTGCATACTTTGCCCTAAAATTGTAATATATGTATAGTTTGTAAAAAATGTTTGAATGCAAATGATGACAAAAAAATAAAAGACAAATAAGACTATCAAAAATTTATAGAACAATTTATTTGATAATTTCTCTTTCTTTTCATCTTTGAAATATTTGTAACTCAAATCCCTATACAAATCTATCTCCCTTCTTTTGAAAACTTACATCCGCAATAATTTTGTCTATATAGACCAAATTCCTTTGAAAGAATTATGCTTTTTTTATAGCCATCTTTCTTTTTATAGTTTCCCTCAATAAATTCAATTTCTTCCTCTTTCTCAACCGCTTTTCCAACTGCATTTAGCTCATCTGCGTTTTTATGTGGAGAGACAGAAAGTGTTGTGCCGAAACAGTCAAAGCCGTCTTTTTTAGCCCTCTGTGCAGTCCTGGCAAGTCTAAGTTTAAAACATACCGGACATCTCGCCCCGCCCTCTGGCTGGTCTTCAAGCCCGACAACCTTGCTTAAAAAATCTTCACTATTATGTCCCTCTTCTATCACTTCAATTCCCAGCATATGACAATATCTCTTTTGTTCTTCTAATCTATGCCTGTATTCTTCATCAGTGTCTATGTTTGGATTATAATAAAAAATTGTGAGTTGATAGTCATCTTTAAGCACATCAATTACCGCTGTGCTACAAGGCGCACAGCAACTATGCAAAAGCATTTTTTTCATTATTCTATCGTCCTTAATATCTGTGTGATTGCTTTCACGCCCTCATCATTTTTAATCATATCTTTAAAACTTGCCGAAAAGTTTTCAATCATAACCATAAAACATCCGAGACAATCACCGCAATCAACAAAAACTTGCAAAGTATAAATTACTTTATCATTTATACCTTTGATGATATATGCAGGAAATTCAAAATCATTAAATTGCAATGTAAGTTGCCTTTCCTTTGAAAAATCATCTGTGACATGAGTATAATCGTTTAAAAGTTTTTGATAATATTCAAAAAATTCTTCTGGGTCACGATGAATTTCAAAGAAAGAAATCACTCGACCGCTTTCTGAAAGATAGTTTTCTTTGTTTATAAATCCCTGTCCATTTGACAATTTGTATTTATCTTTTGTTATGCTCCAACCATTTGGCAAATCAAAAGACATTTCATTCAATGATAAAATTACTCTCTTCATTTTTTCTCCTTAAGTTTTTATAACATTTTATCTTAAAAAAGTCAACAATAATAAAGAAAAATGAAAATTTTAAAAGGTGTTTATTGCATACATCATCATATCATTGACACTGCTGTCAAGTAAATAATAAACAAGTATCTTTCCATCTCTTCTATAAGACACCAAATTTTGATCTTTGAGTTGTTTAAGTTGGTGTGAAATTGTAGTCTGATTTATCCCTAGCACTGTGGAAAGGTCATTGACGCACATATTCATCATAGAAAGACATGTCAAAATTTTGATTCGTGTCTGGTCAGAAAAATTTTGAAAATAGTCAGCAAGTTTGTTTATCTCCCTCTCCTGTGGCAAAGCAGAAAGAATTTCTCGCCTATTTCTTTCTGTAAGCAATAAAAACTTTTCCATTTTTTCATCTCTTTCCATCACACAACCTCCAAAATTTTCATAAATATTAAGGAAAATCGAAATTCCCCTTCGATTAATATAGTCATATATATTGTGACAAAAATCCAAAGAAGAAGCAAAATAATTATTACAATTATTTTGTCGAAGAATATAATATTTTGTAAAATAGGAGGATTTATGAACAATCAAATATTATTTGCACTGCTTTTGTCAGTCATCACAAATGCAACCGACACAAATCTCAACACAAACACAAACTTTTTGCTTCTTCTCTTGCTTGCACTGGGCAATGGAAACAATGGCTGGAACAACTCATGTTGTCATCAAAACACCTGCCCAGGTCAAAACAATCTTTTCTTCTAAAATATTACCATTTAAAGCAAGCATCTTTATGCCTCTTTAATCTCGATAAAAACAACTCGCAATATGAGTTGTTTTTTTAAGAGGAATAACGCAAGTGAAATGAGAGTTTTATTATCTTTAAAAAATTAAATATGAGAATATTTCAATAGAAATTTATGATATTTCACTTAAAATAATTTAAAAAGCAAATATCTCATAAATTTAAATTAAAAAATTATATTTGTTAAAACTTAAAATATCTCTTAAACTGAATAAAAACACATAAAAAATTGTATAATATTAAAAAAAATAAAAAATTGCTTAAAATCGTTTTACTTTTTTTATATTTTATGTTATTATGAGTTTGTAATTAAAAAGCAAACGCTTTTAAATAAAAAGGAGGGAAATATGAATCTTTTACTTGCTAAGAAAATAGTATCTAGTTGGTCTGCCTACTTTAATGAATTTTTCAAAGGAGATGACAATACTCGTATACTTTTATCAAAAACATTTGGTATCATAAGCACTATTCTTTGGGTAGTTTTAGGTATTGTTGGTGCAATCGGTGCAATTTATGCAATTTGGTTGGGCGTTCAACTTGCTCGTGCTGAAGATCAAGGCAAACGTGATGACGCAAAAAAACACCTTATCACTGTGTTCATTGCAATCGGTGTAACTCTTGCATTAATCGTAATCTTCAACGTTGCATTGCCAGCATTAATTTCTGCTTTTATTAATCCAGATGCTCTTGATGTTCCAGAAAACAAACCTGACCAGGGAATGATACATGCAATTAAACCTATTCTTTCACTTTTAAAAGCGTAACTAGATAGAAATCACATCTAAACAGATGTGATTTTTTTACATCATAACAACTAAAAACATCGTGCTTTTACCCCCCCCCTCCTCAAATCCTATTATTTTTTAAACATTTTCTATGATATTTTCATTTTTCTTTTTCATTAACCAATTTCTCTTTCATTAACCACCCTCAACATAAATTGCTTAAATGTGGCAAAATATTGATATCGTTTTTTATATTTTCGACATAGCGCTTTACTCACCTTCATAGATTCTAAAAAAAATTAGATAAGTCAAAGATTTTTCTTATTTTAATTGCATAAAATATAAAAATGTGTTAAAATACTCTAAAAAGGAGAGAGTTTCATGCCTGAATTTCTTTTAAAAGCAGTGTGGCTAGGTAATTATGCATGGATGAATGAGGTTTATGAGGTATTGCCAAATATCTTATATGCAATTTTGGCTGTGGTTGGCGGTGCTGGTTCTGTCTATGCAATCGTTTTAGGTGTCAACCTTGCAAAGAGTGAAAATGAGGAAAAAAGAAAGGGTGCACTTTTCAGACTTAGAAATACATTAATCGGTGTTGCCTGTCTTTTGGTGCTGGTGCTTTTTATCAACCTTGCAATTCCTGCTATATTCAAGAAAATTCCAGGAGCATGGGGAGAATTGTCTGACACAAATGCGAGCCTTACAACATTTCTAAATTTGATTTTTTAGTCACCAAACAAAAATTTTAAACATATAAACTTGTGTAAAGGAGAAATCTATGCACAAGTTTTTTTGTAGTTATAACATTCTTACACAAAAGTATGAACTTACAAACATGAGAGGATTTAAAAGCATGACCACCATTCAAGCGGAAAACACCCTACTGCCCGAGATAAGGCAGAATATTCAACTGCTTTATGAAAACATTGTTCTACTTAAAGAACAAGAGAAAGATGAAGCAAGACTAAATCTTCTTGACGAAACCGAACTGATGATATCAAATCTTTATTATTCTTTGTTTGAAACTCCCCTCGAACTAATAGAAGAAAAGAGTAAAAATGCAAGTTTGAAAGTTTGCATAGAACTTATCGGAAATCTTTTAAAAACAATCAACATTCCAGAGTATTCTCGACTTTGTATGCTTATTCAAAACAACCTAAACACCCTAATTGCATAAAAATTTAAAGCAATTAGCAATCAATCTAAGCATCTTAAACTCAAATACTTGTATAAAACTAATCTATTTAAAAGGTTGAGTTTTGTCAAAAAGATTTATTTTTAATTAATTAAATTTGCACATATGACAATAAAAAAACATATTATGAAAATGGGGCAAGAAAATGCCCTAAAGAAAGTATTGCTTTAATTACTTCTGCAAATTTATCTTAACTTAAATTTTATCTTTGACAATAAAAACAATTTAATAAACTTACGCTGAAAAAAAGCCTCCTTTTTTAAGGAGGTTTTTTATAAACGAGAGGGAAAGAAAGTAATTGATTTCTTTAATCACATAAAAAACATATAAAGGAAAAGAGTATCCCATTTTATTTTAAATTATAATCAATTTTAACTTTTAGATGTTTTAATTTCTCGTTTTATTTGATTTGATTATTTTAATAAACTTACGAAAGTCTTTGAAAATGATTTAATTTATCAAGAATTATAAGTCTTAAAAATTTGCATCTCTGTCCCAGTTTGGATTATGTGTAAAAAGTTGAGATGGTCTATGCCCCTTTTCTCCCGTAAACTCATTCAGCGGGCAAACAAGGTCAGATGTTTTTCTTCTGAAGTTTGCATCAAGAAGTTTTGTGCCTAAAATCTCTTCATAACAATTTTTGAGTTCTGTCAAAGTAAATTTTTGAGGCAATAGATTGAAAGCGATGTCAGTGTATTCAAGTTTGTTTTTAAGTCTATCAAGTGCAAAATAAATAAGTTTGATATGGTCAAAAGCGAGATCTGACGAAACAATTTCAAGGACTTTTTCCATTTTAAGACCGCTTGAGTTTATCTTCAATTTTAAATGATTGTTTAATATAGTTTCACCATTTCTCAAAGTAATTATTATATCTTTTTCCACCGCATAACCGTCATTTAAAACTTCAGTTTTATTTTCTGTTTGCTTAATCTCGAAATCAAACCATTCGCCGTTACTTAAACTTTCTTCTGCATTTGTAAGCAATAAATAACTCACCGACAAAACACGAGTTCTGGGGTCTCTTTGCTTATCACCGAAAGTGAAAAGTTGTTCTTTATAGAAATTATTTAAAGAAATTTTATTTTTCACACATAAATCTAAGGTATGTTCAAGCGTATTATTTAAGTCAATAAAAGTGCCGACAACCGCATAATGGTCGACAAAAGGAGGATATTTTCTATATGTCAAAAACACCTGCAACTTTTTTTCAGGCAGTTTTCGATAGTTATCATTTTCCTTGTCAATCATTCTTAAAATTACAGCGTCAACAGTCACCGAAGGCTTTTGATATTTGCTGTCAGAATACAATTCTAAAAACTTTTTGTCGTCGTTTGATATTTGCATTGTCACCTCTTAAAAGTAATATTCTTTTTTTTAAATTTAAAAATCATTATCATATTAATTAGATTTAAGCCATTTTTTATTTATTGTCAAATCTAATAAATAATATTTTCTCTTTTATTATATCACAAGTTCTTTAATCATTACAATTCAATTTCATCATCTTGATAAAAATAATTCTTATCATTATATGGATATTTTGCAACTCCCACCCTTTTATGTTCAGATAATGCGTGCATTTTTGAAATGATATCGTATTTTTCACCCTTTTTGCCATTCCTGATAAAATTGTCAAGTTCTTGATAACTAAAACCTAGTTTATCTTCATCAGTTTTTCCAGTCAAGCCATCATCAGGGACTTTGTTTACAAGATTTTCAGGAAGCCCCAGCAAAAGACCTATTTGGCAAACTTCCTCTTTTGTATAGTTTGCAAGCACAGCAAAATCACCCACATTGTCACCCCATTTGGTTGTATAGCCGACCATACTTTCCGAAAGATTTGATGTGTTTGCTACAAGATAGCCCATACTTCCAGCGATGGAATAAAGAGTTACCATTCTAAAGCGTGGTGGAATATTGAATGTTGTGACAGTAGAAAGAGGTTTGTCTTCCTTTTTTAATATAGGCATAATGTTGTCAATCATAGCAGAATAAAGATTGTTTATATCTATATTATAATATCTTATACCTAATAATTTACAAGTATCAATCGCCACCTGACAATCTTTCATCTCTCCATTTGGCATAATTACACCCAGCACCTTGTCACTGCCTAAAGCGTCAACACACAATTTTGCTGTGATTAAACTATCCTTGCCCCCACTCATTCCTAAGATGACCCCATTTGAATGGGCACTTTTTATATAATTAGAAATCCATGCTTTGATATTTTCAATTTCTTCAATGTCTATCTTCTTTTTATTTTTCATCTCTTTCATATTATTAATTCCTTCTTTATTATTTATTATATTATTTTTTACTATATTTCTTTTGTCCATATTATACCCCTTTTTATATTCATTTTAAAAGAAAAATCTCTCCTTTCATGATTGATATTATCACATTGATAATATTTTGTCAATAAATTTTAAAAAAATAGTTGACAAATTATTTTTATTATGATATTATCAAAGTGATGATATCAAACATACATTATTTTTAGGAGGATAAAATGAAAAATTTATTGATAGTTGTTGATATGGTAAATGGATTTATAAACAAAGGCGCACTTGCTGACAAAAGAATAAACTCTATTGTTCCACCGATTGCAAAAAAGATTGAGAAGGCAAAAGAGAATGGAGATTTAATTATCGCATTTAAAGATACACATAAGGAAAATGATGAGGAATTCAAATTATTCCCACCCCACTGCATTGAAGGAAGCAAAGAGTGTGAACTGGTTGACGAACTTAAAATTTATGAAAAGGACATGATTGTAATAAACAAAAACACAACAAATGGTTTCAAAACAAAAGAAATGCAAAGAATCATGAAAAATTATCAATTTGAAAATATAGAAATCACTGGATGTTGCACTGATATTTGCGTAAGTGCTCTTACACAAAGTTTGACAAGATATTTTGTTGAAAATGGAATTGACACTAAAATTTCGATTTCAGAAAATTGCGTTGACACATTTGACGCACCAAACCATAACGCAGACGAAATAAATGCAAAAACTTTGGAAGAACTTAAAGAAATCGGGGTCAATGTAGTTTACAATAAGGCACTTAAGCCTATCAGCGTAAAAAAACTTACCGACAGAAAATTTTTAAATATGTTTGAAGTGACTTATGAAAATGAGCAAGGACAATTTCACTATGAATTTGTGACAAGACGCAAACTCCCTGAAATTATCGAGCCTTCTCTCAAGCCAGATGCCGTCCACATGATACCTTATGCCTATGTTAATGGCGCAATGGTTGTATATCTTATCAAAGAATTTAAGCGTGCTATCGGTGATTATGCATATGGAATTCCTGCCGGTCTTGTTGATGAAGGCGAAGATGCTAAAGCAAGCGCAATCAGAGAACTGGGCGAAGAAATCGGAGCCGAAGTCAAACATATCAAGCGTGCAGAAACTTCTGCTTATACATCTTTGGGACTCACCGATGAAACAGCAGAACTCTATGAAGCAGAGGTCAAAATCAGTGGCAAACAAAATCTTCAAAGAAATGAAAAGATTGAAGTTGTGCCAGTCAAACTTGATGAACTTGAGAAACTTCTCGACAATGGAAAATTCTGTGCAAGAAGTAAATATGGTTTAAGGAATTTTATTTATAAACAAAAAATTAAAGAACTTGAAAAGACAATCAAGGAATACGAAGATAAAGAAATTGAAAATCTTTTGTATAACGAATAATGCTAGTTTATCAAATCAAACAATAAAAATATAAAAATCTTAAAACAAATTAAAACAAAAATATAAAAAATAAAAATAAAACTAGAAATTATCAAAATCAAACAAAAAAGGAAGATATATGAAAAAAACAGGATGTTTTGTAGGAAAATTCCTGCCACCACATATAGGTCACCTCAGCGTAATAGATAAAGTCCTTCAGGAATGTGACAAAGCAATCATTGTCCTTTCTGAAGACCCACAAAAACTGAGAGAAAAATGTGAAAAGACCTCTTTCCCATACTTTACTCCCCAGCAACGGTTAAAATGGCTGGAAAAACATTATGAAAACAACAAAAATATCAAGTTTGTATATCTTGATGAAAGTGGCTTAAAAAGTTTTCCCGAGGGACTTGAAGAATGGTCAAAAAGATTTAGAGATGTTGTAAAAGAAAAAATAGACGCAAAATATGCAGATGAAACTTATCGCAATCTCAACGAAAAATACTTTCCCGAATGTGAATTTGTCGCTATTGATCGTGACATAATCGCAGTTCACGGCACAGATATAAGGACAAATCCAGATTATCTCAAATATGTAATTCCAGAAGGATACAAAGAAATTAAAGAAGAATTAGAAAGAATGAATCAAAATATTTTAAATTAAAAAAAATCAAGAAATTTAATAAGAAAGCAAAGAAAATTTGATTTTAGAAGAACAAATAAATAAAATCAATCAAAATCTAATATTTACATTTTGTGAAATACAAAAATTAAAAAGGAGAAAATTATGAACAACAAAAATAATATGTTAATTGATTTCTATGAACTTACAATGGGTCAGGCATACTTTAATCAAGGTATGGAAAACAAAAAGGCTTGCTTTGACCTATTTTATAGAAGATGTCCTGATAAAGCATCTTTCGCTCTTGCAGGAAATGTGCAATCAGCAGTCGAATTTTTAAGAGATTTTAAATTTGAAAAGGATGAAATTGAATATTTAAGAAGTCTTAATCTTTTCACTGAAGACTATCTTGACTATCTTTCAACAATCAAATTCACTGGAGATGTCTATGCTGTTCAAGACGGCTCTGTCACTTTTCCAAATGAACCTATTTTGACTATCGTAGCCCCTATCATCGAAGCACAGATAGTCGAGACAAAACTCTTGACAATCCTCAATCGTTCTTCACTTGTCACAAGCAAGGCAAACAGAATTGTAAGGTCGGCTCAAGGTCGAGCAGTTATGGAATTTGGCACCCGTCGTGCTCATGGTGAGTCTTCTGCAAATGAAGGAGCCCTTGACGCTTATATCGGAGGTGCTGTCGGGACTGCCTGCACAATGACAGGTATGCAATTTGGTGTCCCAGTTTTAGGAACAATGGCTCATAGTTTTATTCAAAGTTTTGACAATGAGTATGAAGCATTTAAAGCATATGCCCTTTCATTCCCAGACAAGGCAACCTTCCTTGTTGACACCTATGACACTTTAGGAAGCGGAGTGCCAAATGCAATCAAAGTTGCAAAAGAAATTTTAGAGCCTATGGGCAAAAAACTTGCTGGAATCAGAATTGATAGCGGAGACCTTGCATACCTATCAAAACAAGCAAGAAAAATGTTTGACGAGGCTGGAATGTATGACACAAAAATTTGCGTATCAAATTCTCTTGATGAATATCTCATTTCAGAACTTCTCAAACAAGGTGCCCCTATCGATACTTTCGGCGTAGGCGAAAACCTTATCACAGCAAAATCTGAACCTGTTTTTGGTGGAGTATACAAACTCACCGCTCTTGAAAATGAAAAAGGAGCGTTGGTGCCAAAAATTAAAATTTCTGACAATATTGAAAAAGTGACAAATCCTGGATTTAAAGATATTATCAGACTTTATGATAAAGATGGAAAAATTTTGACCGATGTTGTAAAACTCTATGGCGAGAAAATACCAAAAGGTCCTATAAATATCAAAGACCCAAACTCAACCTGGAAATATACAACAGTGACCGATTACACTCCAGTCAAAATCAAAAAGAAAATGATGGAAAACGGAAAGATAATCTATGACTTTAAAACTCCAGAAGAAAAAAGAGAATTTGTGGCAAAGCAGATTGAAACATTAAAAGAAGAAAACTTAAGACTGACAAATGCTCAAACAATCTCAATCAGCCTTAGTCCTCGCCTCGCCGAACTTAAAGAGCGCCTTCTTGCCGAGCATCACAAAGCAAATATAAAAGAAACAATAGAAAATCCATTTGCAGTTGAAGAAAATCATTTTAAAAATTAATTAATATATTATATAATAAAAACATAATTTTCTTTGCTGAAAAAAATTATAAGCAATGAAAAAATCAGATTTATTATTATAATTTATTAAAATATTAAAAAAATCAATAATTTTATCAAAAAAAGGATTGAAAAATGATTATTCATATCATGGGTGCAAGCGGAAGTGGCACATCGACAATCGGCGAATATTTAAGTAAGAAACTGGGCTTTGACATCATAGAAAGTGATTTTTATAAGTGGAAACAAACAATTCCAGAGTTTCAAGTCATGCGCCCTATCGAGGAAAGCAACAGACTTCTTCTAGCAAAAATAAATGGAGCAAAAAATTTAATAATCACTGGCTCTCTCCATTCAAATCCTGACACCTTTAAATATATTGACCTTATTTTATATCTAAAATGCCCTACAAAAGTCAGAATCAAAAGAATTCTTCAAAGAGATGAAGAAAAAGGAAGATTTAGTTTAAAACAGGAAGGAAAGGTAAAAGAAAATTTTATATTCTTTTTAAATCTTGCCAAAAATTACAACAAACTAGGTAAAGACATACGAAGTAAGGCATCCCAAAAAATGGTTATTGACTCTTCAAACGCTCCAGTAATTGTAATAAAAACAAATAAAAATATTGACAAATTACACAATCAAATTCTTAAAAAAACAATGAGATATATTGATAATTAATAAAAAACGACATAAAATATGCAAAAAAATGCAAATTTTCAACAATTTTTATTAAATTGTTAAAAAAATCACGATTTATAAATTTTTTACATACATCGTTAAATAGATTCGTTTTACTATTATTTAAATAAAAATGTGCTTGAATTCAAGCACATTTTTTTATTGTTTGTTTTCCTATTCCAAAGACTCTTTTATTTCATCTCTTAATTTCATCCAAAGTTTGCCTAACCAGTTTTCTCCGTTCCTGTCTTTTCCTATTCCCCAAAAACTATCATATGGCGAATCTTCACAAATTATCAAATCCTTAGTTTCTAAAAGTTTTTGTTTCACATATGGATGCTGATCAATTTTTGCTCTTAAAAGTGTTTCCATTATACTGATGTTGATATTCAACCAGTCCTTAGTTTGTTTATCAACATTTCTTCGAGCAATCCTTTTTGCATCAACAGCCGAATGACACTCGGCAATTTCTTTTGCAATCTCAGGAGCCGTGTCAACAAATTTCAATGATTGATATGCGTGTTCTATTGTTGGATATACCACTCCTTTATATTCAATTGCAAACGAAGAAAAATTATCAAAAATAAAAAATTCTCTTTGATAAAAACCAACAAACTCATAATTTAAAATATTGTCGGCAAGCAAGACATCTCTATATCTATCGAGTGTTTTTGCTACAATTGTCCTTTTCCTAAATGGACTTTTTCGAGTCAATTTATTTTCTTTTTTCATTTTGTTTTCTCCTTTTTTATTTATTTTACAACATTGTTTTAAAAGTCTCAAATATTTTATCATCTTCCATTTCTTCTGAATTCCACTCAGCACCAAACATTTTTTTGAGAATCATCAATCACTTACTCAATCACACCATCATCACTTTTTTGCAACAACTCTCAATTCTTCACCCAAACTATCAATACTTTGATGGTGTTTTGAATTTGATTATACTATCCTCAATAAAAGTATGCAAGATGTTGTTCTCTTCAATATTTACTTTATGATTGAATTGTCAATATTTTCATTTGTTTTTGCTTCAAATTTCTCAATTATCTCAACAAATTCATCAGGCAATCTATTCAATGCCTCCTTTTTTAAACTCGCAGGCAAACCATAAAAAGCCTCAGCCATGCCTCCGACAATGCAGGCATTTGTATCAGTATCTCCGCCAAATGATAGTGCAATTTTCATGCTTTCTTCAAAACTATTTGCTTTAAAAACCGAATATAAACATACATCAATAGTATCTTCACAAAAATAGTTGAACTTATCAATTTTTGGTTTCTTAATTTTCAAATTCAACTTTTTTATAATCTCTTCTTTACTTTTTCCCTTTCTAGCATAAAAGATTATCAAAGCAATGGTACTTGCACATTTTATCGCAATTTCACTGTTATGTGATGGAATTGTTGCAAGTTTTGCGTTTTTCAGCACCTCTTCTTCAGATTCAAAAAACTCTCCCACCGGCGAAATTCTCATCATCGCACCATTACCCTGACTTTGTCCTTGCACTCCAACCTCACTATTGAGCCACTTGCAAAATCCTGGAGAAAACATCTTTTCAAAATATGGGACATCTTTTGGAATATAATCAACATATTTAAGCCCATACTCTTTCAATTTTTTCTCATAACTCTCGCCAGACATAATTGCATCAGCGATAGCAACTGTCAAAATAGTATCATCACTAAAAAAGGCTTTCTCTTCAATAATTCTATCAATTTTTATAGGACAAGCCTTGTTTATCTGATTAAACTCATAAACTGAACCTGCTAAATCACCTATTATCGCCCCTAACATTATGCCCCCTTAATTTTTCACAATTATTTTTTAGAAGAATTGTCTAAATAGTTTTATTTATATAATAACACAATATTTCTACACTTGCAATCGCAATTTAACCTAGATTAATCTTGCCACTTACAAATTCATAGACATTTTCAAGTATTTCATCTTTAAATATTTCCACAACTTTTATATTTCCAGCAAATTCACCATCAAGACCTAGTTGTGAGTTTTCTCCATATGAAATAAACTCCGACAAAAATACTTCTGCTATATTTTCAACTTCAAATTCATTTTCATCATAAGTCCAACGACTTTTATAACAGATTTCTCCCAGTTTTTTAGAAACTTTTGCATTGACATTCATTTCTTCCTTTTTTCCCTTAAAATTGCATCAATGCTTTGTTCATATGCTTCAACACTGCCACCTGCAAGTTGATATTTATATTTTTTCGCAGGAGTATCCAGCACCAAAAACTTATCACCTTTGCTTACAACAGCATATGCTTTTTTGCACGGTAGATTTTGTCTATATAAATCAAACATCATTTTTGCTTTACTATTAAAATAGTCTTTATTTGCGTCATTCCCATTTTTACCTCCCTGCTTTTTATAATTATAATTTGTAATAAATTTCTTTAAATGAAAAAAATATGTAATTTGATTATTTTATTATTAAATTTTTTACTAATTAATATAAAATTAGGAACACTTTTAATATTTAAATCTATGATTTGAAAAATCAGAAGTAATTAGATTATTAATAGAAGATTGAATTATAAAAGGATTCAAGATTATTCCTATTATTAATATCGATAAAATCAGTGTAATAAGACTGTTGTCAGGAGCACCTTTTTTACTTAAAATTTTGCAAGTATTCCATTGCCAGTAAAGGTAATATAATCCAAATGTAAAAATAATCAAAACTATTGTAAGTCCACCGCTAATATGATTTTGATTTGTTTTAAAACTGAACGATCCTTTTGTTTCTAATTCTAGCGAATTTTGAGTAGACGCAATCCAGTATAGTAAATAAAACCCTTTAAATATAGCAGTCAATAAAAACATTTCAAATAAACTTCTTTTTTTCATCCCCCCCCATATAAAAAATATAGTATAGATTTTTATTCTAAATATTTCTGGCGGAGACGATGGGATTCGAACCCATGTGCCGGTTTCCCGACAAACGCATTTCGAGTGCGTCCCGTTGCGACCTCTTCGGTACGTCTCCATGTCGTAATTTTATCATAATTGCTTTAAATTTGCAAGAAAAATAATAAAACATTTGCTTTTTTGCTTAAAATTGTATATAATAATTAGGTGAGCATTGCAGAAGCAAAACCAAACCTATATTTGTTTATAAACAAAAAATCTTACTCGACATATTTTACTTCTGCATTTTTATTACTTAAAAGGAAAATGACATGAAAGATGAAAAAATTAAAGTAATTATTGATTCTGATGCTGGTGTTGATGATGCAGCCTGCATTGCGTATGCACTATTTGATGAAAAACTTGATATAAAACTTATAACTTCTGTTTCTGGAAATGTGGGCGTCGAAACTACAACTCGAAACATACTTCACATTCTTGACAAATTTGGCGTTGATATTCCTGTTGCAAAAGGTTGCCACAAAGCGATGCAAAGAAACAGCCCATATGCAGAGTTTATACATTCAGTTGAAGGACTGGGCGGCTACAACCCTCCAAAGACCGTTTCAAGACCACTGCATGAACTTGATGCAGTTGAGGCAATGTATAAAGTTTTAAGCGAAGGTGATGGAGATATTATAGTCCTTCTCTTAGGGCCACAAACCAACATGGGCACCCTTCTTCAAAAACATCCTGACATTGCAAAAAAGATTCCTAAGATTGTATTTATGGGCGGATCTCCTTATGGAATTGAAGGCTATCCAAATCACATTTCTTTCAATATTTCAACTGACCCAGAAGCGATGAAAATCGTGCTTGAAAGCAATATTCCTCTTACAATGATTCCTTCTGATATGGGAAGACTTAAGGCACATCTTGATGAAGAATTTGTCATGAACAAAATCAAAGGCGTAAACAAAGTTGGCGACTTTATCTATCAGATGTATACCACTTACTGGGAACCTGGATATGCCGACAAACGCATTGCAACAAATGATACCTGTGCCTATATGTATCTCGTCCACCCTGAGATTTTTACTGTAGAAAAAATAGATCTTGATGTCAATACAACCGATATGCCAGGCAAGACTGATGTCATCTTCAAAGAAGACGGAAAACATGAATTTACATCCGCTGTGGACAGAGAAAAATTCCTTGACATTCTTAAAAATAAGTTGAGACAATTTGACAATTTTGACCTTAAATAAAAATAAAATTAATCGTCAAAAGTTGAATTTATAAAACTGAAAATTAACTAAAAATCATATAAAAGACAGTTAATTAAAAGAAAAAACCGCATTTTTGCGATTTTTTTAATGTTTTTTTGTTAAATTTCATTATTTTTTATTAAATTATCAAAATATTCTTGATTATGCAACACAGATTCATCATCCCCTTTAAATCCCTTTGCAATAAGATGAAAATGATAAGCGTTTATTTTATCACCCAGTTTATCATAACAAACACATAAGGCAAGAGCGGGCAAAAATGATGATGTTTCGATATTGACAAAACCACCGCTTTCAAGTTCTGGTTTACTCTCCAGTGCCAGTTTATACCAGTAAATAGCATGGTTATAATCCTGCATTATAGAATAGACATTTCCTATTTCATACAGCACTTCACTTCTGGGCAGGTCATAAATAAAAGTGCCAAAAAGTGAGGTCAAAGCATTTAAATATTTTTCTTTTATGCAATAACATTTCGCTAGGTCCAGACAAGCCTCAATATTGTTTTCCCTCCAGCCCTGACCACTTGATAAAAACCTTGAAAACTCATGAATTGCCTCATCAATGAGGTTGTTGAAATAAAGTTCTCGTGCATAGTAAAACATTCCACGAGGACTAAGTTTTTCACCCTCTTCAATCATCTGCTTATAAATCAAAAGATTGCGTGAAGAAGATTTGCTTTCTTTCTTGCCATGGAAGATTTTTATATCTTTCATAGTGACCACATTACCGCAAGGAACAATCACTTCATGCACACGGTCATGCCACCTGAGAACCTTTGTATTTTTGACAATTCGCTCTCTCAGATATTCAAAAATCGGATTAAACTCTTCATCATAGTTTGCAACATATGGACACATTACAACATCAGGCTGAGAATCATCCTCCTTCCATGTTGCAATATTTTGTGCAGTCGAAAGCGGAATGATATCATCGGCATCAAGCCACATTATGTAAGGGGAAGATGCTTTATCAAAAGAGAAATTTCGAGCCTTTGAAAAATCACCAACCCACTTAAAATCATAGACATTTTTACTAAACCTGCCTGCGATTTCTTTTGTTTTATCAGTCGAGCCTGTGTCAACTATTATTATTTCATCCGCGAACAAATGCACATTTTCAAGTGCTCTTGCCAAAGTTTTTTCCTCATCCTTGACAATCATACATAAAGAAAGTTTTTTCATAAATACCTCTTTCTTATTTATGTTGCTTAAAGAGAATATGACAATTTTTTTAATTAAAACTAAAAAATTAGCCGAAGTTGGTTAAAAAGTTATTTTATGTATACAATAGTTTAGAATTAATATTAAGTATTATATAATAATTAATATATTATTTATATAAATACATAAATTTATTTTGATTTTCTCTCGGCTTATGTTAAAATGTTTGTGAGGTGTTTTATGAAAAAATTATCAAATTTATTTAAAAAACTTTCCTTGCCTTTGGCCTTAATTTTTTGCTTGAGTTTTGGCGGGTTTCTGACTTTAAATCTTAAAGATGGCAATTGCAAAAATTCATCTGCTGAATTTGCAATGCAATCGCAAATTTCAAACGATTTGCCTGACTATTTTAATATAGAACCATCTAATGGCAGTAGCACTGGCGTTTCTTTCGTAGGTGATACTGTTTATTTATTTCAAAATGGAAGCAGTAATAATATTAAAATAGCAAATAGTATTATTACAAGAAATAAAATTGAGGACAAAAATAATCCTAATGAGACTATAATAGAAACAAACTATTATTATATGCCTGAAAACAATAATAATGGTCAAATATACTATTATTTTGATTTTGCAAGTTCATTATCACTCTATTATGACCTCACATCACAAGATGTTGCAAGTGGAAACATAGGTGATAAGCAAAATTTCCTTTATGGCAAAACACCAGAAAATTATTTTAAAAAACATGACAATTCTTTCATTCCGTCGAATGCTTCATTCACGCCTAAGCAATTCAACATTGAATTTATGTTAAACACAAAGAATGATGAAATTACTTTTGGTGAAACAAGCAATGATAAACATATTGTAACTTTAAATAAAGAAGGTATCTACACCCTGGTTGTGCCAATTATGGAATACAAAACCACAAACGGCGGAATCACTTTTGAAGGAAACCTCAAAGAATTGTATTATAATTTTATGATTTTCAATGCAAGTACATATTTTGATACTGCAAGTGGCAAGCCTCAGATAACACCTTCACAGAACATCCAGATTTCAAACCTTTCGTCATCAAATGACTTTTCAACATACTATTTCTACAATTTTGCTTATGCAAGACAAGAAAACACACTTCCAACAATCAAATTCAACCCAGAAAGATATTCTCTCACTATTGAGCAAACAAACCTTGATCAAGAGACAAAAGAGGTGAAACTTGAATATCAGAATGGCAGACTTGTTGCCCTTGACAATCTGGGAAATGAAATTCCAAATTCAGATAATTTTATAAGATATTATTTAAATGAAGAAAATGGTGAAAAATCTGCAGTTGTTGTTTTCTCTGATATAGGAAGTTATGACATAGCATTTTCATACCTCTACACTATTGAAAGAAATGGCGAAACAACTATTTACAACTTAGACCTTGACAGCCTAAGCAACAATTCCATTTTCAAAAACAAGTCACAAAGATTGTATATCTATGGTTATCAAGCAATGTATTCTGATTATTCAGACATAAACACTGTGACAAACCAACCAAAAAGTAAAGACATAAAGACTTATGACAATGAGGACGGATATTTTAAATCTGCCGATATCACAAGTCAGGTAAATAATTATATCTCAAATTTAAAAGACGATGCAATAAACGATACTACCATCAAAGATAGCCTTAAATTTACAAATCCTTCTTCTGACAACAATTTTGATGTAATAAATTTGGCTAATTACACTGTATCAGCCATTGCAAATGGAAACATTCAACCTGCATCAACAAACCAAACACCTATTAAGTTTGCAACTAATTCAAAAAACACAGCATCTAGCAAATTATATAAAATAAATGGCGATATTACAAAGAACGACAAACTTTATAACAAAAATGATGAAAATGAATTTGAAATTAATAAAGATAAGTTTATAGTTGAAGCCTTCCAGGGTGACAATCAAAACTCTGCAGGAAAATATCTTTATATCATTCAATATCAATATGATTCATTTATGTCAACAAGCGGAACTTTGCAAAGTGCAAGATATCACTATCAAATCTTCTATTTCACAATCACAAACACCACCCCTACTGTTGATGTTTATGATGGTCAACTTAATGAAGTTTACACAAATGGCTTCACAAACAGAAATGTTTATATTTTAAACAATTCTGAAAACAACATATATGATGCAAAAGTTGAAATCACAGTTTCAGCACAAAACTATCAAGACAAGTCATACTTCTTCAAAGACAAGTTGTTGCAAGAACTCTCTGAATTTGGCATGGCATATCAGAAGTTTGAGCAAACTGAAAATGGTGGTTCACTCGGCGAAACTTTCAACAATAAAATTGCAAATAAAAATGGTATTTTGATTGAAACTACAAACAAGTTTGCAAACGCACATTTTACAATCAAAATCAAATCGGCAAACTCAACAAAACCTAGCACAAGAACATTTACTATTGATACAAATCAAATAAATAATGTTACATCTCGCAATGTAAGTTTGGTTTCATCAACTTCTTATCAACTTAGAGATGAATTTTCATCATTCAATACAAACCAACCATTCGTATTGTCATGGGATGAAAAGGCAAGCGGAGCAAAAACTTATGGTTATGTGACTTTTATTCCAACTCAGCAGATAAATTATTATTCTTCACTTAATGTTGGAGAACAGTCTACCCTTTTAAATTATCTCAACAATGAAGGATTTTTGCCTGTTTCATATAAAATAGACCTTGACAGTAACAATCGTATGCAGTGGACAGAATATTCAAACTCATTATCTTATACCTCTTCTATACCTTCTACTTATGTGAAATCTAGTGATGGATTCTATATATTAGAGGTCTATGACCAGGCTGGAAACTCTACATTTGCAATCTATCTTATTGACACATCAAGTCCTATCTTTGTTCAAGAAGTGGACAATGGCAGTATTATGAGAAGTATATTCAAAAACAATGAGTGTCTTCCAGTGCCACCACAAAACACTGAAATGTCTATCATCTGGTCACCACAAAAGGCAATCTTGCTTGAAAATATTGATGCTATTTTAAATATCAAAGCATATCAATATGGTGTTGATGTAGAAAATGCAAACACAAAACTATATGAACTTGTAAGTGAATTTTTCAAGAAAACAAACAATGAAAACATCAGAAAACCAAAAGAATCAATTACAATTCAGAAAAATGATCAATCTGGAATAAATGATGAGAATGGATATAATTGTTATTATTTATTGATTGATATTGATGAAAAATATTATTTAAAGGACGGCAATAGTTCAACTTTTGTGCCTGTCTCTCCTACAAAAGAGGAAGAAAAATTTAGATACAAATTAGAATTTTATGACAATGATGGCAATGTGCTTTTTGACAATAAAACATTTAAAATTCTTGTTCGAGACGCATCAAACACCTTCTTTGCTGAAAACGAAGACATTTTATACAAAAATCACCATAGTGGTTATCTCTCATTCAATGTCACTTCAGACGCATCACAAATGATGCTTAAAAATCAAAATAATGAAGTGCTTAACTTCTCAAGTTTCAGTTTCACAGGAAATCTTTATGGCATCCCAGATAAAAATGATGATAGTCAAAACAAAAAAATAATAGATTATACACACATCAGCGATGAAAATTATATAAAAACTGACTATAAATACAAATTTTCTTATTATACACCAACTTCTGCAAAATCGACTTCAGATCAATTAAAACTCTATTATATCCCTGTTGCAGAAAATGGTTCTCAACTTCAAAGCGTTGTGCTTTACTATTATAAATACGAGCCAAGATTTAAAAAATATACTGGCAGCAACAATTATTATTACTACTATGATTTGGCGAGCGAACCTTCTTCAAAACTGAACATATTTACCGCATCTGACAGACAATATGAAACTGGAACGGCTCTGGAATATGATCTGTCTCTTGAAGCAGGCAAACCACCTCTTCCAGGGAAATATGTATTTGAAAGAATTTATAAAGAAGATTCTCAAAATGAAAGCAATACAAAAAATGATTTCTTCAAACGCACACTTTCAATCATTATCGACAACAACGGACTTGTAAGCAAGCCTGAAACTGTATATGCAAAAGATGAAAATGGTCAAAATATCACTATTGATGGAAAACAAGTTTCATCACTTGAAAGTTTGGTTGGAGGCGACATCTTACTCAGTTTCTACAGCGGAAACAACTCAAACATTGAAATCTCATTCCCAAAATATAATCAAAATGGGTTGAACACTGGCTCTTTCTATTCAAAAGAAAATTTCCAGGGAAATGAGGGCATTCAAAGTGTTGCAGTAAGCGGAAACAAACTTCCATTATCACTTTATATTCCAACGCATAAATACACTATCTCAAGTCTTGACACTATAAACAATGGAATCAAAGAATATCATTCAAACAAAAATGAAAACCTTTCATATTATGGCAATTCTCGTTATGAATACAATGATCAATCAAAGATGTATGATGTCTATGTTGAAGGGACAGTTGTAGACAGTTTTGCCTATGAAAACGATGCAATCAAGTTCTTAAATACTTCAAGTATTGAAGAATACAAGATTTATGCAGAAGTATATGCACAAGTGAAAGAAAATAATCGCACAGTAGAAAAATATTATTGCTCTGACTATTCAGAAAATAATGGTTTCCTCACCCTCTACTCTACTACTGGCAAAGATGGAAAAGTCACAGGCAGTGCAGATAAAAACTCACCTGTCATAAACTTCTATCAAACAGGAACATATATTGTCACATTATATCAGGCTTCAAATATAGGAAGTGAAAGTAAGTTATACAACAGCCTTTATAAGTTTGGATTTGAAATCACTTCACAGGCTCCTAACTTTGATATAAAGGGCTCTGACGGCTATCTTCTCAACAGCACAAAAGAATCTGCGACAACATATTATACAAACTCTGATTCTCTCACAGTTTCATGGCAAGTTCCAACAAGCGAATATGAAGCAAAGATTGACGAAAGTAAGGACAAAATTATTGTTCGAGCAAGCAATACTCAACTTAATCCAACAATATCAGATATCAAAACCGAAGGAAACACAAAGTCTTTCACAATAGATACACAAAATCTTATAAACAGCAATATAAAAGATATTTATCTAGATATTACAATGCAATATGAAGGCTTTAATCGAGAATATTATTCTACTATTACAAAAAGAATATATTTTGACAAGGTTCTACCTTCACAAAACCTGCAAAATTTGATGTTCCTCACAGAACAGGCAACAGAACAAGCGTTTACAACAAATTATCAACTTATGTCAATGAGAAAATACTTTGACTATAAAAACGAAGAAATTGAAAATATTACAACAACGACAATCCAGACTGCAAGTTATACATACAACATTTCAGACGGATATTTCAAATATTTCAGTTTTAATGTTTCAAAGGATTTCTTTACAGACACACTTGTTTCAACACTTCTTAGTGCTTCAAACAACCCAACTGAAACTCAATCAATCTATTATAGATATATTGACAACTTAAATAGTTATACTCAAGTTGACAAAAATTCTTTCACAGAAAGAAATTATACTCAAATCTTGACTGATGAAGAAATAGGCGGGCTTGAAAAAGGATATTATGAAATAGTTGAAATGGATTATGCTAAAAATATGGCAGTATACATTGTCCAACTTTCCCCTGATAGCGATGAATCAACTGAAGAAAACGCTATCACATATTCAAACACCATATCAAAAGAAGATATCACTATTTCCAACAGCCAAATTGAAAATGGATTCAATATATACTCAAACAGTGGCTTTGAAATAAAAGATTTAAACTATATGTCTGACTCATGGGAATATTTCACTCTCACTCGTGCTGGCGAAGGACTTTTAAGATTTATGAAATCGCCATGGCTTGAAGAAAATCAAATCTATCAATTATCATTCTCATCAAGCGGAGTAAACTTTACAGTAAAAACCCTTTCTTCACTCTTTGAAAATGTAAATTCTTCAAAAGATAAACATTCAATGGTGCTGACAGATAGGACAACTGGAAATTTCTCAAAGATTCTCATTTCAGTTATGGACGCATCACTCAATACTCAAAAAGTTGAAGACCCAACAAAGACTTCAGCAATACTCAATATAAGCGTTCCTACCACTGCTCAAGCAATGAGCGAAACAACAAGTTATGTTTATCCTACTAAGATTATCATATCTCAGTTTAATACAACATCTACTTCTGAAAACAAATGGAACAAAATAATGGAGGCAAACCAAATTGTTTATGGCACATGGACTCCAACCGAAGAATTTGTTTCCGCATTATCATTCATTAGTTTCAAAACACTTACTGGAAACACGACTTTACAAATTGCAATTAATTTAGGTGCAAATTCGGCACAAAAAGTCCGTTATGACATTGTCGACAACTTTGGAAATACAACTACAATTATTCAACTTGCAAACGAAGTAAGTTATCGTGAAATCACAGGTAAGAATGCTGTGTATGAACTTTCTGAAAATGATGGAACAATCACATATCTTTCTTCCGACACTATAAATTACACTTTCAACACCCTTCTTTATAAGGTAAAAGTGTTGAATCGTGACGGAATAGAAGTGACAGACGATATCAAATCTTCAGCAAACTCAACAACAAATCTTTTCACTTTCAATTTTGAGCCAACAAAAGAGTTCTTCTTCGATGATTATTATAGACTTATTGTAAGCGATGTAGAAAGCGAAAATATTATTAAAACTTTGCATATAAGACTTTACAACAAATTACCTTTCAGAACAACAAACGCAAACGAAGTCATTTCTGGTGGAATTATCTTTAATGATAAAAACCAACAACCTATTGACAATTCAAATATAGGTCAGGTCCCAAATACAAGTGTTGATTTCAATGGAAAGACCTACTATGCAACTTCTGAAAATATTACAACTTATTCAGAAAATGTGACAGTAAGATTCTTCAACGGACAAAGCCTCAATTATAATAGTAAACTCAACTATGAATCAGGTTATGGATACAGCGTATATATTTCAAACGATGGTGGCGTTACATGGAACAATATCAATAGTGCAACATCAGAAACAAGCGGTTATACAATCACAGGTGTTGGCGAATATATTTTGTTTGTAAAATATGATAGTGAAGATGTATTCACAGACTTATGCAGAATTTTCAAAGTTTCTATTCTTGACAGTTCAAATTCATACTATTACATTACAGTTGACGGATTGAATGTTGAAAAAAGCAATGTAAAATACACAACACAAGACAACAAAACAATTGAAACAAATTATATTGTAAGTGTAGATTATGCTGATAAGTTTAATCGTCTTAAAATCACCAAAAATGAAAAGGCTCATGTGGAAATATCAGAACCTATCATTGAAACTACTGGCAGTAATGTCACAGTGGAAATCTATCATTATAGTTGCAGTGAATCTATCGGCGATTTCACGATTATATATATTGCCCAGACAAACAATATCATAGGCTCATTTAATTATGAAACCCCTACCGGTACAACAGCATCAATCAAAGACGAAAGTTCTGTTGTAATTGTGGCAAATAAGGAAACAGATACAAGTTTTGACAAACTTAAATTAAACTTCTCTACCTATTATGGCATAGAAGCAAATAAGATTAATGTCGAAATCACAAAATTATTTAATGGCGCGTATGTTTTGATTGACAGCATGATTTATGCAGGTCAGATTGATTCTTATGTTTATCTCAATGAACCTGGCACTTACAGAATCAAAATTTATGATTCATGTTCTCCAGCAAATGTTCAGATGTTTAAGACAAGCAAGTTCATTGATGTAATCTTCTTAAGCCATGTTCCTTTCATTGTTACAAGCACAAATGAAACAGGTGAAACAATCATCACTGAGCCTATACAAAAGGCTGTTTACAACAGCAATGTTACTATCAAACCAACCAACCTTTCAACATATTATCAACCTTCTAGAATGCCTACGATAAGCGTAAAAAGAAATGGCAAAGATTATACAGGATTTGTGACATCAAATAATTCTTACACATTCAAAGATGCTGGTTTCTATACAGTTTTATTCAATGCAACTTCAATTACTGGTGTGCCAGTAAGAACTGAAGAATATAGTTTCACAATTTTAAATAAAAATGAATCTAGATATGCATATGAATTTTCTGGATATAGCGAATATTATATTGAAAAGATTGAAAAAGATGGTTATGATATAACAGAATCACTTATTGAGATTGCAAACTTCCCTACAATAAACATTGATGGAAAGACATATCTATCTGCTCTTACTATCAATTATCTTGATGAAAAAACAGGAAGCGGAAGATATAAAATAACAATTAATCTCAACAACAAAGAACTTAAAAACACAATAGGATCTTCCTTTACTTTTGAATTTTGGATCAACACAGCAAATCCTCCTATCAGCGTATCATTACCTGAAGGCGAAAAAACAACTAAAGATATTGTAATATCTTTCAATGTTCAAAACCTTTACGATACTGTCGGAGATTGCTATTTGCTTATTGCAAATCTTCGCAGAGATTATACAGCAGATACATTATCAAATTATGGCACTAATGAAAGAATCACAATAAAACTTTCAGGCACATATTATATCCAACTCTACACTGCAAGTGGTCACCTACTCTACTCTTATAAAGTTGTCAGAACTGACCCACTAAACGCTTTTGCTATTATTGCAATCGTTATCGGAGTTATAGTTGTTGGTGCTGTTATCGGCATTACAATCGCTTTAAGAAAGCGTCAAAAAGTTAAATAAAAATCCTATTAAATATTCTGGAAGTTAAAAACAACTTTTAATTAAAAGAATATTCAAAAAAACATCTCATTTTTGAGATGTTTTTTTATAATCATAAAACAGTATAAATGAAATGAGTAGTTTTATTTAGGAAGTAGAGGCATAACACGAATGAAATATGTGTTTTCTTTAATTTAATATTTTTATAATATTTTTATATTATCGCATTATGTATTTATTATAAAATTTCTTCACTTAATAATATTGTTTCTTTAATTTATAATAACTTTGTTTTTAAAAAATTAGAATATAAGTTAATCTTGACTTTTTATTTAAAAAGTATTATAATATATAATATAAGTAAGGAGATCTTTATGAAAAAAGAAAATGGCGTTTTAACAGAAGTAACAATTGAAGATTTAGAAATTTTAAAAACAAACCCAAAGAAGTTCTGGGAAGGAGTAGAAACAATCGGAAAACTTGCTTTTTCTAATTATTGCAAGCATAACATTGAAGAAATTGAAATTCCTGATTCAGTCAAATCAATAGAGAGGTTTGCCTTTTATGAATGTGATGTTCTTAAAAAGGTGATTCTTCCAAAAAATCTTAAAACAATAGAAAAAAACACATTTTATGGCTGTCTCTCGCTTGAGGAAATTGAAATACCAAAATCAGTAGAAGATATAGAGATGTTTGCTTTTTATGTTTGTGTAAATTTGAAAAATGTGAACATTGCATATGATAGCAGATTAAAAACTATTCAATATGCAGCATTTGATGGTTGCGAAAAACTTACTGAAATCACATTCCCTTACAACATTAATTATATCGCTGAAGGTGCTTTTCATTTTTGCTTTAATCTTAATAAGATTGAATTTACAAATAGAATTCCAAACATAGACTTAGGCGCTTTTGAACATCAAAATATTAATGTCCGTTTTGATAACAGAAATCGAAAAATGAGTCCAAACACCCTTGCTGTAATGTTTAAAGATGGCAAACTTAAAGAAAAATTTAAAGATGAGGCTTACTATCAAGTTGAAGATGTTTTAAAATTTGTTCCTTCAACAATTTATAACAATTCTTTAAAAAAATATGTAAACTTCTGTTCACAAATAGGTGCATTAGAGCCAAAATCAACTTCTCTAGAATTAAATGGCAATTCAGTACCAGCAAGCAATCTTGCATATTATTTCTTAAAAGAGGCAAACGAAAGAAATAATCTTTCTTATCGTGCACTGCCTTTAGATAACAAATATTTAGAAGAACAAAATTACAACGAAAATTTCTTAAGATATTTAATTAATGAAGAAAACTGGAGTGATATTAAAATAGATCAAAATTTCCTTTCCAAAGTCACTGAAAGATTTGCAGAATGTGAAAAAACTGCTTTAAATGAAGAATCTGAATCTTCTATTTAACAATTAAAGAAGTATTATCATGATTAAAATTTTAAGCATTGAATAAAACTCTGTAAAATGGCTTGTTAAAATTTAAATCTTTTTGTTATAATAACACTCACTTCGTTCGTGTTATTCTTGCGGTTCTAAAGAAAACACTCACTTCGTTCGTGTTATTCTTGCGGTTCTAAAGAAAACACCCACTTCGTTCGTGTTATTC
>CAOJSF010000006.1 GCA_948442695.1 uncultured Clostridia bacterium | reverse complement strand
TACTGCGTTATATATCCCTAAACTGTTGTTTCCATCCTTAAAATTTAAAGTATATGTATTTTTCTCCCAATGAGCATATAGCGTTGGATTTTCATCATTAAGGTCATGAGACCTTACGCATTTTCCATCCGCATTTATATATCGTGTACCACCTGTTGATGAAGAATAATATCCTGTGAAATAATATCCATCTCTTGTCGGCGTGTTTACATCTGGAATATTACTTTTATACTTAACCTGCTTACTTCCGCTTCCTCCACTTCAACCATTGTCATTTAAATATATCGTCTCTGTCTTCTCTGTCCATGAGGCGCTAAATGATTTCTGCGATGTGTTTGTCATATATGAAGGCGTACCCCAACCTGCAAAATCATAATGTTTTTTAGTTGGGTTTCCTGGACTTGTATAAGGATCACAAAAAATCGTTTGATTTGTTTTTGATGTTGATCCATCAGAAAAATTCCCGCCATTAGTATTATATGTAATGTTGTATCTCATCGGCAAAACATATGCCGTTGTTCTAACAGAAGTATTTCTATCTTGATTGAATTTTACTTCACCAGTTCCCGGTGATATAGAACGAGATGTACTAGGAGTATCAGTAATTGTATATGAAATCCTAAATCCATCTCCTGCATATATAGTGCCCGAATATGAAACATTATACCAGTCCCCTGCAGTTATATATCTATCATATGTAATCGTATTACCACTTATTGAATAATATTTATTTAATCCACTAGACTCACTATGAGACATACGCATAGATGAAACTGAAGCATCTGAATGCCCTACATTAACTTTTGTTCCATTATTATTGGTAAAATAATTTATATCAGTTATATGAAACCTGGTTTTAGCCATTGTAACAGCATCAAAACCATATCTATCAGTTAATGACTTTGGCGTTCCGTCTGAGTTATAGTTTATATCTTTTCCTTTAAAACCATAAAAGTCAACACCACCCCATGAAATTGTATTTTTCCATGCCTGAGCAGTATTATCATCTTTATTTGTAAAATGGACAACTAAAATTCCTGAAAGAAGCACAACTAGAGCCGTAAAAATTAAAGCAATAAAAAAATTTAATTTTTTAATTTTCACTTCAACCTCCTACACTTTTTTTGTTGGCACAACAGGGCATGAAAAAAATATTTTGCTTAAAAAAGTCAATTATTTGAATAAATCTTTGCTAAAATATATACAAATATTTTACTACCCCTCCCCACAAAAAGTCAAACATTTTAGAGTCCATTTTGCGAGTTTTAGATGTTTTTTAAGAAAAAACGCTATTTTAATATATTATGTCACAATTTGACGATTTTTAATATAACTTTATTTAAAAATACAAAATAATTATCAACAGAAAATAAAATAGTAAATCTTTATTTACATATCAAAAAAACCGCCAAATTTGGCAGTCTTTTTCCCTTATTAAATTTAATATATTGATTTAAATTTACGCAAAATTCAAAAGATTTCACAAAAATTCATTGTTTTTCTAATAAAAACAACATTTTTTATGGTTTTTTGTCAAAATTATTGCAATTTTTATTTATTTTGATAAAATTATGATTTTTCTTAAACTAGAATTTCTATTTCTATCATTTGCTAAAAAAAGCAACTGCAATTCCGCCTGGTCCGATATGGGTGCCTATTGTTGAACCTATCATGAATGAAGGGACAGAATCTGTCTGAGACTTCCAGAGGTTTCCACTATCCTCAAGATATTTTTTAAGCACATCATCAGAAAGACCAGAATAGCCTACACAGTAAGGCATTTCAAAATCAATTCCACCACATTTTTCTACCAGTTGATTTAAAAGGTTGTTGCCCTTCTTTGAACCGATTGCTTTGCCCACAAGTTTTACCTCTCCTGAAACAATTGAAATGACAGGCTTGATTGAAAAGGCTTCGCCAGTAAATGCAACAACGCTTGAAATTCTGCCCCCTTTTTTGAGATATTTTAATGTCCCCAAAACGCCCAAAAGTTGAATATTTTTTTTCTTTTTATTCAACTGCTCAACAATTTCACTGGCAGAAAGATTGCCTTCCTTAATAAGCCTCAAAGCATAATCGCACAAAATTCGTTGACCGATGCAGGCATTTAAACTGTCAACAACCTGCACTTTGCCATTGTATTTTCTTGATGCCCTTTCAGCGCTGTTGTAAGTGCCAGAAAGTTTTGACGAAAGAGTAATTGCAATGACCTCATCGCCCTCTTTTGTAAGCCTTTCAAACACCTCGTCAAAAGTATATTCATTTATCTGGCTTGTTTTTGGCAGAGCAGAACTTTCAATCAATTTTTCAAAAAATTCTTTACGTGAAAGATTGACTCCATCCAAATAAACTTCATCCTCAAATCTCACCTCCATTGAGACAAGTTCAATCCCTTTCTCATCTGCTTCAATTTTATCTATATCGCTTGCAGAATCTATCACAAGTTTAATTGCCATTTTTACCTCCATAATTATTGCAAATTTTTTGCAGATTGTCAGAAACAAGATCTAATAGAGAGTAAAATTTCTCCCTCTCTTTCTCATCAATCCCCTCGCTTCCTATTGAAAAAATATCATCTATTCGCTTGCTGATAAGTTTGCCCAGTTCTTGCCCACGAGGTGTAAGTTTTATAGGATTGCGATATTTTTGACCGCCCTTCTCCTCAATAAATAGATAATCTCCCATTTCAAGTTCTTTCAAAGTCCTTGAAATAGCACCCTTGTCTTCATTGCAAAGAATGGCAAGTTGAGTCAAACTTATTCCATCTTCATCATTATAAAGATGATAAATACATTGAACCTGCTTTCCTTTAAGCCCAAAACTATTCATTTCATAATTCTTGATTTTCTGAATGTTTTTATTGATACTTAATATCAACGATGAAAACCTATCATATCTTGATTTCATAATACTTCCTTATTAAATGTCGACAAAATTGTTGACATGACAACATTTTAATATATATTTATACTTTTGTCAACAATTTTATGATAATTTTTGATTTATTTTTATTTGACAGTATATTGATGAATGCAATATCTGCATTTGTCAGCATTTTTTCTTTAACAAAATAAACAACCTTTTTTAATATTGCTTCCAGCATTTAAAAAAAACACTTAAGATTTTTCTTAAAAAAAGACGATATAATAATCGTCCTTTTAAAATCATCAAAATCTAATTTTATACTATAATCAATTTGATTTTAATTTACCTATTTTTCTTTTTTTCATTTATGACCATTGCAATCGCACCTAAAATCATACCTAAAGCAACTATCGCTGTCACTATCAATGCAACAATCCAACCGTTGTTTTTTGTGACTTTGTCCACATTGTCATTTTTGTCAATATTATTATCTTCAGTGACATTTCCATTTGATTCACCATTTGATAAATTTGGTGGTTTGACATTTACAATATCGTCAGCAGTTTGGTTGTCATCGACAGCAATGTCGCCATTTTCATCTGTTTGACTTTGATATAATGCTGTTTCGACAACATTTGCAAGAAGCGGAAGAGATTTCATGACATATTCTTTTTCTATAAGATATGTCCCCATTTCAAAAAGCAAATCTGTTGGCTGAAGTGCTTGATTATAGTGCCCTTTTCCTAGATAGATATCTGAAAACAAGAAAGGATACATACTATTTCCGAGGGCAAAAACTGTTTGTGCAAAACTATAATTCTCATCAAAATTTGGGTTTGACTTTCCGACAACAATTCTTATCTTGCTATAACCCTCTCCATTGTTTGTGACATAATAATAACTCTTGCTCACACCATCACGATGCACATCAAACATTGCATCTGGACGCTGACTATCTAAAAGTCTTTTTGCAGTGACACCAGAGCGAGTATAAGCAGAACTATTATGTGGAATATGCAATGTCTCATCAAGCACAACCGAAATTCCCTTTTTGTTCAACTGACTTTGAAACTCTTTGGCAACATCATGAATCCCACCCTTTCCATAAACACTGTCATAGCCATCAGTTGGGGTATAACTTTCATCATTATGAGTCAGATAAAGACAAATCTTTTTTGAAAGTTGACCACGCTGAGCCATTTTTTGTTTTGCAAGATTTTTCTGTGACTTTATATTTGGTGGCTGTCTTTTTTTGACAAGCCTTGCATAACCTTTATGATTTTCTATTTTAATTATTTCATATTCATTAAAATCAGGGGTGATAAATCCGTCACCGATTTCAATGGCACTTTTTTCACAGATTATCTCTCCGTTTTCATCATAAACAACATAGTTTTCGCTGGACTGCCCGTCAGCAAACGCAACAAAAGTGCCTCCTCCAAAAATAGGAATGACAATAAATAATGATATAATAAACAGAATAACAATCTTTTTCATGTCTTTATTATGTCACAAAATATTTTTTTAATACATGACGATTTATGGCTAATATATATTTTTAACATAAATAACCTTTGATTGTTATGATTTTAATATTCTATTTTTAATTTTTGTTTTTCTTCAACAAAACCACCTCAATTTTGTTTATAGACTGTATTTATTTTGTTTAATTCATTCCCGCCCAAAAAATACTTATTCCGCTTATGTTTTTTCTTTAAAAAAAGAAAGCAAAAACCAAACTAAGTTTTCGCCATCTTATTTAATTAAACAAATTTATAAGAAAATTAGATTTAATTAGACTTACTAAATTTTGACGCTATTTTAAGAACTTGATATATCATCTTCAATATTGATATAGTAAAATCTAAAATATAAATAATCACATATGTATTCAAAAGTTTCTTCAAATCTGCCACATCCTCTGCACTTAAAATATCAGAATTTTCTATCATGCTTATTGATTGCTTGTTTGCCTTGCTTTCAACCTTAATAGTGAAAAGCAGACAAAAAAATACAACAAGATAATATGCAAGTGCAATAATTATACCTGTAAAACTGATTGCTCCAGTAAAACCAACAAGTATGTCAATCACAATTCCTGCAACAACAATAAGGTAAAATATAATAGGACTGAAGAATGATAAAATTTGAAAAACATATCTTACCATAAATCCCTTTTCTTTGTTTTTATGTTGCATTGCAAGCCCAACTTTCTGCAAGCCAACTCCCACAGCGGTAAGCGAACTTTTGTCGATTATATTTTTTCTTAAAAATACAGTCTTTTTTGCTACGCTGTAATGATTTCCAAAAAACAGCATTCTGAAAAAGCCGACTTTCTCAACTTTGACATCTTCCATGCTATTTTCATCCAAAAATTTGCGAGTGGCCTCTCTTGCAGTGATTCCTGTTGTCCCTTCTTTTTTGTTGAGTTTATAATATTTTGCAATAAGCACAATTCTCATTATCAAAGCGACAACTGTCAAAATGCCGATAATACCAGCAACAATGATACAAATAAGTTCTAGACTATTCATAAAAATCCTCAATTAAAATTTATTATAATTATTAAAAATATCAAAGTCAAGAAAATTTTATTCTCTTTCAAAACAGCAAATAATTTGACTTTTAAATTTAAAATTGCTTTTTCTTATTCTGTTTTTTCTTACTTTGTTTTTTCTTGTTTTTCCATTTCTTAACAACTGTGTTTTTCGTCTTTATAAAAAAATTCTTAAAAATTATTGATTTTTTGAAAGAAATGTGTTATAATTTGACAAATTTAAGGAGGTATTTATGAATAAATACATAGAAAAAATCAGCGAATTAGAAAAAACACTCAATAAATTAAAATCAAATTACAGCATTTTAAATGAAGAAAAAAAAGGATTGTTGAAAAAAGAACAGCAAATTCTTGAGAAGAAGGCTCAAGCAAATGCTGAATTCAACAAATATAGCGATTTCCTTAAAATGCCTGGCAACAACTCACCAAAAATTCAAGAAGAAAGAATGACAGCATTCGAAAAACTTAAAAATCTTGAAATTGCAAGACAAGAAAATAGAAAAGAAATCTATAAACTTGAGACTAAAATGACCTCTCTAAAATCTGATATAATAAAAGCAAAACAATATATTAAGTTCTGCGAAAACACAATTATCAGTCAGGTAAACAAAGATTACGAAAAAGAGGAATATGAAAATCCTGTTTTCATTTCTGCTGACCAGGAATGGAAAGAGCAACATGAAAACGAATATACATTTGATATGTAATAAATTTCTTTCGATGAAAATTTTTTAATGAAAGCACAAATTCAATTTTAAAACAAACAAAATCATAGATATACAATTTGATTTTAAGACAATCTTAAAATTTGAGTATTATCAAAACAAACAAAAAAAATTCCACAAAAACTTGTGGAATTTTTTAATTTGTCAAGTCTTCTCATCAAAGACAGTTCAAATTTAAAATCATCAATTAATTAATTTGCAATTTCAAATTATTTCTTTCCGCTTAAAGAGGTTATGTCGTTTATAAGAGTCTCAATGCGTGCGTTGATTTTTTTAAGTTCTTCACCTGCATCATCACGCCCCTCAAGTGCTTTTGCCTGTTCTTTAAGCATTTCAACTGCCGAGATAATTTCTTCTTTATCTCTTTCAATGCCTTGATTTAACTCAAGTGCCTCGTCAATGCTATTGTCAAGCGTCGCCTTTATTTCATTAAACTTGTTTTCCTCTGCACTGATGAGATTGTTTATGTTTTCAATTTCATCCTCAGAAATCACCTTTTTAGGTCTTCCTTTTTTCTTTGGTTCAAGCGAGATAGGCTGTTCATCATCCGCCTTTTTTGGACGACCTCTTTTTTTAGGAGCCTCGTTTACAGTTTCATTAACTGCTTTTTTTGGTCTGCCTCTGCCTTTTTTTTCTCCGTCATTGGCTTGAGCATTCTTTTCAGCCTCTTCAATTTCTTGTTTTTCTATTTCAGTGATTTCTTCTTCTGAAAAGAAATTGCCAAAACTATCAATCTGCTCATTTATAAGATTTTCTTCATGCAATTCCTCTTCTTTCTCTTCATCATTTTCATCAACAAGCACACCATTCATGTCATAGATTTTGCCATCAACATCATGGAAAAGACCTTTTGCATCATGATATGAACCATCTTCATAAATGAAATTTCCCTCTTTATCAAAGTTTCCTTTTGGCAAAGATTGATTGTTTTCAGATTGTGCATTTTCAGCCTGCAAAATATCAGTCTGTGAATTTCCCTGATTTTGAGATATCTCATCAAGTCTTGCTCTTAAAGTGACATTCTCATCAAGAAGTCTTTTGATTTGTGTTTGAACATTGATAAGTTCTTGTTCGATATTATTACGCTCTTCTACAAGCGCCCTCTTTTCTGATTTGATTTTATTGTCTGCAATCGTGTATGCAGATTTTAAAACCTTTTTGAAGAAAGATTGATATTCTGCTGTCATGCCCTTTTCAGCCTTATCTAAGCCCTTGACCATTTTTCTTGAAAGTTCTTCAATTTCCTTGTCAAGTTCATCCCTTGCAGAATTAAATTTTGCCTCTTCGTGATCAAGGTCAGCCTGGATTTGCTCCTGTCTCTTGACTTCCTTGTCCTGTCTTTCACGAAGTCTGCCGATATCAAAACGATTTGTTGTCGTATTTTGTTCTTCAATAAGTTGTTCTATATTTTCCTTAGATGCTTGAAGTTTTCTCTGGAAATCCATTTGTTTTTCTTCAAACGATCTTCTAAGAGCCTCTTTTTGTGCCTCAACTTGTGCTATTCTTGAAAGAGTAGCATTTTTAGTGGTAAGATAAGCATCACTTTCCTTCATCGCTCTTTCAAGAAGCAAAGCACCATCTACGCCAACACCTCTGAAATTGTAGTCGATTGAATTTGTTTCATTTTGAGATGCTTCTTCAAAAGCCTCTTTGGCCTCTCTTGCAAGTTTCTCATAATATTCTCTGATTTGAGGATTTCCATTTTCAATTTCTTTACGCTCAAAGAGAAGATTGAAATCAATATATGGAGGAAGTTCATCACAAGCGTTTGTCACAAAGCGTGCAAAGATGTGATATAGATGATAGATTTCATCAAGATTGACAACTCTCTTGCCCTTAATAATGATAATTGCAATTACTCCGATAATAAGAACAATGCTAGGAAGCAAAAGTGAAAGAGCAAAAGATTGAAAAGAAAAAGTTGCAGCCGATTGAGAGCCTAAACCTAGCATAAATGCAATCACAGCCCAAACACCAGTTAAGATGCCTAAATTTCTTACATTATTTTTCCAACTGCTTGTGCGAAGAGGTTTTTCGATGATGTTTTCTTCAGTCATGTAAGCAATAGGTCCACCCTCACGATTAAGAATGAATTGTTGCCAGTAATAAGCAAAGCGTTTTGGTCCTTTTTTGACAATATCGTTAAACTCTTTTATGTTTTCAGGTTTTAAAACCTTGTTTTTAAACAGCCATTCATTTGACTTGTCTAAGATTTTTTTCAAACGATTTTCATAAGAAAAGATTGTTTTGATTGAAAACAGCAAAACAAACAAAAGTTCAATGCCGATGATAAGCCCCAAATAACCGCCAAAACCGATAGCCTCAGTAAGTTGACCAAAGAAAAGTTTGAGTGAATCATCTATTGATAATAATGTACCAAACATAACATCATCTCCTTTTATTTTTAGTATATCATACAATAAAAAAAATTACTAATAAATTCAATATTTTTTTTGAATATTTTTAATAATTTTTTTATTTATTTTTTAATAACTTTCCTTGTTGATATAGTGATAAAATCTGAGTTAAGATAATGTTTTTTATTGAATTAATAAAAATTTAATTGATTTTTCAACAATTTTTTATCTTTATTTTTTATAATTTAATTGATAAATAAACAATCTTTTTTCTTGCTAAATTTTTAATTCGATTTTTTATATATTTTTCAAATATGATTCAATCAATATAATAAATAATAAAATGAATCAATAATATTATTTATTGAAATCTTTTGAATTTGATATTTTAAAATATTTTATTTATTATTCACCCTTAGCAAAAAAATCATTTAATCAAATCCACTTTTATAAGTCTTCCCTCTTTAAGCGAAAGTATATAGCATTTATCAGGCTGTCTTCCCAACGCCTTTTGAATTGCAAGGGCATAAAGTTTCAGTTGTTTTTTATAACGACTTAGAATGACATTTTCATCTTTTGATGAGGTGTATTTATAATCAACAAGTATTATTTCATCATTCCCGCCGTCCAGAGCAAACAGGTCAACAATTCCTTGCACAATAAGATTATTTTCAAAATTCAATTCACTATTGTTTATTTTTTTGTAAGAAACTATGTCATTATTATTTATGATGTTTATTGACCGGTTTTGGTCAGTTGTTTCACTTTTGCCTTCTAAAATATTTAAATAATCTGTCTCCTTAATGTCTTCTTCATTGTAAGGCATATTTCTTTCACCGTTTGTGTCAAATTGCCCGCAGACTTTTTCGTCAACTTCATCTTCGCATCTTTTACTTTCTTCACAATCTTCAAGCAACTTATTCATCTCAAAGGTGCTTGTCATCATTATAAATTCTTTCTCTTTTATTGCCTTTTTGCCCATTATAAGATTTTTAAGCAAAGAGATATTTCTATATAAAAGTGAGAAATCAAGTTTTTCATAATAGCCATTTGTCATGTTTTCTTGAAGAAAATCTGATTGTTCTGCTAAACTTTCCATACTTTCAATCTTATCAAAATCCAAAAGTTTCAATGCTTCATGATAGGCATTTCCGGTCATTATGGCTTCCTCTCTGGCTGACATCCGTTCAAATTGCTGGTCAGCATTATACTCATTCTTATGCTCATGACCATTTACCAAATCTTGATCATGCGACATGACGCCAGTGACAGAATTTTTAAAACTCAAACGACATTCATTTTCTAGATAATATTCAAAATCAAGATATTGATTAATCTCATTAGAATATTTTTGAACTGAATTATTTTTATTGTTTTGATTGTTTATTTCTAAAAAATCACCTTTTCCACATTCATCTTCAACTATCTTGAATTCAAAATTCTCTGTGCAAATTTTTCCTTGACTGAAAAGTTGCGAGACAAAATTTTCACCAAAAGCAAACAAAATCATTTTTAAATAATTGTTGAGATATGAAGCGCTCATTGTTGCCAACTCTTTTTCCTTAGCCTTGCCAACAATATAAAGATGATTTTGGGCACGAGTGAGTGCAACATAAAATATCATTATTTCATCAACAAACTCTCTTGCCTCAAGTTCAAGTCTGCCAGCAAGAAAGGCAGGCGAAGGCACTCTTGTCATACTTTCAAAATCAAACAAACTGCATCCCAGCCCAAACTTTTCTGACAATATGAAACTTTTGCTGTAAACCTTGTTTAAGTTATCACCCGCACCACACAAAATCACAATAGGATATTCAAGTCCCTTTGTCGCATGGATTGTTGTGACCGTTATAGCATTTGAAAAGCCTTCACCACCTCGAACATCAGAAGAATTTTCCAAAACAGATATTAGTCCCGAAACATTATAGTCAAGATTTCCCCCTTTAATCAACTTGAAAAGACTGTTGATGTTGGAGATTTTTTCCTTTTTAGAATCAAAAGAATTGAGATATTCATAAAAGTCATATTTATTAAAAAGTCTACACAATGCCTTTGTAACCCCAAAAACTTGAATGTCAAATTTGAAATTTTCAATCAACAATTTAAACCTTGCAATCTTTTCGTCCCCACTGTTTAAAACAAGATTGAAAAACTTTTCATCTCCCCCTTCAAATCGAATCTTTGCAATTTCATCAATATTAAATCCGCCAAAAGGAGAACACATAACACTTGCAAGCGAAATATCATCCTTTATATTAAGCGTCAATTTTAGTAGAGAGTTTAAAACTGCAATTTGACTATCTTCAATAAGCGATTCTTTTAGGTCTGCATTGACAGGAATACCCAAACTTCTCAGCCTCAAAACCAACTCTTGCATAAGTTTGCTTCGTCCCCTAAACAGAAGTGAAATATCACCCATTTCCGCCTTGCGAAATTTCTCTAGTTTGGCATCATATATTTGACTTCCAACAACCTGCTCAATACGACTTATAATGGCATTTATCTCGCTATCTAATGAGTCATCTCTTTCTAGGCAATCATCTTTGACACTATAAATTTCTATTCTATCTTGCTGGTTTTGCAAATTCTCAAAATCTTTTTCATCTTTTAATGTTGTGCCAGTCTGACCATTTACAGCCAAACTATTTTCATTTTTATCAATATTATCTTTTTTTTCATCAAGAACGATGTCAACACAAACAGGAGGAAGTTCTCCTTTCAAAAACTTTTTCAGACCTTTAAGCATTGACTTTTCTTTATATTCAATTCCAACGCTTTCTTTGGTCATAATCTTTTCAAATATGATGTTGACAAAATTTAAAATCCTTTCATCGGTTCTAAAGTTTCCATTCAGATACAACGCATCCCCATCATCACTCGCCGAAAAATTCTCTATGTCATTTTGCATGATTTCCATACTTGCATTTCTAAAACCATATATTCCCTGCTTTATATCACCAACCGCTGTAAAAAATCCTCCCTCAGCAATGGGTTTTAAAATGCTTTCTTGAAGTTTGTTTGTGTCCTGATATTCATCAATAAAAATATAGTCATATTTCTCTTGAAGTGATTTTTTAACCTCATCATCTCTCAAAAGTTTTTTAGCAAACTTTTCAATGTCTGCAAAATCCAGCCCCGACTTTTTTGCTTTTAAAGAGGAATACACATCTATATAATGATGATAGAATTCAAAAATCGCCTTTACTAAACTTCCCTCTTCCGCCTGCTTAATCGCATCTTTAGGCAAATATTGATATTTTTTCGCCAAATCAAGCATAGGCTTAATCTCTTCTCTCGCCGGAAGAAGAATTGATTTCACCTCATCTTGATGCCTGCCCTTAAGCGAAGGCACAACCATACAATTCAATCTTTGACAAACATCAAATAAATCGCCCCCAAAAGATGTGCATAAAATATTGTCTAAACTCTCTACAAAAACTTTTTCCGAGTTTGATAATTTCAAATTTTCGGCTTTAACCAAAATTTGCCTTGCTCTTTTTTGACAACTTTCAAAAAACTCCTTTATTCGATTTTGCGACAAAACATTTATTTCGGCTATATGATTTTCAAAGAAATCAAGCCTCTCTTCCTCTTCGTTTACAGAACTGCAAAAGTCTTGAATGGCAAATATGCACTCCTGAAAAGATGATTTATTTTTCTTAAATGCCAGATAAATTTCTTCAAATTTTTCAGCAAAATTTCTTGCAAAATGTTGATAAGTGCTTAAAAAAGCGATATTTTTGAGGTTTTTTGCATTTTTTTCATCCAAAATGATGAAATTTTCGTCCAAATCAAGTTTGTTGATATTTCTCTTTATTATCTTTTCGCAAAAACTATCAATGGTGGAAATGTCACTCAGCGGAAGAGAATCAAGACTTTCAATAAGTTCTTTTGTCGGCGTGAGAGAAAGAATTGCATTATTAAGCCTGGTCTTCATCTCCTGCGAGGCAACCTTTGTAAATGTCAACACCAAAAGCCTTTCCACCTTGACATTTTGATTGCAGATTAAATTTTTAAGTTTTTCAATCAAGATATATGTTTTTCCACTTCCAGCAGATGCAGAAATGACAAGGTTCTTCGCCCTGCTGTCTAGTATCTTCTGTTGCTCTTCCGTCGCCCGACTTTTCTTTTCTTCCATAATTTCCTCTGTTTTTTATTTGAAAAATATTATTGATTTCTCATTTTTATTTTAAAATTTTGATTATTTTATAGTTTTTTAATTATTTTTTAAACGTTTTTCATTATTTTTTAAACGTTTTTCATGTTTTTCGTGTTTTTCATTCTTTTTTCTGTTGTTTTAATATTTTTATCATCTATCACAAACTTTTGTCTTGCTTTCTTTCCCCTTGAAATTTTTCATATCCACAAAAGGCTCTGTGTTTGCAATAAGCACAACTCTTTGCATTTGGCTTTGGCAAGATATAACCACCAGCAATTTCATCTATTGCCTTTTTAGAAACTTCAACAGAATAATCTTGCAACTCTTCAAGCGTCTTCTTGCAAAGACTACTACCCTTAAAATTCCCGTCCGAGCCTTTATATATTGACAAGATTTTACTTCTGCCTGTGCTTGCAATGTCAGAGTCAAACATCTCAATTACACTTTCTTCACCTCTTGCAATCCCTTTCAAAATCAACTCGTCATCCTCGTTTGCCTGATAATCAAGCCCAGAATTGAAATAAAATGCCCCTGCTGAAATCTTCCCTGTCTTTGACAACATCTTCTGATAAAGGAAAAGTTGCAATTTTTCGCCATAAAAAAGTTCTTTTAATATTGTCCCTGTTTTTCCAGTTTTGTAATCAATGATTCTAAAATATCTGCCCGATTCGTCAATGCGGTCGGCTCGACCCGAAATGATATAATCCTCTCCACCTACACTGATGATAAAGTTGTCAATTTTCTTTTCAATATATTTTGGTCTAAATTGCGACTTTTCAAGGTCACGAATAATATCAACAAAATTTGATTTCATCTGCCTCTTGATAAAGCGAATAAATGAATCCCTTTCATCAAGCATATCAATCTTTTCGCTCAACTTTTCCTCTTCAATTATTTGCTTAAACTCACTTTCAATAAACCTGTCAATGTCAATAGACAAATCAAAATTGTCTCTCTTCAATCTTTTTATAAACTTCTCATTTCCTTTATGACATATGTTTCCGATGTCCCTTGCATCAAATTCACAACTCTCAACCTCACTTAATTTAAGCCCATAATTTACAAAGTGCTTGAAGGGACAACTGAAATATTGCTCAAGTTGTGTCACCCTGACAATATTGTCCTTAAACATAAGTTTTTGTGGCTGAAAACTCAATAATTTACGATTTTTTACGTCATTTTGCTGTTTTTTTGCCAAATTTTGTGAAACTTTACCTTTTTTTGAATAATCTGCACTTATAAGAGCCCTCTCTCTGCTTTGCGGAAAAGAGGCAAAAAATATGTGCGAAGCCTTGATTTCAATCTGCCCAAAGATTTCATTCATTGATGAGATGTATGTCGGAACCTGATTTTTCTTTCCCTCCTCACTCATCATCTGATAGAAGACAAAAAGCCTCTTTTTTGCAAGTGGCAAAAGCGAAAATATCTTAAATCTGTTTCTTCGATTTATCATTCTGATTGTCGGCTCAATCTCCTTGACGCTGACTTTCATTTCTTCATCACTGAGCAGTCCATTGTCAAGCGAGGTCACCGGCAAAGCCTGTCCGCCTATTATGATAAGACTCTCACATTCATCAAAAAAACTTGATGTCGCATCACCTATCATCACTCCGTCAACATAACTAGGCACTGTCGAAACTTGCCTGAACGACAACAACAGTTTTACCTTTCTTGCATACTCGTCAATTTCAATTTCGTCATCATATTGATTTATAAGTTCTACGCTTTCTTTTATGATGTCAAGCACCTGACTTAAGATGTTTTTATCTTTAATTTCACCTTTTTCTTCTAAAATTCTCAAAATTTCATCAAAAGATGAGATAATTCTGCCCAAAAACTGCAATATGATGTCTCCAAACTCCTTTGACCTCTTACATTTCTCAAGAGCAGATGCGATGTCTCCAAAAGGGAAATCCCTCTCGATAAACTGCTTATATTTTCTTCTGCTGTCAATGCCCAGTCTCTGACACCTTTCAATCAAGTCACCACTTCCTAAAAGTGGATTTGATAAAAGTGATATCAGCCTGTCTCCACAAAGCCCAAAACTCACCGCTTCAAGAAGTTCAATAACCGTTCTCCCCAAAAGCGTGCCATCTGCAGTAATTGAAGAATCAATATAATATGGAATCTGATATCTATCAAAGATGTTTTCAATCTGAGTCTGATATCTCCCCACATCACTCAACGCAATGGAAATATTTTTAAACCTCTCTCCCTCAAACACCTGATATCTGATGAGTTTTGCGACAGACTCAACCTCTTCTTGAATATTGCCAGCCGAAAAGAGGTTGTAAAATCCGTCGTTTTCACATCTGACCTTGCCATAACTATACACCCCACTGACAAGTGCCTTCTTGTGGTCTGACATATTATTCTTGCCATCCTTAACCTCAAGCATAACTCCCATTTCAACCGCAAAATGCTGAAGTTTTTGCATAATGTCATGGTCATAAATATACTCATTGCCCTCGTCATAACTCTCAGCAACCGAAAAATTTACCTCATCACAAGAGACAATAAGTTTTTTAATAAGTTCAAATCCCTCTTTTGTGAAGGCATCAAACCCCGCAAAATATAACTTTGTGCCATTAAGAAGATTTTGATTGTCCATTTTTTTGATAAGAAGTCCCAGCCTCTCATTTGCATCAAGTTTGCCGGCAAGCAATCTCTGATATTCGGCATAGATAAGCCTCAAATCATGAAACTTCTCTTCCGCCTTCTGCCCGTCACCTCTCAAATTCTCACAATCAATCCCACAACTCTTAAATTGCGACAAAAGTTTACTTATCTCATAGGCAAAGGCAATCCTGCTCTTCTTAAAAGTCAAAAGTTCTTCCTTTACATTCTCGATTGCCTGCTGAGTGAGAAGCAAAACCTCTCCATTTGACAAAATGTCATTCTCTTTATGCCCCAGCCTCTCCAAAAGTCCAACAGAAAAACTGGTCAAATTCTCTACCCGCACATTAAATAATGCCTTTGGCAATGCCTCCAACAACATTTTTTCGGAGAGCAGGGAAAATCTGTCAGGGACAATGACAATATGCTCGGCAAAAATATCACTATTGTCAATAGCGGAAAACATATCTTTGACAGCATCAATCTGCGTCACATTTTGATAGAGGGAAATTTTCATATAGATATGATAACATATTTTGACAAAAATTAAAAGTCTTTGACAAAAAAAGCCCCGCAAACCTGCAGGACTTCTCTTGTGTTTTTACATTTAAATTCATTATAATTTGTTTTATTGATAAACAATCAAATGTTTCATAATCGTAAATTATTTTTCATTAATAAAAACAAATCATTTTATTTTCCACATTGATTTTATTTTAAATTATTTTGATTTAATAAAAACATTCTCTTTTGTTGAAATATTTTCTAAATACTTTCAAATTTTTTCTATATTTAATCAAAGTTATAAAAACAAATCATTTTATTTTTCACATTGATTATATTTTAAATATATTGACAACACAAAACTCAAGCCTCGATCAATTCTTTTGGCAGAGTCTTAAAATACTTAATGACAAACCTTATAAGCCGAATTTCTCTATCAGACCAGTATCTATTGATATCATCCTCATAGTTTATAAACTTGCAATAATTCTCATAAGATAAAAGTTTTTTCATAAGTTCATCAAACTTTTCATCATTGCAAATATGTTTTCTCGATTTTTTTCTTTTATCATAAATTATTTCCTCTTTTATAAACTCTTCTTGAATCATAAATAAAAACTCTTTCATTTCTCACCTCCTTTTGTATGATTTTTTAGATTATTTAAACTATCACCTCCTTTATTTAGTGTCCCAAATAATAATACTTTTTTATTATAGTTTTGTCAAATTTTTTGATACAATAATATTATAAAATTATATATGGAGGTTTTTATGTTTTCTGAACAACTAAAAAAATTAAGAGAAAGCACAAATTTATCACAATCACAATTCTCAAATCGCCTAAATGTTGCTAAACAAACATATTGCAACTGGGAAAATGGTAATGCTATGCCATCCATCTCAAAACTAATAATGATTGCCGATTATTTTGGTATAAGTGTTGATTTTTTATTAGGTAGAGAGAATCAAACAACATTAGACATTACAGGATTAACTGAAGAAGAACTTGCTCCTATTAGGCAATTGATTTATAACTTAAAAAACCAACAAAAAAAGAGCGGTGATTAACGCTCTTTTTGTTCCAACTTTTGACGCAGTTTTTCTGCCTTATCGCATCTGAGTTGAAGATTCAAATTGACAAGCCTTGAATTTTCTGTTTTGACTTTTGAAAGTTCTTCCTTCAATTTGTCATTATCACGCTGAGTCAAACTGAGTCTTGCAATCGCCTTTCTCAAATTTTCATTTGCCTGAGTGAGACGTGATTTATATGCCTCTTCACTCTCTTCCATGGCATTGCGTTTTACAAGTCTGACAAGCCCCATAAACAGAGATTGCACTTCGCTGTCTGACAGAGTCTTGCCCGTCTTTTTAAAAGCAATTACATTGTCAGGCTTTGATAATTTATCATTTTTATCGATTTTTTCGCAATTTTTCTTGTTTTTTGCCAGAAAATTACGATATTTATTCTGATAACGAAGCATTTGATTGACATCACCGCCAGACAGAGTGAGACAGGCTTTTCTGACTGACACCCCCTTTTGCACCATTGAATCAACCTCTTTCATAAGTTCTTTTTCTTCATCTGGTGAAAAGTAGGTTACATTTGTCTTGTTGTGCAAACTCAAATTTATTCCCAGTTTTTCAAGTCTATTTCCGTCAATTTTGAGATTGTCCACCTCATGATAATAATAATTTCTCACACTGTTTGGTTTTCTTCCATATTTTTGTGCATGAGAGACAAAAGCGAGTTTTAAAGACTTGTTTTTTTCTTTAAAATCCTCGACAACTTCAAAGAGTTCTTTGACTTCACTGTTTTTCCAAATTCCTTTCATAATATTCACCTCGAAAGGATTATGGACAGCGATTTTTTATTTTATACATCAAATTTTTTTTATTAATTTTTTAATTTATATTCTCAACTTTCACACATTTTTTTATAGCGTAAATTTACCTATAATAAGCCTAAATTTTGATAATTTTCTTAAAATAGTCTCAAAATTTAATAAAAATCAATATTTTTCGCAATTTTTTTGATATTTTATATAAATTATAGCAATTTAAAGATATGTTCAGCATACTTTAAAATATGAAGATTGTTATATATTCCTCCTATCCTTGTTATGTCAAAATTGAAAACAAGACTTTAGAAATCACTCAAAATGAGCATATTGAATGCGACTTAAATGAAAGTGACATCATCGTCAAACCCCTCAAAAATTATGGAGAGCCTTTTATCATTGATATTGAAAATCCATCTCCACGATATCGAATCATCAAAAGAGATGACAAAATTTTGATTTTCATACTTGACGGATTTTTAGTCGAAAACATCCTCTGTCAAAGTTTTGAACATGGTTCAATCAAAAGTAGCATTGAGGCGGGTTCTAAACAGATTATATTTTCCGGGAATAGTCACAAGAAAGTGATTCATTTTTCATCTCCGATTGAAGAAATAAAAATCGGTGCCTTTCTTTTCATTAATTACGTAACATTTAAAAGTGAAAATGAAAGCAAACTTATTGCATACAACCCAAAGAAGAATACAGCAAAGACTTTTTCTGCCGAGTCTATTGAATTAAACAATGACGGATTCACCCTCATCAAGCGTGACTTTGCTTACAACAAGATAAAACTTGATTATTATGTAGATAGCGATGGATTAAAACTCAAAAATAAGGACTTTGATGCAAGCATATTATCTTCGCCAAACGAGACAATTCCATATAAATTTATGAATTCCATAAAACTTCAAGATTATCAATCGGCTTTGTCATATTTCTCAAATTCGTTATCGCAAAAGTTGAACGAGAATGCCTTGAAAGAATATTTTGGCGAGATAACATATTTTTATATGCTTGACCCACTCTCATGTTTTGCCATATCAAACGGAAACAACCTGATATTTGATTTCACACTTTCAGCCGATAAAATCTCCGACATCCAGCAAACTTAGGCAACCTTAGTTTGCAACACTATCGTCAACTTTCATCTTTTCACAAACTCCATCAGTTCCGGCAAAGCAACCAAATGTTGCACGACTGTCGCAAACACCATTTTTCTACCAACCCCGTCAGTTCCGGCAAAGCAACCATATGTTGCACGACTGTCGTAAACATCATTTTCCTACCTACTCCGTAAGTTCCGGTCAAAGCAACCAAATGTTGCACGACTGTCGTAAACATCATTTTCCTACCTACTCCGTCAGTTCCGGCAAAGCAACCAAATGTTGCACGACTGTCGTAAACACCATTTTTCTACCAACTCCATCAGTTCCGGCAAAGCAACCATATGTTGCAAGTTTTGTAATTTTTTATTCCATAACACTCAATGTACCAACAATCAAAATTTCTCGACATCCACAACATCTCTTTCATTTTAAACAACACCACCCTTTTCTTATATAATCACACCAAAAAAAGACCATATATCCATGGTCTTTTTTATCTAAAATCTCATTCAACTCTGAGCAAATTCAAACTTAACATCACGCTATCCATTCATTCGGCATAGTTCTATTATCTTCAAACCACTTTGTATCTTTCAAAATTGTATCATTATTTGAGCATTTTATTGAAAATTTGCCTTTATTTGAATAGAAAACTATATTTCCATTCATAGAAATGATATTTTGCTTTTCATCAGCCATTGATGTCACATAAATTTTGTCGGTATATGGTGCGATATTATTGATAAAAACTTGAGTTGGAAATTGATTATCTTTGTTTTGAGTATATTCATCCGAGCCAGCACAAGTGCAAATGCAAACATAGTCAGGCGAAATCTTTTCAAGAAGTTTTTGACTGCTTGAAGTCCCAGAGCCATGATGTCCCGCTTTATAAAGCGTGCAATGAGGAAGTCCACCTTTTGTTTCATAAAATTCAACCAGTTTTTCCTCACCCTTCTTCTCAAGGTCACCAGTAAACAAATAGTGATTGTTATCCTGATTTATCATTACACAAACTGAATAATCATTTTCGTCACTGGTTTTGTTTTCATAATAATAGTTGTAAAGAATTTCAAGTTGGACGCCTTCACCTATTTGATAGGTTCGCTGACCGCCGTTTTGATTGTTATAGCACTCAAGTGCAGTATAATGTTTTGCACCATTTTCAACTTCAATGTCACGATATGAATAATAACTTTGCAGTATCTTTGAAGTCGAGTCTGTTTTTGGAAAGTCAATTATTACTTCGGTGTCAAATCGTTCAAAGATTCCCATTGTATTGTTTGTGCTACAAAATGCGGCAATATGGTCTTGATGACCATGAGTTGCAATTACATATTCAAGAGTATTGTCTTCAACATAATTTTCAAGATAACTTATAATTGTTGGTGCTGAGTTTTGTCTAGAGCCTGCATCAATCAAGATGTCAACATCTCCATATTTGATATAAATGCAATCACCGGTGTATTGATTGCCCAGTTCTAGAAAATGAATTGAAAGTTCTCCACTAGATATAATTTCACCTTCACCAGGTTTTTCTGGGTCAACCGGTTTATCTGGCTCATCTGGGTCAACTGGAATTTCAGGTTCATCAGGGTCAACGACTTTATCAATCACCTTAACCTGTCTCGACAGAGTCTTGCCTTTAAATCTAAAACTTTCTACTGTATAAATGACATCATAGTCTCCGAGTTTTGATGTGTCGACATTCGATTCAACCTTGATTTTATCTTGTGAGACTTTCCTGCCAAATTCGATAACCTCAATGCCGTTGTCACTATATTCTTCACCCTTATAGACCGTCACAATCTTTTCACCCAGCAGAAAACATCCGTCATCTTTAGTCAAAAAACTGCAACCGATAAAGCCACCGATTCCTGCACAAATTATGATAATTAAAGTAAAAACCAGCAAAAACAACGATTTTTTGCCAGTTTTTTGATGTTTTTTCACATTTTTAGACATATTATTACTCCAAATTTACTAATTAGTCAGTAGGAAGAAAAACATCAATTTCTTCCTCATCATCGTTTTCTTGCAAACTATTTTTGATTGCGGTCAAGTCATCACTTTTATTTTCTTCTAAGACTTCAACAACTTCATATCTCTCACCGTCTATTACAACTGTGTTGTTTTCTTCTTGCGCTTTCTGTTCTACAAAAACTTTGTTTTCTTTTAATACTTTATCAAGAGTTTTATTATAAACTTTATATTCTTTAAATAGATATTTTCTCACCTTTTTAGGCACTCTTGAAAGATCAATCATCATCCTTTGGAATATATCATTTCGGTCTTGAACTACATCTGCATAATAGTCCAAAATCATCATTGTCTTGACCAAATGCTCATGTTGATTGTAAGTTTGGTAAAATTCAAGATTAAATAAAAGCACTTTCGCAAGTTTATCATCTTCGCTTAATTTTTCTTTAAATGAACTATCAACAACCATCTTATTTAAATATTTTTTATAGTCTTCAAGTTCTTCAGTTCTACTGTTGTTTTTATAGTAATCCATAATTGTCCTCTCTATCTATATATTATCATATCTTGCAAAAATTGTCAACATGGAAGTTTTTCTTGCAAAGACAAATAAAATTCTCAAAAGATTTTAGAATTCATTTTGTTTATCTTCTGCCATTCACTTTATAAACCTGCTTTTTACTTCATAAAATTGATATGAATTGTAAATATAAAAATTTAAACTAAAAAAATATCTATTTCATGAATAAAAAATCAAAATCGTCTCAAATTAAATTAAAAGCAAAATCATGGCTTTTAAGGAGGTAACAATGAAAAAAATTTCAACAATATTATGTGCAATCTTGCTCTGCTGTCTTGTTTCAGCGACATTTGTTGCTTGTGGTGGCAATAATGTAAACTGGATTAAGGTAAATTCTCTACAAGAATTGCAAGAAGCACTCAGCAATAAATCGGCTCATATTCGCCTGACCGACAACATTGCACTTTCTTCAACTATTGAAGTCAATCACTCTTGCACTATTGACCTCAATGAACATTCTATTACACAAGACGGAACTGGCAATACTGACCTTGCTAAAAAGGCACTTATCAGAATTTTTAACAAAGAAAATGACAAAAAAATCACTGTATCAATAAAAAATGGTAAAATTTTGAAAGAGAACTCTGGCTCTGCTGTCACTCCTGCACTTGCAACTTCATACAACAGCAATGTTATGCTTGACAAAGTAACTATCAACTCAAATAGTCAAGGCGTTGTCACTGCATTTGGTTCTCACCTTTCATTAAACAACAGCAAAATCACTTCAAAATGGCAGGCTGTTGGAACCAACAACACTCAATCAGGAATAGGCAACACTATTAGCGTCAATGATTGCGATATTATTTCTACAAGCGATGTTTCAGTGTTTGTTTCAAACTATACAAAACTTAACATCACTAATTCAAAAATCAAAGGCCTCACTGGAATGCACATTCTTTTAGGCGAAATCAATGTCAAAGACAGTGAAATCATTGCAACAAGTTCATACAATCCTTATACAACAAGCGACATAAAGGCCTCAGGAACAAAGGAAAATGAGGGTTCAGCAATCGTAGTAAGAGCAAACCTCTACTATGATGAAGCATACAAGACAAATGATTTAAAACTTAATTTCTCAAACAATACAATCACAACTGCAAGTGATGTAGATGTATCAATATACAACTGCAACAATGCAAGAGGATTTATTCCAGCATCAGACACAGAGGGCGTAAAAATCGTTGATGAAAATCAAATTGCTGTTGAATATTTTGGCAACAAAGACCTTAATGTGAAAAAGTATCAATATGCTGACAACACTCTTTCGCTTGTTGGTTAATGAGTAATTTAACAACTTATAAAAATTTTGTCAAATTAAAAAATCTAAATAATGAATCAAAATATTGCAATTGATTTAATTAAAAAAAGTCCTAATATAGGACTTTTTTTATATCTTTTTAGCAATGGAATATCATACTTAAGATATTAATTGATATGAATTAATATGGAAATTTGCACCATCTGCGACACTTCTGATAATTAATTAAAATCAATCTAAAAAATTTCACTTTCCATAATCACTAAAAAATTTTTTAACTAGCAAAATACTTAATAATAAATACTATGTTTTTATATCACTTTCGTCTTAATCTTTTTACAATTATTTTAGATGACATATCAAAGGCGGTTTTTAAACCTTTTTGCTTTTTAACTTCATTGAATCTTTTTAAATAATAAAAGATATTTTTATACTGATTTTGATTTGCTATTTTTTTACATTCATTAAATATTCTTAATGAATTTTCTTTGTCTATATAAGCAAAAAATTCTTCAACCTTGTTTTTATAAACATCCTTAATTTTACAACCATTTTCCATGTATTCGCAAAGTCTGTCTACAGTGCTTTCCAAAGAAAGTTCACATTCGCCAAAGCCATCATTTTCATGATCAATAAAACCTTTGTCATATGCATGGCCACCAGAATAAAATTCTTCGCTATCAAAATGAGTATAAACAATAGGTTTTTTTAAATATAAAAAGTCAAATATAGTGGAAGAATAATCAGATAAAATCAAACTACTATGTGCAAATGCATCTCTATGTTTTTCATTTAAAATTTTAAATTTAGAATTTTTAATATCAAAACAATTGTCATACCTAATAAATAAAGGATGTTGCATCAAACATAATTGATAACCATATTTACAAGCAGTTTGATAAAGTTTTTCATTGTTTAAAAGACAATTATAGAATTTAAAATAATTTGATGCCTTAAATTCCTCATCAGAAATATCATTCTTCCTTCCATTTTTGAAAATAAGATACTTCCTCCATGTTGGCATTATTGTGATATATTTTTTATCGTCATTATATAATTTATCAAACCTTGAAAGCCCTGTAAGTATAATATTTTCCTTTTCATAAAAATATTTGTCTGTTTGCAATTCTTTTTGCTCAGGAATTCCAGTTGTCACAAAGCCTGCTGGATTATAAACATATTTATTATGCTCTCTTGACATATCATTTGAAATAACTCCATGCTGTAAAAATATAAATTTTTGTCTAGCATAAATATCTCTTCCAAAGTGTTCCAAATTTCTAAATGGTCTATTAAAATACATATCTACAATACTTGATAATTTTAAGTCGGCCAAAAGAGAATAAACTTTAAACTTTTTTGTCCCATAAACAAGGAGTTTTCTTTTATATTTTTTCTTTAATTCTTTATATCTTTCATTATTTGCAAAAACAGCAAAAAAGTATTTTATCTTTTTAGGTTTATTTTTATATAAATATTCAAAGAAAGCCATTCCATTATCATCAGCCAGAAAATTATCAGATACAAGCCATATTTGTTTTCTGCAAAAAGGCTTCAAAAAATTATAAATTTTTCTAATTTTTATTGCACTTTTTATTTCTTTGTTGTTATTTTTATTTTTCTTAAGTTGTTTCATAAACAACTTCTCTTGTTTTTTACTTTCTCTAGGCAAACATGGTTTTAAAATTACTGCTTTAGATGTTGCCTGCAACATAAAATCATTTTTAGAAAAATATTGTTTATCAAAAATTCTGTCAACAGGGAAAAATCTTCCATAATTATAGGCTTTTGCAAATATATTTTTCTGACCAACCTTAAATCTTATTCTAAATTCTTTTTTACCTTTTATTTTGTCAATAGGAACTTTTGCTTTAAATACATACTTTTTCCCGATAATTTCATCGCCAAAATAATCGTTGTCATTTTTATCTACAACTTTACACTTGCAACCAAAGCCATCACATTCAAAATATACAGCATCCACCTGCTTTTCACTATTCCCAACAGAAAACCATCCATCAATCATAAAATAATTTTCATTGAAATCAGCGGTTTCAAACTTTATTATTTTACTTGAATATTTTGAAATTAAAGTATCTTTATAATAATATTCAATATCATTTTTTGTTTCTTTTTCTACAAAAGAAAAATCATCAAACAATTCAATCAACTTTCTCAGTTCTGCAAAACAACAGGTCCTAGATTTAATTTTTAAAATTTGATTGATAAGAGGAGATTGAAATGCGTATTGCCAAAAATATTTGCCCATTTCAAAATCTAGATTGATAGAATATTTCCAAGGCTTTTCTCGCATAGCATAATGTATAATATAAGGATTGCTTTTCCCATTTACGTAATAATCAATATATTTTTGAGGAAGATATTCTATAAGAGTTTGTATTTTTCTATCACCAGAATTTTCAGGTATTGAATTCCAACTTGATGGGAGAATATATGTCTTTTTACCACAAATCACATTAAGCACGTCTTGATCAGGGAAGTGCCAGTTTTTACTTTGAATAAGTTTAATTATATCCTTCAACTCAAGTTCTTCTCTGAACTTTTTAATATTCATAATTAAAACACCAGAATTGAAATAATTATCAATATTTACACCTGTCAAATAATCAGTATAATAATCCTTTGAAATACCGCTCTTTGGATTTCTTTTATGAAGAAGCATTCCAACATCTCTTACTGCAGCCAAAAATTTGTTTTTTATATTGATATTATACAGTTTTGACACATCTGCATTAAAAACAAGATCACAATCAAAATAAAGAACTTTATCATATTTGTCTAGCACCCATGGGGCAAATAGTCGAAAATAGATTTCTATAGAATAATAACTACAAACTCTTAAACTAAAATTTTTTGCAATACTAGCAAAATCAATAAATCTAAGGGAGATGTTTTTTCTTCCTTTCAAACAATTTCTCAAAACTTGCTTATTAAAATCTGTTATATCTTTTTCAAATAATAAAATATCATAATTGTAATCTTTTGAACTATTTTTCTCTAATGACGTCAACAAAACTGCTGTAAAAGGAACATAATTATTATCACAAGCAAGAACAATCGGAATATTATTTTTTTTATAAAATGGGTCTATACATTCCATGTAAAACTCCTTCACATTAATCAACAATCTAATCTTATTAGTATAAAACATGGTTTGATAATAGTCTTAAACATTATTTTTATACATCAAATATATTTTAACATAATTACAATCAAATTGTCAAGAACCTGTGAAGTTTTATTAAAGATAAAAATCATAAATTGTGATATCTAAACAATACTTTACATTCTTTTTTTATTTATATTTACAAAATTATTTCTGAAAATAAATACTCCTTTATTTCTTGCCACGATAAAGTTGAGATTATATCCCTTTCTGTCGAGTTTTTTCTCTCTTTTCTATCAAAGCATATTGCTTTTATTTCTGATTTGCTGGCAAATTCCTTACAAATTTTCATGTCATTATCAATAAAATATTTGACATCATTTTTCTTCGCATATTCTAATTTATTCGTGCATCCCAAAGCCAACAAGTCAAAATCAACATTGTTTATCTTAAACCACTGATATGTCATTTTGATTATAGGCTTTAAATTTGGCCTATTTGAAATAAAATATATTTTAAAGTTTTGTTTTTGCAATGCCTTAATAGTATCAATAGCGTCTGGAAAGGCGATATAACTATTCGGGTTGAAAAGTTTGAAAATTTTATTTATATTACCTATTTTAAAAATTTCATTCTTTATTTCGCATATATTTTTATTCTTACCACTATTAAAGTTTATTGTATTTAAATATTCATATAATCTTGAATGGCATGTAAGGAATGCCTGGTCTAAATCTATCCCTATGATATCTTTATTATCGGCCATCTAAACCTCCTTTTAGTCAATTTTTAGTCTTATCAAATTTTCTTTGGCATGATTTATATTGTTATCAACTTTTTTACACTCTTGTTAAATCATATAACAATAAATATCAAAAAAATGTTTTTTAAAAAAATATGTTGAAAAAATCAAAAATCTTTCTATTCTGTTTTTACTTAACATATTATAAATCTACAAATATTATAACAAACTATTTATAAAATTCAAAATAATATCAACATTTAAACAATTCCTAAAACTGCTGTTGATATGGCTATAATAATGAGAATGATATAACTTGCTATGCTTATTTTTTCTTTCATTATAATTCTTTCATAAAGCATGATTATGACAATTCCAAACACGCTGACTGCTTCAACAATGCCCAGATTCATCTTTAAGGCAAGATAGATAAGACTGATTTGAGAGACTGTTCTGCAAAGACCAACAACAAAAAGCCATGGGTCCTTCAAAACCGCAAGAGTGGTCTTTTTAAATTTTCTCTTTGAAAGGATTATCACTAAACTTGCCAAAAGCATCATAGTGCTTAAGATAAAATTATAGACTATTCCATTCATTCCGTCATTTGCAACTGCCCCCGGAATAAGCCCTTTGATTACGCTTAGCACAACCCAAACAGAGAGAAATATAAAGCCAAATTTATAGTTATACTTTTTATCGCCTCCTCCTTCCCCTTTATTTTGAATGAATGCAAGCACAAAGCAGGCAACAACGACAAGAGCAATAAGAATGATATGCCAGTAAGAAAGTTTTCCTCCAAATATGAGCCATGAAAAAAATGTAAGGAATGCTATGTAAATTTCTGACACCCCTTCCGCAATACTCATAGGCAGATGTTTCGAGGCACTTGCCCATGTGACAATGCTTGCTATGGTAAAGACGGCAGATAAAAGCACAAAAGCAAGCACCGTAAAGTTGAAGTTTGCAAAAAGAGGTGTTTTTCCAAATATTGCAAAAATTATAAGAGGTGGCAATGACAATAAAAACGACCATAAAGTCACACCATATAAAATATCGATTTGGTTCTGATTTTTGGTATTTTTATATCCTATTGTTTCACCAGCATTACAAAATATCATTAAGATTAATAAAAAATACACCATTTTTTAACCTTTGTTTTTCTTTCTATGTAATTTATGAAAAGTTTTGAGAGACAATCTCTCCCTTTTCATCTAATACAATTTATTCATGCCATTCTTTTTTTGTCACTTTTCTTTTTTAAATATCGACATCTTCAACTTTTAAATTTCAACAATATTATAATATTTTGCCAAATAGTCTTTTAATTAATTTATAAGTTCTTTGATCTTCAAACCAACCATTATTGCTTCAAAACAAGTTGCAAAAGCAAACTTGAATTGTCATGACACTTTTAATTTGGCTAAAAACTAAAAAAAGAATGGAAATATTTATCCATTCTTTTAAAAATTTTATCATTTTTAATATCATATTAAATTGATTATTTATTTTTGTATTCTTCAGTGCAATTTAGAAATAATATCCACCTTTTCATAAACTTCGCTCCAACAACACGCAAAAGTATTCAACTCATTTTCATAGTTTTGCAAATCCTCATCATAATATTTAGGATTATAATTGTTGTTGAAAGTAATAGTTTGAATGCCTGCAAGATTGCACTGCCTGATATACTTTAAATTATCATCAATCATGATATCTATATTGTTTTCATTGCAGTATTTTCCCTTGTCTCCGATGTTCGCAACGCACTTTGTAAAAGGAATGCTGTATTTTTTCAACCACTTTTCTGTTTCTTTTAACGCATCCCCCCAGTATAAATCACCACGGCTTGTAAGAATGGTGACATCATGACCATCCTGCAATAATTTTTCAATAATTTTATCTGCAAAAATTTTTGGCTTGATAAGGTCGTATTTTATACAAAGTTTTCTTTGATGAATATAGAAATCATCATCCTGCTGTTTAGTCAAGCCAAAAATAGTTGGTGCATTATGAAAATCATTTACATAAATTTTATCATCATCAGGATTCAGTTTTTTGTTATATTCCCAACAGGTAGCAAAATCCACCTCAGCAGTGCTACTTATACAATCATCAACATCTATTGCAATTCTCATTTTGATTCTTCCTTATTCTTATCATCTGTGTCTTCACATAAATTTATATTGTTTTTCAGCCCTCTTGTTCAAACTGACTATTGTAAAGATCTGCATAGAAACCACCTTTTTCAAGAAGTTGTTGATGATTTCCACTTTCAATTATGTCACCATCTTTCATGACCAAAATAAGGTCGGCATTTTTAATTGTTGAAAGTCTATGAGCAATCACGATTGAAGTCCTGCCTGTCATAAGTTTATCCATGGCTTTTTGTATGAGAACTTCAGTCCTTGTATCAACATTGCTTGTTGCCTCATCTAAAATAAGCATAGGAGCATCATCAACCATGGCACGAGCAATTGTTACAAGTTGTTTTTGCCCTGCTGACAGGTTTGCCTCCTCATTTAGTGGAGTGTTATAGCCCTGAGGAAGAGTCTGAATAAAGTGATGCAGACCCACCGCCTTGCTCGCTTCAATCACCTTTTCAAGTGGAATGTTTTTATTATTGTATACAATATTATCATAAATTGTGCCTTCAAAAAGCCATGTATCCTGCAAGACCATGCAGAAAAGATCATGCACATTTTCTCGAGTCAAACTTTGGGTAGGGACTCCATCAATGAGAATTTGCCCGTCATTTATTTCATAGAACCTCATAAGCAGGTTGACCATTGTGGTCTTTCCTGCGCCTGTTGGTCCAACAATCGCCACCTTTTGTCCAGCCTTAACCGTTGCAGAAAAATTGTTTATGATTGTTTTGTCTTGAAGATAGCCAAATTTGATATTTTTAAATTCTATATTACCTTTTGCATCTTTCAAAACTTCACTTTTATGACTTTCATCATCAAGTTCCGCTTCGCCCAAAAATTCAAACACACGATAACTTGCCGCTCCTGCCGATTGCAAGCCAGACATAGATTGTGCAAAAGTTGAGAGTGGCTGAGTGAAAAGACGGACATAAATCATGAATGCGACAACATCTTGAAAGCCTGTGATACCTTTCAAACTCAAAACTGCACCTATGACGCAAACTGCAACATAGCCGAGATTGCCCACAAAGTTCATCATAGGCATCATAAGTCCACCCAAAAACTGAGATTTGAATGAAGATGAATAAAGTTTTTTGTTGATTTTATCAAACTCACCATACAAGGATTTTTCAGCATTGTATGCTTTGACTACATTGTGCCCAGTATAAACCTCTTCTATATGACCGTTCAACTCTCCCAGTTCTTTTTGCTGAGCAACAAAATATTTTTGTGCCTTTCCGACAATGATTCCCATAAAGGCAAATCCAAAAAGAGACGAGCCTATGGCAACAAAAGCCAAAATCCAGTTTGTGACAAACATCATTATGATAGAGCCAACAAAAAGTGTCAATGCCGAAACCAAACCAACAATGCTTTGATTGAGCATTTGTCCTAAGGTATCAACATCGTTTGTAACTCTTGAAAGCACATCACCATGACTTGTGCTATCAAAATATCTAAGAGGAAGACGATTAATCTTTGTAGAGATATCCTCTCTCATCTTTTTAGTGATTTTTTGAGTCACACTTGCCATGATAAATCCTTGCAGATAACCCAAAACCACGCTTGCCGAATAGAATGCCACCAAAGTGAGAGCGATTGATGTGATTTTTTTCATATCAATCCCGCCACTTCCTGGGACTAACAATGGTGCCATAATGGTTTCAACCATTTCTGATATTTTATCAGGCCCGATTATGGTGAAAACTGCTCCGCCGATTGCAAACACAAGAGCAATCACAATCGCTGGGAAAAACTTCTTACAATAGATAAAAAGTTTGCCCCATGTTTCTTTAAAAGAATGCTTTTGCCTTCTTGCCACCTTCTGAGACTTTGTCTTTTTTGATTTTTTAACTTTTTCTGATTTTAAATTTTCGCTTTCTTGAATTGCATTTTTACTTTCAAGTTTATCATCATTTTCTAAACTTGTTTTTTCTATATTGTTTTGATTTCCAAAATTTTCTTTATCTAAATTTTCTTTGGTATTATTTGAATCTTCTGATAATATCTCATCATTTGCCAAAATTTCATTTGTTTTGTTTAATTTATCATCAATATTTTCATGACTATCTTCAATTATCTTTTTCTTGTCAAACTTTTTCATTGTGCCAGTTCCTCCTTAGATAATTGTGAAAGTGCAATTTCCCTGTATACCTCACAGTTTTGCATAAGTTCGTCATGTCTGCCCATTCCGACAACATCACCTGCTTCCAAAACGATAATCTTATCAGCATCTTTTATTGTGCCTATTCTTTGTGCAACAATAAACTTTATGCTGTCCTTAGTCTCCTCTTTAAGTTTCTTTCTAAGCACCTTGTCGGTCTTATAGTCAAGTGCCGAGAAACTATCGTCAAATATGAAGATCTCAGGATTTCTTGCCACCGCTCTTGCAATGGACATTCTCTGCTTTTGCCCACCAGAGAAATTAGCCCCGCCTTGAGCCACTCTTGAATCATATTTAAGTTCCAGTTTATCAACAAAATTTTTGGCTTGTGCAATATTCAAAGCATGGTCAATCTCTTCATCATTCAAACCGGTCTCACTATTGTCACCAAAATCAATGTTTGATTTTATAGTCCCCGCAAACAAAACAGCCCTTTGAGGAACATAACCTATCTTTTTGTGGAGGTCAGATTGCTTATAATCTTTTACATCCACGCCGTCAATCAAGACCTGCCCGTCAGTTGCATCATAGAATCTAGGGATAAGATTTATGATTGTGCTTTTTCCACTTCCAGTAGAACCTATAAAGGCAATCGTCTCACCTTTATTTGCCGTAAATGAAACATCTCGCACTACATACTCTTGAGCGTCTGGATATTTGAAACTTACATTTTTAAACTCGACCACACCATTTCTTTCACCTGGCTCGCCCTTTCCATCCAAAACTTTAGGAAAGGTGTCAAGCACTTCATTGATACGCTTTGCCGAAACGCTGGCTCTAGGTATAAACATAAACAGCATTATAAGAAGCATAAATGACATTACAATAAGCATTGCATAAGAAGAATAAACAATCATTTCGCTAAACAAACTCATCTTGCCTAAAAGAGAAGGATTGCTGTTTATAATGAAAGCACCTATCCAGTAAATAGCAAGGTTGAGACCACTTGAAATAAGCGTCATTCCAGGATTCATTATCGCCATAACTCTGCCTGTGAAAAGATGAGTATCTGTAAGATCTTTATTCGCCTTCTCAAACTTCGCTTCTTGATATTTTTCTGCATTGTATGCTCTGACAACACGCAACCCGTCAAGATTTTCTCTTGTGACACTGTTTAAATTGTCTGTAAGTTTTTGTATCTTTTTAAACTTTGGCACTGCGAAAATTATGACAACGGCCAAAATCAAAACAAGAATCGCCACCGCACCAACTGTTGCAACCGACCATTGCCAACTCTTGCCTGCTATGACACAAATTGACCAAATTGCCATGACTGGTGCTTTTACAAGAAGTTGAAGCATAAGAGTCATTGCAAACTGAACTTGAGCAACATCGTTTGTCGTCCTTGTAATAAGTGAAGATGTGGAAAATTTCTTAATTTCCTCCATAGAAAAGGATTCAACCTTTTTATAAACCGCCTCTCTCATTCGATAGGACAAAACCGCCGAAACTTTTGAGGCAATAAAACTTATCACAAAAGCAGAAAGCAAACTTCCAAAAGCACAGGCAAGCATAAACCCACCATTTTTCCAGATTTCTGAAATTGCCCCCTCTTTTTGCAATATGTCAGTAATAGTTTGCATATAGTTTGGAATCTTTAAATCAAGCCAAACCTGAAACACAATAAGCCCTGTGCTTATAAGCACAAAAAACCATTCTCGGACTTTAAAAAACTTAAAAAGCCTAAGCATTTTTCCTCCTTTAAAATTATAATGTTAAGTGATAAAATTATTAAATAATAATTTTTAGACTAATATATATAATAAACTTTAAAAAAAAATTTGTCAAGCAAATTAAAAATTTCCTCTCTTTTTGTTGCCGTGTTGCCAGACTGATAAGTCGCTCAATGACCTCATATTCAAATATGAATAAATTAAAAAATATGTTAAAAAAGCGTCATAAACTTTTTATTTTTTATGAAAACTTCAATAAATAAAATGATGTATATAAAGATAAAAAAGAAAACAATCACCTCGCTTTTGTTGTCACTTCCATGCCGTAAGAACACTCTCTCTTCGCTTTCATTATTCCTCCCATTCTTAAAGAAAACACCCCTTTCATTCCTACTGTTTTACCCGCATCTAAAAAAAATAGACTATCAAAGCCTATTTTATATCTTTAAAAAATTCATTATAAATTTCAAGTTGATTGTTTTTAAATTCTTCAAAAATGTTGCCACCTTCACAATCTTTTTGATAAATACTGCTTTGTAAGATTGCGTCAAGTTTATCCACCTTTTTGACAAATTTTGCTTCCTCACTTTCCCCTTTTTCAAATTCCTGCCAAAGAGAAAGAATATTTTTAAGGTTATAAACCTGTGCAAGCCTTTTTACACATTGAAGTTCATTTTCAAATTTGTCTTCTGGCTTAACATTGTCAAAAGGAGTATGGTCACCATAATCAATTTCGCAAAGGTCATGAATTGCAATCATTTTCAAAACCTTTCCTTCATCAAATTTAACCTCTCTATTCTCCATCAACTGAATTGCAAGAAGTGACATTGAAAAAGTATGTTCAGCAACACTTTCAATGCGAAGATTTTTGTTTTTTTGCCCAACATTTCTTATAAGCCAGCCCTTTCTCAAAACATTTTTTAGTTTTGCAATTTCTTCATAAAAAGTCATGATTTATCTCCGTTTAATCTATAAATTTTATTTCAAACTCTCCAGCACCGACACAACATTCCCGACTGATAAAATCTTTAACTCATGCATTGCTCTCGTCATGCCCACATACAAAAGTTTCATGTCAACCACCTTTTTGGTGTCATACATATTCTCTGAAGCGTTTGCAATAATCACCCCATCAAATTCAAGACCTTTTGATTGATAAACAGTGGTTATCATGACTCCACAAATTTCAGAATCATCTTGCAAAATTTTGTGATTTATTTCAAACTTTGTCAAAATTTCACTGACCTTTTCGCACTCTTTTTCACTTTTGCATAACACTGCAACTGTTGTAAATTTGTTTTGAAGTTCTTTCACGTAATTCGTCAAAATCGTGTCATATTCATTTTTCGTCGTCTCAAAAACCTTTACTCTTTCACCATGCCTTATGACAGGTTGACCGATGACAAGATCTATACAAGAGCCGATTTGGTTTGATGCCTCCATAATTTCAATGGTGGTTCGATAACTCTTTGTAAGATGATAAAACTGACAATTTCCATTTAAAAGAATATTGTTTGCCTGACCCCAGTTTTCTATAGAACTATATCCGTAAATTGCCTGGTTCATGTCTCCAAATAAATCAAAAACACAATTTGGAAATAGATATTTAAGTGCGATGTAATGAAACTCGCCCAAATCTTGTGCTTCGTCAATGATGACATGACAAATATTGTCAAAACCAGCAAACCTCATTATCCTTTGTTTAAGGTAAATAAGTGCTGGCATATCTTCAAAGTCAAATACCTTGTTTTTTATGTTTTGCTGAGTTGATTTAACAAGATAATCAAACCCTCCTATTTCTGAAAGATATTTGATAAATTCTCCATAAATCTTTAAGATTGAAATCTTTTTAAACATGATTTGCTTCTTAAAAAATTCAATCTTTCCACCTTCAAAAATATCTCTCAGTTTCCACTCATCTTTGAGTGATAAATTTATTCCTTCCTCTTTTGCACGATTAAAAACTTGTGCAAGCATAACCTTGCTGACTTTTGGATTTGACATCTTTCCAACCAAAATTTTTGCGATCCTTAAAAATTCCGACTGAATGTCGCCACCCCTGTTTTGATTGTAAATTTCTATCAGTTGGTCTTTGGAAAAAATTTCAACTCCCATAAAATTTATATTGTTTGGCAAAAGCCTAATGGCAAAATCTTCTAAGAAGTTATCAATAAGATTTTGAAACTTTTTACTATTTTTAAATTTTAAATGCACTGGTTCCGGTTTATCATCAGACAAGTCCTTAAGCACCTCATTTTTATCTTTCAATTTAAAATCTTCACCTACAACCATCTGGGCAATCTCTTCATATGTAAGTTGTGTTGCACTTTCAGTATCAAGTTCTGGCAAAACAGAAGAGATGTATTTTAAGAAAACTTTATTTGGTCCGATTATTAAATAATCTGCAGTTGTGTCAAACTTTTTCATTTGATAAATAAGATATGAAAGTCTATGCAATGCAACAGTGGTCTTTCCACTTCCTGCCACACCTTGAACTATCAAGTTTTGTCTAGGTGCTCTTATTATCGCATTTTGTTCTGCCTGAATAGTTGCAATGATATTTTTCAGCCTCTTGTCTGCCGACTGATTGAGATATGGCCTTAAAAGTTCATCATTTGTCATCAAATCACTATCATTCAGGCTTAAAACTTTTCCATTTGCAATTTCCAGTTGTCGTTTCAAAAGCATTTGCCCATGACACACTCCGTCTGGCGAAACAAACGACACATCCCCAACTTCTGAATCGTAATATATGGTTGATATAGGCGCACGCCAGTCAATGACTATAAGATCGTTATTATAATTACAAAAGCCCACCTTCCCTATATATAAATTTTCAGGTTTTTGCTCAGAATCATCTTTATAGACTATCTTTGCAAAATATGGTGAGCTTCCATGTTTATCAATATCTGCAATCCTTCTTGCATAAGCATAAGACTGTGCCACAGCAAGATAATTGTCATCTTTTTTACTTTCATTCAACTTATCAAGTTTTTTAATCACAACACTGCGGGTTTGTTTAAGGTCATTTACAACTTTGTCAAGATGACCCTGTTCAAAATCCAAATCAGACATAAACACCTCAATAAGGACATTATACTCAAAAGCAATCACAATGTCAATATAATATGAAATAAAAAATATTAATTAATTTTTTTAAATCTTTTTTTAATTCTTTATTAGGTTTTTCAAAGCGTCTTTTACTATTTCTAAATTCGTTTCACATAAAAGTGGTAAAAACTCAACAAGTTTTTCCTCAGAGAAATTCCACCATTCTGTCTCTAAAAGCAATTTAATCAATTCGTCATCAAATCTTTTCTTAATAAGTTTTGCAGGATTCCCACCAACAACACTATAAGGCATAACATCCTTTGTGACAACCGAATAGGAAGCAATTATCGCACCGTCGCCGATTTTTACACCAGGCATTATCACTGCTTCTCGACCTATCCACACATCATTGCCGATAACAATATCTCCTTTAAACGGAAGTTGAGACATGTGTGGTGGTGTGTTTTCTTCCCAAAGCCCACCAAACACATTAAAAGGATATGTGGTCACGCTGGAAAGTCTGTGGTTTGCAGGTCCCATAATAAATTTTACATTTTGAGCAATTTGACAAAACTTGCCAATAATAAGTCTATCACCAAATTCAGGATAATTAAAAAGAATATTGTTTTTTTCAAATTCTGTTGGTGCTTTGTCATCATCATAATATGTATAGTCACCTATGATAATATTTTTTGCTTTTACAACATTTTTGACAAAACAAGATGTTTTATATTTGTTGGGAAATATTGAATTAGGATTTGGAATGTTTTTCATATTATTGATTATAAATGTTGCATACTAAAAAGTCAACAAATTAAAAAGTGTGGACATTTTAATAAAATAAATTTTTGATTATAATTTTTTAAATAAAAAAATTGAAACTTATCACTTTGTGAAAAATAACCTTTTTTAAATAAAACCTTTTAAAAACATTGATTAATTTTTTATATTCTAAAAACATCGTAAAACTTGATTAAAAAACATTGCAAAACTTGATTTGATTTAATAAATTATTGACAACGTTTTCTTTAAATGATATTATCTTCTCTAAAACACTTTATAAACATTTGAAATATATTTTTGAATTTTATATATAATCATATTATTATTTATCCTGAATAAATTAAATAATAAAAAATATGGAGTAAAAGATGAAAAATCAATTTAAAGATATTGTGATAAATCATTATAACAATTATGAAGAAGATAAGAGATTTGATGAAAAGTGCAAAAACGTGGAATTTTTGACGACTATGCGTTATATTCAAAAATTTGCCAAAAAAGGATGCAAGATTTTGGAAGTTGGCGCAGGGACAGGCAAATATTCAATCGCTCTTGCCAAACTGGGTTATGACGTGACTGCAGTCGACCTGACACCTCACAATATCGAAATTTTAAAGAAAAATTCAAAAAATATAAAAAACCTACAAATTTTTGTAGGCGATGCACTAAATTTGCCATTTGATGACAATCAATTTGATATTGTCTTAAATTTGGGGCCTATGTATCATCTTTACACAAACGACAATAAATCTCAGGCTATAAATGAGACCATTCGTGTCTGCAAAAATGACGGCTTTTGTATGTTTGCCTACCTGACTCATGCTTCTATCGTTTGGGGATATGGAGTAAGAAAAAATAAGTTTTCTCACCTTAAATATGCCTTAAATGAAAACGGCAGTATACAAAACATACCAGAGGAAATTTTTACATCTTATTACATTGAAGATTTCAATAATCAATTTGAAAACACTCCAACATCATTTATCACAAATGTTGCAACTGACGGATTATTTCCTACGATGAGAGATTATATAGGTCAAATGAACGATGAGGATTTTGAAAATCTACTAAACTGGCATTACACAACCTGCGAAAGAGAAGACCAGCAAGGCTATTCATCTCATATGCTTTACATTTGCAAGAAAAACATTCTGACTAAAAACAGCATAGACTAATTACAAAATAAAGTAAGAATAAAATATTACTGAAAATTACGCTGTAAATTTATTTAATAAGAAAACACTCACTTCGTTCATGTTGTTCTTGCGTTCCTAAAGAAAACACTCACTTCGTTCATGTTGTTCTTGCGTTCCTAAAGAAAACACTCACTTCATCCGTGTTATTCCTCCAGTCCCTAAAGAAAACACTCACTTTGCCCGTGTTATTCCTCCAGTCCCTAAAAAACAGCATTTATGCTGTTTTTTAATTTCTATAATTTCAAATCTTTACACTCATTCATATGTTTCATGAATATCATCTTTCTCCATTAAGTTGAAATTTTGATTTAGCAAAAAACTTTCAAGTGTTTCACCTCTTTGCAAAACTATCTTCTGTTTATTCATGCTCTCTAGTTGATTAAATGCTTTGTTATAAAAATAATTGCTCACCTTTTCAATCCATTCTTTGGTATTTCCACGACGCAAATATCTATCTTTATACTCTTCAAAAGCCTCAATGCTGGGATAACACAAAATATAATCTATATTATTTTCATCATAATGCACAAGTGCTTCTTCTGGGTCAATCCATACACATACGACATCGTATTTTTCTTTTGCTTCCAAAATTGCATTAATATAATTTTGAGGCCATTTATCATTCAATTCTCGAATAGTCCCTTTTCCTTTTTCTAAATCATCTCTCTTAGTTGAATTCACCTTATATTTATAAAGACTGCTTTCTAAATCCAGACAGTTTTTATATTTTTCGGCCAGAGTGGTTTTGCCTATCCCTGCAAACCCAGCGATAATTAAACTTTCTCCATATTTCACTTTCATAATTTCCTCCTCAAAAGTATTTAAGCAATCTTTGCAATCAACTGATTAAATATATTCATTTAATCAGTCGATATAAATTGTATAAAAATTTTTAAAATAAAAATATTCAATATTAAAGATATTCTACAATTTCTTTAAATTCTTTGTCATATCCAGTAATACTGGTAAAATGACCTGCGTCTTGTATGATGACTTTCTTTGCATCAACCTCGCAAGCAAACTTATCAAGAAGTCTAAAATCATAAATGTCAGTTGGCGAATAAAAACATATTCTCTCTTTGGCAAAATTTTTGAAATCACTTAAATTTTCAACAAAGAATGATTTATTGATTTCCTCCCAGTCAGGATGAGGTGAATTAATATTGTTTTCATTAAAAGAGACCACACCTATGAACTTTGCAATCTTCAACTTGTTTGTCATCAAATATTTGACAGAAAAAATACTTCCTGTCGAATGACCTATAAAGACAGAATCCTCATTTATCAAATCTTTATATTTGTCAAATTCTTTAGCCCATGACTGAAAACTCATTTTCTCAATAGGCGGAAGAGTTGGGACTATACATTTATACCCTCTCTCTTCAACAGTTTTTTGAATATAACGATACCAGTAGTCATCGCCCACATTGCCTAATGCGTGAATTACAAAATAGTTTTTCACTTTTATCTCCCCCTGCAATGATATTTATTTCTAAAAAGTCAATATCTCAACTTTGAAATAAATCTTTTTAAATATTTTTTGTTTTCATGATTTTTATAATGTTATCTCTCAAAACATTTATACAAAATTATTTAAGTCCAAATAAAATTAAAACAATAATGATTAAAAAAATTTTTATATTTGCCTTCAACCTATCAGACTTTATTTACCCGCCGACTTTTTAATCTTGCTATGATAAAAGAAGTTTACAATCACCGGCTTATCATTTGATGACAGCGAAAAACTATCATCGTTTGTCCTATACTCAAAACCATTATTTTTGGCATAATCTCTTAGTTTCAAATCAAGTTCCTGCCAAAATGATTCATTCCCATAATAATACATCTGCCTATAAAGTGGATAAAGATGTGGATAAGATGTTTTTATATATCTTAAAATGTCATATTTAAAAGGGTCTCGCAAATTCAGATTTTCAAGCCAAATCAAATTGCATTTATCTTTGACCCTTTCAATAATCGCCTCAACATCGGTAAGCCCCGGAAATATAGGAGATATAAAACAAACTGTTATCACTCCCGCCTCATGAAATTTCTTCATTGCCTCCAGTCGTCTCTCAATCGAAACCGCCCTGTCCATGTCATCTTTAAACTTTTCATCCAAAGTATTCACCGACCATGACACCCTTGCGTCAGGAAAGGATTTAATCAACTCCAAATCTCTTAACACCAAATCACTCTTTGTTGTGATTAAAATTTTTGCACCACTGCCCGAAAGTTGTTCTAAAACCGCCCGAGTCCTTTGATAAACTTCCTCGCAAGGCTGATATGGATCGGTTACCGAGCCAAAAAACACGTCTTTGCCATTATACTTTTGCGGGTCTTTTATGGCATCCCAGTTTTTAATATCGACAAAAGTCCCCCATTTTTCTTCATGACCGGTAAATCGTTTCATAAAACAGGCATAACAATATCTGCAGGCATGAGCGCAACCAGTGTAAGGATTTACTGCAAACTCACAGGCTGGCAAATTTGATTTTCCGATAATTTGTTTTGCGTTTATCTCTTTAAATATAATTTTTTCTTCATTCTTACCTGTCAAATCTTTTTCATTGATCATAACTCAAACCTTTTATCCCTTTTTTTACATATTTAAACTTCGGCTATCTTTCAATTAAATAAATCAATTTCTTTCTGTTTTTATTTAAAATTTATTTATTCAAAAAGGTTTTCTTCCATAACCAGTCTCAGACCCTTTCTGCCCTTGTCAAGAAATTCCTGATTTTCAACACTGTCATTATTCTCTTTCACCTTTTCACGCATGCTATTCAATATTGTAGTAGCCTGATGAACCTTCAAAAATATTTTAAGACAATCTTTTTCATATTCATCCAGTTTGCTTACACTTTCATATGCCTTCAAAAACTTAATCGTCCGTTTTTTGCTCTCTTCCAAATCATTCAAGTCTATACAAAAGTCACCGATAGAAACCGCCAGTTCCACAATTCTAGGTTGATAATTTGAAACAGAAAAATCAATAAAATGAATTTTATCAAACCTATCTTTCAAAATATTTGTTACAATAATGTCTCCATGCACAAATCCATATTTCAATTTAGAAAAGTCACAGCCCTCCAATTCTTTAGCAACCCTTTCAAGCCTGCTTCTCTCTTCAATATCAAGTAAATGCTTGTTTTTGTCAAACTCTTTCAAAAAATTTATAATTGCCCATAAGTCATAAATAAAAGGAGGCTTATATTGAATCTTATTAAGAATGGCAAGTTGTTCTCCGATAAATTTAAGTTCTTCCATGTCCGGCATTATATCAAGCGAAAAGAAATCCTTGCCGTCTATATATTCCATAACTATCAATCTATATTTTACGTTTTTAGGCTTTATCTCAAATACAATTTGTCCCTGCAAAGTCTTATATATTTTGGGCACAGAAAAGCCATTTTCATTTGCAATAACCGCTCTACTTGCCAAAGCAACACAATCTTCATCACTTCTCAAGTTTGAAAAAATCTTGACAACAAAACGTCCATTCTGAGTTTTTAAAATAAAATTAAAATCTTCAAATCCTATTTCTATCAACTTGTAATCTTCAAATCCACCCAGACCATAACTCTTGCAAATTTCTTTTGATAAATCCTCAAGCGAAACATCCAAATCAATTCGGCTTTCAAAACTAATCATATTATCTCCTTCCAAACATCAAACTTTATCCTTTTAATAATTGCCAACCTTTTATTTAAAACAGTTTAAAAAATTATCTATTATTATTTTATCATACATTCCCCTCTTCACCAAACAAATTTTTATTTTATATAATCTAAAAATTGAAAATATGGCTAAATCAAAAATATTCATTGACTAAAATATAGTTCAACCCCAAATAATATTTAAAAAAAATAAAATTAAATTAAAAGGAATAAAATTGAAATAAAACCAAATTTAAATAAATCAAACAGAAATGAAATTAAATCAAAAACACTTAAATTAGAAAATATCAATTTCCATAAAACAATGACAAATTAAAATCTTTCATCTAAAAATTTTATAAACACCTCTGTCACCCTCGTCAAAAGAAGAGGATTTACATAAAAACCAAATTTTATTTCAGGCAACTGATAATCTTTAAAAATCGTTTCAAGTTCTCCCGCCTTTAAACTTTCTCTTACCAAAAATTCTGGCACAAGTGCAAGACCCAAACCCACCTTTGCAAGTTCTATCGCCATACGATAACCTGTCACTGTCAGATCTGGCAAATTTGACACACCCTTCTTTCTTTCAAACTCACACATACACTCATATGTATAAGAGCCCTTTGTCATTTTGATTAATCTATCAACCTCACCACCCTTCTTTTTTATAAAAACATATTTTTGGGTGACAAGCGAATAAAACTGAAGGCCTTGAATATTATCATTTTGTTGTGAAATGACTATGTCAACATCACCTCGCCACAGCATGTCCAACATCTTTTCTTGCACATCTTCAATCTGAGAAACTTTGATTTTTGGGAAAAGTCCTAAAAATTTTGATAAAGGTTCAACCAAAATCTCTCTTGCCAGTGTCGAACCCGAACCGATAACCAAATCCCCGCCTGACAATTCATCTTCCTCTCTTGCAAGTTTTTCAACCGCCAACATAGAAAGCATTGCAGTTTCCACCTTTTGAAAAACCCTCTCCCCAAATCGAGTCAATGTCACACCCTTTTTATCTCGGACAAAAAGTTTACTCCCCAACTGCTCTTCCATTTTTTTGATAACCTGCGATATTGCAGGCTGAGAAATAAAAAGTTTCTCACTTGCCCTCGTGATATTGCCCGATTTTGCAACTTCATAAAAAATTCGATAATTGTCAAGCCTGTTCATAACCCCTCCTTTCCATAACTTATGCTTATAATAAACATAAAATATACATATTTTACTTATATCATAAAATAAGATATAATACAAGCAAAGGAGAAAAAAAATATGAATAAAGAAAATAAAAATAAGAAAGATAATGATAAAATTAAGCCAGTGAATTATAAAAATAAAATCATTGAGACTCAATTTCAAAAAGAAAACAAGATAAAACATCAAAATCAAAATGAAACAAAAGAGATAAAACTTCAAAATCAAAACGAAACAAACGAGAAAAAATTTCAAAAAGACATCGAGATGAAAGAGAAAAATCTTCAAGTCAAAAATGGAATGAAAGAGATAAAGAGACAAGATAAAAATGAAAATATTGAAACATTAAACAGATATAATCACGCAATATCGTTTGCAGTAGAAAGACATTCATCTCAAAAAAGAAAAGGGACACCCTGGCCATATGTGGTGCACCTATATGAAGTGGCAGCCCTCCTTCAAGAAAGCGGATGCAATGAAGAGACCGTTATGGCAGGAATACTTCACGACACAGTTGAGGACACTGACACAACTCTTATTGAAATTGAAAAACTTTTTGGAAAAAACATTGCAACGATGGTGGATGTGCTAAGCGAGAATAAACAACTTCCCTATAGAGAGCGAAAACTCGTGCAAGCACAAAGGATAAGAGAAGCCACATTTGAGACAAAGATGGTGAAATGTGCCGACTGCCTGTCGAATATAAAGTCAATATATTTCGACATGAAAAGAGATAAAAACATCTGGTCCCGATTCAATTCAGGAAAGGAAGATATAAAAGAACATTATAAAAAGACCATTGAGTCAATAACAGAACTAAACAAACTAAATATCTATCAATCATTAAAACAATACTATAAAAAAGTGTTTGAATAAATAAGAAGATTATTTGATTTCAAACTCAAATTTAAAATGCACATACAAAAAGTGCATTTTTTATTTTTTAAAAAAATTTTTTAATAAATAAAAATAACACTGTTAATAAAACTCATAAAATTAAAATATAATGCTATATTTTTTTTAAAAAATATGCTATAATGACAATATAATATATTCAAGGAGATCCATATAATGGAAAAATCATTGCAAACTGTCAAGTTAGACTTAATAACTGAAATTGATAAACGTGTTGAGGATAAGATTTTAGAAAAAAGCAATGCAGATTTACTTAAAAAACTTATTCAAAAAGCTGAAACTCCAAGTGAAGCCATTTCCATTGCAGAACTAGGAACTACCTATAAAAGAACAGGCTTTCATTTTGATAAGCGTCTTGAGAAGTTTGGGCATAACATTAAATATTTTCAAAAAAATCGGTCTTTAAGTTTTGACACTGATAAAAATAAACCTGTCCACAAGTTGATTATAGGAGACAATTACGATGCTCTTTTAAATCTGCTTATTGAATATAAAGGTAAAATTGATGTAATTTATATAGATCCCCCATATGGAAAAGATAGCATGGGTGAATTTGCTCAAACAAATTATGAAAATTCATTGACAAGAGATAATTTGCTTTCTATGTTATATCCTCGACTGGTTTTAGCACGCCAACTTCTTTCAAAGGACAATGGCGTTATATTTTGCAGTATTGATGACAGAAATCAGGCTTACTTAAAATGTTTATTTGACGAGGTTTTTGGAGAAATTGGATTTCTTTTTTGTGCTGCGAGAATTACAAAAAAGGGAGGCAAATCCACACAGACCATCGCTAAAAACAGCGACTATATAATGGCATACACCTTGTCTAATGACATTATTTTCAATCAGGAAGAAAAATCAATAGAAAAATATAAATTTGAAGATGAATTTGTTTCTACTAGAGGAAAATATGCATTAACACAAACTTTAGACTATAATTCTTTGCAATATACCAAATCTATGGACTATGAAATTGAAATTGATGGTCGAAAATTCTATCCTGGTGGTGACAAAGAAGCACAAGAACAACGATGGGCAGGCAATCATGGCAAAACCGATTGGGTATGGAGATGGTCTAAAAGTGCCGTTGAATGGGGTATAAAAGAAAAAATGTTTGTCATCAAAAATGACAGAATTTATACCAAATCCTACTTAAATTGTCGCAAAAAAACTGGTAAGAACGAAATTGAGTGGATAGATCCAACAAAAGCCTATACAACACTTTCATTTCTTGAAAATCCTTATTCAAATGATAACGGAAAAAAAGAATTAGATACTATTTTTGATAATGGAAATCAACTTTTTAAAAATCCAAAACCTTCTATTTTGATTTCAACCCTCATCAAAATGGTTTGCAATAATACTAATGCAAAAATTCTTGATTTCTTTGCTGGAAGCGGAACCACAGGTCAAGCGGTTTTAGAACTAAATAAAGCTGATAGTGGAAATAGACAATTTATTTTATGCACCAACAATGAAATTACCGAAACAAATCCAAACGGAATTGCGTTGGATGTGACAAGCAAAAGGTTAAAACGAGTTATGACTGGAAGATGTTATGACAACTCATGTGACTTTGAACTGGCAAGAAAGAAATTCACTCCTTATGGTGAGAATTTGAATGTTTACAATATTTCGTCAGTTGCAAATTTTGAAAAGACCACTGGAAAAACACCTTTTGATGTGATTGATGAATCGCTTTATGGCAAGCAAAAATTTTCTACAATTCAAGAAAAAATTGAATGGGTTTGCGATAATTTTGAGAAAACACAAAAACTTGTAGAAAATGATCTTGAATATATAAAACATTTGGAGGAGAAATAATGCTACAAGAAGTTAAAGACCTCCAAAAGCGTGCAGTAGAGGAACTCTTTTTACAATCTTTATATAAACATGAACTAACCTTCAAAGCGCCTACAGGAAGTGGCAAAACATATATAATGGCAGACTTCATGAATAAAGTTTTAAGTCAACAATCTGACATTATATTTTTAGTTTCTACCCTTTCAAAGGGTGATTTGGCAATGCAGAATTATGAAAAGTTTTGTGATTATTCCCAACGCGGTTTTTTCCAAAATTTAAAACCATATTTGATTACAAGTGAAAAAACAACTGAAGAAAGATTATTTATTCCAACCGACTATAATGTTTACCTGTTGCCCCGTGATTTGTATAAAAAAAGCGGAAAACTTATGCAAGGAGCAATGGAAAATTTTTTGCAAACTTTGACATTAAATAGATTTTTCGGAGGACTTAATAAAAAAATATACTTGATAAAAGACGAGTGCCATATTGCTACGAATAATCTAGATAGTTTATCAGAGAAAAATTTTGAAAAAATTTTTAATTTCTCAGCCACTCCTAATTTGCGCCGTGGTCAAAATCCAGATGTCGAAATAAGTTATGATGAAGCAGTTAAATCACATCTTATTAAACATATTGAGTTCGGCAATGAAAATGATACTGTTGCAGACGCTATTCGTAAATTTGAGGAAATTAAAGTTGATTATAGAAACTTATTAGGCGTAAACCCCTGTTTGATTATTCAAATATCTAATAAAGATAAAGCGAATTATGAACTGAACAATGTCATATTCCCAGAGCTTAATAAAGCGGAACATCAAGATTTGAAATGGATGCTTATTGTTGATGACGAGAAATCTTGCAACACAAATGATATCTTTAAGGCAAAAAAACTACCTATCTCAAAATGGAAAGATTATGCAAAGCAAAACACTGCGACAATTGATATAATAATATTTAAAATGGTAATATCTGAAGGCTGGGATATTCCTAGAGCGTGTATGTTATATCAGATTCGAGACAGCCAAAGCAAGCAACTTGATGAACAAGTTATGGGAAGAGTCAGGCGAAATCCTCGTCTTTTAGATTTTGAAACTCTCTCTTCATCCGCTCAAAAACTGGCAACAACCGCATGGATTTGGGGCATAGTGCCAGAAGACAAAAGTAAAATCTACAGTGTGAAACTATTTGACGAGCCTGATGCTATTACAAATGAACTTAAAGTAAAAACTACAAAATTAAAAGCATTGACAAATCGAGAAGATTTTAATTTGCAAAATTTTCTTGATAAACAATCATCCCTGCCTTCTTATTGCGATATTTTCTCTTTATACAAAAAACTAAACAAAGCAGAAAACAACATTAAAGAAATGTGCTATGCATATTCAGATACAATAAATAAATGGTGGCAATTTACAGAAAACATTGAAAACATCTCAAAAGAAAACATTAAATACATTTGCGATTACACGCAAAGCATGGAAGTAGTTAAAGACGAAGCAGGCAATTCCTTATTGCTATCACTTCCGACCTCCTCTTTCTATGTTGATAATGGCAATTATACAAATATCAGTGACTGGGTATGGCGTCGAAATGACGGCAAAGATAAATTCTCTTTTGATAGCGATGCTGAAAGAGAATGGGCAGAAATACTAAATCGTTTATGTTTTAAAAATACTACTGATGGCAAAAACACGGCAGTTAAAAAAGTTTTAACAGGCAAAAATAATCCTCATGCAGTCAGAATAAACATTTTCAATGAAATTGAACCACAAAAACACAACCCAACAGAAAAGTTTTTATGGGGTAAAAATTTTATCTATAATTCCCAAATAAAATTCGAATATTATCTAAATGGTATTCATTCTTCTTACCCTGATTTTGTAATGAAAGACAGTTTTAATCGAATTCATATTTTTGAAGTAAAAAGTGTGAATAAAAGCAATTCGTTTGCAGGGAAATTTGAAAATGAACAATATAAGTTAAAAATTAAAGAACTCAAGAAATGTTATAAACAATCATCGCTATTGACAGGACATATTTTTTATCTTCCCGTGTTAAAAGATGATATATGGCATATTACACAATTTTTAAATGGCAATGAACAAACGATTTCTAAAGAACAATTTTTCGACTTTGTAACAACACAATAATAGGGAGAATAAAAGTAAAGATGATAAACATAGGAAACTGCATAATTATTGATTTTAAAGATGTTGTTAGTACCACAAGAGATGAACTTGACAATATAGTAGAGCATACAGTAAACACTTGGCAATATGGAAGAAGTAATGCAGAAAAATCAGCAGATACTAAGTTTGGCAAGTTTGGTGAAGACACGGTTGTCACTTTATTTAACAAACTTAATATCGACGGCTATTATTCTTATGATTGTTTTAGAACTGATGATTTTGAAAAACACGCACCTTTTGACGGCATCTTTACCAAAAACTTTAATCAGCAACTTTTTGATTTTATTAATGAAAAAGTAAATACAGAAGGAAATCGTTTAAGCATTGATACAAGAGAAGTAATAAGAAAATATAATGCCTATACTGTTGAAATCAAATCCACAAGACTTGCCGCTAAATATAAAAGTCGTGCATATTTCACCTCTTATGATGATGAAAAATCCAACAAAAGACTTATAGACTATCTTTTGAGACTGGATTTTTTAAGTTACCCTTATTACACTCGCTATGGGGATATGTCTTATGAAGAATATTGCTTGTTTGTTGAACGCAGGCTTAAAACAGGATTAAACTTAACTGAACTTAAAGAAAAAGTCCGCGAAATTGAACTTTTACACTCAACAGATATCTTTATAAGAGTATTTATTGATGAAGAAAATGAAAAGGCGATTGTAATGGGCTGGATAGATAGAAACAGATTTTTTACTCCTCCTCAAACTCATAAACTTATTTTACCTGGCAAGTCGGAAGTTCCATTATATTTTGTCAAATCATTAAAATATGGCCATTCAATAATTAAACTGAAAAATTATTTGCAAAATAAATCAATCTGACATAATTAAAAAATCTTTTTTGGAAATATTTTTGATTTATAACAAAACAAATTTATTGTTATTATTTAAACCTGAGCAGTTTAAACCTGGCATAAAAAAATCTTACCGCACTAAAGAAAATATTCATTTATCCGAGTTTTTCCTCCATTCCTAAAGAGACACTCTCTGTTCCTATCATTTCTCCCGTGTCTAAAGAAAATACTTTATCATTTCCGTTATTCCTCCAATCTCTAAAGAAAACATCCTTTTTGTTTTTGCTGTTTCTCTAATTCCTAAAAAAATACACCAAATTAAAGGTGTATTTTTATTTTTTGCAGAGAGTAAGAAATGCTTATATCTATCTAATTATAACTCGTATCTTGTTAAATCTTCATTTTTAATTAAATACTCAGCATTGCTTATTAACCCATCAAATTCAGAATTTTTTAAATTGTAAATTTTTACATTTAATTTTTTAGGGTTTAGTAAAATATTTTTATTATCAATTTTAGTAATAACAAAATTGTACAATTTATATATTGTATATAAACTTGCACTTTTTGAATATTTTATTTCATAAACAATATGATTTTTCAACTGCAAGATTTCAAAATTTACATCGCCTATAAGATCTTTAAATCTATCTTTTGCTAGTTTTGTTTTCTCCTCAATATCAATTTTTAAAGTCTCATCACACTCATTTATAAGTTGCAAATATGTTTTTGCTTTGCTATCTTTTAAGATAGGCTCTTTATTAACATCATCATAAAAAGGATACCAGGATTACCACACTGGATTATAATCATAACATACTAAATTTGGTGACGAGTTTATATTAAGCACAGAGTAGAAATTAATAGCCATATCATATCTTTGAATCTTAACATTTTCTTCAATATGTTTGTTCAAATGCGCTTTTTCAATAATCATCATCTCCTCCCCCCCATAAATATCTTACCGCTGAATAATTACAAAACTAACATTTTTTTCTTTCATTTCAACCCCCAACAACATCCTTTCACGATAAAAAGATAGCCACTTCTAATTGTAAATGGCAATAAAAAAACAACTAGTTAGTCTTTTAACGGAGCGGTAATAAGCCAAAACTATTTTCCACGAAATTGAAATCTATAAATAATGATTTTCAATCATTTCCGTTATATAATCTTTAAGAATTATTCTTAGTTGTTCATAACAGTCAAATACATAATCGTCAAATTTGTTAAAAGCACATATTATGTCATCGTATTCGGGTTCATCCCCGAGCGAAATATATTTATCGTATGCCGCATTAAAATTTTCAAGCAAGCCTTCGGGAAGAACGGAACGCAGGTCTTTTACTCTATCATCAAGCCGACCGTCAAATTTAGCCATTGAAAAAAGGTCGAAATGTCCTCTGCCTCCCGATAAGCGTTTTTTGTCCATCATCGAATAGTAATCAAAAAGCGAAGCACACTGAGCAGGCAATTTTTCTTTTCTATATGCCTTTTTGGCCTTATTATACCACGCATTTTCTTTTAATTTTTTCCAAAACATAAAAATGTCTCCCCCCCCATTAATATTTGTCACTTAATTCAACAAAAATTTAATACCACAAACAAACTAAATTTGCCAACATATAACAGCATATGTATGTGGATTTAAAATTAATTTCATAGTTCAACAACAAAAAACCTAAACCGAGATGTTCGATTTAGGTTTTGTTTGGCGGAGAGAAAGGGATTCGAACCCCTGGAGGCTATTAACCTCAACGGTTTTCAAGACCGCCGCTTTCGACCGCTCAGCCATCTCTCCATTCTGATAAAATTCTTCTTAAACTTTTATCTTTATTTATTATACACATTTCCCCTCCACTTTTCAAGTGTTTTTTAAATATTTTTTAAATTTTTTTGATTTTTTATAGGATTTTTATCTTTTCTAATATTTAATTTTTTCTAAAATGCTTTTTACCTTGATTTTGATTTCATATCAAAAAAAGACACCCTGTTTGGTGTCTTCTTCACTGATTAAATATTTATACTATTTTTTAATTCCTCTACTAAATCTTTATTATTTTTTTCTAAAACACTTCTTGCTTCATCATAAATAAATTTATATGCAACAGAAATGCTTTTATTTGGAAAGTAGTAAATTAATTCTTTTATTTCATAGTTATATTGACCTTCAGATTTTATTGCTTGAGTCAAAACATCGACAACTTCTTTCTTATCAATATTATTTAAAATAATATTTTTCACATTTTCCGCCTTCATTTTTTCTATCTTTTCTTTAAGATTGTCTTTTTTTCGTTCTAATGCCCGAGCATCAATCTTCTCTTTTGCCATATATTGATCAAATAGTTCTTTTGCATTTAATATCTTTTTATTATATTCTATAGTATTTTCTAAGTCCCAACTCTCAGCATTTTTATCTTTAATCAATTTTTCTTTATTTACTATTTCTTCTTTTGCTTTTGCCTTGTCTGACTCTATTAAATTTATTTCATTTTTCATTTTCTTAGTTTTAAATTTAACAAAAAACCCAGCATTTTGTATTTCCTCTTGCAACTGTTGAATCTTTTTATTACAAGCCTCCTCGGTTTGCTTAAGGTTGGCTATATTTTCCTTTAAATCTTCAATTTTTTTATTGTTTTCTTCCAAAATGCTAGAACAAGTATTTAATTCTTCTCTCATCTCTTCAAGTTTGGCATTATCTCGATAATAATATGCAATTTCGCCATACTCATCAAAATTAGACTCTATCAGATAGGCATTATCATACATTTTATTATATTCGTCTAATTTATCCTTTATAATATTAAATTCTTTTTTAAATTCTTGATAACTATTGTTATCTTTTAAAGATTCCTCTATTTTTTCATTCAAAAATCTTTCAAAACTCATAATTCCTCCATTTATTATTTTATAACATAAAAAAAACAAGTCTAATTTAAATTATTTTTATGAAAAAACAAAAATTACTATCATGGAGAATAAACCAAACGCTAACAAAAAAATTATATAATCAGTCTAATTTAAAGGAAAGTATTGACAAAAAAAACTCATATAAAAAGAATCTTCTTAAATTTGAAGATCCTTTTTTAAACTTTTTTAAAACCTACATTTCAGGTTCATATTCAATAGTGGCAGATGCAGAATCTGATTTTTGCCATGTAACGCTCACTGGAGCCTTCTTTGTAATCTCATCAGCAAGAATTTCTTTGACATCCCATTCCGCTCTCAATGATTTAGCACCACCAAATGCTTCAATAGTATTTCTTTTTTCATTTTTGGCGCCTACAAGTTGGCCATCTTTGCCATATTCATATTCTATATCATAATATTTGTAAATCTTATCATATAAATCTTTTTCTATCTCATAAGTCACACTGCAAAATTCCGGTTTACTTCCAGCATCTTTCACACCTATACCAAACACTTCTACATAATATTTGCCATCCTGCTGAGTTGCCAAAATTGCATTGCCAGTAAACTTTGCAAATCCTGCACCTGTTTCTACATTAGTCTCAATTTGAACTTGATTTTTAGTATTAGCGATACTTCTAGTAGCCAAAGCAGTCAAATGATGACCTATTCCTAAAATTCCCACAGCAGCAATAGAACAAATTAGTATTACACCTATAGAATCTTTTACCCATTCGCATGCATTATTCACTTTCTCACCAAAAATAATCTTTTTGTTTGTTGCATTGCCTTTTTGAAGCATTTTCCTCAATTCTTTAGATTTGATATGGTTTATGAATTTTGAATCATCAAGACGTGCTGCCAACTGTTGAATAGCAAATTCATTAAGGTTTGTAAACTGCTCTACATCTCCTCTTTTATCTGCCTCTGCAATATAATCTTTCAATATGCTCTTACCAACTTTATTGAATTTATTTTCTATTAAGTCAGAATACCTATAATATCCATTAATAGCATACTTATCAACATCTTTCACATGATTAGTCAAAAAACTGTCAAAGACTTTCTTTTGAATATTATAATATTTATCTTTATACTCTTTATTTAAACTTTCATCTTCAATATTAAATTTTTCATGATATTCATCTAAAGTATCTAAAAATTTTATTTCATTTTCATTGTAACTGCTTATATATTCGCTAAGGTTCACATTTTTTTCATCATTTAATTTTAGATAATTATCATAAATTTCAAACAAACTATCTACATCTTCTTTTGAAGAACCGTCAAAATTTTTTACCAAATCATTTAATAATTTACCATTAGAATAAAATCCTGCATTATAAATTATCACTTTTAATAAATTTTTTAAATTTTTTAAATCTTTAATTTTAAATACACTTTTCCCATCATCAGATTTTATGCATCTATCAAGATCATTATCTATATATTGTCCTGCATTCCCTTCTCCTATTTCATTTATGACATCTTTAAAATAATCATTAATTTCCTTTATAGACAGGTCTTTCATATTCAACTTTTTACAAAACATATCTCCCCTCCATGGTTTATATTTTTATTATATCATAAATGATACATAAAGTCAATAGAATTAAAAAATTTATTGACTAAAAAAGCCCACCTTGAAAAGTGGACTTTTATTTTAAATTTAATAATTTTCAAATTACTCTCTTTCTAGATTCTCTGTCGCTTCTTTGTTCGCATTTTTTTCTAAACCTGCTTTGACTTTCTCAATTTCATCTTTAGAACTTTCTTCAACGATTTTTCCCGCTTCAGAATAAATAAGATCTATTGCATGTGTAAGAACTTTTTCATTTTCATTATTTATAATTTCCATAATTTCATTATCTTGATTATAATTTCCGCCCTGCATAATTGCTTTTGCTATCAAATCTTCAATAACCTTTTCACCACTGAACTTGATAATAACATTGTTTACATTATCCATTTCAATTTGTTGCATCTGCTGTTTTATTGTTGCTTGTTCTTTTAAACTATCAGACCCGATATTGTTCTTTTCAGCAAATTCATCACATTCCTTTTGTAATTCAAGAGTTTCATAATAGCCTTCAATCTGCTTATTAAGCCTTTTTATTTCCATAGTCAAAGATGAAATATCATGTTCAGTATTAAATATTTTACTTTCAATTGCCTTCTTTTGAAAATTAAACAGAGGTTTTTTCTCTTTTAATTTTAAATTTTCCTTTTCTAAAAATTCGAGATTTTGTTCTAATTCACTTATTTTTTCTTTATCTTCTGCAATAGCATTTTTTAACAATTCTGGAGATCTATATACTTTAACAAAATCTTTTATAAAATCTTCAAATACAGTAATCATATATGCTTTGTTGTAAAGATTCTCATACTCATCAAGAATTTCCTTTCTAGTTTTAAAATCTTGATACTCTTTGTTGTCTTTTAAAACTTCATCCATTTTCTCGGTCCAAAATTCTTTCAATTCCATTGTCTTTTCCCTCCGCATAATTGAATTTATTTTTTATTATATCACACACCCCATAGAAATTCAAGAGGTTTGCTGAAAATATAATTTAATTAGATTTTAGAAAAAAACACTCTTTATATTCCTGCTGTTTCTCCCATGACTAAAATACACGCTTTACATTTCTATCATTCTTGCCATTCTAAAAAAACAACCAACTCTTTTCTGTTGTTTCCATCTACCATAAAAAAAAGCCTATCACCTAGATAGACTCTTTATAAATGACCTTCCACTTTCTCATCTTTTGCAGATATAAACTTATTGCATCTCTTCTGTTTTTGAGACTTTCAGTCAAATTTTTCATTTTTTGCCTATGCTCATCTTTTTAATTTTTGACAATTTTTAATCTTTAATGAATTGACCAACTTCTTCTTGCAATGATATGAAATTTTTCATCTTTTTAATATTTTTCAAAACAACACAAACTTTTATTTTTCAAGTCTATTTATAAAAATAAAATTTGATTTGATAACAGAGAAATAAAATACTTCTATTATAAACTATTTTTTCAATTAAAAATTTCTTGTCCCTTTTTTGTTGAGCAAGGTGACGATATCAATATATTTATCATTTTTGCCAAACACCCGTTTCATGACTTTTGATTGAATGCTGTATATTCCATCTTCTCCAACTATAAAATTATCTCTAAGTTCGCATCCACTAAACTCAAATTTATTTTTCAAATCCTTTGCAGAGACAATGTCTTGCTGTGAAGGAATACAAGACCCGCCAGGATGATTATGGGCGATATACACAACGGGCACCTTATAAGTATTGACAAAATTGCTTATTTCTCTAATTTCAATACCAACCATTTTCAAAGTTCCACGAGCCAGACATCTATCAGCAACATAATCACCTCTACTATTGAAGCCAAACACATAAAGTTCTTCCACATCTTTGTATCGCATTATACTTTCAGCATAATCATAAATATCACCAAATGTGCTGAGTCCATCTTCTCTGTTTGCTTTTGAAGAGGTATAGATATTAAAAATTTCAATAAGTGCTTTCAACTTTTTTGCCGAAGTTTCTCCCATTCCCTTCACTGTCTTTATATCGTCTAAAGAAGCATCCATAACAGTTGAAATATTCTTAAATTTATCAATTAGTCTATGTGCCAAAGGATTTACATCACCCCGAGGAAAGATGTAAAACAAAATAAATTCCATAACTTGCACTTTATTCAAACCATATAAACCGACATTATGAACGGTATCTAAAAGTCTTTCTCTATGCCCATAATGGACATTTTTGTCATCCTTCATTCTTCCTCCGTAGTCTTTTAAATATCTTTTCAAAAGTAAAAACTAAACAATCTTTTAATCTATTTAATTTTAATTAAAACTTCTTTTATTATATCAAGAAATCTTTAAGTTTTTGATTTTCTTTAAGATTTTATAAGAATAATCAATTTGTCAAAATGAATTTTAAAATATTATAAACTATTTAAGACTTCATTTTTATACTTTTGGCTTTTTTCTTTTTTATTAATTTTATTATTCCGCCAGTTATAAGCACTGCTATTATACTTACAAGCATAATGGCAAGAGGCAAAGCCACCCCCAAAAGATACCACCAGCCAGATTGAATATATTTAAGCGTCGCCTTAAAATCGTTTTGGGCTTTCCCCTTACATAATTGCCAGACATGATGATAAACATTATTTTCAAAATAAAAATTGCCTGCATTTGAACTTGTCCTTCTCACCCTTGAAGAAAAGTCAAAGTAAAAGTTGGGTTTGAAATTTTTTACAAAACTATTTTCAAAACTCATGCCAGAAGCACATTTGTATATTTTATTTAATATTTGACTATTGTAGTCAGCATCAAAAAAATCTTTTGAAATTTCAAAATTAAAATATTGAATAAAAATTTTATTAGCCCTGTCAAATTTTGCTTTTTCAAAGCAACGATTGAAGAGATCAAAATTTGCAAAAACAATTTCATATCTTAAATTGCTGGTGCTTTTCCACACAGGAGAGGAAAAACTTATTATTTCGTCTATCTGGGCTGGGTCAAAGTTTTGTGAAATAAACTCAACCTCTCTATCAAACTTTTCTTTCGCCACCATAGAAAGACGATTCTTAAATGTCTCAATTTCATTTTCATGAGAAATATAGTCTCGCATATCAATGTCAATTTCATAACCACAAACAACATTATTGAAACTGTTTATATTGATATTTGTAGAGATATAATTTGTATGCCATCTTTTTTGATGATATTCAGGTGGTCCCTGAAAATCACTTAATAATTTAGAGCCAACCATAAAAAAGATGCCCAAAATCACCACAAAAACTAACAGAACAATCTTCTTGATTGTTGATTTTTCCATAGTTACCTCAAGATTAAACCTTTACATCTTTTATAAGTTGACTGAAATTGACTGCATCAAGGCAGGCCCCGCCAACAAGCAATCCATCAACCTCTTTTATTTTGGCAATAGTATTGCAGTTTTTGTTGTCCACACTTCCGCCATAAAGGACTTCAATTTTTTGACTGGCTTTTTCTGAGAAGTCGTTTGCGATGACCTTTCTTATTGCCTTAATAGAACCTTCAATTTCCTTTGCAAGTGGGATTTTGCCACTGCCGATTGCCCAAATAGGCTCATATGCGATGACGATATTTTCAAGTTCGTTTTCATAAAGTCCTTTTAAGGCATCTTCAATTTGAGTCTTTAAAGTTTCAAAAGTTTTAAGCAAGTTTTTGTCTGCCAAACTTTCCCCAACACACAAAACAACTTTCAATCTGTTTTTTAAAGCAATTTTTATCTTTTTATTTATGGCTTTTGCGTTCTCTTTATATTTTGTTCTCCTTTCACTATGACCGATAATGACATAATTGATGCCTATGTCATGAAGCATCTCGCCACTTATCTCCCCTGTATTTTTGCCAGATTCATCATCACACAAATTTTGTGCACCTAGTTTTACATCACTTCCATCAATCAAAAATTTTGCAGTAGTGAGAGATGTAAATGGCAAACACAAGACAACTTCATGCTTGCCCTTTTCATATCGTGACAAAAGTTTCATTATATAATCTTTAATTTCACTGTTTGTCTTATTCATCTTTAAATTTGCGATTATTGTCATTCATTCCTCCATCTTTTTTACAAAATAGAACATATTTTTAAAATATATATCTTCAGGCGTATTTGTTAATGTCGTTTATTGACTGTTTTATATGGTTGTATCTTTTACTGCACCAAATGTTGACCATTTAAAAGATCGTCATGTCAATTTTTTCTAAATTATTTTTTGCTGTATTACATCAATGCAAGGCAAAGACCCTTGTTCAATAAACTCCATACTTGCACCGCCACCAGTAGAAACAAAATCAATCTTGTCCGCCACCTTAAATGTGTTGATAGCGTTTACGGTGTCACCACCTCCCACAATAGTGAAAGCCTTTGAAGAGGCAACCGCTTCGGCGATTTTTCTTGTCCCGTTTGCAAACTTAGGATTTTCAAACATTCCCACAGGCCCATTCCAGAAGATTTGACTTGCATTATCAATTTCGTTTTTAAATAATTCTATAGACTTTTCACCTATATCATAACCAGCAAGGTCACCTTTAAGTTTGTCCACCTTTTCTATCTTTTCCTTTCTGTCGCTTGTGCTTATTCCCACATGGTCAATCGGAAGCAAAATCTTCTTTCCTTTTGCCTCTGCCTTTTCAAGAATTTCTCTAGCAACCTCAAGTTTGTCCTCTTGAATCATGCTAATTCCCACCATTTCACCTTTAGCGACCATGAAAGTATACGCCATAGCACCGCCTATAATAAGACAATCAGCCTTTTCAATAAACTTTTCAATCACTTTGATTTTTGTGTCAACTTTGGCTCCGCCTAAAATGGCCACAAAAGGACGCTTTGGTTCTTTTATCGCAAGCGAAAGATTTGCTATTTCCTTTTCCATTAAAAGACCTATAGCGTTTGGCAATACTCTGGCAAGGGCAAAGCCTGTCGCATTTTTTCTGTGTGCGCTTCCAAAAGCATCATTGACAAAAATGTCACCATAACTTGCAAGTTCTCTTGCAAAAACCATATCACACAAATCCTCTTCTTTATAAAAACGAGTGTTTTCCAAAAGCAGAACATTTCCCTCTTTAAGGTCTTTTATCTTTCTTTTCACTTCTGTTCCGATGACGGCATTTATAAAATCAACATTACACTCAAGAAGTTTCATAAGTTCTATCGCAACCGGATAAAGTGATTTTTTTGTATCAAATTTTTTTGGTCTGCCCAGATGTGAAAGAAGCACAACTCTCGCCCCTCTTTCGGTCAGATATTTGATTGTTGGGATGACATTTCTGATTCTTGTATCATCAAGTATTTTTCCGCCCTCATCCATAGGCACATTGAAGTCGACCCTCGTCAAAACCACCTTTCCTTTAAGTCCAACAAGATCTTTAATCGTCCTTTTCATAATCGCTCCTTTATTTTAAGATTAATTTTTGCTTTCCAACAACCACTCTGTTTGGCTTGTTTAGTTTTTATTAATAAATAATTGTTTTAAAATTGATTTTTACATATTGTTAAATATTTTAAACGCAGTTTCATTAAATTTCTCACATTAAAATTAATCAACATTTTCTGATAAGAATATTTTAGATACTATTTTTTTAAAACATCTAAAATCATTCTTTAAAAGTTTAACTAAAATTATTTTGTAATATTTCTTGCAATGATTTCAATAGAGTCATCAATAGATGGGCTTGTTGCCACCTTTATCCGCTCTTCACCCTTTAAAAAGTGGGCATACCATAGAAGATGTTTTCGCATATATTTTGTGATAAAATCTTCATCATAATATTTTCTTAAAATCTCGATATGCCTTTTTATCACTTTCAAGATGTCATCATCATAATCAAGCCCTTTAAGTTTGCTGAAAATAAATGGATTGCCCTGAGCACCTCTGCCTATCATCACACCATCAACTCCAGTCGCCAGCATTTGAGCATAACTTTTTTCATCCACAACATCACCATTGCCTATGACCGGAATTTTAAGTGCACTCTTTAATCGTGCAATAGACTCATAATCGGCAAACCCGCTATAACCCTGCTCGGTCGTCCTCGCATGAAGGGTGACAAAACTTGCCCCACTCTCTTGACACATTCTGCCGATTTCCAGGCTGTTGTCGTGATCAAAACCCAGCCTTATTTTCACCGAAACAGGTCTATCACTTGCTTTGACGCAGGTTGAAATAATCTTGCTTGCAAGAGGAAGATCTTTAAGAAGTGCCGAGCCCTCTCCATTTTTGACTATTTTAGGAGCAGGACATCCCATATTAATATCTATAATTTGATAATGATTCAAAAGTGGATTTGAAATTGCCTGAGCCATGATTTCAGGCTCGTGACCAAAAATTTGACCGATTTTAACCCTCTCCATTTCCGAATAAATAGTCATAAGTGAGGTCTTTTTAGGATTGTGAAGCATGGCACGAGCGGAAAGCATTTCGCTATAAGTGGCATCTGCACCAAAATAAGAGCAGACATCACGAAACCCTATATCACTCACGCCTGCCATAGGAGCAAGAATCAAATTCCCACCAAAATCAATTTCCCCTAATTTCATATTTATATTTTAACATTTCCCTTTTAAATAAGCAAATTTTTTAAGCAACATTTAATTATTTTTTTGCAAAATTATCTCACACTCTCTATATTTGTAAAATTAAAAATATAAAAACAAAACTTTTAAAGAAATTGCAATTGCCTAATATCAGATATTGTCATCTATAAATTTAAGCACATCAAAACAAAATCAATCATAATTATTTAGGCAAATTATATATTAATAATTAAATATATCGTTTTTAATAGCAGAAAAAACAAAAATCCTTTCTTAAAAAGCAACAAATTTCATTATTTTTATAAAATGATGCAACAATTTTTAAAATTACTATTTACAAATTGAAAAAATTGTGTTATTATAATCTTGAATATATTACGAGGTGAAAGAATGGAAAATAAATATTTTATTAATGATAATAAAAATTTGACCAAGAAACAACTTGCTCGAGCAAAAGCCAACAATTTTTATCTCTTTAATGCTATGGCAAAATTACGCTCTTCAGTTCGTAAGGGGCAAAAAAGAATCGGCGGACCATTACGCTCAGCCATGCTAGGCGGAAAACTTCAATTTGATGATGAATACACAGGTTTAGACTCAAACGATTTGGGCGGAAAAATAAAATTTTTAATTACATCTATAGGTGATGATAAACATCCCGAAAATCTTAAAATGTTTAAAGAATCTTTCTTCTATACTGTATTCCTCAAAAAAATTGTCACCGGTCAAGACTTTGACAACGACCTAAAAAACTGGCCTTTATACAAAAACATCAGCACCAACGAAGAAGTAAAAACAAAATCAGCATTTGGTTTTGCTTGTATGCTTGTGAAAGATGATATGTCTCTTCCTCTCGGATTTGACTTTTCAAAGGTAATCGATACAATTGTTCAAACAGATGAAAACGGAAATTATTATCTCGAAGACAACTGCTCAAGCGAAGATGAACTTGCAATTACTGAAGCATTAAACTATCAAATCTCAATTCTTCAAAATCACCCAGAATTTGAAAAGAACTTTGTATATACAGAAAAAGAAAACGAACTTTATGACTTTGAAGATGAAAACGAGATTTAAGAAAATTAAGTCTAAAAATTGTTGACTATATTAAAATAAAAAGCACAACCTTTCAGTTGTGCTTTTTTAATTTAAATATTATTTCTGAAGATAATTAAACCATTTATCAAACTTATGAAACAATATCTTATAATAATCCTCGTACTGGTGATTACTTTATGATTGCAAGATATTAAAATATATCTTAATTTGAATTGTAATTAAATCAATCTATATGGCTTTAAAATATATCAACATAGAAGATTCTCGTATGCTCTTTTTTTTAAAGTCATTTTACATATAATAATCATCTTCCTCATCATAGTCATTATATTCTTCAACTTTATAATTAGTCACCTTTTGATTTCTTATATCGCTTGATCTTACGTTTATCGTAACTCCATTGACTGCTTCAAATTCTGGATTATCATAAACAATCCAGACGCATTTCATTCTTTCAAAACCTTTTCCATTAAAATTATTCCAGTCACCTCCATCAGTAAAGATAATTCTATTTACCTTTTCTCCCTTAGAAAAATGACTTACTGCCTCTAAAATGTCTGTTCCGCCACCACCTTGAATTCTAAAGTGGTCAACATCTTCAACTTTGTTTATCTCTTGAAAACCATAGAAGTTAGAGTCAAAACATCCAACCTTCATTTTAGCCTTTTTCGGACCACTATTGTCATTATACATCTGTTTCAAAAGTTCTTTGATTTGTCTAAGGAAACTTCTTACAAGATAGGCATCAACACTTCCGCTGGTGTCTATTACTATTTCTGTAAGTGGCATTTCTTTATCTGGCAATTTTTCAAGTCTAGCAGAATAGAAATTGTCTTTGTTTGCCCTGCGATAACTCCATTGTTTTTTAGGTTTATAAAGTTGCAAGGTAAGAAGTGTTTTCCAGTCAAACATTCTATCTTCTTCACCTATCTGACCAACTTTATTTCCTTTGTCATTGTGTTTCTTTTGAATCTCTCTTGAACGTTGGTTTATCTCATTTTTTGCATTATTAATGAGTTGTTTTTTGATTTTATCATTTTCAGCAGTGAAACTTCTCTCATCCAAATTATCTAAAGGTCCACGCCCAGAGCCGGCTCCTCTGCCTCCCTGCTTTGAAGAATGATCGTTTTGGCTAGAACTTGAACTTTTTGAGCCAGAAGAGTTTTGGTCATCACTATCATTTGAGGCCTCTCCATTTTCGTCATTCCCATAATCGTCAGAATCATCCTGATTGCCATCATTGTCTCTTTCATTTTCGTCATCATTTCCATTCTCAGAATCTTGACCATTTTTATCATTCTTGTCATCGTTCTGATCATTTTCTTGACCATCACCCTGTTCATCCTGATTATCATTTTGATCTTCATTTTCGTCAATGTCAGAGTCTTCATTTCCATCTTTCAAAGAATTTGAATTTTCATCCAGTTCTTTCTGTTGATCTTTATCTTTTTTCTTTTGCTTTTTCATCTTCTTGTAAGCATCTTCCCACATATTGTGGTTTGAGATATCACAATCATCATGAGAGAAATCTTCATCTTTGCCATTTCCACCATTCTGGTCTTTGTCTTGCCCAGAGTCTTTATCGCCCTGACCACCTTTTCCATTTTGATTTTCTGACTTATCTTTTTTGTCGCCTTTATTTCCGCTATTGCCATTGCTGTTTTGACCTTTGTTTTTATCAGAGCCACTATTGTCAGAACTGCCAGACTGCTTTCCACCATTTTGTGAGTCTTGACTTTGTGAACCGCTTGATCCTTGTTGACCTTGCTGGTTTCCATTTCCTGAACTGCCAGACTGTCCCTGATTTGACTGCTGACCGCCACCCTGTTGTCCTCCGCCTTGCTGATTTTGGTCTTGACTTCCACCTTGTTGCCCTTGTCCTTGACCTCCCTGCTGCCCCTGACCCTGTCCTTGACCTTGACCTTGACCATTACTCATGTTCATGTTTCTCTTCAATTCCATAAGTTTTTCATAAACATATTCAGCAGATTTATCTAAAGCAGCAGGAATGTCAACCCCTCCGATATCTGGCATAGTAAGACCATTCTTTATCAAGGTTTGGTTGATGACGGCATCAGTTGCTTCATTCCATGTATCAAGATGTTTCATCTTGCCGTCCTTTTTAAGTCTTTCAATATGTCTGTAAGCAACATGCATAACCTCATGTGCAATAATAAAAATTTTGTCATTTTCAGACAAACTATTAAAAAAATCAGGATTGACATATACATACTCATTGTCAGTAGCGGCCGTGTCAATAAATACAGAGCCAGCACGCCTAGCACCTATAAATTTCAAGTCGTCAGCATAAACGCCTAGAACTGGAAATTTTCTAAGCATTGCCTTTGTATAGCCGTCAAGAGTTTTGTTAAACTCATCAAAATTTTCTTTCTTTAAAAGTCCCATTATAACCTCGTTCAATCCTTTTTCAGATTTTTTACTTTTTTCATCCTTGCTTCATTTTTTATAAAATTTAATTTTCTTGCTTATTATCAAGCACCTCTACTTGCAAGCAATCCTGTTTTCAATATAAATCTCTTTTACAATCATTCAAATTTTATTTTTTATGATTATTCTTATTCAAATAAAATTCTCTTTTATATATCTATATTATTAATATTAAGCAAATAAAGTCTATGACTTTTTAATAAATTATTTTTTAAATCTTGTAATAGAGCGACAAAGATAAAATTTGATTGTCTACTTTATCACGATTGCCACTGTCAATCAATATAAGAATTTGCAAATTTTCAGGGAGTTTATATCCACTCAGTTGTCTAAGTTCTAAAAGTGACTTAAATTTTATTTGATCACCCATTTCAATCTTATCTAAATCGGTAATTACAAGAAGATTTGTTTTAGAGTCCCCCTTCTCTTCAATCTGCTTTACCCATTCAGGCAAAACCGGACCATTCAAATCATTTATCACTGCCAAACTTTCTGAAGGAATAGTCGCAGACAAGAAAGTTGCATTTAAAAAATCACTTTCTGAAATGCCACCCTCAAGAATAATAGGCCATGTTTTATTGTTTTTAAGAATATTATTTAAGGTATCCTTAACTTGTTTTTCCATTTCGTCCTCCCAAACTCAATCAATCTTTAATCATTTACTTATTTTGATTTTCTCTCGGCTTAATGATTGAAATCATTTACATAATAATCAGAATCTATATTTGCTATATAAATGAAATAGTATAATAATTCAATATCATTATATAGATATATTTTAACATAAAAAAAGACATATGTCAAAGTAAATTTTTACAAACATATATCTTTTTTAATTTCAGACGCTTGCAATATTGACCTTTATTATTTTCAGCCTAAAGCAACGCCCTGTTTAATAGATTTTTTATTCAACTTATTACAACTATTTCTTATTAAATTAATCCTTGCAATGTTTTTTAAATTAATCTTTGCAAAGTTTATGGAGTCATTCTCTCTGGACCACGGAAGATAAACATAGCATCTTTGATGGTCGCAAGTTCAAGAAGATTCATTGTCATTCTATCAAGACCGATTGCAAATCCACCATGTGGAGGGCAACCATATTTGAAGAATTGAAGATAGAATTCAACATCTTTTTCAAGCCCCTTTTCCTTAGCCTGTTCTTTCAAGATTTCATATCTATGTTCACGTTGAGCCCCAGTAGTGATTTCAATGCCCTTCCAAATAAGGTCATAACCCTGAGGGATTCCATCCTTACGAAGATGATAGAATGCTCTCTTTCTAGGACCATAATCAGTTACAAACAAAAATTCATGTCCATAAGCCTCTTTTGAGAACTGTGCACAAAGTCTTTCTGCCTCTGTCGAAAGGTCATCTTTTTCCTCTTCTGTCACATAGCCATAACGCTTTTCAAGTTCTGCGTAAAGATCTTTGAGTTTGATTCTAGGGAAAGGAAGAGTTGGCACAACAACTTCAACGCCAAAAGTCTCCTTTATTACCTCGCCATACTGCTCTTTAATTTGTTTAAGTGCATAAGTTATCATCTCTTCTTCAAGAGCCATAACATCTTCAAAACTTTCTATCCATGAAAACTCAAGGTCAAAACTTGTAAACTCTGTTGCGTGCTTTTTGGTGTGAGATTTTTCAGCACGGAATACTGGAGCAACTTCATAAATACGTCCAAAATTGCTTGAGTTTGCCATTTGCTTATAAAACTGTGGGCTTTGAGCAAGATATGCAAGTCCATCAAAATATTTAAGTTCAAAAACCTCAGAGCCACTCTCTGAAGCAGTTGCAATAAGTTTTGGAGAATGGATTTCAACAAATTCATTGTTGTTTAAATATTCTCTCATTGCATTGCAAAGAAGTGACTGAACTTTAAAAGTCAAAAGATTTTTATCCTGTCTTAAGTCAATCCAACGATAGTCAAGCCTTTGGTCGATATTACTCTCAGGTCCGATAGGATAAGCCTCAGCAGTGCTTGTGACTTCAACTTTATCAGCCAAAACTTCCTGTCCACCCATTTTTACATATTCACTTTTTACAAGTTCACCCTCAACAAGAACGGTAGAACCTGTGAGAAGATGTGAGAAAACCTCACCCACTTCAGGATGAGCAACCTTATCAACGGTCACCTGAATTTTGCCAGAGAAATCTTTAAGGACGATAAATTGAATGTTTTTCTTGTCACGCACAACATCCACCATGCCTTGAAAACGCACTCTGCCTTCATTTAATTTTGAAATTTGTGTTGTCATAAAATGCCTCCTTTTTTGGGGCTAAACACAAAAAAATCGCCCCCATGTAAAATTACATTAGGACGAATAAAAAATCCGCGGTGCCACCTAACTTGTCAAATTGACCTCTTTAATTAAATTGTCAAACTCCAAAGTGTCCTTCATTTTATATTGTCTGGCAATTTCCACCATCATGCCTCTCTGAAAAACAAAAAATAAAATTACTCTCTTTTTCAACGTTTTCATCAAGATTTTACACTTTTTTTGAAATTTTGTCAATGATTTTTATTAATTTTTTTTAATTATCATCAATGAATTTCAATAAAGTTTTCAATTTACTATCAATGAATTTCAACAAAATATCATGAATTGTATTGACAATTCTCTCCACATCATTTATAATCTTAAAAATATCAAATACAAAATCACCTTTAAGGATGATGATATTATTAATATTGTTTTATAAAGGAGTTTAATTATGGTTATAAGCAATAAAAAAGAATTGTTAGAATTGATGGCACAGTCAGGAGGAGATCATTATCTCATCTATGCTACTGAAGAACTTAAAGATGACAGAGAAGTAATTTTGATGGCTGTAAAAAACGATCCTTTTGCTATCCAACACGCTTCAGAGAGACTTAGAGACGACACTGACATTGCACTTCTTGCAATAAGTGGACACGGAACAACTCTTCAACACCTATCAGACAGATTAAAAGATGATAAGGCATTTGTCCTCATTGCAGTTAAAAAAAATGGTGAAGCACTTGAATATGCTTCTGAAAATCTTAAAGATGATAAAGATGTTGTTCTCACAGCAGTAAAAAACAACGGATATGCACTTGAGTATGCTTCTGAAAATATGAGAAACAATAAAGAAGTTGTTCTCGCTGCCATTCAAAAATTTAGCGGTGCTTTTAAATTTGCTTCGGAAGAACTTCAAAATGACCCAGAAGTAATTGATATATATGAAAAACAACAAGATATTGAAGATGAAAAGTATAACATGAGATCTGAAGAGCATAATTTATATTTTTAATATTATACAGGCACAATCTTAAATACCAGATATAAATTTAGAAAAAAGACATATTATCAATATGTCTTTTTTTTATTAGTTGAGTTTTTAAAATTTCTCAATTTAGCAACCTGAAAACAAATTTTATTATAAACAAAACCTAAAAGTATTAAAGATGATAATTATTTTTTAAGACCTGGTGAAGAACCTTACTATTAATTAAAAAGTTCTATAAAAAGTCACATAAAAGTGCCTGAATTTAGAAACAAACAAATATAGTCAATTAATAGACTATCTTTGTTCACTTAAATATGTGCAGTGATATCTGCTTTTGTAATTCATCATAATCATCAATTCTGACAATATTGTTTGGCACTGATAAACTTTTATTATATGCCGAAGAAAAAAGAAAACTCTTTTTCGCCGATTGCTCTCCAAAATAATCAGCCACTCTCTTAACAATGTTTAAATCATCATCAACAAAAATATCAGCATCAACCTCTTCACAAATTTTCTCTTTATCAATTCTTCCTACAAATATATTGTCATAAGGTATCTTGTTGTGTGCAAGCCATTTTATAGTGACTTCTTGTGGATTTGTATGCCAGTCTGTTGCGCGTGCAGTTGCTATAACAATTTTATGCCCAGCATTATGCAGGTCTTGTAAAAATTTCACAGCACCTTTCTTACAAGGAAATTCAGCCATCATCTTGTCCCCAAATTCCTGATACCATTTCAACGCTGTTTCAGTGTCCCAGTCGAATTTACGCTCGGCAAATCTCACATTTGTTGCGATTTGTTTATAAGGCAAATCATGTTCGGAGATAAACTCTCGAATATATTTTTCGCTATATCCGTCAGTTTCGCAAATTGTATCATCCAAATCAAATACAAATATCATACATTTTTCCTCTTTCAGTATTATATTTTAAGCCATAAAGAATGTCAATAAAAAATATTTCTTTCCCTTTTTAAACTATCTTTTAAATTTGCTTTGTCTTTATTTTTAATATTTATATTATTCCATTTGATTTCATTTAAAAAAGTATTTGATAAAATAATTAATTTATGTTAATATATTCTATGGAGGAAATGTGCTTAGACTTGTTGACTTGAAAAATGGTGAGTATAATGTCGAACTTGCGATTGCAACTGTAGAAATCGAAATTGAAAGGGCAAAACTGGAAGGTCTTGTCGCTTTAAAAGTTTTGCATGGTTATGGCTCACATGGGAGGGGCGGAACAATAGCAATCGAACTTCGCAGAACTCTTGCCCACTGGAAAAAGATAGGATTTATCACAAATTATTTTGGCGGTGACAAATGGAATCTTTTTGATAGTCATAGCAAGGCAATTTTGATGAAAGATAAAAACATTTACAATGACTGTGACATCCACACCTCAAACCCAGGGATAACCATAATTGAGTTATGACTATCATCAAAAAATAAGAAACAATATAAAAATAAACTTGAAGCATTTAATTTAAAATATTAATAATTAAAATAGTTGATAATTAAAACTGTTGATAATTAAATCAAAATCGAAATTAAAGTTAAAATATAAAATAATTTAATCAAAATTTGATAAAAATGGCATAAAATGGAGAAAAAATGTTAAAAATTGAAAATTTACACTATAGCGTCAACGAAAACGGAACAAAAAAAGAGATAATAAAAGGCATTGATCTGACACTTGATTATGGCAAAACATATGTCATAACAGGACCAAATGGAAGCGGAAAATCAACACTTGTAAAACTTATCATGGGCATTATAAATCAAGATGAAGGGAATTTACTTTTAGACAATATTGATCTTTCCACCCTATCTATCGACAGACGAGCAAAAGAAGGATTGACCTTTGCATTTCAAAAACCTGTCACTTTCAAAGGAATAAAAGTCAAAGACCTTTTAGATATTGCAAGTGGCAAGAAAAATAATGTTGGTCAAAGTTGCGAGTATCTTGCAAGCGTTGGGCTTTGCGCAAAAGATTATATTGATAGACCTTTTGATGATAGTCTATCTGGTGGTGAACAGAAAAGAATAGAACTTGCAATGGCACTTGCCAAAGGTGGCAAAGTCAATATATTTGATGAACCTGAAGCAGGAATAGATTTGTGGAGTTTTGAAAACCTAACCAAACTCTTCTCAAACATGACTGACAGCATAAACATCATTGTATCTCACCAGCAAAAAATCTTAGAACTTGCAGATGAGGTAATTATGCTTAAAAATGGCCAAATTGAAAGAAAAGGAAATTTAAAGGATATAATGCCATTTTTAAATGAAAATAAATGTCAAAGATTAATGTGAAAAAAAACACAAAATTAGAGTAAATTTAATAAAAAACATTAAAAAATGTTAAAAAATTAATAAAAAATGATAAAATTTATAAAATAATGATAAAAAAAGAAAAAAATAACAAATAAATGAAATTAAAAATAAATTTAATACGCAAAAAATCAGAAAAAATAAAAATAAAACAATTTTTATTTGTTTTAAATTAAAAAAATTGAAAATTAAATACAAAAAAACATTATTAAATAATCAAAAAAACAAAATAATTAATAATTATTAATAAAAAACGATTTTTTTATGATTTTTTCATTATTTTTTATAAATTATTTGATAATTTAATTTTAATTATTAAATTAAAATATAAAATATTTGCAGAAATTTATTAGAGGTAAAAATGAATTCGATAGAACAAAAACTTTTTGAAAAATTGACAGACCTTCACAAAATCCCTAGCGGCGCATTCAGTTTGCGAAAAAATGGAGAAAGCGAGTTGTCATCAACAAAAGAAATCGAGATTGTCCGCAAGACTGATAAGACAGGAATTGATATTTTTGTTAAGCCAAATATCGTTGGCAAAAGCGTGCATATTCCTGTCATAATTACTGTTGGTGGTCTTTCTGACATTGTCTATAATGATTTTTATATAGGTGAAAATTCTGATGTTTTAATTGTCGCAGGATGTGGTATTCACAATGCAACTTGCAAAACTTCCCTTCACAATGGCATTCACAACTTTCATCTGGCAAAAAACAGCAAAGTTAAATATATTGAAAGACATGTTGGCGAAGGAAATGGCGAAGGAGGAAAGATTTTAAATCCTGTCACAAAAGTCACTTTGGAAGAAGGTTCTCAAATGATTATGGAGACTACTCAAATCGGCGGTGTCACCTCCTCTTTAAGAAAAACTTTTGCTACTATCAAAAAAAATGCAAAACTGACCATTCAAGAAAATATACTCACAACAGACAATCAAATTGCAAAAACCGAATTTAAGGTAAATCTTATAGGCGTAAACTCTGGCGTAGACGTGATAAGTCATAGCGTGGCACGAGACAACTCAGTCCAACAATTTAAATCTAATGTTGTAGGCAAAGATGAATGTTTTGGTCATGTGGAATGTGATGGCATACTTCTTGACAATGCCAGAATCATTTCAATCCCAAAAGTTGATGCTCTTTGCAAAGAAGCATCTCTTGTCCATGAAGCAGTTATCGGCAAAATTGCTGGGGATGAACTTTTGAAACTTATGACACTGGGATTGAGCGAAAAAGAGGCAGAAGATGTGATTATTGAAGGCTTTTTACTCGGAAGCAATTCATAAAAAGCAAACTATGCAAATTTAAAAATTTAATAAATATTTCACTTAAATTTAATTTATTTATATGATTTATATGATTTATATGATTTATATGATTAATATGATTAATATGATTAATATGATTAATATGATTAA
>CAOJSF010000005.1 GCA_948442695.1 uncultured Clostridia bacterium | reverse complement strand
AATCAAAAAATAAAGAAGAAAATAAAAAAATAATATAAAATATAATATAAAAAATATAGAAAATATATAAAAATATAGAAAATATATAAAAAATATATAAAAAATATTAAATTAATAATAATTTAATAAAAATTATTAAAAATTGATAAAAATAATTGAAAATAATAATACATTAATAAATTTAAGATTAAATTATAAAATTTTATAATAAATAGGATGAAATTATGAACGATAAAATAATAATTAAGGGTGCAAGAGAGAATAACTTGCAAAATGTGGATTTGGAAATTCCTAAAAATAAACTTGTGGTTTTTACTGGGGTCAGTGGTTCGGGGAAGTCAAGTCTTGCTTTTGGGACTATTTTTGCTGAGGGACAAAGGCGATATGTTGAAAGCCTTTCTTCTTATGCGCGTCAATTTTTAGGACAGGCACAAAAACCAGATGTTGAGCAAATTGATGGATTGAGTCCTGCAATCTCTATTGACCAAAAGACGACAAATCACAATCCTCGCTCTACTGTCGGAACTGTGACAGAAATTTATGATTATTTAAGATTGCTGTTTGCAAGGGTTGGTGTCCCATACTGTCCACATTGCAATAATCCGATTGAGCAACAGACTATTGACCAAATTGTCGATGTGGTTGAAGGTTATGAAAAGGGGGCAAAACTTACCATTCTTGCTCCAACTGTTCGTGGTCAGAAGGGGGCTTTTGCTAAATCATTTGAAAGTTATCGAAAATCAGGTTTTGTTCGAGTAATGGTCGATGGCAGTATTTATTCACTTGATGAAGAAATAAATCTTGATAAGAATATAAAACATAATATAAGCGTTGTTATAGACAGAATTGTTCTTAAAGAAGGAATCACCGCAAGACTTACAGATTCCATTGAGACTGCGATAAAACTGGCAGAGGGGCTTGTTGTCATTGACAACAATGGCGAGGAAGTTTTATTCAGCACAAATTATGCCTGTCCTCATTGTGGCTGGACACTTGAAGAGGTTACGCCTAGATTGTTTTCTTTCAATGCACCATTTGGGGCTTGTCCTACCTGTGGCGGCCTAGGGACTTTTTCTGATATTGATGAATCAGTTGTCCTTAGAGATAGTCATCTTTCTGTCAGAGATGGTGCTTTAAATATGTCAGGCTGGCGAATGGACAATGGTGGTCTTGCATCAAGATATTTCATTGCTCTTTCTAAAAAATATGGAATTGACCTTGATAAACCTTTAAAAGATTTGCCTAGAAAACATATTGATATTCTTTTATATGGAAACAATGGCGAAAAACTTGATATATATGATAATGAAAAACAGAATAAGACTTTTGAGCATTTTAATGGCAAAAAAGCCTTGTCTTTTGAAGGCATAGTTAATAATTTAAAGAGACGACTTGCTGAAACTAAAAGTGATTTTATAAGGATTGAAATAGGTAAGTTTGTCCATGAGGCAACTTGTCCAACCTGTCATGGCAAGAGACTTAACGAAAGTGCACTTTCTATAAAAATAAAAAACAAAGATATTGCACAGATATGTCAAATGTCAGTGAAAGAACTTCTGCCTTTCTTTGAAGAACTGAATTTATCTGATGAGAAGATGGATATTGCAAAGAGCATTTTAAAAGAAATCAGGGCACGATTAAATTTCCTTTCTGATGTTGGGCTTGATTATCTCACACTTGCTCGTTCGGCGGAGACATTGTCAGGTGGAGAGGCTCAGAGAATTCGACTGGCAACACAAATAGGAAGTGGGCTTTCTGGAGTTATGTATATTTTGGATGAGCCTTCAATCGGTCTTCATCAAAGAGATAATGACAGACTTATAAACACGCTTAAACATCTGCGAGATTTGGGAAATACTTTGATTGTTGTTGAACATGATGAGGACACAATAAAAAGTGCAGACTGGATTGTAGATGTTGGACCTTATGCGGGTGTCCATGGAGGAAAGATTGTTGGCAATGGCACACTTGACGATCTTATCAAATCTTCAAGTTCAATCACCGCACAATTTTTGAGAGGTGAAGAGAGTATTGAAGTGCCAAAGGAGAGAAAAAAGAGCGATAAATTCCTTCTGATTAAAGGGGCGAAAGAAAACAATCTTAAAAATATTGATGTGAAAGTCCCAGTTGGTGTGTTCACCTGCATTACTGGTGTTTCTGGAAGTGGCAAATCATCTCTCCTTAGCGACATCATATTCCCATATCTTTCAAACAATTTAAATAATAGCAGGCTTGAACTGGGGCATTTTGACAAGATTGAGAATATAGATTATTTTGATAAAGTCATAAATATTGACCAGTCACCGATAGGAAGAACACCACGCTCAAACCCTGCGACATATGTGGGAATGTTTTCGTATATAAGAGAACTTTTTGCCTCAACCGCTGATGCAAAAGCAATGGGCTATGGACCAGGTAGATTTTCTTTTAATGTCAAAGGTGGCAGATGCGATGCTTGTGAGGGTGCTGGTGTAAAAGAAATTGAAATGTATTTCCTGCCAGACATAGTTGTGCCATGTGAGGCTTGTAAGGGCAAGAGATACAACAGAGAGACTTTGGAAGTTCGATTTAAAGGAAAAAGCATTTCAGATGTGCTTGATATGACAGTGGAAGAGGCTCTTAAATTCTTTGAAAATATACCTTCAATTAAAAATAAAGTTCAGGCACTTCATGATGTTGGGCTTGATTATATCAAGTTGGGTCAGCCTGCAACAACACTTTCAGGTGGTGAAGCACAGAGGGTCAAACTTGCGACAGAACTTTCAAAAAGGTCGACAGGCAAGACTATCTATCTTCTTGATGAACCTACAACAGGCCTTCATATGTATGATGTAAAGAAATTGATTCAGATTTTAAATAGGCTTGTTGAAAATGGAAACACTGTTGTTGTTATAGAACATAATCTTGATGTAATCAAAAGTGCAGACCATATAATTGATTTGGGCCCAGAAGGTGGTGATGGTGGTGGAAGAATTGTTGCACAAGGCTCGCCTGAAGAGGTTGCAAAATGCGAAAAATCTTACACGGCAAAATATCTGAAAAAGATGCTTGAAAACTAAAAAGAAGAACTTAAGTGTTTAAAAGATGAAATATTAAAATTTTATTTTTCCTTTTTTATCTTATATTTGCAAAGTAAAATTATATAAACATTAAAAAAAGACCGCTTAATTTAAGCAGTCTTTTTTATACAATTTGATTATGAATAGTGTTTAATCAATTTTACAATGATTTATTCAAGGCTTCCTTATCTTCTTCGCTAAGTTCGGCTTCTTCAATAATTTTTGCCTTTTCGTATTTGTCTACAGTTTTGTCATTGAGTTTTTTATACAAATCTGCATATTCTTTGTTGACAGAACCATCATTGTTTGCATAATATCCTGTTGTTATATTCTTTATCATATCAGCAGGTGTTATGCGGAAATGATTGTAAAGGTCATTGATTGTAGGCAATTCTTTTTTGTTGCTAGCAGCGATTTTCTTCAATTTTGCAAGAATCATTTTAGGTGAGAGAAGAAGAAGTTTTTCATTTTTATCACCTTTGATTGAAATTGATTTGTCAAGTTCTACTAATTTGAAGAATTCTTTGATTGCTTTTTCGTGAAGGTCAGTTTTAAGAGCAACATTCTTGCCGAGAAGTTTTTTATCAAATTCAACATTTTCAATGTCAAGATTTGTTTTCTGTTTTGTTTTTACTTGCTTGTATATATCTTCAATTCTAGACAAATCTCTGTGTCTATTGTCACAAACATTTTCAAGAATGTCAAGTTTTTGCATGAGTTGTTCTTTTGGGGAAATTGTTTCATTTGGAATAAATTCAACATTCAATTCTTTTGCAAGGAAATTGATTGTTTCTTCTGTGCGTTCGCTCTTGCGATATTTTGCTTTTGCTTGATATTTTTTCTTGAGTGTTTTAATAGTATTTAAAAGGTCAAGAGTGTAATCGAGATTTGGTTTTATAAGTTTTCCAAAGGCATTGAGATTGTTTTTGATATAGTCTTCTGCATTTCCTGTCTTAAATTGTGACTTAGGAAGATTGAATATTCTATCTTGCTTTTTGGCAACTTCAAGTTCTCTGCCCAGAATTTCTGATGCAATTCTTCCTGCTGAATATTCAAGACCGTTTACCTTGTTTGTAATTTCAGAATAGATATGTTCTTTGTTGATTACTCTGCGAAGTTTGTAAATGTCGGCAACTAGGTTGTGACCGATGTTGTTGTCTTTGTCAAATTCGTCATCATGTTTGTATGTCTCACTTGCAAGAGCGGCTGCAATGATAAGCGCTTTATAAGTTCTGTGATTGTCATTTTCGCAGAAACCGTCGAGGGTAGGGTCAATTTCGTTGAGATAAACATTTTTGATATATTCAATGCAGGCATTATAATTATCTAAATCATAAAGTGCATCAAAAAGGTCTTGCTTAGATTTGATTTCAATGCTAGTATCATTTTCAATCTTTGTAAAAGTATTGAAATCATAGAAGATGTTTGATTCTTGAACATTTGGGTTCATAATAAGAGAAGATACAAGGCTGGTGTTTGCGATTTGTTCAAGTTTTTTATCATTTTCAACAAGAGTTAAAAGTTCATTTCTCAAATCGTTGATATTTTTTTCTGATTCAGACATAGTAGATAAAACAGTGAAAAATGCTTCGCTTATTATATTTTGATTAATATTATGTCCTTCAAGATTGTTTAAGATAGATGAAGCCCAAAGAATAGAAGATGCAGATTTTCCATTGCAATCAATTCTTGAATTAAGTTCTTCTAAAAGTTTGGCAAAACTTTGATTTTCAGAATGATGTTTTTCAACTGCATTTATAAGATCCTCAATGCTTGTATTATCATTAATTTCATTGCCATAACTATCATATTTAAAAGATGCTCTTTTCATAATTGAAAGGCGATAAAGTTTTGTGTTGAAATGTTCAACGATAAAACGAGTGAGATCATCAGGGTCTTTTACAATTTTTCTAAGCCACTGTGTGTCTTCGTTTGTGATTAATTTAGGTAATATGTGTATGAGTTTTTCCATAATTCCCTCCGAATTTATATATTATATTTTAGCACATTATAAATCAAATTTCAATACCTCTTTTCAAAAAATATTAAAATTTGTGAAGTTTTACCTTTGTTTTATTCAATATTTACTATTTTAATTTAAACATAGTGCTTATATTTGGACCTGCAACATCTATCATAATGTCTTGTCCTTCAATTATTCCCTGTTTTTTGATGTTTTCGCATATAGAATTATATGCAAGAAGAGGGGTGTTGTTTTCACGACTGAGATGTGAAAGCACTATTTGACGAGTCCCATTTTTAGCCAGAAACTCAACCACCTGACTGCTTGCATTGTTTGAAAGATGTCCTCGTGGACCATCAATTCGCAATTTTAATGAAAGAGGATATTTGACTGATTTCATAAGAAGATTTTTGTCGTAGTTTGCTTCAAGATAAACAAGTCCGCTTCCCTTAATTGAATAAAGAATGTTGTCGTTTATATGGCCTAAATCGGTCAGAACGCTTATCTTTTTGTTTTCATTTTCAAAACTGAAACCATAACATTTTACATCATGTGGCACTTCTATTGCATTTATATCAAAATCTTTGAAAGTAAAACGATTGTCAAACATCTTTCGATTTTCATTTTTTACCTTCTTAAGTTTTCCGTCAAGTCCACTCCACACATTTTCATGTGCATAAACAGGGGTGTCAAACTTGCTTGAAAAAACATCCACACCTTTTATGTGGTCAGAATGCTCATGACTTATTAAAATGGCATCAATATCATTTGGATTAACATCAATTTTTTCAAGTCTTTTGACAGTTTCAAGGCAACTGAGACCATCATCCAACAATAACTTTGTGTTTCCATTTTCTATGTATGTGATATTGCCATCGCTTCCAGAGGCTAAATTAATAATTCGCATACGCAAATTATATCATATTATAGCAATTTTTGCAAGAATTAAATTATCTATTTCAGATATTGTCTTTTTGCGACCGATATTTAAATATTGTTTTATTTGTCATTACAAAACTTAATTAAATCTAAATTATAAAAATCCTTATAATAAAAATCCTTTTTAAGATTATATTTTTTGCTTTTGTTTATGCAAAAACTAATGACAATCTTGTCATTTGAGTTGTCTTTTCTATTTTTCTCAATTCCCATCACTGTGGCCATCCAAATGATTGTCATCAAAATCACCAGCCCCAGCAAAAAGAAAAAACGATTTCTCATATAAGTATTTTAGCATTTTTATCTATATAAAAACAAAAATTTCATTTTGCAAAAAGGTGAAACTTTGTATAAAAAAGGTGAAAATTGTTGAGAGAGCAAAGGCGACAAAAAGAAGAATTTTGCTTGACAATATTTTTAAATAATGTTATTATTTTCTTATTATGACAAAACTTATTTGGAGGACTTAATGAAAGAGAAATTTTATATTACAACGCCTATTTATTATCCTAGCAACAAATTGACTTTGGGCAATTCTTATACGACAATAGTTTGTGATGCCATTGCAAGATTCAATAAAAAACTGGGCAAAGATGTGTTTTATTTGACAGGGACCGATGAGCATGGTCAAAAAATTTCACAATCTGCTTCTAAAGTTGGAAAAACAGAGAAAGAATATCTTGATGAGATTGTTGCCGACACAAAGGCTTTATGGAAACTTTTAGATATTGAATATGACAAATTTATCAGGACAACTGATGATTATCATGAAAAGGCAGTTCAGAAAATATTTACAGAACTTTTTAATAAGGGCTATATTTATAAGGACTCATACAAAGGTTGGTATTGCACACCATGTGAATCTTTCTGGACCGAAAGTCAACTGGTTGATGGCAAATGTCCTGACTGCGGAAGAGAGGTAAAATTTCAGGAGGAAGAGGCATACTTCTTTAAACTTTCTGAATTTGGTGATAAACTTATCGAACTTTATAAATCAAATCCAAAATTCCTTGAGCCAGCAAGTCGTGTCAATGAAATGGTGAATAATTTTATCAAACCAGGCTTAAATGATTTATGCGTTTCAAGAACATCTGTCAAATGGGGAGTGCCTGTTGAGTTTGATAAAGAGCATACAATTTATGTTTGGATTGATGCACTTTCAAATTACATAACCGCTTTAGGCTATCTAAGTGATGATGAGAGCAATTATAAAAAGTTCTGGCCTGCCGATGTGCATGTGATAGGAAAGGAAATTGTCCGATTCCATTCTATCATCTGGCCTGCAATCTTGATGGCGCTTGACCTTCCACTTCCAAATCGTATTTTCGCTCATGGCTGGATACTTTTTGGCGGAGATAAACTTTCAAAGAGTAAAGAGGCGGGTGTAAAAGAATGCACTGACCCTCGTGTGCTTGTGCCTATGTATAGCGCTGATGCTGTCAGATATTTCCTTTACAGAGAAATTCCTTTCGGAAGTGACGGAAACTATACAACTGAAGCCTTTCTCACAAGAATAAATGCAGACCTTTCAAACAACTTTGGAAATCTCGTTTCAAGAACTTTCAGTATGGTCAAAAAATATTTTGATTCAGTTATCACAGATGCTGAGCAGATTGAAGGGGATGATAAAGAGTTTAAAGCAAATGTATTAAATGAAGTAAAAAATGTCCTTAAATTAATGGATGACCTTGACATCACTCGTGGAATCACCGCTGTCATGAATATATTCACATATGCAAACACATATATTCAAAAGGTGCAACCATGGGTTGTGGCAAAAGAAGAGGGTGGTCAGGCAAGACTTAAGACTATTATGAGATATCTTCTTGAGGCTATAAGAATCGGAAGCGAACTTATCTATGCTTTTATGCCAGAGAGTAGTAGTAAAGTTTTAAATGCTTTTGGAATTGAACCAACAGCAGAGTTTAAAAATCTTGACAACTTTGAAGGACTTGAAACTGGCAAGACTTTGGGAGAATTGTCTATCTTGTTCCCTCGTCTTGATATCAATTTAGAGTCAGAAAAACTTTTTAATATAGCAAATGCAAAATAATACTAAAAAAATATAAGGATAAAAAGCGTCCTTATATTTTTTTCTCAAACTGAATAAATGAATGAAATATTTTCCGCGAATATTTTATATAGAGAAAATATTTAAGTTTGTATTTTCAGTATAAAATATGTGTGATTATAAAAGCAAAATATTTTATTTTTATTGCATGGCAATTAATATTTATTATATCAAGTTTTATATTGATTGTAAGTATAAATAAATAGATTAAAGAGTTTTATAAAAATTTTATAGAAAACTTATATTGCGATAAAAGTTTGTGACTTTAAGTCCAACGCTGGTCTGTCATCAAAATCACTTTGCCTTCTTTAAGTGAGGCTTGAACATCTATCGTGCGTTGATTTTTAGAGCCTTTGAATTTTAAATCTAAACTCTTTTGACTTAGTACAAATCTTCCGTCAATCAAAACATCTATATATGAAAGCAGTTCTCTTGCATATGGGATGTTTCCGCTTATCAGCATTTCAAAAACATAACCAGTATAACAGGCAAGTTCTAAGCCTTGCTCTTTGATAAACTTTGCCACAGGAATAAGTTTTTCTGCCTGAACAAAAGGGTCACCGCCTGAGAAAGTCACTCCTTGAAGAAGTGGATTTGAAAGAATGTCTTTCTTTATTTTTTTTAGAGAAATTTTTTTTCCGCCTTTATAGGTGTGAGTTTGAGGATTGTGACAACCCTCGCAATGATGAGGACATCCCTGTGTAAAAATTGTATATCTAAGTCCTGGTCCATCAACAATGCTGTCATTTACAATGCCAGATATTCTTATTCTTGCCATATTTTACCTCTTTGTAAATTAATGATTTTTTTATTGTTTAAATTAAAAAAACAGTTTGATTGATTGAAAAAAAGATGAAATGGTGATTTTTTAAAAAATCAAATTAATATCATTTTTCACGATAATTTAAGAAAAAATCGAAAAAAACATACAAAAAACATGGTTTTTTTGTTAATTTTTGCAATTTTACTTTAAATTTGTCTTTATTGTGAAAAAATTAGTAATTAAAACGAGCCTTTAATTAAGCCCGTTTTAATTTATTATTTAATCATTATAAAAGAATTTTTTAATTTAAGTTTAATTATTTATATTATTAAACGCCATGTTTTACTCTGTCGTGTTCTTCTGCTCGTTTGCCATTGTTGAATCTATCAAGTGTTCCAACAAGATAGCCAGTGATTCTTCTTATGCGTTCAAAATTTCCTTGACCATTTTTTTCACTTCTTCCACAGTGTGGGCAGGTGTCACCGATGATTCCGTTGTATCCGCAAACAGGGTCTCTGTCGATAGGGTGGTTGATTGCACCATAGCCGATGCCTTTTTCTTTCATATGTCTGATGATTCTTTCAAAGGCGTCAAGGTTTGCTGTTGCGTCACCATCAAGTTCTATATATGAGATATGACCGCCATTGCAAAGTTCATGGAAAGGTGCTTCAAGGTCAATCTTTCTCTCTGCAGTGATGTCATAGTATACTGGGACATGGAAACTGTTTGTATAATATTCTCTGTCTGTCACGCCCTCAATTTTGCCATATTTTTCTTTGTCTATTCTAATAAATCTTCCGCTTAAACCTTCAGCTGGAGTCGCTATGACTGAGAAGTTGAGTTTATATTGTTCTGCTTTTTTGTCAGCAAATTCACGCATATGTTTTATTATGTCATGTCCTATTTGCCATGATTTTTCGCTTTCTCCATGGTGCTTGCCTGTGAGAGCAACAAGTGCTTCAGCAAGTCCGATAAATCCATATGTGAGAGTTCCATGTTTCAAAATTTCTGCTATGCTTTCGTCACGACCGAGTTTTTCAGAATCAATCCAAACGCCTTGTCCCATAAGGAAAGGATAGTTGTAGACGTGTTTTGATTGTTGGATTTTAAATCTGTCAAGAAGTTGGTCGGTGACAAGTTCCAAAAGTTCGTCAAGGCGAGAATAGAATTTCTTTAAATCGCCCTTTGATTCAATGGCAATTCTAGGAAGGTTGATTGATGTAAATGAAAGGTTGCCTCTTCCAAATGTGATTTCTCTTGTTGGGTCATAAACATTGCCCATTGCTCTTGTTCTGCATCCCATGTATGCAACTTCGGTTTCTGGATGACCTTCCTTATAATATTTAAGGTTGTATGGAGCATCGATAAATGAGAAGTTTGGAAACATTCTCTTTGCAGAACATCTGATTGCAAGTTTGAAAATGTCATAGTTTGGGTCGCCTGGATTGTAGTTGACACCTTCTTTGACTTTGAAGATTGAGATAGGGAAGATAGGAGTTTCGCCATTTCCTAAACCTTCTTCGGTTGCCTTGAGGAAATTTATCATGACCATTCTACCTTCAGGTGAAGTGTCTGTTCCGAAGTTTAAAGATGAGAATGGCACCTGTGCGCCAGCACGAGAATGCATGGTGTTGAGGTTGTGGACAAGTGCTTCCATTGCCTGATGAGTTGCTTCATCAGTTTCTGCGAAACCTTTTTCAGTTGCATATTTTTTGATTTTTGCAAAAGTGTCATCATTTAAATCTTTAAAAGCCTCTTTTTCTGCTTTGTCATAGCCTTTGTTTTCTGCAAGGGTAGGATAAAGAGATTTTTCTTTTTCAATATTTTTAAGTGTTTCAATGACTTGTTCTTCACTGAGAGTGCCAGCCTCTTTTAAAATGTAGGCTTTGGCAAAGTTTGTCCTATAAAGTTTTTTATAAGTCTTTGCAACACCAGGTGCACATCCATAATCAAAGTTTGGCACACTCTGTCCACCATGTTGGTCATTTTGGTTTGATTGAATTGCAATGCAGACAAGTGCAGAATAAGTCCTTATATCATTAGGCTCTCTGACAAAGCCATGACCTGTATGAAATCCACCTTTAAAGAGTTTTTCAACATCAATTTGACAGCAAGTTTCTGTGAGAGTGTAGAAATCAAAATCGTGAATGTGAATGTCACCTTCTTGATGAGCCTTGCCTTGTTTTGGGTCGATAATGGCATTTGTGAAATAGTTTTTAGCCGATTCAGAACCAAATTTAAGCATAACACCCATAGGTGTGTCGCCATCAATATTTGCATTTTCTCTCTTGAGATCGCTGTCTTTGGCGTCGCTGTTGTTGATTTTGTCAAAGGTTTTCATGAGGTTTGAATTCATCTCTCTGACCTGATTGCGTTTTTGACGATATATGATATATGCCTTTGCAACATCGTCATGTCCTTTTTTCATCAGCACTTTTTCGACAATGTCTTGAACCTGTTCTACCGAAGGAATATTGCCTTCAACAAATTGCTTGTCAATCTCTTCTTCAACAGTGCGTGCAAGTTTTGCAGCAATTTTAAATTCTCTGTCTCCAACGGCATTCATTGCCTTTGAAATGGCACTTTCAATCTTTGAAATATCAAATTCTTTGACTCTGCCGTCTCTTTTCATGATGTTTTTTACCATAAGATCTCCTTTTCTTAAACACTATATATTGTATGTATCATATTTTAGATTAGCACATTTTGTGTGTTAGTCTGTGAATATGATAAATCTTTTTAAAATTAAAGTCAACAGATTTTGACAACAAATTTTTCAAAAATAAGACCTTCGTTATTTAAATATAACATATCCATGACAGGAGCGAATAAAGAGGTTGCAAAAAAAATCTTGAATTGATTTTGTAAAAAAAACATACAAGCATTTTGGCATTGTTTTGTTTAAATTATATAAAAATTGTCTAAAAATATTTATAAAAAATATTTAGAAAAAGATTGATTGCCGTGACTAAATATGCTAAAATATAGTAGATAAAAAGGAGTAAAATATGAGTTCTACAATAATAGGCTTAGGTGTTTCACTTTTATTTGTGATAATTTTGGTAGGAGGTTTCCTTGTTGGCTTCTGGCGTGGTTTTAAACGCTCATCTGTCAATTTGATTTTTTCAGTAGTCGGCGTGATAGTTGCCTTCTTTGTCACTCCACTTATCACAAATGCAATTTTAGGAATTAAGGTTGAGTATGAAGGAAGTCCAGTTTCCCTTCAAAATATTCTTCTTGAAATGCTTTTGTCAATAGGTGACTTAAGGCAGATGGTTTCGGCAAATAAAAATCTTGAAATTCTTGTAACAAACTTACCAGGTGCACTTTGCAATGTCATCATGTTTATTTTGGTGACCATAGCAATAGAAATTGTGATGTATATTATCTATAAAATATGCAATTTTACATTCCTCAAGGGTGCAAAAGGGGGAAGACTTTTCGGAGGACTTGTGGGAGTTGCGAAAGCATTTATTGTCACAATTATTGCTTTTATGCCACTTGCTGGTCTTATCGGATTTGCAAAAAATATGACTACTGCAAACGATTTTAATATTGTGCCAGTTGAGGCGACAGCGGTTGCAAATGAAGAGCAGTCTTCTGAGAAAGACAAATCTTCTTCTCTTATTATTGACCAAATTCCAGAGCAGGCTGTGATTATCGTGAAAGGGCTTGAAAACAACTTCCTTACAAAGTGTAGCAGTATATTTGGTCTTGACAATGCAATGTTTGACTATTATGCAAGCACAAAGGTTGATGGTGGAAGAGTCAAGATTAGGAAGGAAATTGAAAATGTCTATCAGATTGCCGACTTTGGCTATCAAATGGGCAAACATGATTTAAATAATGTTGATTTTGCAAAGATAAATTATGATAAAGTGATTAAGTCTGTTGACGAACTTACAGATTCAGGCTTGTTTAAATATGTTGTCTCTCAATCACTTTCAGACCTTATAATAAATTACGAAAAATATTCTTTCTTAGGTGCAGACTTTGAATATAAAGATATACTTATTAAAGTTGGTGGGCGTTTAAGCGAAATGGAAAATGCCAGCACTTATTTCAGAAATGATATGCTGAATGCATTTAAGACTGTAAAAACAATCGGAAAAAGTGGAATTATTAATGAAATTATTGCACTTGATGAAAAAAATGAAAAGACAATCGCAAATCTTCTCACAAATGACAAAAATATAGTTGTGCTTGAAGAAGGAATAAACAATATATTTAAATTAAATATAATCAAAGACAGCATTTCAAGTGTGATGCAAAGAGTGATTGATAAAGTGTCTGTCGAACTTGATAAAATAGGTGTTGATGGCTCTGATATCAGTGAAAATGGTTGGAAAGAAATTTCAAAATCACTTACAAACATTGTAAAAGATATGGGCATAATCTTAAATGAAATTGACCTCGGCGAGGTTATTGATGACCCTACAATACTTCTTGATAAAGAAAAAAATTACAATCTCAATTTAATTATGTCAAAAATAGGTGACATTGTTGATGAAGTCAGAGCAAACAAACTTCTTCAAACAAAGGACAATAAACCTATCGTTGATAAATTCCTTGCAAAACAAAATCTTTCATTGCCAACAGAGTCTGTTTTAGATAATGACGGAAATAAAATTGAAATAAAGACCTATAAAAAGATGCTTGAATTTGTTGTTCAATCAGTTGAAACAGTAAGAAATGAGGGAATTTTTGATATAGTTGTTGATGAAAAATTGTCAAATGAAGAAAAAATCAGCACTCTTGCAAATCTTATTTCAACAGAAGGAAAGAAAAATCTTTTAAGCGATATAATTCTTCCACTTTATCAGGTTGAATTTACAAACAAACTTGTGATTGAAAAAATCACTGAAGTATTAAATGGAAATGTAATTGATTTAAATCTTTTAAACAATTATAATGAATGGAAGAGTGATTTAAGTTATATTTCAGACATTCTTGTTGCTTTAAACAGTGGCAAAATTGAAAACAAATCTTTCTTGACTCTCGCTCTTGAAGGCAATATTGAAGAAATAATCAATAATATTGAAGAAAACGACATTGATAATGTATTTAATCCACTTTTAAGTGCTAAATCTACAAAAGTTTTAAAAGACAATATTTTTGAAATTCTGTCAACTCAACTTTCAACTCTTGCTGGAAAAGAAATTATAATATCTGCAGAAGGTGTAAGTTTTGCTGGAGCAGAAAGTCAGACTCAAGAAATTTGCAATATACTCAAGAAATTTGTGGCAATAAATAAAAACTTAGATGGCGGACTTAAAAATATTGACAGAACAGCACTTTCACAAATTTTAGAAACAATGAAATTGAATGCTTATAGAACAACTCTTTCTGACAAAACTGAAGAAGGAATCTTCAAAGGGGCTTATGAAGTTTTAGTTGAAAGTTTCAATGAAGTTTATAATGAAGTAATCAATGTTATTGCAAATAATCAAGAACTTCTTAAAGAGTTGGGCGTAGAAAACTTGAATATTGAGACTTTACTCAATATTGACTTTGATAAACTTGTTTCTATGATTGACGACTTGCTTTCACAAAATAATGCTTAAGTAAAGGATAAAAATGGAATTTAAACACATCCCAGTTCTGCTTGATGAAGTCATTGAAGGGCTGGATATAAAGAAAAATGGAATCTATGTTGATTGCACAATGGGAGGAGGCGGTCACTCAAGTGTGATTGCCTCAAATCTCTCTGAAAAGGGTAGGTTGATAGGATTTGATAGAGATATTGATGCTGTGAGTGTCTGCAAGAAACGATTTAATAAATTGACAAATGTGCAAGTGTATCATTCAAATTTCAAACAAGCACCACAGATTCTGCAAGAAATGGGATTGAGCGGTGAAATTGATGGAATTCTTGTTGATCTGGGAGTGAGTTCTTATCAAATAGACAATGGGGATAGGGGCTTCAGTATTCTTCATGATGGCAGACTTGACATGAGAATGGACACATCTCAAGACCTTGATGCTTATTATGTTGTAAACAAATACCCAAAAGAAAAATTGCTTAAAATTTTATATCAATATGGCGAAGAAAACAATGCTAAGCGTATTATTGAAAATATATGTGCTAGACGCCTTATTAAGCCGATTGAGACGACCCGAGAACTTAAAGATATCATTGAAAGTTCTTTTCCCAAAAAGGTGATATTCGGCAAAGGCGGGGTGTCCAAAAAGACCTTTCAGGCTATTAGAATTGAGGTCAATGGAGAACTTGAAAATCTTGATAAATTCTTGCGTGAATCAGTCTCAATTCTGAAAAAAGGCGGAAGAATGGCGGTGATAACTTTCCATAGTCTTGAGGACAGAATTGTCAAAAATGTATTCAGAGAATTTGCGACAGATTGTGTCTGTCCGCCAAAAATTCCTGTCTGCATATGTGGGCATAGGAAAGAAGTAAAACTTGTAAATAATAAGCCGATTACAGCCGGTGAAAAAGAACTTGAATTAAATTCTAGAAGTAGCAGTGCGAAACTTAGAATTATTGAAAAATTATGATAATTTCAAGAAAAAACGTAAAAATTTAGAAAAATCTGCTTAAATTTAAGGCATTTTCAAGAAATTATCTCAAATTTTTATTATTTAATGAAAAGATTATAAGAAAATTTTAAATATAGTTTATTGTAAAATCAAATGAAAAATGCTGTCTAAAAAGAGGATATTTGATAATCTAAATTTTAGATAATAAAAGGTATACATTAGAAAGGAGGTGAATATATTATGAGTGACAGAACTTTGCTTAAAGAAGTTTTGACCGAAGAAAAGGTTGAAACCAAAACTGAAAAGCAGGCACCAGAAAAAGAGATTTTGTCTGAAAAATCTTTGCCTGAAAAAAGCACTCAAAAAGAAGAGTCGATTAATATATTCTCCTCCGCAAGTTTTCCAGTCTCTCAAGTTGAAAGATTGAAAAAAAAGTATATCGACGAGGAAGAAGACAAAGAAATCAGTCGGATTGAAAGCAAGGTTTGTGAAGTTGTCGAAAAGCCAAACTATGACACTATGGACACGCTTACCGAAGCAGAACGAAAAAAGATTTTTGTGTTTAAAAATGTTGAAAGCACCAAAAAGTCAAACCCTAGCAAATTTAAAATCATCTTAATATCAATTTTATTTGCTTTTTTTACCATTTGGGGGACGGTCAATGTTGCAACGATTGACAATGTTTCAAGTCAAATCACTCAGGTTTCATCGCAATATCAAATTAATTTAGTCAATTATCTAAAAAATTTGTATATGCTTGATATGACAAACTCTGAAAACATGAAAAATCTTTTTGAGACCATTCCTGACGAGAGTGTCCCACCAACTCAAATTGACGCAAAATCCAACTGGTTTGACAGGTTTTGCAATTTCATAGGAGGCTTATTTGGAGGTTGACTTTTGAATAAAGCCTTTACATTATTTTCATTAAAAAAGAGGATATTAGCAGTTTTACTGGTGATATCCTTTATTTTTTGTTCGCTGGTTGTCAGACTCTTTGTTTTGCAGATTATAAACGGAAAAGAGTTGCAGGCAAAAGCGACAGACCAGTGGACAAGAGACCTTGCAATAGTTGCGCCACGAGGCACGATTTATGATAGGACTGGTTCGGCACTTGCAGTGAGTTATACAACTTACAATGTTTATGTCAGGGCAAGAGAGGTCAAAGACAAATCGGCAACAGCCATTCATCTTTCAGAAATTCTGGATATCTCTTTTGAAACCATTTACACAAAAATCGGCAAACAAAATGCAAGTGAAGTTTTGATTAAAAAGCAAATTGAGGGTGAAACCGCTGAAGAAATTTATAGGCTAAATCTTCCTGGTGTTTATTTGGCAGAAAACTCAAATAGATATTACACATATGGCAATCTGTTGACGCAAGTTTTGGGATTTATCAGTATTGACAATGTGGGGCAAACGGGAATTGAGGCATTTTATAATGATTTGTTAAAGGGTAAAGATGGTTTTTCATATGTGCAAAGTGATCTTCAGGGTAAGGAAATCGGTGGATCGCTTCGATATTATGTTGGTGCAAAAAGAGGAGAGGATTTAAACCTGACTATAGACAGCAAGATGCAACTTATAGTAGAGCAGACACTTGAAAAAATCATGATAGAACAAAAGGCGAAAAGTGTGACAGGGATGATATTAAATGCTAAAAATGGCGAAGTTTTATCAATGTCATCAAAGCCTAGTTTTGACTTAAACGAGGTCCCTCGTGATGACCTTGAAAATCTTTTTGCTTATAGTAAGGTTAAGCCAGCGACTGACATCTATGAGCCTGGCTCAACTTTCAAAATTTTGACAGTTGCTGCCGCACTTGAAGAGGGTTTGACCTCTCTTGAAGATAGATTCTATTGCCCAGGTTTTCGTATAATAGACGGAATAAGAATTAAGTGTTGGAAGACTATCGGTCATGGAAGTCAAAACCTCACTGAAGCATTTGCAAATTCTTGCAACTGTTGTTTTATGGATTTGGCACTGAGGTTGGGTGTCGATAAATTTTATAGTTATATGTCAAAATTTGGCTTAGGTCAAAAAACTGGACTTGATGTCACGGGTGAGGCAGGTGGAATGTTGATGGCGAAAAAACTTGTCAAAAATGTTGACCTTGCTCGTATGGGTTTTGGTCATGCGATTGCCCTTACTCCTATGCAACTTTTAAGTGCGGTAGGTTCTATTGTCAATGGTGGGACTTTCAATAGTCCGCACTTAGTTATGGGAGGCTCGCCGACATTAAAAGGTAGGGTCAAAGAAAATATTATAAGTCCAAAAACAGCGTCTCTTGTCAATGGACTGCTTGAATTTGCAGAAAATAAAACAGGCAAATATACCTTTGTTGAAGGGTATAATGTAGGCGGAAAGACAGGAACTGCCCAAAAGTATAAAGAGACTGGCGGAATTGATACCGGAAAGTATATTTCCAGTTTCGTCGGCACCTATCCGGCTGATAATCCTGAATATATCGTTTTTATTATGGTTGATGAGCCTAGCAATGGTGCATATTATGGAAGCATTGTTGCAGCACCTTATGGAAAAGAAATTTTTACAAACATATTTGATTATTTAGGTGAAGAGAAACAGGATGAAAGTGTGGTGACTCAGTATGTGGAAATGCCAGATGTAGTCGGAAAAAGTTTGACAGATTGTGCATTGATACTAAAAGAAATCGGACTTGAGTTTGAACTTGATGGTGAGGGCGAGTATATAGAAAAACAGTTGCCTCCTTTTGGGACTCAAATTGTAAAAGGTTCTACTATACTATTAATAACTAATTAAAACATTTATCTAAAAATTTAAAAATTTAATAGAAAATCAATCCAAAATCACAAAAATCAAGGTTAAATCAATGAAAAATCACAAAAAATATTATTAATCTTATAAAAATATAAAGAAAGATTTTGAAATCAATGTCAATAAAAAATAAGTGAAAGATTAGGCTGATATCTGATAGAAAGTTAAAATTTGTTGAATTCGGTCATAATCGTTTGCATAAAAGTGAGAAATGATATAAAATATAAATATGAGTACATGGTTTATAATTATCGGCGTAATTGCCATTTTGCTACTTTTATGCTTCTTGCTTGCTGTTGCAAATTATTCAGGCGATAGATTTATGCAGAAATATGAAGAAATGAACAATATTGAGGCGAATACAAAAATTTCGCCTGTGGATTTTGTAGATTTTGTTGCCGGCAAATTTATCAAGGTGCCGATTGAAATTATTCCGATTTCAAGGGTGGCAGGTGATGCTTATAGCAAACGCAAACTCTTTTTGTCAACAGATACAATTCATAAGCCTAGCCTAGCCTCATATTCGATAATTGCACATGAACTGGGTCATGCTCTTCAAGATGCCAGCGGAAACAAACTAAAAAAACTAAATAGACTTAGAAGACTGGGAAGAGTTTTGGGATGTCTTATGATGCCCAGTCTTCTTGCAGGGTTGATTTTGTTGTTTTTTGGAAAAACTTTATTCATAATAGGCTGTTCACTTATTGCTTTAGGAGTTTTCATCTTTATTCTCGCTCTTGTTGTCAAAGTTATGACAATATCAATTGAAAAGGATGCGTCAAATAATGCAATGAAATTTTTGGCAGAAATTTTTAATGAAAATCAACTGAAAATTTGCAAGAAATTTTTAAATGATGCTAGACTTACCTACTGGGCAGAATTTTTGAAGATTATTTTATTCTGGACAGGAGTTTCAAAAAAAGGAAAACTATTCAATTAGGAGGTTGCAATGGAATTTTATATAGGATATATAGTTTGCGGATTTGCAATTCTTATTGCAATCATTATTGCATTGTCGGCTCAAGGAAAGGTGACAAGTGCATTTAATAAATATAAAAATATTCCTTCATCTTTAGATATTACAGGTGCAGAACTTGCCGAGAGGCTTGCGCAAGAGCATGGATTGAATATAACAATAGGCTCTTGCAGAGGGACGCTGAGTGACCACTACAATTCAGCAACAAAAACACTTAATATTTCACAACCTAATTACAATTCAAAATCTCTTGCCGCTCATGCGATAGTTGCACATGAGTTTGGTCATGCTCTTCAAGATAAGCAGGGATATAAAGCACTTAAAGTCCGTCAAGCGGTGATAAAGACCAGTAATTTTGTTTCTTCTCTTTTAGTGCCGATGCTTGTAATAGGACTGATAATGAATCTTGTTTTCTTCATGAGTGCAGGCAGTATATTAATTTATGTTTATGTGGGCATTTATGCAATTTCTGTTGTCGCATCACTTGTCACATTGCCTGTTGAATTTAATGCTTCAAAAAGAGCAAAGGTGCTTCTGCAGGAAATGGGGCTTACAAGTGATGAAGAAAAAAGAGGGGTTGATAATCTTCTCAATGCGGCAGCGATGACTTATGTTGCTTCGCTGTTGGTTTCACTTGCATACTTTTTAAGAATGCTTTTCTTACTTTTAGCAATCACACGAGATAGATAAAGTCATTATAATAATGACTTTTTTTTAAGGTCAATAGGAATAATAAGATTGAAATGTGTTTTCTTTTATATCTTTTTTGACAATATTTCAAGATTAATCTTATTATTTGAATTTAATCATTATAAGCCGACTTTTTAATAAAATTTTTAATATTAAACTTTTTAAATGAGATATAATCATTTTAATAATATCAATATAATAAAATTACTTAAAAATAGTTGACATTATATTGAAAACTAGATATAATTGATAATAAGGAGATAAACATGGAAAAAGAAAAAGAGTTTGTTGAATTTATTGATATGGTTAATGCAAGATATTCTATTAAAGCAATGGTTTATGATAAATTGCATGATTTTGTTTTGTATTTGAATTATACTGAAGCACTTAAGGAGGCCGATGATGCATTCAAATCTTTGCTTGAGGCGAAGTATTTGAATGCAATAGTTGAAGGTGGAGAAATGTCTTTTTCATCTGCCTATAAGAAATTGAAAGAGGGCACCGATCTAAATTTCAAACAAAATAAGAATTATTCAGGTGTAAGTATTTTAAATGATGGCATTATCAACAGAAATTTTGATAGACATTTGCGTGAGTGGCAAAATAAGGATTATATCAAAAATAAAAAACATACTCCTTATGAAGGCGGAAGGCCTATGGCAAGTTGTATGTCAAGCAGTTCGAGTTGCGGAAGTTCTTATTCGAGGTGTTAAACGGTGGCAAATGTTGTTGAAATTTTTGGAAAGAAAGTCTCTTTTAAAGATAATATTTGCAATGAAAGTGGGCAATATCAGCAGGGTGAAAATTTAAGATATAATTTATATATCTCAATAACAGATGCCTGCCTTGCTAGTTGCCCATTTTGTAATAATAATACAAAAAAGAAGACAGCAAAATCAAATAAAAATTTTGATATAGAAAAACTGAAATCTGTTTTAAAAGAACTAAAATCAAAAAAATTACTAAATCGCATTGCAATAACGGGCGGAGAACCGCTTTTGGATGTTGAATTGTTAAACAGGGTGATAAATGCCGTTTTTGAGGTGTGTGGTGAACGTCAAATTGTCACAATAAACACAAATGGCATCAATCTTGAAAAGATTTTTTTGCTTGACAAACTTGACCTAATTTATGGAATACATATTTCAAGACATCATTATTTAGATGAAATAAATGATTCAATATTTGGATTTAAGACTGCGCATATAAGCACGATTAAAAATGTTTTAGAAAAACTTGAAGATAAAAACCTGATAAGACTTAATTCTCTTCTCATAAAAGATTTTATTGACTCTAAAACAGAAGTTGAAAAATATCTTGATATGGCTGGTCAGTTGGGCGTATTTAGGGTGGGTTTTGTTGGACTCATGCCTTTAAATGATTTTTCTAAACAACATTTCGTTGAATATAAAGAGATTTTTAATAATTTAAGTGCAAGCGGTGTTGTGGTGAAAAAATTATGCAATATGGCTGTTTGTGATTGTATAAATGGAATGTATCTGTCAGAATCAGGGAATTTGGTTGAATTTTATTCAAGAAATGTAAGAAATCTTTGCCCTTCAACTGTTGGTCAGTTGACATATACTTATGACAACAAACTTTGTGCAGGATTTAATAACCCGATATTTTAAAGGAATAAATAATGCAGAATATTGAACACTTTTTTAATGAATCAAAGAAAAATGATAAACTGAATACATCATATCCGATAGATAAATCAGATTGGAAAAAGTATAAATATGAAGGTGAACTTAAGTTTGACGAATCCAAACTTTGTTTTTATATTCATATTCCTTTTTGCCAGTCAAAATGCAAGTTTTGTGAATATGTCAAATATGTCAAAGGTGATGAAGATTTAGAGAAACAATATATTGAAATTCTTATAAAAGATATACAGAATTTCATAAAATCGCATAGAAATATTGAATTGTTTGGGTTTGATATAGGAGGAGGGACGCCACTTATACTCAGTGATGAAAATTTTAAAACTCTTCTTGAATTTGTAAAAACTGAAATATTTTCAAAACTGAAAATAGCAAAAGATTTTGAGGCAAGTATTGAAGCAACTTTTTTTTCAATAACAGAAGATAAGATAAAAATAATCAATCGTTGTGGTTTTAAGAGAATATCTTTTGGATTGCAAACGGTCAATCGAAAGTTTTTGAAAGATAATCACAGGGGCAGTCCTTCACTGCAAAGAATGATGCAGGTAAAACACTGGTGCAAAACAAATGGGATTGAAAAAATAAATATTGATCTTATGTATGGACTTAATGGTCAATCAAAACAAGACTTGAAAAATTCGATTGCGACCATTGAATATTTCATGCCAGAACAGGTGACATTATATGAATTTCGCACAAATATATTGAAAGTCAAGGAAAACAAAACTAAGCGTCAACTTTTCAAGCAGTATGAATTTTTATATAAGAATTTGATAAAACTGGGTTATTGTGGAAGATTTGGACAAAATACATTTTCTTTAAGTAAAACTGATTTGGGGCTGTCCTCTTACATAAAAAACAGGATGATAAATAATATCTCTTACAAAGGATTTGGAATTTCGGCACAAAGTAAAAGTAGGGAGGGTGTAAGTTATAATATAGGAAAAGAAGAAATCCCTCTTGAGAAATGTTTGGAGAATAAAACATTTTCCAGTGAAGATACATATATTTTGCCAAAAGAGGAAAGGCTTGCAAAATATATTGCAATCAGTGGATATTGTGGACAATTTAGTATAAAAATTATGGACGAAATTTTAGGAGAATCTTCAAGAGAATATTTTAAAAAGCAATTTGAGTTTTTATTGAAGAAAAAATATATAGAGATTTTTGATGATATTGTGTTTATCACAAAACGTGGCTTTGTTTGTTATGGTGCAATTCTATCATTATTTTATCCAAATAAAAAAATATAAAAGTTTTAAATATTGTTGATAAAAAGAAGAAACATCATGAAGAAAATAGTGAGAGGTGAGCACAAAAAAAAAGGATAATTAAATTAAAATTATCCTTTTTTTGATTTTTTTTAGAATTTTAAAAAATAGCATTTTTTAATGATTTTATTTAATAATTTTTGTATTTTTCAATAATTTTTCAAAAAAACCGCTATTTTTAATGATTTTTTACTATTTTTTAATGATATTTATTAAATTATACGCTTGTTTAATCATTTAGTTAAATTTGATTCTTTGTGCGATATAGTCATAAAGTTCATTGATGTTAAGTCTGATTTGTTTCATGCTGTCACGGTCTCTCACTGTCACAGTGTTGTCTTCAAGTGTATCGAAGTCAATAGTTACGCAGAATGGGGTCCCGATTTCATCCTGTCTGCGATAGCGTTTTCCGATTGAACCTGCTTCGTCATAATCACACATAAATTCTTTACTCAGCATTGAATAAATTTCTTTCGCTTTTTCACCGAGATTCTTTTGAAGAGGGAGAATTGCAACTTTATAAGGTGCGATGTTTGGATGGAAGTGCATCACAACTCTTGTTTCGCCATTTTCAAGTTCCTCTTCCTCATATGCTTCGCACATAATGGCAAGGGTGAGTCTGTCAGCACCGATAGAATATTCAACAACTGTTGGAAGATATTTTTCATTTGTCACAGGGTCAAGATAGTTCATGTTTTTTCCACTAAATTCTTGATGTCTTGACAAATCCCACGTGCCACGATGATGTATTCCATTGAGTTCTTGCCAGCCCATAGGGAATAAATATTGAATGTCGCAGGCGGCTTTTGCATAGTGGGCAAGTTTGTCATGATCGTGATATCTTAAATGGTCTTCTTTAAGTCCTAAATCTTTTACGAAAGTCCATGCTCTAGATTTATAATCTGTATATATGTCCATACTTTCAGTGTCTTTGCAGAATTTTTGAAGTTCCATTTGTTCAAATTCAATAGTTCTGAAAAGGAAGTTTCCAGGAGTGATTTCATTTCTGAATGACTTTCCTATTTGAGCAATAGCGAAAGGTACTTTTGCACGGGTAGAGCGTTGAATGTTGAGGAAATTGATATATTCGCCCTGACAAGTTTCAGGTCTTAAATATACAATATCACTGTTGTCACCAGTCATAGCTCTTGAAGTCGTAAACATAGGGTTGAATTTGCGAATTTGAGTAAAATCACGCTTTCCGCAATTTGGACATTTTACATCATGCTCTTCGATGTAAGCCTCCATTTCTTCATTTGTCATGCCTTCCGCTGAAACTTTGCCTTTGCTATGGTTTTCAATGAGTGTGTCTGCACGATGTCTTGTCTTGCAATTTTTGCAGTCCATTTTAGGGTCGCCAAAACTTTCAACATGACCAGAAGCGTGCCAAACAGTTGGGTTCATAAGTATTGCTGCGTCAACTCCATAAGTGGAAGGGTCTTCTTGAACAAATCTTTTCCACCATGCCCTTTTGATATTGTTTTTGAGTTCAACACCGATAGGTCCAAAGTCCCATGTGTTTGCAAATCCACCATAAATTTCGCTTCCTTGAAAGATAAAGCCTCTTGATTTTGAAAGATTAACGATTTTTTCCATTGTCAATTTTGTGCTCATAATTTTCTCCTTTTTTATAAAAATATATGTTTTAAATGATTTTTTGACAGTTTTTTGCTTAATTTTGCTTAATTTTATTAAATTTTTTTATTTGTCATCACAAATTCAAGTTTTTCAAGATTATATATTTTTTATAATTAAATATCAAACTTGAATTGTTTTTTAATGTGAATGCTAAAATAAAAAAATTTATCCATAAAAAAACCCCACTGCCAAAGAGCAATAGGGGCGTGATGAGTTACGCTGTTCCACCCTAATTTACGACACATAAATCATTTTTATCTGTCGCCTTCATTATGTCTTTTCGCCGACCTGCGTTAAACTCTAGAGTTGCCAGTTCTGTCATTGTTTAAATAAATTTTTTGATTGTTGTCCGTAAATATATTAAATATAGATTTCGTTCAACAATAATTATTATAATCAAATAAAATTTTTTGTCAACTTTTAAAAGCAAATTTAAATAAAATCTTTACATTTAAAATAAGTTGTGTTACAATAAATTTTAAAGAAATTGCATTAAGGAGAATTAATGATTAAGAAGTTTTATTCGGTTGATGGCACAAGTCAAATAGATATAGAGTTTCAAAAAGTTGATTTTATAAATTCAACTGATATTTTTTCTTTAATAAAAGATTTTTCTGATGGTTTTGTCTTTACTGCAAAGCGTGCCAAAAGTGTTTATATGACTCCTGCAAAGATAGAGGAGAAGATAGATAATCGTGATAGATTTGAAATTTCTGGTAGAACATATGTGTTTAAAACAGAGATGAGACAGGTAAGTCAAAGAGATATTGAGACAAGGTCGATGATAGCACTTTACAATAATGGATACAAACAAATTTATAAAGGTGAAAAGTTTGAAGAGAATTTTATTTTGACTGATGAGATTTGGGGGATGTATACGCCTGTTGATTATGAAAAGAAATTTGTAAAAGTGAAAAAGCATATATATTTTCAAACTCTTTGGGGTGAGATGATATATGCACCAAAAGGCAGTTTTCTTTGTATAGAAAATTTGAAAATGCGTGAATTTTTCATTGTGCCAAATACATATTTTAAACTCTCTTATTTGGTCGCAAAAGAGTTGGGCGATATAGATAATTTGACGGATTTGTTTTAAAAAGAATGAAAAAACAGCAAAAAAGAGGCAATTTTGCCTCTTTTTTGCTTAAATTTATTCAAAACTGATGAATTTTTAATGTGTTTTTTGTTTAATTGATTTTTGCTGAAATGAAATAAAATTATTATTTTTCAGATTAAATTGAATTTTATCAATTATCTTTTTTTGATTTCTATTTTGAATATTTTTCAAGATATTCTTGATATGTGCCGGTAAAGTCAATGATTTTGTTTTCGTCGACAATATCGATGATTCTGTTTGCAACAGTTTCAATGATTTCCTGGTCATGGGTTGCAAAAATCATATTTCCTCTGAAATTTACCATTCCTTTGTTGAGGGCGGTGATAGATTCAAGGTCAAGGTGGTTTGTTGGTTCATCCAAAATTACCAGATTTCCCTGTTCAAGCATCATTTTTGCAAGCATACATCTCACTCTTTCACCACCTGAAAGAACATTTGCAGGTTTAAGATTTTCTTCGCCAGTGAAAAGCATTCTTCCCAGCCAACTTCTGATATATGTTTCATTTTGGTCTTGAGAATATTGTCTCAGCCAGTCAACAATAGAGGAGGTGTTTCCCTCAAAATATTCATTGTTGTTTTGTGGAAGGTTTGTCATTTTGATGGTCTTACCAACGAATACTTGTCCATGGTCAGGTTTTTCATTTCCTAAGATAATATTGAATAAAGTTGTTAAAATTTGGCTATTTTTTGCAAAAAATACCACTTTTTGCCCTTTTTCAATGTTGAAAGATAGATTTTTAAACATTCCTGCCTTTGTAAGGTGGTCTACTTTTAAGATCTCTTTTCCTATTTCTTGAGTGTATTCAAAATTGATATATGGATATTTTCTTGATGAAGGTTTGATATCTTCAATGGTCAATCTTTCAAGTTCTCTCTTTCGACTTGTTGCCTGTTTTGATTTTGAAGCATTTGCAGAGAAGCGGGCGATAAATTCTTTAAGTTCTTTAGCGCGTTGTTCTGATTTCTTGTTTTGATCTTTCATCTGTCTTAAAATAAGTTGACTTGATTCATACCAGAAATCATAGTTTCCGATAAACATATTGATTTTGCCATAATCGACATCGCAAATATGAGTGCAGACCTTATTTAAAAAGTGACGGTTGTGGGAAACGATAATTACGATATTTTCAAAATCTAAAAGATATTCTTCCAGCCATCGAGATGTTTTGAAGTCGAGGTTGTTTGTAGGTTCGTCTAAAATAAGAATATCAGGATTTCCAAAAAGTGCCTGAGCAAGCAAGATCTTGACTTTGATTTTTGCGTCAAGTCCGCCCATAAGACTGTCAAAAAGGTTTTCTTCAATTCCCATATTTTGAAGAAGACTCTTTGCTTCGCTTTCAGCCTCCCAGCCGCCCAGTTCTGCAAATTCGGTTTCAAGTTCTCCCGCTCTCAATCCATCTTCTTCAGAAAAATCAGGTTTCATATAAAGTTCATCTTTTTCTTTGGCAATTTCCATAAGTCTTTTATGACCGAGCAAAACAGTGTTTAAAACTGTTTCATTGTCATAGGCGTTTTGGTTTTGTGCCAAAACAGACATTCTTTCGCCTGGTGTGATTGAGATTTCTCCGGTGTTTGGCTCTATTTCGCCAGTGATGATTTTTAAGAATGTGGATTTGCCTGCACCATTTGCACCTATTATTCCATAGCAGTTGCCTTTTGTAAATTTTAAATTGACATCTTTATAAAGCACTCGTCCACCAAAGGCGAGTGAAATATTTGTAACTTGTAACATTTTTACTCCTTTCGTGTAAGTATAACCTAATTTTTTTTTATTGTCAATCAAATATTGACTTTATTCATTTTAAAAAAAAACATAGAATTTGGCAGATAAGTATGATAAGCAGAATATAAGTGTTGAGAAAAGTAAGGTGCAGAGGAAACTTCATGTGATATGATTCATTCTGTTGGGATTGTTTTGGAGGGGTGGGTTTTTAGATATTGTGAGAAAACTTTTTAAATTAAAAACAACATTTGAATATGGTGAAAGGGGTGGCAAATAAAAAAAAAGGTTGTTTTTGAGTAAAAAGTTTTAAAAAATTATTTTAAATTAACGCTATAATTCATAAACAATTTTTGGAGGTTATGAAACAGGAGGCAACTAATAAAAATGTTAATTTCAAATAATATCTATTTACAAGAAAAGTTATTAAAAAAAGCACTGAAAAAAAATAGTCATAAATTAAAATATTTTCTTGAAATATATTTATAATATATATATTACTAAAATTATTTATAAAAGGGTCAAATTTATTTGCCTTTTTGTTGGTAAAAATTTATACTTGTAATAAAGGATTTTGTAATTAGAATTTTATTTGTCTATTTAATGCTAATTTCAAACCTTCTTACTACATTTTGATTTGGCCAAAATTTTTAGAGGTGTCATAGATGAAAAAGAAAAACGAAGTAAAAGACGAAAAGAAAAAAGAAAAGAAATTCAAATCTAAGTGGAAAACATGGATGACGGTTGTTGTGTCAATCGCAAGTGTTTTTTTCATTTCAGGAGTCACGGTTTTGGGAGTTTACCTTGCCGGTGGATTTGATGAAAAAATCACAATGCCAGAAAGCATAGCGTTTGAATATGACAGCAATTTGTATAATTCAAATCACGGTCAACTTGAAGTTGGGGAGGATTTTCAACTGACGATAACTTCGCCAACTGAAGATGTCACTAAAAGAAAGATTGAACTTTCTTTTGGCAATGGTGTTTTGACTGATTATGACCCAGTCAATGAACTTATTTCTAATAAGTCTATTCAAGTGCCAAAGTATGTTTCACTCGGTCGTCCTTTCAATGTTCATCTTCTTACAAAGCACCTCGTAGATGAAAATGGCAATCCTATAAAAGATAAAGATGACAATTACATAAACTGGATAGCAGGGGGAATTTCCAAACTTGTTGCACGCTCTCAAAATATTCAGATAGGCACAACAGAAATAAACATTGCTGTTGATGTGCCAGTCTATTCAACTGAAACCCTTATTTATAATTCAAGGGGAGAACTGACAACTCAGGTTGTAAGAAATGAAAGTTTCACTGTTCAGACAAAATATATTCCTGCTGACAGTAAATATATGTATTCTGACAATAAGAGCAGTCTTAGTGAAAATGAATGGAGAGAAAAGCGTTCATATTATGAAGCGATAAATACTGAAAATATTAAGGCAGTCTATGATGACAATCATACTTTGCATTTTGTTGCATCAAATCATGCAGAAGATAATATCAGAATAAATGGCTATACCTTCATCACTGCAAAGTCTCAACTTGACTATGATAATCTTGTTGGCGAGATTGACAACAGCGAATATTATTATACAGGTGTGCTTGCTTACCTCAGTGAAAGGGTGCAAACGGATGTAAATTCTTCTGACAAAGAAAAAATTGCAAGACTTTCATACTCAGAAATTTCAATAGGTGAGGAGAATATCGGTCAGTTTACAGTTTCAAAGGTTTCTCAGACCATTTCTATGAATGTTGAATCACCTCTCAACTTATATCTAAATCAATATCCTTATCAAAGCAACAGTGACTTTTTGGGAGTAAGAGTTTATTCTTCATCAGGACTTTTGCTTGACAATCTTTTGAAAAATATTGCAATTTCGTTTGACTATAATGGCATTGACCCAACACAAGGGGCAAACAAAACACTCTCTATTGTTGGTGATGAGAAAGTGCCATATGTTGACATCGAGGGAAAGAGATATTACAAACCAAATTCTTCGGTCAATGATTTGCGTTATGCAAACTGGAAACTTTCCGCCACCGAGGCTATGGAACTTAAAATCAATGTCGTGCTTCTTGTCAATGATGACAGTCAGTTGTTTGCTGACGTAAATGGTCAAGTTATGATAAGTCAGGTAAACCTTTCAATTTCAAAACATGAAGAACTTCCACTTTCATGGAGTGACCAGTCTGATTTAAATGTCCTTTTAAATTATAAAGTTGTTGGAGATGAAAGCAAGATTGAATCTGTGACTCTTGACCTCAATCAATATGCCACAGTCCCAGCAGAAAACATCTATCAAGATAAAGTTTTCTTTGTTTCTTTTGGTGATGGCCCACTTGCTGATTATATTGATATGGCAAACAGAATCATCGGAGAAAATGGCTATATACTTGAAAGGTCGGGCAGATATCAAACAAACAGTGGAAGAATGACAACTTTGTTTGCAGTCAACGGCTCTCGACTTTCTCTATATAATACTGGCGAATTTTCATTATATTTTGCAACTGTCAGACCTAGCAGTAGTGAAGGGCTTTATGATATTGCAGAAATGTGCAGTAGCACAAAGAATGTCGCTTCAAAAACTGCACTTTATTCAAACTCAATTAAAGATTTCTATATCAATGCTTCAAACTTTTTAGAAGATGACGAGCAAGAAATTTCAATCAACTTAGGAAGTGACCTTGATTTTAAACTTATTTACACAATCGCTTCAGAGTCAGTTCCGGTATTTAAAGATGAATTCCAAAAAGGTTTTATCAGACCAGTTGTTTATGATATGGCTGGAAATGATATCTCAGAATATTTCATTTATGATGAAGGCACACTTTTGACTGATACCGAAACTAAGGTGATGAGGGTTGAATACTCTGTATCAACAAAATCTTCAGTTCAGATTGAAAGCATAAATGGATTGTATTTGGGCTATATTTCACTCATTTATGATAATGGTGATGAAAATATTATTGAATGGAAGAGAGATATAAATTCTATTTCAGACAAACTTATAAATATCTATAAGCCAAAGGCTGTTTCGATAAGTGTAAAAGAAATGTCAGATGTTTATAATTCTATTGCTCAGATAAATGCTGAAGTAATAAAAGTTGACCAAAATCTTACTAAAGAGGGTGGTTTCAATACTGAAATCACTGTAACTCTTGTTGGCGGAACTACAAAGACATTTAATAATGTGACAGAATTTATAAATGACATTGCGGGTGCAAATGGCTCAAACTTTGTCATTACTGACCAAAAAGGAAAAACAAGCACACTTAGAAATCAGTGGAAATTTACTATTAAAGAGGGAAATGCAGGCATAATCAACATCTTGCCAAATGGTCAATCTTTTGCATTTAAAAATACAAATTCAAATGATTATATTCCACTTTCACTTATTATTAAAAGCAACGATGAAAATTCAACATTAACTGCAAATGAAAAACCTTTTGAAATAAAATTTAATGTAAAATCAACAGGAATTTCTAAAATAAAATATGACTCACTTTTAAAGACATATCAAACAAATATAAATCTAGAAAGTTCTGACACTTCAAAAGAAGTCATTGTCAAAAAATATGGTGCTTCTTTTGATAAAACTGAAGATGTGATAGAACTTAAAAACTTAATCGAACTTTATATCAATAGTGACGGCAATTCAGAAGAAAAGTTTAGTTTAGATAATGTAAATTTCAAATTTACAGCACAATATCTTGCTGAAAACAGATTGTCAAATGTGCAATTATTAGAACTTTTCGGCAATAATGGAATGCTGACCTTATATGACAACAATGGTTTGGTTTCAATAGAAGATAATCTTACTGCTGATCAAATAAGATCTAAACTTACAAATATAAATATCTCAAATGTCAAAATAAACAAAAATTTTGCAGCCCCACATTTTATGGAATTTGCTATTTCAGATTCAAGTGGTGCAGTAAATATCATGTTTACTCTTCAATTGCTCCAAAATGTGACAGTGACAAATGATTCTTATACAGGTGAGAAGTCTGTTTGGGCAAATGCGGAAACAACGCTTGCAAACAAAGTTAAACTTTTAAATTCAAGTGAAGAGACAAGCAATGAACTTAATAGTCTGTTTGAAGGCAAAATATACTATATTGTGATGGATGACAAATATGAATATACTCTCAGCGAAACAAAATCTCAAAATGCAATCGGTGAATATGATGGAAGCACAAATAAAATTAAATTCTATGATTTCTGGAATGTAGAAAAACAAATCTTCACAATCTATTTCAGACCAGAAGGAAACAATAGTTTTGCTCTCAATCAACCTATTCAATTTGAAGTAAAAAGAGACCTTATCATCAATGACAAAGAAAAAGTCTTCTATGTTTTAGGAGAAAACTCAAAACAAATAGGTGATTATGTCCTTCTTACAAGACATGATGGAGTTACATCTATTCAAGATAAAGATATCTCATTTGTATTTGAAAATTATCTTGAATTTAAAGATGGTAATGTCGAGAAGAAAAGCAATGCAGATTTCTTCTTTGATTACAATCAAGAATTTCTTACAACTAATTTGTTTGTAAGAAGTGGCAATATAGAACTGGGAAAGATTGCTATAAAAATAAAACTTATTGAATCAGATGATATTTACTCTCTTCTTGCTTCAACATTCTCACTTCAAAGTAATAATTCAATTAAACCACAAAGTCAAATCATCAATAATGGTGAAGAAGATATCAATTACTTGATGTTTGCAAGAAACGCTGGTCAAATATGGCAGGCAGGCAATTTGACAGAAAACTATAAAGTAAGTCCATCTCATAGAGATAGATTTGGCAATGTTTTATCATCTATCTATCAGGCTGGTGCTGACAATTCAATTCAATTCCAGTCAAAAGTAAATCAACAATTATTGTTTGGACTTAATAATGAAAATTGTTATATTGTTTTAAATATAGTTGACTCTGGCAATAAGATTTTAGCAACAGTTCATGTTCCTTTACTAATTTCTCAAATAGGATATGATTTTGTTGTTTATGACAAAGAAATACAAAATAATAGAAGAGTTGAAACATCTCTTTTAAGACCTGAACAATTAATCGACAAGGGAATATATAATGAAATAGAGGCGGGAAAACTCAGTCAAATTTTAAGTCAATATGACTTTGCTGACAGATTCATAGAAATCGAGGGCACTCAAACAAAGTATAAATATATTCAAGAGGGCGGACTTTATACAATACCAGGATTTGAACAATATCTCAATATCTATAAAATAGATAAAGAAGGTATGATTGATTATTCAAGTCTGGTTAATTCAAAATATGTGATAAAAACTGATGCTGATTCTAATGGATTCGTCATTCTCAACCACTTAAGCAACAATCTTGAAGATGTTTATGTGGCTTTTGAATATAAAATTGATTATTATGGAATATCACAATCTTTCTATTATCTACTTAAAGTAATTGCTGATGTAGAAGTTGAGAATTCGACCTATGCCTATAATGGCTCTGCAGAATATATATTTGGTGACAGCAGTAGTATCAGCGAGATAAATCTTGAAGAACTTTTTGATAACAAAACACTCAATAGCGATAAAAAGAGATTCTATGTAAACAAGATATTGAATCTTAAAAATGTTGTAGCAACCACATATGATTTAGAAATAGATGTGATTGATACTAAACTTGAGTTGGATTTAAAATCAGATTCAAAACTTATGTTCACTTACAAAGAAAAAGAGGTGAAAGTTGATTTTGCTGTTGCCGACGGAAAATCAAGAGAAATTGATTTGAATGATTATTTTGTGGATGACAATGATAAAGATAGTGGAATCACCAAAGATAATTTGCAAATTAAAATTGCTATCTTAGAAGGTGATATGGCAATATCTTATCAATCTGAAAAGATTTTTGAAACACTTAAATTCAAAAATGAAATTGTCTCGGTTGAAGTTGGTGACGAAATCATGACAGATAGTGAACAGTGGGATAAAACTATAGAACTTAGTTTCTCAAGTGATTTCAAAACTCTTTACTATAGACCTTTTGGCAAATATGCAGATTCAAAGATGACAATAATTATAAAGCACACTTACCAAACAACTGAGGATGACAATCTTTCAGTAATAGGTGGTGAGCAAACTTACAAATTGATTTTAAATGAAGATTCAGAAGTTTATGCAGTGAGATTTACCGATAAAGATGGAAAAGTCACTGAAACAGACAAACTCAAACTTACAATCAATAATGGCAATAAGTATTCTGCAAGCGAAGATAAAGACAATATTTATTCAATGCAAGTTGACCTGCTTAAAAAAGAGGCTGGAAACATTGACACAATCATTCGTGACAGAGCGGATGTAGGCATTTCAGCAGGAGCAGAAAATATCAAAGGCATTGATTATAACCCTTCAACAGGTTTACTTGCAATTAAACTTAAAGATTATATTGATTCAGACAAAAAGATCAGTCTTGCGGTTTATACAACAATGGGATATCTTGCTTCAATCGAAATTGACCTTAAAGCAAATATTACTTTCATTTCAAATACAAACACTTTCAATGGTGGCGACACATTAAACTTGAAGGGTGCGATTAAATTAACTGAAGGTGAAATTGTTGTAACAGATTATGATTATTCATTTAAATCTTTAAGTATTTCTGGTGACGGAAAAGACTTAGTTTCTTGCACAAGTGATGGACAGTTGACAATAAGCGACCTTATAAGCGACAAGAAAATTAAGATAGACTATACTGTTTCAATTCCAGGTAAAACTGAAAACGATATAGAAAGAATTTTCAATTTCTCTTGCGAATATACTTTGAAAGCAAATATTACTCCTATCACAAACATCGCAGTTGACGATGAGGTTATTGCAGGGACGGGATATAAATTTAATATTGCAGACTTGTATGACGGAGACATAAAAAATACATTAATAGATATATCTTGCGCATCAACAAATCCTGCTTTTGGCGGAATTGAGAAAGATCAACAAGATAAAAATAAAGTAATAATCAAAACAAATCATGTTTCTGATAAAGTGACATTGACTCTTACTTTGAAAGTCAGAATCAATTTCCCTAAAATGGCTGAAGAAAATGAGGAAAATCAAAATTATAGTGCATATCAAGAATTTGAAGTTGTTTATTCATTTGTTGTTGCACCTAGTGTAAAATTATCTTCAAATTACCCAGTGCCAAATTCAAGTGGAATGATGAAATTTGAATACATTGACAGCGGGGCAACTTTTGAAAATATTAAAACATTCTTAAACAGCACTGCCATTTTCGGTGAAAACAGCAGAATTGATGTTCTTGAAGGCAGGTTGTCAACTGATAGTAAAGTAGTTGAATATAAAGATAAAGTAGATATTGAAAATGAAGATTTGATTGTTCAGTTGAATTCTAAGACTGACAATGCAGAAATTTATGTTGGAGACAGCGAAAAAGGTGTTGCTATAAATGGTTCGATAGATTTAAGTCAGAAAATTAAGTTTGCAAGAACCAACAATTCTGGGGATGCAAAGATAGAACTTAGCATAACCTATAAAGCAGTCAATATTGTATATAATATACGACTTCTTGAAAATTCTCTTTCAATCGTGCCACATACTGTTTCAAACTTCACAATGCAGGGTGAATATCAAAATACTTCTGTTAGTTATGAGAAAATTTATATTGACAAAACCAACACAAAAGACCTCTTTGCTGGCGAAAGACTTGTCTATGCTGAACTGGGTCAAATGGCAGAATATCAAGATGAATACTATTTTGTATTTGAAGAGACAATAAAAGATGAAACATCAAATGAAGAAGTTGTAAAATATTATGCGTCATATCCTAACTTCATTTCTGCAAAAGATCAAGACACCAACAGATATTATGATTTGGGAATATCTTTTGTAGGAAAAACTTTCAAAGGTTTATATCTTGCATCAAGTATAGAAAACAATAAAATTCAAATTGATGCAACTACTCGTGCACTTCAAGTGAATGATAAGCCTGTTTTAGAGTCTGAACTTCCTACAAACTTAGCATCAAGTGTCTTTAAACTCGCAAACGGACAACCAAAAGTTTCACTTGCAAATAGGGCACAGATGACTTATGGAATTGATGAAGATGGAAATACAATCTTAGTTGATTTTGAAAAATATGACAGCCTTTTCAACAAACAAACAACAGAAAATGTTAAACCTGATGAAAATGGTGAATCAGGTGAAGACATTGAATCTATTGAAACTGTTGTATCTGAAAAAGATTATTTCTCTATAGATATTGAAAAAACTCCTTTTGATGAAATAAATAAGAAGGAATTTAGTTTAACATTTGACAAAAATGATGGCTCAATTGTTAAATTAAATGCAGAGTTCTCATTCAATTATTACTATATGGCGGGATTCGACATTGATGTCAAAGAAAAAATTTCAACGCTGAAAAATATTGTTGAAATTGAGGTCAACAACACATACGACAGTATAAATGACCTTTTGGGAATATATCACCCAACAACAAACAGAATGGTGAGTTATACCGACTTTACTGGTGAAGAATCTGGTCTGGGATTTGAACTTCTGTATTATAATGGTGGTTCATCTTCAAAAGCAGGAGAGACAAATTCTGCACAAATAGATGAGGCGACACAAAAAGTCTTAAATGAATATATGGGCAGATATGACATAAACGCATTTAAGCGCACTGTTAATGATACTGGAACTAATAGCGGAAAAGAATATATGTTTGTGGGACCAATCATAAGCACGACTGCTAAATGTATTTATGATTATGAACTTATACCTTTTGGTGCAAAAAATACCGGTGACTATGTTCTCGGAAAAATCACATATAAGGTTGAAGGATTTGAGACTTTCTTCTATGTTGTAATTAAAATCATGCCAGATTATGAGGTTTCATATGGTGGCAGTGCTGAAAATGGCAAAGAAGAGATTGTAAACGATAAAACAATTATTTCAAACTTTGATATGGTTGATAAGATAGAAATTTTATCATCAAATTCAACCAAATATAAAGAGTTTAAACTTACTGGTGCTGACGGATTTATGACAATCAAACATAAAAACGGAACTGGTGAGAGGGAAGAACTTTCAACTTCAAAATTTGCAATTACAATGAAAGTAAATGAAATCATTGAAGGTGTGACCTATAATGATAATGGAAACTTGCTGAATAAGATTTTCTATGGTTCTTCTTTACCAGAAAATTCACAAGACTCAGGCTGGCAATTTGAAAAAGATCAAACAACTATTAGTAATATTAAATATAAAGGAACAGATTCCATTGCGTTTAATGATGTAAAAGCGGTAATTTTTGGAAATCAATATTATTTCATTGAAGGTGTGGATGATTATGGCTTTACTTACAGACTTTACTTTATGCTTAAAGCCACAAAAAACATTCCTGCAATTACAAATTCAATCTCAATTGCTGAAGAAGACTATATTGATTTGTCTGCACAATATACCGAACTTACTATTAAAAATGGCAATAATGACAATTATGTAATCAACTCTTCAGAAACAAAAATTCCACTTAGTTCTGATGAAAGAGTTAAAGTGCTTAATTTTGAAGGCATTGATGCATGGCAATATGTAGAAGATTATACTATAGCACAGGTAAATGATAACGATAAAATTTATCTAGATAATATCTCAAATACTAATCAAGATAAGGCTTATGAGCCTCATAAAGAATTAAAGAAACAAGAGCCTTCAACTCCAGAGACTGTTGCGGAAGGTGATACTGAGTCTGAATATGAATATGAAATAAATATTGATTCAGAAGGTCAGAAATATTTAAATTTCCCTATGATTGACAAAATCAAGGTGGAAAATATTTCACTCTTTGACCCTAAAACAAACCAAAAGGTTGGAAATGTTGAGCAGACTGAATCTTCTTCTGTTCAAGAATGGGCTTTTGCTACCGACGGAAATGGATTCTTTGGAAACGAAACAACGCAAACAGGCTCGACAGGTTCAAGTGATGACACAACAAACTCAAAAGTTTATAACCATGGCAAACCTAGACCTGTCTATGGCAAAGCAAAAGAAGATGGAGAAGAAAAAGAAACATACAGCAAACAACTCTATGTTATGCCAAAACTGTTAAACACTGATTTGTATAAAGATGGCGATTCTGCTGTTTTAAAACTTGTTGTAAGACTTAAGTATGAAGATAATGATAATAGTATCTTTGAATATTGTGACTGCACAACAGAGATAACTGTTGTTCGAAAGGCACAAATCGAGCAAAAAGAAAACAGAGTGGTGAGAGATGGTCAGGCTTTTGCTCTTTCTGACAAAATAGTAGGAAGTGTAAAAGATGAAAATGAAGCAGTTTCAATTGATGGCTTCATAAATGATACTATTGAAGTGCTTGTAAAAGCCAACAGCACTGCGATCTTTGACTTGAACCTTGAAAGAGAAGGAAAAATCTATACAAACAGAATTTCACTTTCAAATACAAGTTCAAATATTGCAATTACTAAATATGAATCAATTTCAAATGCTTTGGGTGTTTATGTTAAACCAGGTGACAATGTCACAGTCACAAACATCAAAGATGTGATAGGAATCTACTATATTACAAATACCATAGAAGAGAATTCAAATGACAATTTGAGAGATGTTAAAATAGAGGCTGGCACTCCAACTGGTCAAGTTTGGTCAGATAAGAACGCTTCAACAGAAGCAACCTTTACTATTTCAACAATAGACAAAGATGTTGTTTATGTTGAAAATGTTGCTTTACTGGCTGATAACAGTTATAGTATAAATAAATATTATATTGCTCAGTGTAAATTCACTAAGAAGGAAGAGCCTTCTATGACTGCAGAGGGTGAAACTGCACCTGATACGGAAGAGACACCAAATCCTCAACCAACTGAGACAACTTATGATTATCGAATAACCGCCAACTATGAAGTGACAGGTTATGTCTATAAACTTAAACGAGACTATGTTGATGAAATCGGATTTACTTTAGATAATGGAATAACCTCACTTGAAGACTGGTCAAATGGAGCATTCTCACTTTACAAGGGCTATACTCCAGGTGGCGGAAAGATTGATATTAATTTAAGTGAAGATGGAAAGATTGCTATAAACGATGAGAAACTTTCAAATTATATCTCATTCAGACTTGACAACAAAGGTGGAGATATTTCTTTGGGTAATGCAAATATTGATTCTATAACTGGAGAGATTGAATTAACTTCAAACTTCAATCCAAATCAATATATCAGAGTTGAGGTGCTGATGAAGGTAAGCGGGATTGATAGAAACATTATTACTGGTGAAGATGAAGCAAATATCATCTTAGGAAAACTTAACTTAAGCACGAAACGATAAGATAGAGAAATTTAAACTTATTTGCTAAATTTTTTATAAAAAAAGATTAAAAATCTTGATTTTATTGAAATTTTAAGTAAATCAGCAAAATAAAGATAAAAATAATATGATTAAATTTCAAATAAAACAATAAAGAAATTGAATAATATTCAAATTTTAAAATTGCAATTTATTTGAGTGAAACCATTTTATTAAGCACAAAGATTTAAAAAATCTAAATTAAAAACATACTAAAAGGAGTGAAAATGTTTGGCGAGATTTCAAAAATAGTTATTACTGCAGTTGCTTGTATCAACTTTTTGCTCCTTATAGGTATGGTTTTTCTTGAAAGAAGAAAACCTGAAAATATCATTGCATGGCTTACAATCTTGACATTTTTGCCTATCTTTGGGTTTTTGCTTTATATCATCTTTGGAAGTGGACTAAGTGTGCGAACCAGACGCATGATAAAAAAGAAAGCGGTTTCAGAACGTGACATTATCAGAAATATTGATGGTATTCAGACACTTGATGAGGCACGCATTGATGACACACTTATTGAATATCGAGAACTTGTTTCAATGTGTTATGCCTATGGTTCTTATCCACTTCCAGGGAATGATATTAAGTTTTTTACAAATGGTCTTGATAAAATTGAAGCATTAAAAAAGGATTTGTTAAACGCAAAAAGTTCTATCAACATTGAATATTATATCTTTGCTTGCGACAAAGTGGGCAGGGAAATAATGGACATTTTGTGCAAAAAAGCAAAAGATGGGGTTGATGTCAAACTTATATATGACTCAATCGGCTCTCGAAAGGCTCCTCGCAGATTCTTTAAAAAACTTCAACAGGTAGGCGGGCAGGTAGGTGAATTTTTCCCTCCATTTATGCACATGAGACTTATAAATTTAAAACTTAATTATCGAAACCATAGAAAACTTGTCATAATCGACGGCAAAATAGGTTATACTGGTGGTGTCAACATTCGAGATGACCATATGAGTCGGGACAAAAAATTGAAACCATGGAGAGATACTCATATTAGAATTGAGGGAAGTGGTGTTTATGGGCTTCAAAATATCTTTCTTGATGACTGGAGATATTGCCAAAATGACAATACTCCACCTCGTCTCTATCTAGAGAATGGTTATTTCCCTAGTCCTACATTATGTGGTGATGCAACAGTTCAAGTTTTGGCTTCTGGCCCTGACAGTCAGGTGCAAAGGATTAAGGAAACTTTTGTAAAAATGATTGTCAATGCAAAAAATAAGGTGTATATTCAAACACCATATTTTATACCAGATGATGTGTTTTTTGCAAGTTTAAGGATTGCGGTGAAAAGTGGGGTTGATGTGAGAATTATGGTTCCTCGCAAACCCGATAAAAAAACGGTCTATCTTGCAACACTTTCATATCTTAAAGAAATGGCTGAGATAGGCGTAAAGATTTATCTTTATAAAGGCTTTTTGCATAGCAAAGCGCTTATAATTGATGATAATTTATTGTCAATCGGCACTTGCAATATGGACAATCGCTCTTTTGCTTTAAACTTTGAAAACACCGTGATGATTTATTCTAAAAAACTCAATCAACAATATCAAGAAATTTTTGCAGAAGATGTAAAGAATTCTGTGCAGGTAAGCACAAACTTCTTTCAAAAGAAAAGTTTTCTTACAAAAATGTTGCAGGCAATTATGCGACTTTTGTCATCATTGTTTTAAAATTGTTATAAAAAAAGACATACTATTTTATGTCTTTTTTTTGTGTTTGTATTATACATTTTACAAGGTTTTGACTTTATATTTAAACTTTTTTTAAATAAAAGTGATGATTAAGTTGTGTTTTTTACATCTTTTTTTTACTTAAAGATTGAATAAATTATTTTAAAAAGTCAATTTAGTTTTTGTTTATTGAGTCCTGCCTAAATCTACATTATCTATTTTGCGAGAACGAAGTGACTTGATAGGATGCTCGCTGTCTTGCACTCTATAGTCTTCACCAAATTTTTTGATATGGTCATTAATTACACGATGAGATGGCATTTTTTCAACATTTTTTATAAATTTATGCTGATAAACAAAGAAATCAGATTTTTCAGGCAACTTTTTGACATTGATATAACTTTCTCGCTCTTCGGTGTTGTTGACTGTGTTTGCGATAATTTCTCTGATATAATCTTTTTGAGGTTTGAAGTTTATAAGTTCAGGGAATTCACCATTTGGGATGACTTCTTGCCAGTCTTTCTTTTCATACTTCTTGAGTAACTTGAATGCTTCATGAAGATGCGCAAGTTCTTGTTCAAACAGCATAAGCCAAATTTGTTTAATTCGCTCGTCAACTTCATCATTATACATAGAATAATAAAGATAACATTCAATATATTCATGCATCAAAAGTTCTTCAAGAGGGGTTGCATTTGGGTCTATAAGAGAGCCATATTCAGTGACGTGTTCTTCTTCAACAAGTGCAATCTCGCTGTAAATTTCTCGACCTACTTTGTTTTTATAAAATGCTCCCAAATTCATATAATAGTTCATAGTTTGTTGTTCGGCAGCAGTGATTATGGAAACATCACACATTGCAAGAGGGTCGGCAGTTTTGTTGCATATATGATTTTTGACAGTGTCAAAAGGATGTCTGTGATGTGCGACAGTTGGTCTTGCAGGCATTATTTCAGTATAACTGCCAACATATTTTTCTGCATGCTCTCTCATATCAGTTTCAAGAAGGTTGGCATATCTATATAGATGGTCAAAGTCTTCAAGAAGTGCAAAGTCTAATGCATTTTTTACATTTTTATCAATCTGTCTGCGTGCAAGAATTGCAGTCAAATCAACTGCAAGTTGTTCATAACCTATTGTGGTTTGCAAGATATTTTCGTCAGGTGGCTTCAAACCGGCAATCAATTTTTGTTGCTCTTGTTCACATCTGCGAATAAGTGCGACTCTTCTTCTGATGTCATTATCAGTGCAATGTCTATTAAAGTGATGCTTTGACCAAACTGCTTCATATTCGGTCCCGTTCATCAAAATGCATCTTACTCTGGTGTATGGGTCAACTTCATTTTTATTGTAAGGTTTTTGAGCAAGCATTTTCATACTCATGATTGTGCTTTCAAGTTTTTTAGGTTTTTCTAAAAATGGATTTAACATAATTTTTCCTCCAAACAATATTTTTGCCATTTAAATCCAAATAATACTTGAAAAGATAATTTAATTAAAATTTATAATATATTTAATATTAAATTTTTCTTCAAAGAGAGCAAATATACTTGTATTTTTTGCTTTGATATTTGTCTCAAAATTATAAAAATTTGCGTTGAAAAGTGAAAGTTTTGTGATATAATTAAGAAGTCGAAGAATGGTGGAATGGCTTATTATAAAAGTTTTGTGTAGAGAAGATATTTATGCACAACGAAAAAGATAGAAGATTTTAGAAAACCATTATAAAAAAATTATGAAAGAAAAAATGGTTATAAAAAAGACAGAATGAGATAAGTTTGTTATAAAAAATAAAGATGAAAAAAGGTTTGAAAGATATCATGCAAAATTTTAAAAACGAGAAAAATACAAATGTTGAACTGCTTGCTCCTGTCGGAAATATGCAGGGTCTTAAAAGTGCGATAGATGGTGGGGCTGATGCTGTTTATTTGGGACTGAGTGATTTTAATGCAAGAGGAAACATTGAAAATTTTACAAAAGAAAATTTAAAAGAGGCAGTGGAGTTTGCACATCTTTTTGGCGTGAAGGTTTATCTTACACTTAATATTCTTTTTAAAGATGATGAAGTGGAAGATGTTTTGGATTTGGTTCGAGAGGCAAACAGATGTAAAGTTGATGCATTTATAGTTCAAGATGTCGGAATTGCAAATCTTCTCAAAAATAATTTTCAGGGGATTGAACTTCATGCAAGCACTCAAATGGGGATTCATAATCTAGAAGGCGCAAAGTTGATTGAAAGTTTAGGCTTTAAAAGGGTGGTTCTTTCAAGAGAGACACCACTAAGCGAAATCAAGAGAATCAGCAATAATACGAATTTGGAAATTGAATATTTTGTTCAGGGTGCTTTATGCGTGGGCTTTTCTGGAAACTGCTATTTGTGTTCTCTGCTTGCGGGGGCGAGTGGAAATCGAGGTAAGTGCAAACAATTTTGTCGCCTGAAATATAGAATCAATGGTGGAGAAGAAGGCTATTATCTCAGCACAAAGGATTTTTGTTTATTGCCTAGTCTTAAAGACCTTGTAGACAGCGGGGTGATTAGTTTAAAGATTGAAGGGAGAGCAAGAAGACCTGCATATGTCTCAACTGCTGTTCAAACATATAGAAAGGTGCTCGACAATAATTTTAATTTTGATAATGATGACATAACAAACTTGAAAAAGGTGTTCAATCGTGGTGATTTTATATCAGGATATTTGAATGGTGAAAAGATAATATATGGCAAAGCGCAAAATCATATAGGTGTCAAAATCGGAAGTGTTATCTCATTTAAAAAAGGAAAACGCTTTAACGAAGTAATTATTGAAAGTGGGCATAATCTTCAAAAAGGTGATACAATAAAATTGTTTGATGACGAAAAAGAGGCTTCGGTGTTAAGCCCAGTTGACATTAAGATTGTTGGTAAAAATCGTTATCTTTTTACAACAACTTCTGTTGCAAAAACTGGTCAGATAGTAAGGCTTATTGTTGATAGTAAATTTGAACAGGAAATTTTAAGCAAAGAAAAAAAGATTGATTTTGATGCCTTTGTCGAAGCAAAAAGTGATTTATTATTAAAAATTAGATTGAAGTCGGGTGAAGTTGAAATTGAGAAAACTTTTGAAAATGTCTTATTCGTTTCAAAGTCACAACCTCTTAAAGAAGAAGATATTTTGCAGACCTTTAATAAATGTGGAAATGAATTTAATTTAAAAAATCTTGCTTGCAATATTGATGATGTCTTTATAAGAAGAGGAGATTTGAATGAAGCAAGAAGAGATGTGCTGAAGACTTTACGAGAGCATTTGATAAGAGCCAACGAAAAGAGTGAAACAATTATAGAAAAAGATAATTTGTTGATTTCGACACAAAAAGCAGGAAAAAACAGCAAAAATATTGCATTTTTTGATAATATTGATAAAATTTTAAACATTTCTAAAGAAAATAAAGAAAATTTTGAGTATTTTGTTTATTCTCCATCTTTATATAAAAAAGATGATATTGAGAATGTATATAAAATATTTTATGATAATTATCAAAATAAAAAACTATTTCTCGATATGCCACTTATTGCAACAAAAGAGGATTTAGATTGTTTAATTGAAATAATGGAAAGTCTGACAGAATTAGGAGTATATGCTACAAATTATTATTGTTTAAACTTAAAAGCACCTGACAAGACTATAATCGGCAGTGAAATGAATGTAATTAATAGTTATGCTGTTGATTTTTACATCAAAAAAGGATATAAAGACATTGTATTGTCTAAAGAGGAATTTGATTTTGAGGATATTAAATCGGATAAATGTCAACTTTTCATTGATAATAGAAAGCCTCGACTCATTTATTTTAAACATTGTCCTATAAAAGAAAATTTTGGAGGTAATTGTGGACAGTGCAAATATAAAGATAATATTTCATATTATTTGTCAAATGTAAGGCTTTTGCTTGAGCGAAAAAAGGTTGTAAATTGCCATTTTTATTTAAAGAAAGATGATACTAAATCTATTGATACCATTTTTGGAATAATGAAAGAATTATAAAAAAAGACAGGGATTGTTCCTGTCTTTTTTGTTACGCAAGAAAAATATGAAAAATATGAAAGTTTTTCTTGTTTAAGTGATAGATAAATAGAAAAAGATGAGTTGCGATTTTATAATTTATAAAATTCATTTTACTTGAAATTTCTTTAAAAAAAAAGATAATTTATTAAAACCGACAAAAAAGTTACATAAAAACTTTAAAATTGCACATATTTTCTTTTGGAGGAACAATTATGAAATTAAAATCAAGTAAAACATATACAAACTTAGCCAGAGCGTGGGCAGGTGAATGTCAAGCAAGGACAAGATATGAATTTGTAGAATACGGGCTTAGATACAATGGATTTGAAGCACTTGCTCAAATTGTTGATACCATTGCTTATCAAGAATTTAATCATGCAAGAATGCTTTATACATTCATTCAAGATGCAGACCAAAAGGAAATATCAAACATAGATATCAATGCAGGTTTTCCTTTTAAAGAGAAATGGAATATGGAAGAGAACTTAAGACTTCTTGCTGAGGACGAACTTTTGGAGGCTGAGGCATATGAAGAGTTTGCTGAAGTTGCCGATAAAGAGGGTTTCAAAGATGTTGCCAAACTTTTCAGAATGATAGGAGAAGTCGAGATCAGACATAAAAATTTGTTTGTAAATCTTTATCAGCAATTCAAGAGTAAAGAACTTTATAAAAAACCTGAGAAACAGATGTGGATTTGCCCAAATTGTGGTTATATCTCTTTTGAAGAAGAGGCGTGGGAAACTTGTCCGCTCTGTCAGGCAGAACAGGGTGTTTGCCAGGTGATAGTTCCAGAAGAATTAAGATGCTGGTAAGTGTGAAAATTTTGAGAAATTTAATATGAATATGTTGTGCAAAAAAAGAGGATGTAAAGTCCTCTTTTTTTAGACACACGAGACAACACAAATGAAAATGTTTTATTTAGACACACGAGACAAGATAAATGAGTGTTGTCTTTATGGACGGGAGGAATAACAGGAAAAAATGAGTGTTATTCTTTTAACTTTTTATGTGATTTTATATTAAATTTATTTTTTCATTTTCTTCTTGAGTTTTTTCAATTTTGTTATCTTTATTAAAATATTCGACAAATTTGTTATATAATTCTATATTCTCAGCAATATATATTTCAGTTTCTAATTCGTTTTTATTTTCAAATTTTGCAACTGCTTTTAGTCCATTTCTGATGGTGTTTGCTGAAGGTCTTGCGGGTTTGAACAATGCTTCATTTTTTTATAAGAATTTGTTGTATGTTCTTTGAAAAACTGGAAGTTTGCCATTTTTGCTGAACTTATCAATAATATACTTGTCTCTTTCAGATTGTATAAAATTTGCAATAGAATCTGTTTTAAGTTGGCAAAAGTCAGTAATTATATCAGAAGTAAAAAATTTATAATTAAGTTTGTCTTTTTCTAGTTCGCAGTATGGTTGAAGCATCACCAAATAGGATGAGTCTTTTCCGTCAAGAGGTCGTTAAGCGCAAGGGTCACAATAATAAAAACCTTTAATATTATAAAAAGGGTCATTAATATACAATGAATTTGCACAATGTTCACATAATATATCGCCAGATTTTTCAGGTAGTTCTAAACATTCGTAAAAACATTTTAATTCGTTTTCATCAAAAATCAGATCACACATTTTGTTGAGTAGTGATGCATAGCCAGTGCAAATTAAATTTTCCTGGAATCAAGCACCAACCCATGTTCGCATTTTATTATCATCAAAATCGCCTATTTTATATGCTCAGTTGGAAACAAAACGATAGACAATCATGAATTTTTCAAAAACTGCAAGAGGTCTTGTTGTCCCATTTTCTGTTATTGTCATATCATTTAACTTTTTAATAAAATTATCCAGTTTGGTTTTTGATATCAAATAATCGTCACATAAGGTTGCAATTTTTATGGACGAGAAATTTTTATCATAAATATCAAGAAAGAGTGCGATGTTTTATTTTTGTAATAAAGAGTTGAGTTTTTTAAGATTTTGCATTTCATTATCTATAAGATAATCGTGGTCGAGAATTAAGCCTATTGCAAGCAAATTAAGTTTTGTTTTTTTGAATTTTTCATTTATTTCAATTACTTTTTGAAAGATTGAAAAAACATCCTCTGCTTTAAACATTAAAGAAATGTTGCATTCAACATTTTGTTTATAGAGATTTCTATTTTTTTGATTTCTTCTTTTTTAAAATTGTCATAAAGATGAAACAGGTCTTGCATTAATTTCTCCTAACATTCTGTAAAACTATCAGACTCACTCTTGCAAGCAAGTTCGTCTTCCGATAATAATAATTTTAAATAAAATTCGGGAAAAGTCAATATCTGTTTTTTATAATTTTATTTAATTTGTTGTGTTTTAAAAAAGTTTATTGTATAATAATTATATATTATTTAATAAAATTAAGGAGAAGAATATGGGATTTTTTAGAAAGCAATTATTGTCTATCATAGAATGGCAGGATGAAAATAAAGATATTTTAGTTTATCGTTTTCCTCTTAAGAATCGTGAAGAGATTATGAATAGTTCTACTCTTGTTGTCAGAGAGTCACAAGTTGCACTCTTTATGCATAAGGGTGAAATTGCTGATGTGTTTGGCCCTGGCACTTATAAACTTACAACAGAGAATATTCCTTTTTTGACAAAACTTCTTTCGCTTCCAACCGGATTTAATTCGAGAATAAAAGCAGAAATATATTTTGTCAATACAAAGCAATTTATAGGTCAAAAGTGGGGGACACAGAATCCTATTATGATGCGTGATGCTGATTTTGGGTCAATCAGATTGAGAGGCTTTGGCACTTATAGTTTTAAAATTGATGATGTCAAAGTGTTTATGAAAGAGGTCTTTGGCACAAATTGTATTTATAAAGTCTCAGATTTGTCAGAACAATGTAAATCAATTCTTATTCAAAATATCTCAGATGCAATCGGCGAAAGTGGAGTGTCTGCACTTGATCTTGTTGCAAATTATAAAGAAATTTCTGACAAAATTTCACAAGTTTCAGATTCTCAATTTAAAAGCATGGGACTGAAATTATGTCAGGTGATTGTTGAAAATCTTTCATTGCCTGAAGATGTTGAAAAAACGCTTGATGAAAGAAGCAAACTCGGTATTTTGGGTGATAAGATGGGCACATATGCACAATATCAAACTGCTCAAGCAATTCGTGATGCAGCACAAAATCCTTCTGGCGGAAATCTTGCAGGTCTCGGAGTGGGACTCGGTGCAGGGGCGCAGGTTGGTGGATTGTTTGCAAATGCTATAAATTCAGCAAAAGATGAAGAGGATCTTGTCAAATGCGTGAAATGTGGAATAAAAATTTCGAAATCAACAAATTATTGTCCTGAATGTGGGGCAAGTCAAAATATCAAATGTCCAAAATGTGGTGAAAATGTTTCAAGCGGTGCAAAATTCTGTGTGAGTTGTGGAGAAAAACTTATAAAGACTAAAATATGTCCAAAATGCAAAAAGCAATTAAATTCAAATGCAAAATTCTGTCCTGAATGTGGAGAAAAAATATAATGCTTATCAATAATTGTTCTTCTTGTGGTGGAAAAGTTGAGTTTAGCCCAAAAGATAAAGCATTAAAATGTTTAAAATGTGGGGAAATTTATCCTATAAATTATCAGAAAAATGCTAAAAAAAAGCCACTTGTTGATTCTGATGAAGATGAAGGCTTCAAAGAGTGGGAAAATACAAGCAGATGTTTTCAATGTTCTAATTGTGGCAGTCAAATTATATTAAATAAATATGAAATGACTAATACCTGTCAATATTGCAATACTTCATCTCTTGTGCCATTAAATGATCTTCCTGGGCTTAAACCTTCAATTGTCCTGCCATTTAAAATTTCCAAAGAGGATGCAAGGGAAGTCTTTAAGAAAAATATAAAAAACAAATTTTTTCTACCAAAAGAATTTAAAAAGAGTTTGCCTAACACTGAAATAGGCGCATCTTATATTCCATCTTTCAGTTTTGCTTGCAATGTTTATGCCATGTATCACGGAATTGAAGAATATAAAAAAGAAATTAAAAAAAATGGTGAGACAGAAGTAGTCACACGCACAAGACCGATTTCTGGGCATATAAAACACAATTTCAACAATATAATTATCGAGGTCAGTGACAAAATAAATCAACAAAATCTTTCATCAATATTGCCTTTCAATTTCAATGAAGGATATGATTTTGACAGTGCTTTTATTATGGGATATAGTGTTGGTTATTATAATCAAACACCAACTGACGCATTTGAAGAGGCAAAACTTATGGCCGAGCAAGAGATTATAAAGATGATAAAAAACAGATATTTTAATAATGTAGTAAGTTTGTCAATTGATTCAAATTTCAGTAATGAAAGTTATATATACTCATTAGTTCCAGTCTATTTCGTAAATTTTAAATATAAAAATAAGGAATATTTCAATTTGATGAATGGACAAAATGGAAATATAGGTGGGGGATTGCCTTACTCAAAAGTTAAAATCTCATTTATTGTATTGCTTTCAATAATTTTAGTAATAGGAGTGCCACTCTTAATACTTCTGTTATCATAAACATTAGGAGAAAATTATGAATAAAGATAAAAAAGTTTATAAAGAAGCCAAATATGGTAAAAAATCATTACTTGTTTTTTCAAGTGTCCTTTTTGCAATTTCAGTCGGGGTTATTGCTTTTGGCATAAGTTTGGTTGTCCATGGTTGCAAAAGTGATATCTCATCTCAAATTGCTTTCAATATTTCATTTGGAGTCATGCTTATTTTACTTGCTCTTGCAAGTGGAAGTATATCTCTTGTTATGCTTATTACTGCCCTAGGAATGATAAATACAAATCAAGGCAGTGTCAAAGATGGAAACAGGGCAATGGGTACAATAAATATTGTTAAATGTGCAAAGTGTGGGACAGAACTTTCTGAAAATGCTCAATATTGCACTAATTGTGGACAAAATGTTGCTGGAATTGTTCAATGCGAATGTGGAGAAGGCAATAATATAGATGCACATTTTTGCAGTAAGTGTGGAAAAGAACTTAAAAAATGATTTATTAAAAGAGAGTTGATTCATTTGACTTTCTTTTATAATTATGATAAAATTTTTCCATGAAAATATATATATATATATATTTTTTAATGGGAATTGTAGGTGCTGGGAAAAGCACTTTTGCAGAAAATTTGGCATTAAAGGTGTACGGAAAAATCCTTGCCAGTGATGAAATAAGAAGAGATTTTGTCAATAGAGGAATTATACCAAAAAAGTATGATTCAAAATACAACAATATTGTTTTTGATGAAATGCACAAACAAATAGATGAATGTGCTAAAGCGGGACAAACTATTATTGTCGACAGCACAAATGTACCTGCAAGTTCAAGAAAGCCTATTATTGAAATAGCACAAAAATATGGCTATAAAGTAACAGGAGAACTTTTGTTGATTGATGATGAAGAAAGCGAAAAAAGGGTGATTCAGCGTCAAGAAAAAGAGGGTAGATCCTCTCATTATATTGAAGATATCCCTCTTGCTATTAAAATTTATAAACAAAGATTATTTGAAGGCTGGCCAAAACTTGAAGAGGGCTTTCATGAGATAAATTCATATCAAAATGGTAAAATTATTAAGAAGGAACAAAGACCGCTGATAGCGACATCAAATTTGGGTAAAATGGCAATTTATGCTCAAATTTTTGATGAATTTGGAGTTCAATATTGTTCTTTGTGTGACCTTAAAGTTGATATAGAAATTGAAGAAAATGGAGAAACAGAACTTGAAAATGCAATGATTAAGGCAAAGAGTTATCATGAGGCGACAGGCTTGCCAGTTCTTGCAAATGACAGTGGATTGATTATAGAGAAGTTTGCACCTGAAGACCAGCCGGGAGTTTTTGTTCGTAGATATGGTGGTCGAGAACTTACCGATCAAGAAACAATAAATATTTTTTCAAAAAAGTTGACTGCCGTTGGTGGCGCAAGCGATTCATACTTCAATGTTGCACTTGTTCTTTGTGATAAAAATGGTGTTTATCATAGTAAATTGTTCAAAAGTTATCGTCTTATGATTGATAAGCCTAGCAAAGTTATACAAAAAGGTTTACCATTAAGATCTCTTGATTATAATCAAGAATTAAAAAAATATATGAGCGAAATGACAATTGAGGAGGCAAACAAATCGGAAGGAAAGTGTATAGAAGAGCAAAAGAAGTTTATTGAAGAGATATTATTAAAATAAAAATGATTATTTATTATAATCATTTTTTTATTGTTGAAATAATTAAAATTAATTTGGATTTCGATTTTTTAAAAGAATTTTTTTTGTTATTGTCGAACCTATGCTTAAAAGGAAATCGACTATTTGATAAGAATAAAAATTATTTAATATTAAGCGAGTTTATTATACCTTTTTAAATATCTTTTAATTTAAATATAGAATTAATTAAAATAATGTAAAGTCAAGAAAATTTATCGAATTTTTCAAAAAAATTAAAATATTTAAAGAAATTAAGTATATTTTAGAGAGAAAAGCCTTTAATCCTCTTCATGAAGGGGATTAAAGGCTTAAATCAAGACTATTTTTCTTTTTTAAAACGCAAAAAAGAGTGTGAGTTCTCATACCTAAAATGTGATGTATACAATTATTATCAAGCCAATGCTTGAATTTGTTTATTGAACAATTCTTGTGATGTTGCATATCCTAATATTTCTCGTGGATAATTATTTACCCAGTCTTCAACATTTTGTATATCTTCTTTTGTATATTTATTTATAGAAGTGCCTTTAGGTATAAGTCGACGGATTTCCCGATTAAGTCGTTCATTAGTGCCTCGTTCATAACTGCAATAAGGGTGACAATAATATACGAGTGTTCGTTTTGCATTTCTGCCAAAACAAGACTTTTCAAGTCCTTTAAAGTCTGCGAACTCACTTCCATTATCAACCGTGATTGTTTTAAAAACTTTTTTAAACATAGTTCCGAATCTTCGCTCTAATATATTCAAGCAGTATATAACACTATTTGCTTTCTGGTCTTGCATTTGAAATATTATCTCTTTGCGTGTAAGTCTTTCACTTAAAACGAGCAAAGTTGCTTTATTGTTACCGCAAACGCAATCCATTTCCCAATGTCCAAAAGTTTTGCGTTGTCTTATCTCTGGTGCTCTTTTCTCAATGCTTGTGCCTTTTGGTGCTCTTTTTATACAAACTTTCTTATATACTTTTTTGCGTTTTGTTAGTTTTATATTTGCAAAAATGCCCATATCTATGTATCGATAAAGTGTTGTTTTGCTTATTTTTGTAAAAGGCAAGTTTTTGTATTTTATTTCGCCTAAAACAGCACAAGGCGAAATTTTATCTTTATTAACTCGTTTTTCCATATATTGAACAAATGCAAAATCTTTATTTATTTTTAAATTTCTACCTTTATTTAAACAAATTTGATTATAACGATTTTGTGCGATTTGGGCTGAATATCTTATTTGTTTTTTATACTTAATGCCATACCAAAATGTATTTTGTTTATTTTTATGTTCATAAAGACCTTTTTTAAGTTCATAATAGATTGTTGATATATGTAAATCTAAGAATACAGCAATTTCTTTAACTTTATGGTTTGTATTATAAAGCGCTTCTATTTGTAATCTTTGAGTATATGTTAAGTTTTTATTTCCTTTGTGTTTCATTTGTATTTATTCCTTTAATGTTATTCTTAAAAATTATACAAAATATATTGAATTGATATCTACAACGAATTTTGTCTAATTTTGTCGAAGAGGGAGATTTATATTGAAATTTGTGGTATATTTATTTACATGGAGGAAATATGGGGAAAGTTTGTCAAATTTGTGGATTGCCTTCAGGAATATATCCACTTTGTAAAAAACATTTGGAAGATAAAGCAAAAGGTTTGGTTGTAAAAAATCCTGAAACAGGAATATGGGAAGAAGATTTAGATATATTTCCCAGCATTGATAAGATTATAAGCGCAACTAAAACAAATTGTATTATTTGTGGAGAGGAAACTACAAAAGGATATAGTCTCTGTACAGATTGTTATTATGATGTTGAGGATAGAAAAGAAGAACTTGATAAAAATCAAAAACCTAGTAAATTGAGAGATTATTATTACAATGCCAAAGATTATGCGATGAGAGTTTATGATGAAGATAAAATTTACTATCAAAAACTGACAATGGTGGCAATAAACAATTTGCTTAAACAATTACATAATGACAGAACTGTTGAAGAAAGATTAACTAAGGATTTAAGCAGTATTGATACGAATTTAAAAAATAAAAATGATAAACTGATGTCAAATATTAAAGAAAAATCAAGAATTGATATTATAAAAGAAGAGCAAGATAAAGAAAAAGCAAAGATTAAAAAATCTCAAGATGGTCATTTTGTAGAAAGCGAACTGGAAATTACAGTTGATGACATTTTATATAATTTAGGTATTGTTCATGCTTATAATATCAAAGTAGATGAAATAATAGAAAGAACTGTTGTTTGTGACTGGTATATTCCTGTTTCGCTCGGAAAAGGAATTTATGTTGAATTATGGGGAATGGTAGGAAACGAAAAATATAACAAAAATAAAAAAGAAAAAATAAATTTATATGAAAAGTATAAATTGCCATTAATTGAAATCAATTATTCAGAAGTAAAGAACGATACACAGAGGCTTATAAGTTTAATAAAAAGCAAGTATAAACAATTAAAAATAGAAATAAATGAAAGTTTATAAAAAACAGGTATTTTTCCAACCTGTTTTTTTTGTTTTTGTTTTATTTTTTATTTTTGCTCTTCTGATATTCTTTTTGCAGTTCCCATATCATATTGACAAGTTGATTTTTTGATTTTGATTTAAAATATTCAAAATCATATTTTTGTTTAGGGTCATATGCCATAGGAATTTCATTTTCATTTATTTCTTCAATTTCTACAACTGCATTAGATATTTTATCTACTGGAACACCATTTACTAAATCTTTTACTATCTGTCTTATTTCTTTTTTAGACATCTTTGCAGATATAATATTTTTATTGACACATTCATATATTAATTCTTCCTTTAATGGTAAAAGTTCGTAAAGTTTAGAAGGGGAAAAGTCTTTGAATATGTCTTTTAGTTGAATGTTTATATCTCTATCATTGCAAAATCTTTCATAGCAATTTTTTAACCGACAAACGGCTGTTCGGTCAAAACCAAACTTTTCAAGTAACATATATGAATTATAAAGAACATCATTTTTATCTTTAACTTTCCAATATGTATTTTTACAATATGACCAAATATGATGGACATAATAACAAGTTTTTGCAAAATCAGTTTGAGAAGATTTAAAAACATCTTGTAATTTTTCAAGCATATTATTTAATTCTTCATTTTCCATAACAGGAATATCTTTGATATTAAAACTTTCCATAATTTCCTCTTTTTATATTGACATTATAATTTTTTTGAGTATAATAATAGAAATTCAGATTAGTCATTAAGTTGGCGTCTTGTGGTAACACAGCTCGGGTACTGAATTTCTTTTTTTTATTCATAAATTTTTATTTAAAAGTGTTGACTTTTAATTATATTTAACATATAATAAATATATCAAATTTAATTTGGTGACAGGCATATAGGAATTATTCGCTATATGCACCGACTGGCAAATGCCAGTATTGAGTAGAGTGGTTAACCTCTACTTTTTTTATTTCTACTATTTAATTCATTTTTATAAATTTTACATAAAGCATTTTTATATTTTGATTTAGGTTGATTTACCCAATATTGAAGCATTTTATTTATATTTTGACTTGACACTTTTTTTAATCGCACTTTCTCTTCAGACAAAAACTTTTTTGTTTCTTCCGTTAAGGAATATCTATTATTAAATTCACTTACTTTGGCTCTATTTTCACTTGAAAATTTAGTATGATTTAATATATGATTTCTTATCTTGTCTACTTCTTTATTTGGCAATTTAGAACTTTGATTTGAAATTCTAAATTTTTCATTTTGAGATATCGGATTACCTTCATTATCTCTAACTTCCAAATTATGCCTATAATACTCAATACCATATTTTTTATATTCTGTTGTATTAGGTGTATCTTGCGTTGAGCCAGGAATAACTGAATATTCCTCAATGCCTTTAGGGCTTATTTGTTTACCTGCTATAATAACAGGTCTGCGTTTACTTGCAGGCTTTTTATTTTTCTTATAAGGTAAATATAAGTCATTTGTTTCAAGTGTTTGTCCTATGGGCAAACTTCTTTTAAATTTTAATTTTTTGTTGCTCATAAACCTCCTCAAAAGGTAATTCTTCTAAATCTATATTGACAGGAATTAAACCTTTATTTATATTTTCTTTTATTTCATTTTCAACCCAGTATTGCAAAACATTGTAATCTTTATTGTAATTAAGATAATCAGCATTTTGAATAAGAGGGTTGTTATAATATAACTCTGTTTTAGTTATATCTTTCGGTGTGTCAAAATCTGCACCTATAAGCCGAGATACAATCGCAGGAACATTTAAGTTGGAAGAATAATAAAACCTTTTCTTGAATATTTCTGTTGAACCGAGAGCCTTTTCTACATACTTTTTAACATAACTGTTACATCTTTCTCTGCTTGCAATTCTAGTGACCGTTGTAAAGCCATAGGGGAATGTGGTTACATTATAGACAGGCAATCCGTCAGTATCAGTCAATTCGTGTTCGTGCTTTGTTTTTTCAAAATATTCTTTACTTGAAATTTTGTTTTTGTAATAAGCCCAAGAACAACAAACTTTTCCAGAATTTACAAGTCCTAATTGCTTTGGCGATATTCCATTTATAAGTAAATGAAAATGTATACAATTATCTTCGTGTCTTTCAGGGAAACACATATAACCAAGAGAGGGGAACTGCTTTTTAATGTTGTTTATGTATTTTTTGTATGCATTAAAAACTACTTCGTCGTTTGTTCTGTCTATCTTATGAGGGTCAAAGGTGAGAGTGCAGAACCAATCAAAGTTATTCATTTCAAGGAGCATATTCATTAAAATTTTAGTTCTCCGAAGTGAACTATTCATTGAATTTAAAACTTCACTTTTCTTATATGTATCAATCTCACCAGTTTCTAAATTCAACTTATATCTTATTCCGTCAATATCAACAGGTCGGCTTTTCTTTTCTACTTGTTTGTTTGATTTATAGTATATTGAGGTTAATGTTTTATCTCTATATACTCTATCTTTTTGAAACAAGTAATAGGCAGTTTTTCGTTCTTCTAAATTTTCCATAAAAACTCCTATTTTAATTTTATAAACTAAATTCTATTTTCTAAAAATCTCTTATAAAAATTTTCAGCATATAGTGTTGAAATCTCACTCCTAGTTTTCGTACAATGTCTATCTTTTTCAATATTTTTTACATTATAATTTCTATCAAACATCATAAAATTTTCTTTCATATCAAAATTTATAGAAAAATAATTAGTTGCTTTTTTAAAACTATCTCCAAATAAAGACCTATCCTTTTCATAATAACTTAAATCAATAGGGGAGAACATAACTAAATAATTTTTATTTCCGGAACTAGCCGGATTTTCAATTATTGTTCTGATCTTTTTTGTTTTACAAATAAAACAAAATTTTAAATATAAATCAAAATACCTGGCTCGTTCGTTATTTCGCTTTAATAATCTAACAACTGATTTATTATTAAAATCAAGTTTCTTTCCGGCGTTCCATAATCTATATTGCAACTGATTAGCATCACAAAAATGTGTGCAAGGAAAGAAAGCAATTATAAAATCATTTTCAGAAGTCATATTTGTAAAGATTGTAATGTTCTTTTTATTATCAATCAAATTCTCAAATTCTTTTTCAATCTCCTGGAATAAATCAATTTGAATATCTGTTTGAGAATAATCATTTAAAATATCATAATCATAAGCATTAAAACCTTGATTTTTTAAAACATTTTTAAATGTTCCAGATTGTTCAAATAATAAATGAAATTGCATTTAAAAATTACCTCTCTTATTTTGCATTATCAAATCTACTGCAATGATTTTCATAACATTTTAATTTTGAAGTATCAGCAGAATATTTACTTATAAATCTTTTTAATCTCTTACATTCTCGCATTGCTTGTAATCTTTCATTTCTGTCAGAGGAGTGTAAGCAATCATTATTAAAATGCCCATTTTCTTTATAAGTAGAATATTGATAATCAATTTCTGAAACCATATCTCTCAAATTCCATTTTGAAGTACCAAATTTTGATTTTCTATCAACTGCTAAATGTTCAAGACCTAAATCATTAACAATTTCGTTATATTCATTTAAAGCAGAATAATTACGACCTAATTTAGATATTGTTTTATTTGCTTTTCTATTTAACTTATATAAAGTTTGTTTATTATTCATAAAACTATCTCCTTAAAAATTTTCATTCCGTTGAGTGTTACTATTGTCGAGTAGAAGTAACACTCTCACGCAAGGCGAGGCAGAGCCTATCGCCTTTGCGTGAAATTGTCTTACTTAAAACCCTAGTTTTAACATAAGGTTATATTTTTTGTGGAAATATGGAGAAGTCTTTGACTTTTCCACATTACCAACAAAATCGGTGTGCTTACGACAAACTATGTAAATATGGATAACTTGCATGCAAGTAATCCACATTCACACAGTTTGCTGGAAATGTGCATAACTCCTCTTGAGTAATACACATTACCACACACTTACGACTACTGCCCAAAATCAAGAAAGAATAATAAATCTTGAAGGGGAATAATCAAATTTAATTGTTTTCATCAGAAGAATTATTTGTTTTCTTTTTGCGTTTTGACTTTTTGCATTTTTCTAATTCTTCGTTTAAATAAGCAATCTCTTCATACAAATTTATTTCTTGTTTTTCATTCAAATATAAAGGCTTTAATCCTGAGAAATATATTTTTAATTTCTGAAATAGACCAAGTTTATAACCTTCTTCTTGCAAATATAAAAGATTATAAATTTCAACTTCTTTCAATTTTTTTGTAAGCTTTTTGTAAATTTGTTTGTCAATCTTATTCAAAAATTTGGCAGGCACAAAATCAGCAGTATTCAATGTGTGTGACCAAGTTTCAAAATGTTTGTCTAATGTTTCGTTTATTAACTCATTCTCTTTAAATTTCATTGTGCAACTTTCCTTTTTTGATGAAAATTATCAGGCAGTTCATCATCATTTTCTTTTAAGTATTTTATATAACCTTGCATTGTTTCTTCGGTTGACTCTGCCTCTTTATAATCAAAGTCTTCGCCCATGTGTCCGTCATAAAATTTGGGCTTACAACTTTGACTATCATAGCACTCAAATACATTGTAATCTGCCGTGACTTCTTCTTCGGTATAACACTCTTTATCTTTCTTGCCACTTTGCATATATCGGTCAAAAAAACTGCTGTTTTCTATATTTCTGATTTTCCAAGTTAAGCCTATTATTTTACCTCTTTTGTCTTTGTGAATAGTAAGTTTTACAATCTCAATAAATTGTGCAAGTTCTCTAATATTAACATCTATAAGCATAGGTCTTTGTGTATCTAAAAATATGTCTAAGTTGTCATGTCCGTGCTGTTCATACCAACGACTTTGCCAGTCAGGGAAATACATTGATAAACGGCTATTTAAATATTTTTGAGCCTCTGTAATTCCAATGCACTCATAAGGCAAGTTAAAATGTGTCTTCACAAACCTATTTGAAAAGCCTAATCTATAAGGGTTAATTCTACGGCTAAATCTAGGACTATACCTAAATTGTTTGCCAATTATATCATAATTCGCAGAAACGCAATGAAGAGGTATTGTCTTAATGTTAGTAAAGCCATTTTGTTGTTTTTGTAATATTTCATTTTGCATTGCCAGGTTTCTTTGTCTATTAAACATAGTTTGCACTAGGCAGTGTGTCATAAAGCAAGTTTTTCCAGTTCGAGGTGGTGCAAAGATTATTGTTATCAAATTAAGAAACTCCTAAAAAAAATTATATTTAAACATTGCTAAATTTTTTAGAAAAAAAATAAGGGTAAAAGGGTAATATACCCAACCCTTATTTTAAATTAAATTATTTTTAATAATGCAATATTGTTCACAAGTTCATCAACAGGCTCTTTTATTGCAGGTGAAAATGAAGAAAACCATTCAATGATTTGTTGACTAAAACTCAAATCATTTATTTTGCATGAAATGCCAACAATCAAGCAGAAAATTCCTACAGCAAGAGCCATTCCTAAAATAACTAACATAATATTTTTAAAAAAACGCAATGCTTAATCTCCTTTTAAATTACTTTAGTTCAATAGACATTGCTCTTGCACCATAATTTGACACTTCATATCTTACCACTACAGGTGTATAGCAAGAAACTTTATCATAAGTAACTCTATCAGTTTTATATTCAAGGACAGTTGATTGTTTAAAACCTAAGTTCTTATCAAAGTCTTCACCACTTACGCATTTCAAAATATATCTATCAGGTTGTGCAGGAACAACTCGACCATCTGAACCTTTAAACTCATTTGTTGCCTCTTTGAAAATTTTTTCAAGAACAACACCTTCTTCTTTAATCATTCTTTTAATATTGTTTGCCATAATTTTTTTTCTCCTTTTTTTTGTTTAATATTTTGGCTAAATGATAATTGTCAACTTCAGCTATTGACATTGTGCAGGGGAGCATTACCCTGACTTACAGCTTTAATTTTCAGTTTTCATTGTTCAGTTAAAACACCAAACGCAATTTTGTTGCGCCGGCGAAATTTTTTTAGAATAAAGGTTTCTTTTGACTAGACTTAACATTATGACCTTTATGATAAGATTCATAAACTTTACTTTTTGGGTTCTTCAAACCTTTTTCTATTTGACCAATTTGATAAGCTAATTTTTCTATTGAAGTATATTTATTAGATTTCTTTTTAGGCTTTGTTTTTTTATAATAAGCCAAACTTAAACTCCTTTATTTTTAAATTTCAGTTTTTTTAAGATACTGATAAACTTTTTTTGAGTATTCGCGACTACTCAACTGGTGAGAGTTTTGAGGATTGAACTCAAACACTATTTAATTAAGTGACAGTGAACTTTTAATTAAATATGTAACTCTCATACTATGGCTCAAGGACTTCAACCTTGAGAAGATAAGGCTAGGCATACCTTACCAGCACTTTGAGAGGGTTAATAAAATGAAAAAGCCTAAATATTTATTAATTTTGCCTTGTGCTGTGTTTATCGTGTTAAACACCATGAACATTTCACCACCATAGATTTAAAATTTTATTCAAGTATCTTATTTACTGAACTGAAAGATAAGCCTCCAACTCGCTCATGCGATGTATCTGACTTGCAATATGCGACCAACCTTCACTTGTTTGATATAAGTCAAGCAATTCGTCTTTAACATATACTTTTCCTAATATATATTGAATATAGTTTGACCAAAAAACTTTAAGAACTTCATCTGCCTGAATTACTATCACTAATTCTTCACTGGTGCCTTGAAAGGAATTTTGAGCAATCGACTTACAATTTTCGCCAAGCACTACTTTTTTCAAATTAACACAATCTTTAAAAGCCATTTCGCCGATATGTTTACATGTATCACTTATAACCACTTCTTCTATTGTTTGATTATTTTCAAAGCAGTGTAAATCAATGCTTTGAACAGGCACACCATAATCACATTCATAAACATACATATTTTGTGCTTGAACATCAATAGGGAAAAGATTTGAAGCCGTAGCATATTTTTCATCAATAAAACTTTTAAATTCATTTATATTTTCAAATGCATGACCTTCATTTCTATCGATAGACATATATGAAATTTCATAGCATTGAAGGTCTTTATTTGCTTCATAAAAGGCATCAAACTCTTCTTTTGAAGAAAGAGTCTGTTCTAAAAGTGTTTCATATTCATAGCGGACGATGTCTGGAAGAGTCAATATTGTTGAAGTTCCTAAATATCTAGAAACTTCAACACTTGAATTCGGCGTGTTAAACCTATAATCAGTAATCAAGCCTGTCCTTTGCACCTTTTCACCAGTGTATTCTTCAAGAGAAAATATCCTTCCGTTATACTGAGCAAAATTATTTACATTTTCATCAGTAAAACATTCTTTTTCAATTTCGCTTTTCACAAAAACTTGACAATTATTCGAGTAAAGAAAATTTGATAATTGAGTCATCGACAAGTCCATATTGAATTTAACAACTTCCAGGTTATCGTTTGAAAAACTGATATAGTCAGAGAACACTATGCTTGAAGGTAATTCAAGTTTTGTGACAGCAGTCCCTTCAATAAATGATGAATCTAGTTCTTTAACACCTTCTTCAATTGTTATCTCTGTTAGATTTGAGCAACCCGAAAAAGCCATCATTTTTATACGTTCAACTGAAGAAGGAATTTTAATTGATGTAAGACCGGTATTTTGAAATAAGTTTGATGAAATTTCTTTTAGATTTTCATTTAAGGTTACATTTTTCAAACTCTTGCAACCACTAAAAACATAATTGTCAAAACGAGTGATATTTTCTATATTAATATTCTCTAAATTTATACAACCACAAAATGTTGACATTTCTAATGAGTTGATGTTTTTATTCAAAGTTACATTAATCAGACTTGAACAACTATCAAAAGCACCACTGCCTATCTCAGTAATGTAGTCAGGAATGACAATATCAGTAATTATCGTATTTCCTTCAAAGGCACGGTCGCCTATTGCAGTCACTTTAAAATCGTCACCTTCATAGTATGTGGTCTTTAAAATTTCAAATTTAAGAGGAATATTTTCAATATCTTCATCTTCAAAAAGAACTGATATTTGTTCTTCCCAAGAATATAAATCAGAGCAGTAAAATTTATCTTTGCCTTGAGGTTGGCAGTTAAAACTATGGTTCATCAATTTTTCAATCATCTCTTCATTTTCTGACAAATCTGCATAAGTAGAATCAAATGACTCAATCAATTCATCGGTTTTTGAGTATGAATTTGGTAAAGATTGAAGATTGACCTCGGTGCCAGTATAACCGGTTATTTTATTGCCTGAAAATTTAAAGCCTTTAATTTCTTCACCATTTGGTTTAGAAGGTGTTTCGGCTTTCGCAAAAACACCAGTAAAGAAATCTTTAATTTCATTTCGATAGATATGACCTAGAGTCAGCCCAGTGCTTAACAGCACCACTATAGCACCGCTGATTAATATTTTTGTTATTTTTTTCATATTGTTTCTCCTTAAACTTTAAATTTTTCTAAAAGAATTGAACAGAAATCAGAATCAGTTATTGATTTATCGTCATAAATATAACTTTCGTCATCTTTTTGATTAATTTTTAAAATTGAACCATCTTCATTTATTGCAAGCATGTAATAAAAATAAGTTCTTTTTCCGTCCTTAAACGACGAGGCAAGTTCTATGTATATATTTTCTAAAGAAAATCTTCGATTTTCAAATTCATATTGACTTTCTTTATTTGATTCAAAATATTCATTGTTTAATTTTTTTGCTGACTTAAAACCATGCATATAAATAAGTGGATTATTTTCGATACTTATTTGTTCAATAATATACTCCGGTGATATATCTTCATCTTTTTCAACTTGAACTCCACATTCGTTATAAACAGGTCGAGTTGCTCTATCAACACCTCGAAGATAAAAATATATGGTTTTTAATTTTGCACAATAATAAAAATCTATAACTTCTAATGCGACACCACCAAACGCAGGATTCCAGCCATTTTGTTTGATTGTTTGTATTTGCTCATCAGTAAGAGTAAATTCTAATTTCTCCATTTCAACTTCTTCAAATTTTGCTGTTAAAAATTCATCACGAACAATAGGGTAGTTTACCAAATCAACAATAATATCATCACTATTAGCCCAGCCTATAAATTTATAACCAGGAGCATTAGGTTCTTTTATTTCCACAAGTTCACCATGTCTGACATCTTTGATAAAAAGAGTTCCACGGTCATAAAATGATACTTCATGAATTTGTGTCAAAACAGCCTCTAATCGAATATCTCGTACAACTGTTATATCTTGCAGACTTTCAACTTTCTGTCCGTTGCATAACCAGTAATCAAAAACAAAACCATTTGGGATAATATATTCAACAAGACCATATTTCAAAAAGCCTTCTTCTTGAGTAAATGTTTTTGTAACATCTCCAACAGAATAAGTTATTTTAAAGGTTTTGATAAAACATGGAACAAATGTTATATTTTGATTGATTATTATATCACTTACTTTTATTATCGTGTCACTAATCATCCAGCCCTTAAATACATAGCCTTCTTTTTGAGGAGGTATCGCAGGTTCTTTTGCATAATCACCGATAGCAATAGTCTGAACTTCTGTTTTTTCATAACCTAAAAATTTAACAACAAAAGTTAATGGGAATTCAGGGTCGGTTGGTATATCTGGATTAACAGGTTTATGTGAACCATTGCCACCTTGAATTTTATCTTTTATGTCATCATAGTTGCATAATGTATAAATGCCACCGCCTAAAATGGCAACAGCAAATATACTTACAACTAGACTTGTCCAAAATTTTTTTGACATATCATACTCCTTTTATCTTTTAAATATGTAAACTATAAGTTTGATTAATTCGACTATTAAAATTAAACTAACAATTCCGATTACAATTTTTATAACAAGATTTATAATTTTATCAAAAATACTTATTTGTGGATTGTCGGGTGTTAAACTTCCAGTTTGCTTGTTGTCGACCACACCTAGATTAAAAACTTCACCGTCAGTCTCAAATTTAAGTCGCAAAATTGAGACATCTGAAACTTTAGTGTAATAATTATATTTAGTGCCAGAAACAGATGGTGCGGATTTATAATCGGTTTCTACAAATCTCAAGACCCATTTCATATCAGATAAATTGTTCTTTGCTTCGTTTGTCAATTTTTCTTCAGCAATAAAATCTTCAACTGTTTCAATTCTTTTCCAGGTATGAGGCTTTCCTAAAATAGGTTTATTTCCTACTGTGTCATCACTTGTTAAATGTTTATAATTATCTTGATTTTTGCCATATTCAGGATGTTTGCCAGTCAGATTTTCCCTTTCTTCTACTGAACATGAAACATAAAATATGTCAGCCTCTAACAACTTGTCAATTTGTTTGTCAGTAGAAAAAGCAACATAATGAGCGTCGCATGAATCATTATAGAGAAAAAAGCCTTCCAAATAACGAATAAAACCAACATATTTATCAGTAATTTTAATTGTTTCAACATCTTCACAGATAATTTCTTGATTATCTTTTCCACTAATGTGATATGCTTTGCCGACAGCAAAACTAACTTCTGATATTGAATTCTCAGTTGTTTTATCTAAGACGTCATCTATATTTCCATCCCATTTTCTAAAAATGGAAGATATTTCATAATATCTATTTTCCTTATCAGAAACTTGAAAATTGTTGACTTTATATTTAAAAAGAGTTTTTGAATAACTTAAAAGTTCAAGTTTATAGTTTTTAAAATCTAACTCTTCACATTTAGCAGTAGAAATATTAATTGAAGTTGCTTTTAAAGGTCTAATTGTGCCAGAAGGCTGATAAACATAAATAAACAACTCTTTACTTTCACTTTCAGCAATTTGAATCAACTGCAATGAATAATCATTAATCTTCTCTATATATTTTGACTGATTAAAATTTTCGTCCTTAGATAAATCGTCAAGAACACTTGAGTATTCGATGCTTTCTGCTTTTGCAAGTTGAACATTTGAAAAGCCGTTAAAAATTAAAAAAGCGAATAAAATTAAAAACATTGCAATACATCGAATTTTTGTATTTTCATAAAATTTTAAAACTTTCTTCAAAATTACCTCCGACATTTTTTTTTTAAATCAATGTTGTTAAGAATGCGATTAAACAAACAACACCAACACATAGACCAATTTGAAATATGTATTTAAAAACTTTTAAAACTATCATTTTTTATACCTATCAATTTTCACCTATTTCTATAGGCATATTGACTATTTCTTCGACTTGATAGCCTTTAGCCATTAATTCATCAAACATTTTTATTACTTGCTTAAATGTTAAATTTTTCATAAATACTCCTTTTAAATCAATTTATTCAGCCAATGCTGTTCATTTTGTATTTCTAAATTCTTTATTTTCAATAAAAGTTCTGAATTTCTTTCAATTAAAACTTTTACATTATGTTTCAAAATCTCATTTTCAACTAATAAGTTTTTTAAATCATACATGTTCTTTTACTCCTTTTAAAAACTCTTTAACTCCATTCAACAACAATTTATTTTCTAAAATAATTAAGTCACACTTAAAAATCAATTTCTTAACTTTATTCATTTTTTCCTCTCTTTTTGTTTTTTTTATTTTTCTTTTATGTTACAATGTGAATATATAAAAGGAGTTTATATGGAAGAATTAACATCTATTTTTAAAAAACTTGAATTAAAAAAGCAATTAATCATTAAGTATGAAGAGGAGTTTGAGAAGTTAAATAATAAACAAAATAAACTCTCTTCAAAAGAATTTAATTCACTTTACAAGAAATTAGTTAAATCTTGTAGAAAAGAAATGAAATCGCTAGACTAATAATTCTAAACACCGCAAGGTGTTTTTTTATTCAAGATATCTCACACATGGATCAGATTCTAAGTGTTTATAATAATATTCAATATTTAATTCTTAGATGTTCCTGTAATTCTAATTTTCATTCTTTATAACTCCTATATTTTATTTTCGATATCAGTATAAAACTTTACAAATTAATTAAAATAATGATAAAATCATAAAAAACGATTGCAAAATTGAAAATAATGTGATATAATACAAAGTGTTCAAATATATGCGTTGCTAGCTCAGCTGGATAGAGCGTTCGTCTACGGAACGAAAGGTCAGGGGTTCGAATCCCTTGCGACGCACCAACAAAAGAATCTATTAAAGGTTTTATGGGATTCGAACCCAGGGGTTCGCTCCTGTCGGAGCCAGACCGCAAACAAGTTGCTCCCGGCTTTGGCTAAAAACTTGCCACAGGCAACTTTTCTTAACGCGACGCCCCCCTTGCGACGCACCATATTGTGGTTGTATGACATACTATATTCAATATATAGTATGTCATTTTTGTTAAAATCAACCTTTGTGCAAATTTTGTTTCAAAAGTTTAGTCAAAAGTTTAGTCAAATAATGGGTATAATTCCCTGTAAAATTCGTTTTGTTTGGTTTTGATTTGTTTTATATTGAAATTGCTGTTTTAAGAGTTTTGTTTTAAAAATTAAAAAAATATTAGGATTTTTCTTTGAAATAATGTAAAATATATTTAAGGGAGATGTTTATGAATATTTGGAAAGATATCAGCGAAGAAAGAATAAAGCCACATAATTTTGTTGTTTGTATTGAAATTCAACAGGGTGATAAGACAAAGTATGAACTTGACAAGGAAACTGGATTTTTGCTTATGGACAGAGTGCTTTATACAAGCACTCACTATCCTATGAATTATGGTTTCATTCCATTGACTTATGGCAAGGATAATGACCCACTTGATGTGTTTGTGCTTTGCAGTCAACCTCTTGAAAGGATGTGTCTTGTAAGATGTTATCCCATCGGGGTAATTGTCATGAACGACAGAGACAAGCGAGATGAAAAGGTGATAGCCATTCCTTTTGGTGATCCACAGTATAATAATTATACCGATGTAAGCCAACTTCCAGCACATATTTTTGATGAACTTAGACATTTTTTAAATGTATATAAAGAACTTGAAAATAAAAAAGTTGAAATAAAAGGGTTGGAGGGTAAAAGTCAAGCCGAAAAAATTATTGCAGAAAGTATGCAATATTATAAGGAAAAAATTTTAAATTAGACAATCAAAACATCAATCGAACAAGATTAATATAAGAAAATTATTAAAAAATAAATAAAAAACATCAATTTTATGATGTTTTTTTTAAGTTTTGAGTATATTAAGAACAAGAATGGGTGAAATCGTCATTTTCAAAACTTGAATCCGAAAATGCTACTTAGTTTAAAGAGATTGCCTAAATATGGGTGGAGAGGTTTGATTAATAAAATCAAAATTATTAATTTTCTCGCAATGGAGAGAAAAGATGTTCTAAAGGGATGTATCTATTTTCGAAAATGTCTTCAAGCAGTTTTGCACCAAATATCGCATTTATAATTCCATTTGCTCCGCAACTTAGCATATAAAATATATTCTCTATATTTGTTTTGCCTATAAGCCCCAGATTATTTTCTGTTGAACCAAATGCCCCGCAAAATTTATAACAAATTTCAATTTACTCGCTATAATTTGGAAGCATTTTGCATAGGGTATTTTTTAGTTTTTTATATTTTTTCTCAGCAAGTGAGTCGTCTATTGATTTTTTATTGAATTTGCTGTCTTCACCTCCAAAGATTATTCTTTTATCTGGTAATACTCGCATATAGTGATAGGGGACTTCATCATCTTGAATAAGCGTTTGTTCGGGCAGAGATAGGTTTTTAAGAGGATTTGTGACTATCGTGTATGAAATTGCTCTGTCACAAAGTTTTGCGTTTTCAAGAAGTTCGAAGTTATAGCCGGTTGCAAATATAATTTTTCTGCAATATATTTTGTCATGAAAATTTGTAGTTGCAATATATCCGTATTCTGTTTTAGATATTGACTGAATTTCGGTGTTTTCAAAAAGTTTGTCTTGATTTCGTGAATTTTCAATCATTTGTTTTGTGAAAAGATATGGATTGAACTCTGCTCCGCCATCAGGACAGTAAAGGCCGGCTTTAAACTTGAAAGGGAAAGAATTGTTTTCCGGATAAATAAGTTTTGCTTTGAATCCTCTTTCTTTTCTGAAAAGATATTCATTTTCTATTGCTTTGACTCCAAAAAGTTTGTTTGTAAAGAGAAGTGAACTGCGAAGACTAAAATGACAATAGTTTCCATGTTTTTTTATAAACCTATCAATTTCGATTATGCTTTCTTGTCCCATTCGATAAACTTGTGATATTTCATCTTCGCTCATCACACTTAAAAGATTTTCTGCAAAATCATCAAGTTGATATTCTAAAAGCACTGTCGCACAACTTGTGCAACCACTACCAAATCTTGATTTGTCAATGAGTGCGACATCATATTTTTGTGAAAGGTAATAATTTGTTATTGCACCAACAATTCCACCTCCGATTATTAAAATATCTGTTTGGAAATCTTTGTTTAAGTATGGATAATTTTTAAGCCTTTCTTCAACTTGATAAAAATATGCTTCTCCTTTGACATACTCCATTTTCTTTTTGGAAATGTTATAAATTCTTTTCATATCAATCCTTTTTTTTAGAATAAGAATAAAAAAAATTAATATGCAAAAGATATTAATTTTTTCATTTAGAAAAAAGGTCGGTTTTAAAATAAATAAAATAAATCATGATATTTGATTGTTTTGCTTTGAAAAAATATAAAAATTTTATAGAATTATTTTTAATTATGATAAAAAGACTTGTTAAAAGCAATAATTTCTTACTATAGCAAAAGTCATATAAGCAACATACATCATCACAAAAATAAAACCTATAATACGACCGAGATTTTTCTTTGACATACAAATTATTGAAAAAATAATAGTGCAGACAAATAATATCAAGATGTCAATAAGAATTAAAGATGAAACTTGAATTTGTGTAATAAGACCGACAGTGCCTAAAATAAGAGCAATGTTCATGATATTTGAGCCGAGAATGTTCCCGAGTGCAAGTTCATTTTCTCCTTTTAAAGAGGCGGAAATTGATGTTGCAAGTTCTGGCAGGCTTGTCCCGATTGCGACAACAGTAATTCCGACGAGTGCTTCGCTCATGCCTATTTTAAGAGCAAGAAACTGAGCAGTGGTTGATACACATTCGGCACCAAAAATTACTCCAGCCAAACCTAAAATTATAAAAATCACTATTTGCCAGTTTTTAAGCATTTTTTCATTTTTGTTTTTCTTTAATTTTGATTTTTTTTCTTTTTTAAATTTTATTATGTTATTTTTATCACTTTCATTTTCAATGTTTATGCGCTCACTTTCATTTTCATTGTTTGGATTTTCAATTTTATTGTCGTTTTGTTCTGTTGAAGCAATTTCATTATTTTTCATTTTAATGATTGATGTGTCATCATTTGTATCAACAGAAAATTGCATATTGTCTGTTTTGAATATATTTTGTTTACGTTCTTGTTTTGCGAGTAAGATTGAAATTGTGATATAACCTATTATAGTTGCTATAAATATAATACTTTCAGATCTTGTGATTAGGTTTTGAGAATCACCATTTATTATTGTGTCAACGCTGAGGAGGAGAAGTAGCAATGTGATGGCGATTAGGAATGGGAAATCAAGTTTTTTACTTGATGATTTTACTGTGACTGGTTTTATCAATATAGTAATTCCGAAAATAAGAAGCATATTCATCATATTAGAGCCAACAATATTGCCAACAGACATATCAACGTTTTGTTTGACAGCACTTGCAATGCTGACAGAAAGTTCTGGAAGACTTGTCCCTAGTGCTACAATGGTAAGCCCTATAAAAAGGGCGGGCACTTTGAATTTTTTTGCGACTGCACTTGCACCGCTTACAAAAGTATCAGCACCTTTTATCAGAAAAGCCATGCCTAGAATTAAAAATAAGATATTCAAAAAAATACTCATAAACTTGTCCTTTGTTTTAAAATTTGCATTCTTTTTATTATTATAACAAATAAAATTTTTCTAAGCAAATTTAATTTGATATAAAATGATTTATTTTTCTTAATTTTGTTTTAAGAAAAATGTCAAAATTTAAAATTTTTATTGCAAAAGAGAGAAAATGATGTTAAAATAGAATAAGGAGAAAAGTTATGTTTAGAAAATTACTTTTATTGATATGTTTGGCTTTTGTTGTGATAGGTTTTGCCTATCCTTGTGTGATTTTGCCTGTTGGAAGTTATACAACAAAGGTTGGAAACATTTCGACATCATATAAGTTTGCTTTTGATGGGACTATGGAAATAGTTGTTAAGACAAATGATAAGGATTCAAAAGATAAAGAAATAAAGACTGATGCTTTCTATAAACTCAAAGGAAATAAAGTCATAATAAGTCTCGATGAAGAATTTGACAAAAATGATATGAGTATTCAGATATGCTCATTCTATAGTCTTGCTGGCGGATTCCAAAATATTTCGGCAATGATTGTTGCTGGTGGAGTTGGTGTTATAGCGCTTGTTTTAATTCTTACAATTCCTAGAAAAAGAAGATATAAAAATAAAGAATAAGAAGATAATTTCTTTATTTTTATTAAAAATTTAATAAAAAATATTAAAAAAACGCTTTTTTTTGTTCTTTTTACTGATTTTTGTTGGTAATTTCATATAATTAATTTTAATTATTAATAAATAGAATTTGAATAATTTATCTTTTTTTGATTTAAATAAATATGAATTATTCAATTTTTTCTTTTGTTTAAGCGGAGGGTAAATGCTTGATTACGAGAAAAAATATCAAGGTGGTTTGATAGCAGGAATAGATGAGGCAGGCAGAGGGCCACTGGCAGGACCGGTGGTTTGTGCTTGTGTTATTATGCCTCTTGATGAAGATAAAATAATTGATGGGATTAATGATAGTAAAAAACTTTCTGCAAAAAAAAGAGAAGAACTTTTTGAAAAAATAATAATGACTGCAATCGATTACAAAATTGTGGAAATTGACCATAATATTATAGATGAAATCAATATATTGAATGCGACAAAGATGGGGATGAAAAATGCTCTTGAAGGTCTTAATACAAAGCCTGATATTGTTCTTATTGATGCAGTCAAAATTGATACTGATATTTTACAGGACAATATCATAAAGGGAGATGCATTGTCTTATAATATTGCATCTGCTTCCATCCTTGCAAAAGTTTATAGGGATAGGTTGATGCAAGATTTAGATAAAAAATTCCCAGAATATGGTTTTACTCGAAATAAAGGATATGGGACAAAGGAGCATATTTTGGCACTTCAAAATCATGGCTTTTCAGAAATTCATCGTAAAACATTTATAAAAAAATTTATTGTAAAAGATGCAGTTGTTTAAGCATCTTTTTTTTTAGGAATGGGATGAACAACACGAATGAAATGAGTGTTTTAATAGAAAACGGGAGGAATAACACGGACAAAGTGAGTGTTTTCTTTAGGCACGCAAGAATAACACGAACAAAGAGAGTGTTTTCTTTAGGCACGCAAGAATAACACGGACAAAGTGAGTGTTTTCTTTAGGCACGCAAGAATAACATGAACAAAGTGAGTGTTTTCTTTAGGCACGCAAGAATAACATGAACAAAGAGAGTGTTTTCTTTAGGCACGCAAGAATAACACGGACAAAGTGAGTG